>CAVZWY010000025.1:0-117825 GCA_963779015.1 uncultured Planctomycetaceae bacterium | reverse complement strand
GCGCTCGGCGCGGCGCAGGGGCCGATTCTCGGCGCGATCGTGGACAAGGTGGACTACGGATTTGCTTCGGCGTTTTTGTTGCTGGCCGTGGTGGCCGGCGTCGGGGCCGTGTTGGCTTTGGTCAGCGCGGCCACCGCGGGCGGAAACCGGTTCGCAGCACCCGCCGGATACGAGGACGCACCGTGATGACGAGCAAGACGGCGCGAGCGATGATTTTCGTGGGACCGCGGCAGCCGCTGGTGTCGCGGAGCTTTTCATTGCCCGAACTGGCGGCGGGCGAAGTGTTGGTCGAAGTCACATTCGCCACGCTGTGCGGCAGCGACCTGCACACGTATCAAGGACGGCGGCAGACGCCCTGCCCTACCATTCTCGGGCATGAGATCCTGGGCGCGTGGCGGCGTTGCCGGGCGAAGGGGGCGTCGATCTGGCGGGCGCGCCGCTGGCCGTGGGCGACCGCGTGACATGGTCCATCGCGGCCAGTTGCAGGGAATGCTTCTATTGCGCGCGGGGTTTGCCGCAGAAGTGCGAGCGGCTGTTCAAGTATGGTCACGAGCGGATCGTCGCGAACCACCCGCTCTCCGGCGGTTTGGCGGAGTTCTGCCATCTGGCGCGAGGGACCGCCGTGCTGCGCGTGCCGGATACGTTGCCCGACGAGGTGGCTTGTCCGGCCAATTGCGCCACCGCCACGATCGCGGCGGCGCTGCGGATTGCCGGAGAGTGTCGCGATAGCGCGGTGCTGATTCAAGGCGCGGGCATGCTGGGCCTGACGGCGGCGGCCATGGCCAGCGCTAGCGGCGCGAGAGATCATCGTGTGCGACCCGGACGCGGACCGTTTGCAACGAGCCAAGGATTTCGGCGCGACGCGGGCCGTTCATTTAGTTGCCGGCAGCGACACCTTGGAGCAGACCCTCAAGCAGGCGACGGAAGGACGCGGCGTCGACGTGGCGCTTGAGTTGTCGGGCTCGCCCGAGGCAATGGAACGCGGTCTAGAGTTGCTGAGAATTGGCGGCCGCTACGTACTGGTAGGCGCGGTGTATCCGGCGCGCGACGTGGCGCTGCCGGCCGAGCAGGTCGTGCGCCGGCTGTTGCGGATCGAAGGGATGCACAATTACACGCCGGCCGACTTGCAGACGGCCGTCGAATTTCTGGCGGCACACCCCACACACTATCCATTCGGCGAACTGGTGTCGGGCCGCTTTGCCCTGGCCGATGCCGACGCAGCGTTTCAGCACGCCATCACGTCCAAGGCACCCCGCGTGGCGGTGGTGCCGGGGATGTGACACCTGAATACTCCGTAGTATTCAGGGCAAGCCGACGTGCCCCTATTTGCCGGCGTTTTTTTCCGCGCGGCGTTCGGGGGTTTTGGGGATTTCGTCGACGAGCTGGTTGAGCTCGCCGGGACACTTGTTGAGGCGGAAGGCGTCGTACAATTCGCCCGTGGCGGTGCGGGCTTCGTAACGCAGCGTGTCGCCGTCGATCGTGATGATCTGATAGAGCTGCGTGTTCTCGGCGGCGCGGGCCATTTCGGGGCGGCGCTCCAGGTTGTACATCTTCGGGCCGCTGACCGACACGACGTAGATCGTGCCCCCTGCGGGACTGCGGGCGCTGGCGCCCACGGGCACGTTCTCGGTCACCTGCGGATTGAAGCGGGCGTAGGTGTGGTCGTGCCCTTGCAGCACGAGATCGACTTTGTACTGGTCGAACAGTGGCTTCCAGAGGGCGCGAATCTCGGGGTTATCGCGCCCCTTGGCGGTCGAGTACACCGGGTGGTGGAAGGTGACCACGGTCCACTTGCAGGGATCGTTGGCCAGCACGTCGCTGAGCCAATCGACTTGTTGCTGGTGCATCTCGTTCGAATTGAGCGAGATGATGCGCGTGCCCTGGATGTCGAGCCAGTAGACGGTTTCTTCCAAGCCGGCGGGACCGTTTTCCGGCAGCGTGAATTGCGGACGCCAATGGCGCGACAGTCGGCTGTGGGCGTCGGCCTTGGTGCGGTCGCGCGGATACTCGTGATTACCGGGCGTGGCGATGCTGGGCACCATGGCGTTGAGAAATGCGCCGGCGCCGAACCATTCGCCCCATTCGGCGTCGCTGTTGCCGGTGTTGATCAGATCGCCCGCGTGGAGCATGAAGCGCGCCTTGGGCGCGTCGCTGTGGGCTTCGCGGATGACGCGCGACCAATGCTCGCGCACGCTGTTTTGCGCATCGCCGAAGTAGATGAACGAAAACGGCTCCGGCTTGTCGCTGACCGTGGTGAACTGGAACCATTCGCTCCAGTTGACACCGTCGCCCACGCGATAGACGTACTTGGTGGCCGGTTCGAGGCTGGTGAAGTTCAAGCTATGGTAGTGGGCCGGGCCCAACTCGCCTTCGAATTGCGAGGTGGTGGCCGGCACGTCGGTGGTCTTTTTGATGAACTCCGGCCCGGACGTGGCCACGGCGATTTGCGCCAGCGCCCCGTCGACCGACGTATCGGTGCGCCAGTTGACCGCTTGCGAGTGAGCCGGGTCGCCGGTCCAGGTGAGAATGATGCGGTCGGGCATCGGCGTGGCGCGATACAGCTCCTCGTCCAGCACTTTCTTGGGCGGATGATCGTCGTGAGCCCGTGCGGGATTGGTCGTCCCCAGGCAAAGGAGTGCGACGACCAAGGGAATAGCGGCAAGCTGAAGCCGTTGCAAATTGCTCATGCGGTGGGGGTCTCACTTGGGCGGTTTACGTGACGCGCGTTGGGATTTCGTGTCTAGAATAACCGCGCGTCGTGAGAATTGCATTAGGGACGCGTTGGGGGACGCCTTCGGTGAATACCTGGACAGAGGTGACGCGCCTGTCGACTGTGGCGGCGGCTTTGAGACTGGAGGAACTTGTTTCCGCGTAGTTTTTTGCCATCGGTCCGCCCATTTGCGAACTCGATCGTGGACCGTTGGCCCACAAGGCGAGTCATTGCATCGTGGGCCCACGATACAAGTCATTGCCTCGATGGATCCACCGTGCGAACCGCCTCATTGTGGCACGGGGCCACGTGTGAATCGCCGCGCCCGCGATGAAGAATCGAAGTTGTTCGAGTCGCTCGTAAGCCGTATGGCACGCCGAGCGACGCACTCTTTCCGAGCGTCTTCGCGGGTCCGCTAGTATCCCAGTCCCGGCCCAGCCAGCACTGCCGTGCCCAGGGTGCCGTCGGTGACGTGGAACATGGTGGGAAAGCGGGCGGCCCATTCGAGGTTGCCGGCCGGGCAGTATTGCCGTGCATTGCCCTCGATGGCCGCTACGCCGGGAATGCGGGCCGAGAGGCTGGCCGAGTGCAAAAACGACCGTCCCGGGCAGGTGAGATCCTGCACGCAGAGGAACATGCCGTACTTTTGCGCGGCGGCGGCCATCAGCAGGGCCTCGCTGTGGCCTTTGCACGCCTTGAGCGCCACGCCGGTGTAGCCCAGTTCGCGACAGAGCAACAGGCTCTCCAAATCCACCAGCGATTCGTCGATCACCACCGGTTTGATGGCCGCGGCGCGGTGCATGCGGTTTTCCGGATACGCCGCCAGATCGCGGTGCGTGGGCTGTTCGATATACTGCACGCGGGCGAAGGCTTGCGGCGAGCGCTCTTGCAACTTCGCCAGAAAGTCGAGCACGTACTCGACGTTGGCGCACTTCTCGTTGAAGTCGAGCGAGTAGTTCCAGTCGCTGCAGCCGCGGGCTTGCTGCGCCGGCACGGCGTTCGTTTCCACTGCCACCACGCGGTCGACGTCCCAGGCCAGATCGTCGCCGGCCAATTTGATCTTCAGGTGCGTGAGACCGTCGGCGGCGATCCAGTCGGGCAAGGTTTCGGGCAGGCCGTCGTTGACGCGCTCTTGCAGGTCGCCGATCGTTAGCGGATCGAGCACGCCCACCAGGTGATACAAGGGCATCCGCGGCTTGGGCTCGCGCAGCGTGTACTGGTCGAGATACTCGCCGGCGAAGTCCTGGCCCAGATAGTGACTCAAGTCGGCGTGCACGAACTCGGCGCCGAGCAGGTTGTAGGCGTTCGCGTCGAGTGCCTTGCCGTAGGCGTCGTGAATGGCGGCTTCCAGCGGGCTGGCCGCCACGAGTTGCGCCAGGGGAGGCATGAGTTCGGCCAGTCCGGCGTTGCGAGTGACTTCGGCCGCGGCACTGGCCAGATGGCTCGCCAGCGCCTGCGTGATTTCGAGCGGGTGACCTTCGACCGTGCAGCTTTGGGCGGCACGAACCATGCGCTGGCCGAGCGCCAGCATGGCGTCCAGCGTGGTGTTGCCCGCCATGGTGTTGCTGGGCCAGGCCCAAACATTGCCCAGCGGCATGGAGCCGAGTCCGCGCGCCGTGCGGCCGTCGTGGGTTTCCACGTCCACCGAAACGTTCAGCAGCAGCGCTTCAGTAACGACGCGGCCGCCGAACTTCATCGGCGTGCGGTACGGAATGCGTTCCGTAGACGCGCTGGCGGCAACCAGGCGAATATCGGTCGAAGTAGACACGGCGGTAGGAACCGGTGAGCGTTGCGGTCGGAGTGATGGCCATTCCCCAATTTGGCTGACTCCGATTCTCGGAGTTCGGCCCGTTTCCGCAAGCCGGCGCAACTACACGAGTCCCTTGCGCACGGCCCACACGGCGGCCTGGGTGCGATCGGAAACGCCGATCTTGCGGAGAATGTGCTGCACGTGCTCCTTCACGGTTTCGTAACTGATGTGCAAAGCCAACGCAATTTCCTTGTTGGTCAGGCCGTAGGCCAATTGCCGCAGGACTTCGCTCTCGCGCTGGGTGAGAGGAACTTCGACGTCGGCGGCCAGACGCGGCGTGGCCAGCGCGCCGGTGACGCGGCGCAATTCGTCGCGCGTCCAAGTGCTCTGTCCGGCCGCGGCCGCATGGATCGACTCGAGCAGCTTCTCGCGCGTGGCGCCTTTGAGCAGGAAACCGCACGCTCCTAAAGCCACCGCACGGGCAACGTACGTCGGATTGTCATACGTCGAGAGCATCAGGATCGGCATGTTGGGACGATCCAGCTTGATGCGACCCAGCGCATTCAAGCCGTCGCCCTCGGGCATGCGGATATCCAACAGTACGACGTCCGGCTCGTGTTTGAGCGCCAATCGAACGGCTTGTTCGCCGGTCGAGGCCTCGGCCACGATCTTGATATCCGTGCCGGCCAACATGCTCTTCAAACCGGAGCGGACCACTTCATGATCGTCTGCGATCAACAACTTCACACTCATAGTGCCTCCTACGGTCGTCGAAACCGCGTCTGATGTCCCCTAACTGCCAGCAGATCGGGGCCCGACGACTTCTGTGGCAACATTATAGCATCAATCCCCCCGGCGGAGTCCCCCTGAAGGGGCCAATCCGTCGCAGGCTCAGGGGCGGACTGAATCAATGCCGGGAAATGTCTAGTTCATTTCTAGTTTATGCCAATTCTACAGCGTTTCCAGGACTTTCCAGTCCCAGCACGTTTTGCAGTCGACGGCGCGGGGGGCCAAGTTTGGCCGGACCGGGAGAAGAAAATGCCTTACGCCGCGGCCAAAAATACGTCCCCAGATGGGGGGCTATCAGCGCGCGGAGGATATGGCCCGGAAGTATGGCTCGATGGCCTTCATGTCGAAAGGCGACAAGACCAACACGCTGATGTTCTTGCCTGATACCGATTGGTAGCTGCGCTCGGCGCTAATTTCAAAGACGTCGAGCAAGGGTGCGTCGGCCCCCTCGGTGACGGTGGAAGTGGGCAGCCCATCGATAAGAAACCTGATCGGCCGCACGACCGTTTCCAGCCGCGGCTGAAAGTTGCGCACGCTTCGCACTTTCAGCGAGAAGTTGCACTGTACGAGCATTTGATCCTTGGAGAGGATCTGTTCGACGTGGCAGGAGAGTTGCGGCAAACGGCCGATGTCGCCCACTTCCGGGGGAAAGTGCAGAGCCGGGACCACGGGTTCCTTGTTGGCGTGCAGCGCGCGAAGATTGGCTTCGACAGTCTTGATCCGCCGCGCGGTAGCGGCTGAGGGTGACGCCTGGGCGCGCAATCCGCGGAGCTCGTATTCGAGCCGCACGATCGCGCCTTTGCGCGAGGTTTCGCAACTGCGGAGGAACGCTTCAATGCGACGGGGAATCTGCGGTGTGGATTGCGCCGCGGACGTGGCGACGCTTGTCGACCACGATCCAAGCCCCGCGATGATAACGGCCAATACCGCGAGCCAGCGGCCAGTAGCCGTCGAGCGCGGCGGGCGTCGAAGATGTGTCGCAAAGCATCGCATCAACTTTGAGGCTAGATGCGCGCTCAACAAGCGTCAAGCATGCACAGCCAAGCGGGGCCTTTTTCCGGCGTTTTTGACGTTTCGCGCAACCGGTACTGCTGGGCGGCGAGGCCGGGGCTTACGCCGACATCGGGCGGGCGCCCAGGGGCGTTATCATCCTTTCCGGGATCGCCTAAAGCCGTTGAAATGCCGAAAGTGAAACGCTAGACTGGCCCCAGCGCGCGGGACGTGGAGTGGCCAGGAGGCCCGCCAGCCGCAAGTTCTTTGCACGTCCGTGCAAATCGGATAAATAGCGCGGTCGCGCGATTGGGGTCCAGATCTACCGGGGAGGTGCCAGCGATGGCGACGAAAGAGGAAGTATTTTCGAAGGTGCAACTGGCGTTGGTCGACGCGCTGGGCGTGGACGAGGATGAAGTCACGCCGGAGGCACGGCTGGTGGGCGATCTGGGCGCCGAGTCGATCGACTTTCTGGACATCGTGTTCCGCCTGGAAAAGGCCTTCGACATCAAGATCCCACGCGGCGAACTGTTTCCCGAAGACATCCTCAACAACGCCGAGTACGTGCAAAACGGCCGCGTCACGCCCGAGGGCCTGACGCTGCTCAAAGAGCGGATGAAGTTCGCCAACCTGACTGCCTTCGAAGCCAACCCCGTCGTGCAAGACTTCGGCAACCTGCTCACCGTCCAAGACATGTGCAACTACGTCGAGAGCAAAGTCGCCGCGTAGCAGGCGGTAGGCCGTAGGAAGAAGAGCAACCGCCGTCGCTTTCCGACCATTCTGCCCAACCAACACCGCCACCCAGCCGACACTGCCACGATAACTTGATTCCTCCTGCAGCCTCCGGCCTGTTCTACACCACGATCTCGTAGCCTTTGCGTTGCGGGCGGGACTGCCAGCTTTGGGCTTCGGAGTCGCCGACGATCTGCTCGCTATCCGGATCCCAGTTGAGCTTGCGGCCCAGGCGGATGGCGATGTTGGCCAGGTGGCAGGTCGTGACCGAGCGGTGATGCGTGAACACGTCGGAAATCGGCTGCTTGCGAGTTTTCACGCAGTCGATGAAGTTGGCCATGTGGCTGGTGGGCTTGCCGCCATAGACCTTTTCGATCGCATCCTCCGGCAATGGCTTGTCGGCCAATGCCTCGACCGGCGCCCCCTTGAGTGAGCCGCGGCTGACGAAAAACTTGCCGTCGTCGCCTTCGAAGGTGATGCCGTTGTCGGTGTCGTGACGGATGATCAGCTCCGTGCCGTCCTGGAACTTGCAATTGACCAAAAACTCGATGGCTGTGTTGTAGCCGTTGGGGATGTGCGGGTGCTTGGCCGTGCCTTCGACCGAGATTGGGCCGGTGTGATCCGCGCCGATGGCCCATTGGGCGATGTCCACGTGGTGGGCGCCCCAGTCGGTCATCTTGCCGCCGGAATACTCGTACCACCAACGGAACTCGTAGTGGCAGCGTTTCTTGGTATAGTCGACCAGCGGGGTCTGGCCCTGCCACATTTCCCAATTCAACTCCGGCGGGACCGGCATCGGCTCGAACGGCCCCTCGGCCGGCGCGGCGCCGATGGCACAGGTGACCCGGCGGACTTTGCCAATGCGGCCGTCGCGGATGATGGCAATGGCCTGCAGGAAGCGCTGATCCATTTCGGTGCGCTGCTGCGTGCCCACCTGGAACACGCGGCCGGTCTGCTTGGCGACCTGGCAAATTTGCTTGCCTTCGTCGATCGTCAGCGTGAGCGGCTTTTCGCAATAGACGTCCTTGCCGGCCTTCATCGCTTCGATGGCGATCTTTGAGTGCCAGTGGTCGGGCGTGACGATGGTCACCAGTTCGACGTCGTCGCGGTCGAGCACATGGCGATAGTCTTCGTAGATGTCGGCCTTGCCGCCGGCTTTCTCGTTGCCCTGCTCGGCGTGTTTCTTGTCGACGTCGCAAACGGCCACGATATCGCCGAAGTGACGCACGCCGCCGACGATGCCCCCTTGCCAGCGATCGCCCGTGCCGATGCAACCGACCAGCGGCCGATCGTTCTTGCTTTGCCTTTCGGCGGCCAGGGCGTTGCGCCCGTGAACCAATAGGGTACGCTCAAGCCGGCGGCCGCGGCGGCCGAGGTTTGCAAGAACTGACGACGACTGGGGGACTGGCTGCTCATCGCGATAGACCTTTATCGTTGGGGGACAAGTGGACGCGGTTGGACGGTGGAAGGCGGGCGGGATAGATCTTCAGTCTAACCGCCGGGCGGTTGATTTGCAAAATGCGTAGCTTTGGGCGGCGTGGTCCATTGATACAATAATTATGCCTGGAGGCCCCATGAGCCCACCCACGAAAGTTCGCGAACTCTCGTCCGTATGCTGCCAGCGCAGTGCCGACCCAAAGCGGCAGCGGGCCGAGATCGAGGCACTCCTAAAAGCCGGCGCCGACATTCACCAGACCGACAAGAACGGCGTGACCCCGCTGCACCATGCGGTTCGCTTTCGCAGTCCGGCGGCTGTGGAAACGCTGCTCCAACACGGCGCCGTCGTGAATCAGCAGTGCAAGCGGTCCGGATCCACGCCGTTGCACCGCGCCGTGACTTCGACCGGCGCGCCGGGCACAGCCGGCAAGGACAAAGAGGCTCGACAGATTGTCGAGATCCTGCTGCGCTACGGCGCCGATCCTTCGATCAAGAACAAGAACGGCAAGACGCCGGCGGACTACATAGGTGACGAGAGTTTGCGACGATTGCTAGGTGCGCGCCGGGGCGGATAGCTTCTAGGCGTGCCGCGCGAGGGGCAAACGCACGCGTCAGCCACGAAGATGAGCCGCGGCGACAGGCGGCTTGGAACGTTTGTCCTATAATAGATCCACGCACGTGTGGACAATTGCGCAGCAGCGGCTACTGCGGCCTGTTGCGACTCAACCAGATTTCAGCTTCGGGGAAATAAGATTGGATGTAGCTACGGTCTTCGTCCGTGAAGTACGAAGGACGTCCTCGCAGGTCGATCAAGGACACCGGTTGCTCGCCGAGAATCCGCCAAGACAGCGGCAGCGACTTCCATGGTCGGCTCGGAGCGCCCGACTCAATCTTCCCGCGATTGGCGAGGACGAACTGTCGCACTATTTCACGCTGGTGCAGTTGACGCAGACTCCAACCGAGCCACGCGCAGACGATCGTCACGACGACTAGCATGGTCCGCAAACGAAAGCGGAACCAGCGCCGCTTGGGCGGTTCGGTCGCTTGGATGTCCGACATGCTGGGTGCCTCCCCGACGTGCAATCGATTCAATTCGTCTAGCGCGGACGGTTGTGATTGAACAAATAGTCGAGGACGACTCCGGCGGCGAATCCCACGATTGCAATCGCTACGACACACGCGATACGCCAGCCGCCCAATTCATTGCGGGACATCGGGCGGATTCCTGAAACAGCCCATGTGACGATAGCGTTGGACGTGCGGACGCCGACGAGCAGACCCACCATCAATCCCAGCACCAGAAAGCCTCGCTGAAAACGTCGAGTCTTATTGTCCTTGCGATGGGTCTAAAACCCTCGCCTTCAGGCGAAACCTTTAGGTTCTTCGTTTGCTAGAATTTGGGGATGGAAAAGTACCGCACGAGTTCGCATAGCCGTTTCGACCTGAAGTACCATTTTGTGTGGATCACCAAGTATCGGAAGCCCATTTTGGCCGATGCGGTCGGAATGCGGCTGCGGGAACTGGTGCGAGAAGTGTGTAGAACCAACGAAATCGAGATTTTGGAGGGCTCGGTGTCTCGCGACCATGTGCATGTGCTGCTGTCCTGTCCGCCGAATCTGTCGCCAAGCAAGGCCATGCAGTACATCAAGGGCAAAAGCTCGCGGAAGTTGCTGATGGAGTTCAAGCATCTGCAAAAAGAGTTCTGGGGTCGGCATTTGTGGGCCCGCGGCTACTTTGTGGCATCCAGCGGCAACGTGACTGACGAGGTGATCCAAGAATATATCCGCCAACAACAAGGCACTGAGCCTGACGATGGCGGCGACAATTTCCGCATTACCAAATCGTGAGCGCAGGACTTCAGTCCGTAGCCACGATTCTCCTCGAACCTACCGGCTTCAGCCGGTAGTAGTTCAGTTGGAGCGCTCATGGGCGACAGTATACCAGCGGCCAGACACCGCAGCGGTGGCCGGTAGCGGAATGTCTACGCTTCCACCGGCCCCGCCAACAGTGTGCGGTCGATGCTCTCGATCGTGGGCCGGCCGGCCAGCGCCATGCAGAGATCGATTTCGTCGCGCAGCAGGCCGAGCATGCGCTCGACGCCGGCCTGGCCGTCGGTGGCTAGCGCCCAGAGGTACGGCCGGCCGACCAGCACGGCGCGGGTGCCCAGGGCGAGGGCCTTCACCACGTCGCTGCCGCGGCGGATGCCGCCGTCGACGAGCAACTCGACGCGGCCGCGCACCGCGTCGGCCACTTCCGCCAACGCTGCGCTGGTCGGCAGCGTGCCATCGAGTTGACGCCCGCCGTGGTTGGAGACCACGATCGCATCGACGCCGTGATCGACGGCTCGCTGCGCGTCTTCCGCCGTGAGCACGCCTTTGACGGCCAGCGGCAGCGGCGACAGCTTGCGCAGCCACTCGACGGATTCCCAGGTGAGCGATGCGTCCCAGATTTCGGCAATGTATTTCACCAGCGCCGAGCCTTCGTCGCCGGCATCCATGCGGTCGAGCCCCGCCTGCTCGAGGTTCTTCCAGGTCATGCCCCTCGGCAGCCCGAAGTTGTTGCGCGTGTCGCGGTCGCGCCGGCCGACCAGCGGCGCGTCGACGGTGAGGCACAGCGCCTTGTAGCCGGCGGCCACGGCGCGCTCGACGAGCCCTTGCGTGACGCTACGGTCGCGATAGCAATAGAGTTGAAACCAGCGCAGCCCGTGGGGCGCGGCGGCGGCGACTTCTTCCAGGCTGTGGGTGCCGGCCGTGCTGACGACTTGCATGATGCCGGCCGCGGTCGTGGCCCGGGCGACGGCACGCTCGCCCTCGGCGTGGGCCAGCGAATTGAATGCGCACGGCGCGGTCATGACGGGAAACGCGATGCGCTGGCCGAGCACCGTGGTGGAGAGTTCGCGCTGGGACACGTCGACGAAGATCCGAGGGCGAAAGCGGAGCGCCTGCCAGCCCTGCCGGTTGTCGCGCACCGTGATTTCGTCCTCGGCGCCGCCGAAGTAGTAGTCGAACACCATCTGCGGCAGCCGCTCTTTGGCCGCCTGCTCGTATTCGTGCAAATTGACAGGCTGCATGCCGCAAGCTTCCGTGGAGAACGATTTGATCAGCCGACACGCTGGCGATTCTAAAGGTAGACTTCCTGAAAGATTAGGTCGAGAACGCGGCCAATTCGGGCGACATGGCAATGCCGATTCGCTAGAATATGCCGCGGCTGGGTTCTTGCCCAGCGCCACGACGAGACAAATGGGAACCATGAGTGATTCGTGCAAGAAAGGACCGAGCGATGAAGAAATGCATGCTGAGTGTTTGCGCCATGCTTTCGGTGTGGGGAATTGCAGCGATGGCCAGCGCGGCGGACGATCATGGCGCCGGCATCGGCGAGGCCGTGGTCGTGCTGGTGCCCTCCAAGGGGAGCGAGGGCGTCGGCGGCACGATTTTGATGAAGCAAGAGAAGGGCGCCGTGCACGTCACGGGTGAAGTGAAGGGCCTTTCGCCCGGCAAGCACGGCTTCCACATCCACCAGTTTGGCGATTTGTGCGCCGACGACGGCACGGCCACGGGCGGGCACTACAACCCCGATATGAAAGAACACGGCGGGCCACATTCCAAAGAGCATCATGCCGGCGACTTCGGCAACATCACGGCCGGGTCCGACGGCGTGGCCAAGGTGGACATCGACGCCAAGGGGCTCGAACTGCACCATGTCATCGGCCGCGCGATTGTCGTGCACGGCGGCGCCGATGATTTGAAGTCGCAGCCCTCGGGCGCCGCGGGTCCCCGCGTCGCCACCGGCGTGATCGGCCTGGCGCAGGTCAAGTAATGCACTGTGAATAGTATTCAGCAAGTGGACTCCGGGCGCAGCCGATCGCTGGGCAGCGCTCGGAGTTTTTTGTTGCGCCGGCGCTGGCACGCTGAAGGCGCCAACATGTAAGCCCGCGGGCATCGCCCCGGGGTTGTGGCTTGGATCACAACGGTGGCGCGGTCATAGGTTCCCAGGGCGTTGCTCATGGGCCGAGATGTTTGACGCCGCTGGCGTCAGGACGTCCTACTTCGACGGTCAGTGCCACTGCTTGCTCGATAGTGTGATGTCGCTCGAAGGCTGCAACTACTTCGCCTTCGCGCCGTATTTTGATTCGCTCACCGCTTGCACTAGCAGGTCGAACAGACGATCGACCTGCTGGCGCGTGACGTCGTCGAGAGTATAGCCGACGGGTCCGCGGACGATCGTGTTGGTGAACACGCCTTGCCGTACCAGCAGATGTTTTTCGATGGCCAAGAAGGCGTCGAGGCTGTGCTCGAGCGACACCAGGGCCGCCAGCGGCAGCCACAGACGATCGGCTTCCGCTTCATCGCCGGCTTCCAGGGCGCGCCATAGCGCGACGATGCCGTCGATCAGGTCGGCGCCCGGCATGGTGCCGACAATGCCGCGGCGGTAGCTATCGACCAAGGCGATGCCGCCGGTGCCCTCGAAAACGCGCGCGCGATTGCCGGTGGCCGCGTGCAGTTCGCTGAGACGCGGGCCAATCGGCACGGCCTCGGGCTTGAAGTACACGCGCGGCCCCAGCTCGTCCAGCAGCCGGGCCTGCAACCCGATCGACATCGGCCGGCCGACATAGCCGCTGGCGTCCTGCACGACCAGCGGAATCTCGACGGCGCGGACGATGCGCGCGTAATACGCGAAGAGTTGCTCTTCTGCTAGCGCCACCGCGATCGGCGGCACGGCCATCAGCGCCGTGGCGCCGGCTGCTTCGGCGCCGCGGGCATAGTTCTCCGCCGTGTGGCTGCTTTCGGCGCCAACGCTGATCACCACCGCGCCGCGCAATGTTCCCACGCGACAGGCGAACTCGGTCAGTTGGGCGCGCTCCGCGCCCGAGAGCCGCAGCACTTCGGAGACCATGGCCAGCACGATGCCGTCGGCGCCGCGATCGAACAGCCAGTGGATTTCTTTTTCCAGCGTGCCGTAGTCGATCGATTCGTCGGCGGCGTAGGGCGTTTGAAACACGCTCAACACGCCAGCCAACGGGCGCGCGGACGGACCAGACGAATGCATCGGACGTCGAACTCCCCTGGGGTGCCAACGGCGCCAGTTAACCGCGCCGCGCGCACTTTGGTCAAGCCAACAAGTAGCTGGATTGGCAACAATTCAGCCTGGAGTAAAGAGGGACCAGCCCGCGTGCCACCCTGAAGTCTTGCGACAGCGTAGGAGGATTGGCAACAATTCAGCCTCGGGCCAGCGCGCTCGCCGCATGCGCCGTGCTGAAGTCTTGGGAATTCAGCTACAGGAGACGCAGGCCGCGAAAGAGAAAAATACGGACCTTTGGCGCCGTAGCGACGCATTCATGGCGTGGTTGCGTGTCGTCGTGCGCGCGCCAAAGGTCCGATGCTCGTTGGAATAGCGTGTCCGCGGGCTGCTAAGCCGCTTTGCGCCCGTGGTTTTTCCGGACTGCTTGGCCGCTACCGGCACGCTGCGCAGTTCGGCCAGGATGCTGGCGACCAGCGACTCGGTGGCGCGGCTGATGATTTGCGTTTGCGTGGCGGGGTCGAGCGGGATCTTGCCATTGTGCATGGCGGCCAGCTCGCGGTGGACGATGTCGAGCGAGCGGGAGCGAACGTAGCCCCGCGCTTCGGCCACCCGCATGGTCGTGGCCCGCCGGCGCACGCGGTCCATCACGGCTTTGTAACTTCGCTGCGCCACGTCGGCGGCGGTCTGGTCGATGAGTTGCGCGGCGACGCGCGCAAAGAAACTGAAGATGCCCATGGCGACTCCTTTTGCCTGACTTCCGATTCCCTTCGGAATGAGCCGTGAAACGGACGCGGCACGCGTGGCGCTTTCGGGAGCGGCGAGCCCGATTGCCACGGCGCGAGTGCGTCTGGAAGCTTAGATCGTTTGGCCGCTGGCGTAGAATTCAGTCGGCCCGAGCTGGGCGGTGGTTTTCTGCGCTGTCTTCCCAGAGCGCGAGACGGCCTTGACCTAAGTCGTGTGATTTCCTAAGGTACGCGCAGGCGTGGGGACAAGCGATCACCCCCGTGCGAGGGCAGAACGATGGCCGTCGCAGGGCAAAAAACCCCACGCTAGCAGGTCAAAAATGCCCGCCCCGGCGGCCGGCAGATGACGATAGAACAAGAACGAATTGCCCGGACGAAGATCCGCCGAAAGCGGTAGCGCGTCCGGCATGCAGCAATTCCAGGCAAACGAGTGTGAGACAACATTTTATGGCAGTGGTAGCTGAAGTCGCAAGACTTCAGTTTGAGATCGGCTGAGGTAGCTGAAGTCGCCAGACTTCCAGTTTGGGATCGGCTGAATTCTTGGGAATTCAGCTACGTGTCGTAGATACTTGCCACACACGCAAACGACTGGCGCCGTCGCCAAGAGGCTAAGGCAGCGGATTGCAAATCCGCCATCGTGGGTTCGACTCCCACCGGCGCCTCTTTCATCATTCCCGTAGCAGTTCGTGACAGGCTGTGCCAAATACGGCTCCGGCAAAGGCTTGCGTTGCTTTATGGGCACTCGCTCGCCGTTCTCGATTGTGCCATTCTGTGCCGCCTCACGACGCGAAGTGATGGGGCTTTGTGTCAAATTTTGTGTCAAATTCGGCAACGGTGGCAGCTTCGCAAGTGCCGCCGTGGCATCGTCTGTGAGCAAGTGGCTGTAACGGTCCATCGTCAACTGGATCGTGCTATGTCTGGCGAGCACCTGCGAGACCTTCAGCGGCACACCCGCCCGAGCTAAGCCGCTGATGTACTGATGCCGGAGGGCGTGGAAGTCGTAGTATTGCCCCTTGTCATCGGTGTAGGGCAGCTTGGCGGCTTTCAGGTCAATTTGCAGCATGGCAGCGGCCGTGTTCGCCCAGCTTCCGGGCCACAGCCTGCCAAAGCGGCCAGCCAGCCAGGGCCGCAGCAGGGCCACTAGGTCGGGCCGCAACGGCTGTTCGTCCTCACGCCGCCGCTTGGAGTGTGCGGCGCGAACGATGACTTTCCCGGCGTCCAGGTCGAATGACTCGCGGGTCAAGCTGGCCAGTTCCGAACAGCGGAGCCCTGAGTTGCTGGCCACGATGTAGAGCAAGGCACGATCTTGACCAGTCACGCGACGGTAGGGTTCGCCTTTCAGGGTGGCGGCAATCAGCTTTGCGAAGTCGTCTTCGCTCAAAACCCGCCGTTCACGCTTGTCGTCAGTCTCGGAGTTCAAAGGCGCGAATCGAGCAACGGGGTTTGTTTCGGCCCGGTGGTTGTCAACCAGCCACGTCATAAACGACTTGAAGTCCCGGCCATAGTAGTTGCTCGTCTGGATGCCAAACTCGCCATTTTCGCGTTGTTCAGCTAGCCAGTTTTCCATGTCTGGGAGACTGACGTTGCGAACCCGTTGCCACCCGCAGCCAGCCAGGACGGCTTTGATCCTGTTGTAAGTCTGCCGGACGTGCTTGGGACTATCGTTCTGCGCTTCCAAGTGCTGCTTGAAAGCCTCAAGATGTTCGTTCACAAGAGTCTTGCGGAACTTCAAGTGATCGGGAGTGGCTTCACCTTTTTCCAGCTTCCGAGCGAGGTCGAGTGATTTGCCCTTGTCGGTGTAGCCAGGCACGCGACAGACTTTGCCTCCGGCATCGACATACTGAACAGTGAATCGTTTGGCGGCAACAACCTGAGCCTAGTACTATGAGTTTGGTATGTATCGGGGCGACCGCCGTGATGGGTTGGCAACTCCGCAGAAGCCGCGATCGCAAGCGGCAATAGCCGGTTGTCGCAGCCTTCCCGACGCCCAACGTAGCCACCGTCGCACGTACTGACCGATGCGGACAGCGTCCGCACCTTGCTCATACCTTCGACGAGCCCCCGCCACGGTCTTGCGGGCCATGCGCGTCAACCCCACCCTCGAGCATCTTCCGCCCGTCGTGGCCGACATGGTGCGCTTTCAACGACTGACAGGATGCCGGCCTGAGGAAGTCTGCAAGCTGCGCCCCTGTGACGTGGAGCTAACCGCACCCTCTTGGGCTTATCGTCCTGAATCCCACAAAACGGAACACCACGGCCGTGAGCGAGTGATCTTCATTGGTCCCAAAGCGCAGGACGTGCTGCGCCCATATCTGCTGCGCGACAAGTTAACCCATTGCTTCTGCCCAGCAGACTCCGAACGGAAGCGGCGCCAAGCGCAGCACGCGGCCCGCAAGACGCCCCTATCGTGCGGGAACCGTCCTGGCAGCAATCGATCGGCGAAGCCTGGCCGGCCTGCTGGGCAACAATACACAACCGATAGTTACCGTCGAGCCATTCATCGGGCTTGTGCCTTGGCGTTTCCTACGCCCGAGGGGCTGACGGACGAACAACGCCGACAGTGGCGACTTGCCCACCAGTGGCACCCGAACCGATTGCGGCATTCAGCAGCAACGGAAATTCGCCGCCAGTTCGGGCTCGAGGCTGCACAAGTGACATTGGGCCACGCGGCGGCTGATATCACACAGGTTTACGCCGAACGTGACCTGCAACGTGCTGCGGCCGTGATGGCCCAAGTCGGCTGATATTTTGTAGAATGTTTCAATTGCTGGGCTCGCGGGCTTGATCACCCGCGCAGGCTGGCCGCACGATGTGGAAGCACTACCCCGCGTTGTGCGGCTGGCCGGCCTGGCGGAAAGGTAGTGCAAATGTTCAACCTGCCAAACACGCTTTGCGAGATGAGGCCCGCTTTTGAGGCCAACGCTCGGAATCACTTCAATCTTCGTGCAGGGTGCATCGAAGGGAAAGTAACCGTTGACCCCGATGGAAGGCCGGACGACGATCACGCGCTCGAGGTACTGAACACCGAAATCAGTTTCCTAAAGACTCAACCCCGCGACCGCGTACTGGTGCTCTACGGCGTTTTGTCGCCCGAATCCAGAATCGTTGGGGGTGGGGTTTTTAGCAACGCTCGAATGTTTGCCAGCGACCGATCGGCAGACGGTGCCGATACGCGGATTGCAACAACGCAACACCGATTCTACCTGGCCCTCTACGACGATCGCTTGGGTGCTGACCAGCTAGTCGATCTTGCGGCCGCCGCGGGGCGTGAGCTGATGTTGGCAAACGGGCTTGAGCCGTACAACGAACTTTTTGGACAAGCGCCGTATGCCCTGACGTGGCTCCGGCATGTTTTCGAGCAAATGCCCACCCACACTAGCCGACGGAAGGACGGCTTTGTGTTCAAATTTCTGGACACCGATCCATTTACTGCCTCGTTGCTTTGTGTCGGGCGAATAAAGCCAATTCCGCCGAAGCCCTTTGTGGGGTCGCCGATTCAAGTAGCAATCCACAAGGCACTCGACGGCAAGGCAATGTCCAAACAGGCATTGGCCAACGAAGTTTGTGGTGGTGAAGGCACTCGGCTCTACAAGCCACACGGCATAAAAGAAATGATGGCCGACGGCATCGTGAAAAACAAACCGGGTGTTGGTTACTATCGGCCCGACTCCCCGCCGCCCACGCTCGTAATCAGCACCCTAGGAACTAACTAGCTACTAACTCGCCCCCGACGGATTCGTCGGG
The DNA here is from genome assembly GCA_963779015.1 of uncultured Planctomycetaceae bacterium. Lineage (GTDB taxonomy): Bacteria > Planctomycetota > Planctomycetia > Pirellulales > PALSA-1355 > JTS-RE94. Next base: position 99,911 of record CAVZWY010000025.1, on the reverse strand, counting down.
CTATGCGATCCTTGCACGAAGTTGATTTTCACGTCACTTCGTTGCGGGGTATTGCGATGGCAATCGACATTAAATCTGAGGGCCTGATCAGCATGGCCCAGGCCGCCGGAATGCTTCCGGGCCGGCCATCTCTCTGCGCCATTTGGCGCTGGCGGACCAAGGGCGTGCGTGGCCGCAAGCTGGAAACCGTGATCATCGGCGGCCGGCCATATACATCGATCGAAGCGATCCAGCGATTCGCCGAACATCGAGGCGGCACTGACGCACCATCAATACGATCACCACGCCAGCGTGATCGCGCCATCGATCGTGCCGAGCGTGAATTGCGCGAAGCCGGCATTTAGTTCCCCAAAAACGAAGCGAGCCGCCCCCGGTCAGGAAAGCGGCTGCGCTTCAAGGAGTTGAAGCACTATGGATTCTATCACGTTGGACCCGGCAGCGGAACTAAAACGGCGCCGCCAGATTCTCAACTACCACATCGGTGGCAAAGTTCAGATCAAGCGATCCTGCCTGTCGACACGCGAGCGCAAATCCGGCCTGCCGTTTGTCGGCACGCTGGTGGAGGTGAGGCGCACCAAAGCGTCGATTCGGTTTGGTGAACCGGTTCCACCGTGGAGCAACGATACCGAAGGCGTGCCCTGGCAGCCGGCGATCTTCGGATTGTTCGGCCAGTGGAGCGTGCCGATCAATTGGATTCTGTTGCCCAGCAGCATCGAGCCGTTGCCGGGCCAGTTGGCGCTGATCATCGACGTGGCCACCGACGTGGAGGTGGCACGATGACGGCACTAAATATTGCCCAAGCGAAACGGGCGTTTTTGCTGCTGCAAATCAAGTCGTTGCTGGAGCGTATCGAGGCCAGTGGCCCCGAACAACTCGATGCCGCGAAGGACGCCTGCCGTAATGCTGTACGCGATCAGCAAACCAAGTGTTGCCGCAATGTTTGCACCTACTGCAAGGATCACGTGGACTTCATCGCCACGACGGCCAAGATCGATCGGTTCGTTGTGCGCGAAGTGTATCTGTCCAACGATCTCGACATCATGGCGGCCACACTCAAGTTGTTCTGCGCCACCCATTCGATCGGGAGGTCGGCCCGATGAAACAACCGGAAGCAGAACTAAAGCGCTGGACTGCGGGCGGAATGCTGCCCGAGCCGAGGCAATTGGCCGGCTACTCCGAGTTTCCCGTCGATGCACTTCCCGAGCCGTGCCGGCAATTTGTGACCGAGGCGGCAACGGCCATCGGCTGTGCCACTAGTTACGTTGCGTTACCGCTGTTGGCGTGCCTGGCTCGGGCCATCGGCAATACGCGAGTGATTCGCCTGAAGCGATCTTGGGTAGAACCGGCGATACTTTGGTGCGCGATTGTCGGCAAGAGTGGAACGCACAAGAGTCCCGCTTTGCAAGTCTCAACGGCGATCCTGGCACGCAAACAGGCCGAGGCCATCGTCGAGTATGCCGAAGCCGTGAAACATTTTGAGCAAGAGCGTGCGCAGTACGAACGCGACTATCAGCAATGGAAGCGAAGCAAGAGCACCGAACCGCCGCCGTGGGAACCGAAGGAACCGCACTGCCGGCGATACATCGTGAGCGATTGCACCATTGAAGCGCTGGCCATGCTGTTGCATGGTCAAGATGATGGCGTGCTGGTCGTGCGCGATGAGCTGGCCGGCTGGCTCGGCGGCATTGGCCAGTACAAACAGAACGGCGCAAAAGGATCTGATACGGGCCACTGGCTTGCATGCTGGTCTGGTCTGCCGATGACTCACGACCGTAAGACGGGCGACAAGAAAATGATTCATATCCCGCGCGCGTCCGTGGGCCTCGTGGGAGGAATCCAGCCCGGCATCCTAAGGCGTGCGATCGGCCATGAGCATCTACAAGATGGATTGTGTGCGCGGCTGTTGCTGACCATGCCAGCGCCGCGTCAAGTGCGATGGAGTGAGGCCACCGTCGATCCGAAAACCGAAGCGGCCACCGGTGAAGTTTTCGGCAATTTACTGTCGCTCGAACCGGCTGCCGATGAGGATGGCCACCCGACTCCATATTCGCTTCCGTTGACACCTGAGGGCAAGGCCGCGTGGGTGGCGTACTACGATCGGCACCGTGGGGAAATGCCCGACCTGGATGACGACCTGGCCGCGTGCTGGTCGAAGTTGGAAGCATACACCGCCCGCTTCGCCCTGATCGTGCAACTGTGTTCATGGGCTGCCGGAAATGGCTCGGCCGATCATGTCGATCAGGCCAGCATCGAGGCCGGCATTGCCTTGTCGGACTGGTTTGGCGCCGAGGCCCGCCGCGTGTATGACGTGCTGGCCGAGGACAACGAGATGGCCGAGCACCGCGAGCTTGTGGAACTGATCCAAAAGCAAGGCGGCGCCATTACCGCCCGCAAGCTGGCCCACTGCTCACGAGCCCACCGTGGCGCCGGTGAAGCAGAGAGGCCGCGCTCGAGCGGCTGGCCAAGGTCGGCTTGGGCCGCTGGGCGATCGACAACTCCACTGGTGGCCGGCCAGCTACCACGTTCATTCTGAGCGGTAACGGTGGTAACGGTGGTAACGGTAACACAACCCCCGAAAACCACGACGCAAACGGACATCCGTTACCGTTACCGCCTAGTGCTGAGGAAATTGCTGAGATCAATCGGCGCTTGGCCGAGGGGCTGGAATGAGCAACGCAACTGGCAACCCTGGGGCACAGGGGGGCCCACCGCTTTGGGTCCTTCCGGTAGGGCTCAGGTGCGGGCGGTAGCCGGGCGATTGCAAAATTTTCACATGTTAAGGTGGCGATTCTGGGGTAGTAGCAGTAGGTCCTGGGGGTAGAGCCCAGAGCGATTGGGTAGTGTGAGGTAGATGTGGGACATGGGAGTGTGCCGGATTGGATTGATTGCACTCAGGCGCAGGTTGCGGCCTGCCTTGGCGTTTCGACTGATGCGGTTGCTACGTGGGCGCGGAAGGGCATGCCTGGCAGCCGGGGAAAGTACAGCGTGCCAGAAATTGTTGTGTGGTTGCGTAGCGATGGGCTAATACTACGCCGCCACGCGGAACGCGAGTAGGGCACGATCATGGCAACCAACTCAAACAATCGTGATCGCATCTGTTGGTCAGACGTGCCGTGCGTCTTTGTTCCAATCGTTCGGCCCCGTTGCCCCGAGTGCTTTGGCGACGAGTTCATTCACATTCGGAGCGAGTCGAGCGGCGACGGCTCGACGACGGAGCGCGCTATCTGCTCCTCTTGCTCGACTCCGTTCAAGATCGTCCGCGAACCGGCGTTGCCCGAGCCAGGCAATTGCGACACCGACACTGTGTAGGATTCAAACACGACTTGCAAAGGAGCAATAAATGTTGAGACACAACTCAGAACACGAAACTACCGCCGTCGACCGCTGGGCCGACATGATCGTCGAAATTGACGCCGGCCCCGGTTTCGCCGGCATGCAACCGGGCAGCGCGATTGCGCGTTTGGTTTATACGCGGCTGTGCGAATCTATTCGCGAAGATCCAAATAGCGATCCGTGCATCGACGATGCCGAGCTTGAATTGATTGTGTGCGCTGCCGGCAAGTCACGCGACGAATTGTTAATTGACGTTTCCTGTTCGCAGGAGACTTTTCTAGCCCGGCTGGTCGATCCACTGGTTCTCGAATCAAAAGATGGTTCGCAATGATTGACGCCACAAGACTCGAAGATGCCCGAAAGTTTTGTTTCGAGATTGCGCCCGAGTTGCAGGGCTCGCCTCTGTACTTGGTGAACGACCCAGCTAGCCTGCCGAAGCCGGAGACGACGCTCGCGTATGCCGTCATCGGCAGGCATATTTTGCTGCGAGAGCACTTGATGGAACGCGGCGAGTGGCGGGGGCCGGGCCCGATGATCGTTTTTGTATTTGATGATCGGCCGGACCGGCGGGACTTTTTTGCTTTAGTCGCGCACGAGCTTGCTCATTGCGTTCCATATATCCCTCTGCCGGAGATCGAGCCGACTTCGGAACAGCGGGAGTTGCAGGCCAGTTTCCTGGCGGCGTGGTCCGAAGCCGAACCAGTCGATCCTGCGGTGCCCTGGCTGGGCCACGGCCTTGGCTTTATTCGCCGGGTCTTACACCTCCACTACAGGGCACTATGGGCCGGAGTGCCGATTCCATTGCCGTGGCTTAACTGCGCCGGCGTCGCGCGTGGTCTGTCGCCAGCCTGGCAATACCTTGAGGCGCTAGGCTCGGAGCCGTTTCGGCTGCGATCAGCGACGTTCGAGCAGATCGAGCAGACCAAGTTGCCGGGCGAGTTTGTCGCATTGTGGGAATCGGATATGCGCGAGTGGTCGCAACGACATCCTAAGCAAAAACAATTCAGGGAGTGTTCACAATGAGTTGGACGAAAGTTTTTGAAGACGGCTTCGCCCCGAAGCAACCCACTATGAAAGTTGCAGAGCCGCCGACCGAATCCGAAGTCGCGGCAGCAGAACAGGCCGAGGTCTATCGCCTGCAACGGCGTGCCGCCGTCAAAGAGCGCATCGCGGCCGCGCAAATTGCGGAGACGCGTTGGCGGGAAATAAATTCCGCCATCGACGCGGCGCAGGCCGACAAGGATTCACTGGCAGCAGAGCACGTTGCAGCGTGCGCGCCAATTCAGGCCGAGCTGGGACGCATCGAAAAAGAATTTGTCACCGCCGTCGTGGCGCGCGAAGAGATCGACCCGATTCGCGATGCGCGGCGTAGGGAACTACTCGCGCAGCTCGAAACGCTCAACCGCGAACTGTCGACAGCGGTCCGCGACGGGGATGAGCAAATCGGCCGACTCGGAATTGAGCGGCGCGAAGTCGGTTTGAAAACCGTCGACACGACGGCGGCGAGTGAGCTGGTTACGCTTGGCCGCCCCGACTTAGTCCTGTCGCTGCGTGTCGCTGAGCAATCCGTGCAATGGACCCAAGCGCGATTGTTGAAAGCGCGTGACGACTTGCGGCGTCCTGCGCAATTCAGGGCTGCCGAAATTGCAGAAGCCGAGAAATGGGCCGCGATGGCGAAAGAGAATTTCGACAAAGCTTATCAGCAAGTTATTACGGAGTGAGAAATGACCGGCACAGTATGCTCATTGCGATTAGATCGCGGTTTCGGCTTCGTCAAGCTGAACGGCACTGGCGAAGAACTTTTCTTTCACGCAAACAGCGTGGTTGATTTGCCCTTTGATGGGCGGTTGGAACAGATGGAAGTTCAATTTGAACTTGAACACGAGCCCCACCGCCCGCGGCCCCGTGCAATCAATGTAAGGGCACGGTGAACGATGACGATTACAACGAGCACGACTGCGGACGCGGCGCCGGCTGTGAGATATGTTCAGCGGTGTACGACATCGCCACGGATTGCGAACAAGTTGCGCCGTGACTTGCTGCGCGTGCAAGCGGCGCTTGAGGTAGCCGAACGCAAAGCGAAGCAACTGCGCGAAGTGCGGGATTCAATGGTGGCCGAGCTGGTTTCGCTGGACGATTGAGCAACCGCCGAGAATTCGATTCTGACGCAAGGCACGGCACCACGTCTAAAGACACCACCCCACCTACCGCGTGCGATCCTGGGGCAATCTGGCGCGTCAGTTTTCAAGCAAAGGGGGTCGCGATGGCAGTTTGCGGTCGTGTCCTAACGGAGAGTTGGACGGCGGAAAGCCGGGGGCAGGGCTGGAGACGATGAGACTCAGAATCCCAAAGCAAGTAAGACGAAATGAGCGACCACGATGACGACCGTGCATATGGCAAATAGAGCCATGCCACGCCACAGGCGCTGATTCGCTTGCTCGCTCATTCCGGGGCATTGTAGCAGAGCAGCCTGCGCCCTGATGGCTTCTCGCTGTCTTTCCCGTTGGCCTTCCGCACAACCTCTAGCGCCGTGTCGCGCACGAATGACGCAAGGGGCGCATCGCCGGCAATGCGCTTCAGTTCGTCGCGTTCGGCAGGGCTGAGGCGGACCGTCAGATTGAGCCAGCGGCGGCTTGTAGTTGTCGATCTTCGGGCGTCCCTGGGGGATCGTCATTCTCGCCAGAATATCCCCGCTTTTGGTGGCGTGCAAGCAACCTTGATTCGAGGGCAGGACGATTGCAAAGTTGAGTTTTGTATAATGCAGGTGCGATCCTAACCGGGTGATGCGGGTTGGCTTTAGGAGAAGGAGCTAGCCATGCAACTACCATCGTATTTTCCGTCTTTGATGGTGGCCTTTTCGGAGGTGGCCGATCCACGTCAGCGGCGTGGTGTTCGTCATCCGTTTTCGGGGATTTTGGGACTGACGCTCGTGGGGCTGGTCTGCCGCTTGAACGATTTTGCCAGCTTGCAGCGGTGGGCAGCCCGGAACTGGCATCTGCTGCGCAGACCTTTGGGCTTTACGCGTCGCAAGCCGCCGCATCCTACCACGTTAAGTCGGACGCTGGCGAAGTTCTCGTTGGAGGAGTTTCAAGCTGCGTTTTCCCAGTGGTTGCAAGAGGTAATGGCGGATCAGGAGGCTCTGGTCGCGGCGGTGGATGGCAAGACGTCGAAGCAAGGCTTCGATCCGCAGGGCGATCCGATTCAGATGCTGAACGTTTTTGTCCAGGATTTGAAAGCGTGTCTTGGGCAATGGCCCCTGTCGGGCGACAAAAGCACCGAGCCGGAAGTGCTCAAAGCGCACCTGAGCGAACTGTTCGAGAAGTATCCGGCGTTGCGTTTGATCACGGGCGATGCCCTCTATGCTCAGCGCAATCTGGCCGAACTGATTCTGACTTCGGGCCATGACTACTTGTTCCAAATCAAAGCCAACCAGCCCGACATCCTGGATGCGGCGCAGACCTGCTTTGCGCAGGCCCAAGACAGCGCGGCGGCCGCTCAGACGCGGGAAAAAAAGGGGGCCGTAGGGAGACTCGTTTTCTTTGGATCGACCTGGCCGACGCCGAATATGTCTGCCAGCGGCTGGGGCTTGCCGGTTGCCGCATGCTCTTGCGAGTCGACCGCGAGACGAAAGACCGAAACGGCAAAACCACGCGCGAAACGCGGTACTTCGTCACCAGCCTCGACCCGGCCACGACTACGCCCAAGCAATTGTTGAAGTACGTACGCGCTCATTGGCAAGTGGAAAACAGCTTGCACTTCGTCAAAGATCGTTGGTGGGACGAAGACCGGCACTGGAGTCGTCGGCCAGGATTGGCCGAACGCCTGGCAAGCCTCACCAACGTAGCCCTGAGCGTGTTGCGACTAACGACCCAAAAATCCAAACAACCGCTTCGAGCCCGAGCCGATGATCTCTGCGCCAATCCCCTCCACGCCCTGAAACTCGTAGGAGCCTTGGATTAACGACTTTGCAATCGTCCTGATGCCCCTTGCTCGTTTGAGCTGGGGCTTTCGAACCGCCTGCCGTCTGCTCGCGTTTGCGTGCTGAGCGGCCCATTGCACCGGCGGCGCCGTCAGTCGGGATAGAACTCGGCGATCGCTTCCAGGATCGCAACTTCGCTGGGTGCGGAATGCACGGAGCGATTGCGCCGGACTCCTTGGCGCGGTACAAGGCCGCATCGGCTTCGCGGAGCAGATCGACGTGGGAGTCGGCGTCGGAGGGTGTGATCGTGGCCGATCCCACGCTGATGGTGATGCATTGATCGATCCACGATCGTGGATTGGGGATTTCCAGCGCCTTGATGCGGACCCGGATTTGATCGGCAATGGCCGCGCCGATGTCGGCATTGGCATTGGGAATGATGATCGCAAATTCTTCGCCGCCGAAGCGTGCCGCAAAATCTTCCACGCGGCGAATGTTGAATTGAATGACGCCGGCAATGGCTCTGAGGCAATCGTCGCCGGCCAGGTGGCCGAACTCGTCATTGTATTGCTTGAACAGATCGACGTCGATCAGCACCAGCGTAATCGGCGCCGACGTGAGGCGGTGCCGGCGCCACTCGTCCTGCAATACCTGGTCGAAGCCCCGCCGATTCAGAATTCCGGTAAGTCCGTCAGTAGCCGCCTGGAGTTGGAGAGAGCGGTTCGCCTCGTAGAGCTGCCGGTTCGCGTTGTGCTCGATATTCTTCAGCACGTAGACGAGCATGCTGACACATGCGACCAGACCGACGAGGCCTGACAATGTGAGGAACCGCTGGCCGCCGGGGCTGACTTCGTTCCTAAGCGACAGTCCCATTTCCGCACTGACGCCAAATGCCAGGATGATTGCCACGCTCAGCAGGGCCCAGTACACCCCGGTGCGACTCCCCAACAGCAACATCGCCAGGACCGGAATCGAGGCGAACCACATCGTCGATGGCGCGGTCAGGCCCCCGTTGAGTATTCCCAACACGGTATAGACGTAGATTGCCGCGCCACAGAGTACGTTGGCGCACATTCGCGGCGACCGGCCATTGCGCAGCATGCATAGAATCAGAACCAGCACCGCGCCTCCCGACAGTACGACGTTGGCCGAAATGGGCGCGGAAAGTAGCCAGTAGACCGTCGTAAAGACGACAACCCATACGAACATCGCCAGGCTGAACGCAGCGACCCGATTCGCCAGGTGCAACTGGTCGGTTTCTTTGCGCAAATCTCGCCGAATGACGCCTTCGTGCCAGCCGCGCAGCCTGGAAACGGCGGCGCGCACCATCAAATCAAGAATTGAGGGGACGGAATCGGACGTCATTCCGGAAGACGGTTTCATGCTAGTGAGTCAAAACGAAGCCGCGGCAATTCCCAGCGCGATCCGGAGCAGGACGATCCGAGCCCGTTGTTCTGACGGCAGCAATCCGTGCCGCAACGATGCCGCGACACGATCCGTTCCGACTGTGACAGGATCAGCAAAGGTGCAAACGCAAGGTGTTCGAAGTCGTTAGGCATGACGCCGCGCCGGCGTCCCGTGGTGACGTTAGCCGGACGTTTCCTCCAAGGCTGAGAGATGCGTCTCGGCTGCGCTGAGTTGTTCGTCCGTTTGCTCGCTCTGCAATTGGCGCAGGATGGCGAAGTCGGCCTTGCGAGCGAATTCGCAGCCCAGGAAGTACTCTGAGCCGGCCTGCGTCCACCAGTGCAACTTGAGTGGAATCCGAAAGTCGTCGCCGCCGCTGGTCGCAAAGATGTTGATGTGGCGCGTTCCCTCGGGTGGGCAACTCGTGGCCAGGCAGCAGACGCCGCTTAGTGAGATATTTCGGATCAGCGCCGCCACGCGCGGTCCACCGAGGGCAAGTTGGATGTCCACAAGAATTCGCGACTGCTCCCGGGGCGCAGCGCGGCGCTCCAACAGGCCGCTGCTGAGCAGCCTGCGAAACTCCTCTTCGCACATTCGAGGCTCAATCGCGCAACGAAGATGCCAACTACCGGCCGGATCGGGGCGCAGCCAGTCGATCCGCGCCTGCACCCGACACGGACGGTTTAGCCGATCGCCATCGATTTCGATTTGGCAATTGTCTTGGAATTTCGGCGGTTCGGCCAGCAACAGGACCGCGCCGACCGGCGAGATCTGCTTGAGTTGGGCCGCCAATCCCGCGCCGGTGTGGGTGCCCGCGGGAAAGATGCGGGCGCGAACGGACCGCGGATCAATAACGGCGAAGTATCGCTCGGAGGCGCTTTGTTTGGACATTGGAAATGAATCGTATTGAGTTTGAAACGTGAAGGGCATGGCAGGAACTAAGAAACTCTAGGTCACAGCGCACCGCGTGAGGCAATTCATTCAACGCGAAGCGCGGCGCACGACTGGTTTTGATTATTCAGGCGTGAAGTGCATATGCACATCCTGGCCGATAACATCGACTTGTTTGGACTAATCGGCACAGCTCATCGCATTGACCTAGAGGCCGTCGGTTGCCCGATCGTTTCCGCGCATCCCTTCGGTGCTTGCGACTGCAAGAAAGAGAGAAAAAACGTGGACAAGCAAGCGAGCGCTGGGATAATCGGCTCTATCGCCTTCAAAGCGCCATTCGGTGCGACGGCGAACACCATTCATCGCAAGGACGATTCAACATGTCGAACGCGGCCCACGCCAAGACGTGGCAGGAGGATTCATTGTCCGATCCTGGCCCGCTTCTCCCCGGCGCAAATGCAAAACAACTCTCGGAACGATCTCAGGATGAGCGTCGCTCGCAGCCCGGGGATACGGACCTGACACGCAAGTTTGATATGAACGGTTTGTCCGACGCGCTGCTGCGGCTGTTCGACCGTGGCGACGATCAATTCCTGTGGAGCTTGTCGGAGGCCACGGTTGAGAATCACATGCGCGAACGGGTGACGCGGGTTGACGCGGAGCATCAAATCAATCGGCCTGCCGACGACTCCTCGGTCCCGGCGCCTGGTTCAGCCGCCGGGGAATCGTGGCTGGTGGTTGTCGAGCGTGCGCAGAATCTCTTGGCGGCCAGCGGCGTCGAATACCTGCGAACGATCCTGCGCGACAATCCGCGGACGTTGTTGATTGCCTTGGATCCGGCCGGCCCGGAAACGCCAGAGACGCAACACGCCAATCAGCTAGCGACGGCGCTCGTGGACCTGAGTACCGCGATGGGGCTCGAACATCTCTCTCCGGGCGCTACCACCAACCTGGGGCAATTGGTTGACAGGCTGACGAATCTCAAGCGCAGCGATCGCGCCGTGCTCGTGCACTTGCAGTCCTGGAACCGGATTGATCTGCCCGAGCGGGTTGAAACGCCCGGGGAAACAACGGTCCGCGAGACCGAGCCGGATGTGGACCGCAGTTTGTACGTACTGGCAAGCAGTGAGTTGGCGCGACGGGCAGAATCCGATTCGCGAATTGCGGTCGCCGTCGCGCGTGCTGATCGAGCCCTGCTGCGCCCTTGGAGCAAGTTGACGGACCGCACCGTGCAGATCGAGTCAACGGCGCCGTTGCTACTGCAGTGGTCTGCTGCGCTAGCCTTGGAGGGCGGCCGCCCGTTCACTTTCCTATCCCTACAAGAACTGCTGAGCGGTTTTGGACAATTGCTGCAAGATATCTGTCTGAAGCGTGCCCCGGTGACATTGGTGGTGCGCCCGCACGGCCGCTCCCACGACGACGAGATTGTGTCGAGCGCTGCCTTGGCCGGATTCCGGCAACTGCCTCATCTGAGCGTGATGTCGCCGAAAGACTCGATCGAACTGGGCCAGATGCTCGCGTGGTGCGCCAACCAGGATCAGCCCGCGCTGGTCTGGCTGCCGGATGCCTTCGAGCCGAATTTCACGTGCGGTACCACTTGCCCGATCGATCGCGGCACCGCCGAATCGTTGGGGTCGGGAAGTGACGTGGTGATCTTGGCGTGGGGGCCGACGGTGGCGGCCGCCACGATGGCGGCGCCATTACTGGAAGACTACGGAATTGCCACCACGGTCATCAACTGCCGTTTCGCGCAGCCGCTGGACTATGAAGGCATTGCGCTCGCCACACGGAATGCTCTGCTCACGGTCGTGGTTGACGACTCGACCGACTCGGGCGGATTCAGCAGCTGGGTGCTAGACCGGCTCACGCGGAGCGGGCTTGCAAGTCCTGTAGTGGTTGTATCGGACAGTGCTCGACCATATCACGGCAATCGTCACGACCGCCATCATCAACTGGGGCTTCGTATTGTCGAGCTATGCCGGTGGGTGGGCGAGCCCCTTGGCCAGGCCGTTGAGATGCGGATTGACGCGGTTGGGCCGGATGCAGCGGGCTGCGACGCGGGCGGGCGGTTCGGTGTCGGACCGCTCGGATTGGCTGTGCCCGATGCGACAGACGAGCATGAGCAAGTCCTTACACAGCAATTCAGTCCGTTCATCCATCAATGGGTCCAGAATTACGCGGAAATCGGGCAGCGCGACCTATACTTGTGGCAATGGTGTCTCCATGGCTTGGAGCTTACGACGCTGTCGTCCGTCGCACGGCAACTGCGTGCGGATCTCTGCGATACGAAGCTTCTGGCCGTCATGTACGGCGTGATGCTTGATGACGTGGCCGACCAGGGGGGGCAGGAGGATTTTCTCAACGAGTTGACAAAAATCATCAGCGGCGCACAGCCGCTGAGTTTTGAGCGATTCTCTGCCGACCAACAGATATACGCGCGATTTACACGTCAGTTGTGGGAGACCTTCTCGCAAAGATTGCAGAGGGCACCAGCGTATGCGGAGTACGAGGAGCTGCTGGCGTACGATCATCGCCAGATACTCAACACGATGTCATATTCGGCGATGGTTAATCATCACCCCGAATTGCTCAATGTGCAGGAACACGACATGTACTTGCCGCACAACATGCAGATGATGAGTTTCGCCACAATGGATCTGATGTGTTCGCCCAGTTTTGATCGACGTGAACTGGGTATGTTGCGAGAGATCATCTGGCACGCGCAAAACATGGGACGAATCGGAAACCTGGTCAGCACATGGCAACGAGAAATCAAAGAGCGCGACTTCACAAGTGGCGTGTTTGCCCGGGCTATTCGTGAAGGCGACCTGACGACCGAAGACCTGCGATCGGCCACGCCCTCTTCGATCGAGACTGCCATCCGGCGGGGGAAACACGAGTCGTATTTTTTGCAAAAGTGGGAGTCGCACCGCAGAAGCATCCGCGCGCTAGTGCCACGTGTGACCAGCATAGACGTGGCCGCGCTGCTCAAGGGTCTGCAGCGGTTGATACATATGGAACTGGGCAGTCGTGGCTTCAAATGACGGGACGGACGACAGATTGATTCCGGTGTTGGGACGAATTTCGAGTTGGTGAGTGTGAAAGTGCTGAGAAAGACCGGCTCGCATTACATCCTGGTGATGATGCTCATCACGCGGCTGATTGGATCAGTCGGCGGCACGCTGACGATCTACTATGTCAGCTTGACGCTGCGGCTGCCGCCAGACGCGGCACGGCACTTCTTTATTGCGGCAGGCATGGCCGTTATTCTCGCGGTCGTTAGCACTTCGGCGATAGCGATTTGGGAAACACGCTGCCTGCGCGGCGTGTTGCGCGACTTGATGTCGGGCCTCAGCGTGGAATTGCCCCGAGCCATCCGGGCAGGTCGCGAAGCTGTCCGGTTCTGTGGCGTCCATCATCTGCATGAAGCAATCCTGGTGCCGTTGGTCACGACCGTGCCGGTTTGCACTTACATGTATTGGCAGCACCGAGCGAATGGCGAGGTGCTTGCACACATCTGCATCGCAACGTTCCTCGGCATTTCCATGTCGTTGTTGCTTTCATTTTTCAGTATCGACCGCTTCATGCAGCCGGTCATCCAATACCTGCTGGATGAAGGCGTGCCAATCCCCTATGGACAATTACCCCAAAGCAAGCTGCAACTGCGAGTGATCGTCTGTTTTAGCCTGATCATTACGAATACTGCCGTCATGATCGGTGCGCTGGCCAATCAGCGAGCATTGGATATCGTGCGCGAGCCGGCGCTGCGCGACGCGGCAGTGCAAGATCTGCGGCGCCACATCGTATATATCTTTGCGGCCGCGGTTGTGATCGGAATCGGACTGTCAGTGGTGCTGGCTCGATCCGTTGCAGTTCGGGTGGCTGCGCTGGTGAAGGCGATGAAGTTGGTGGAACAAGGCCACTTTTCCGAACGCCTGTGGCCCACCGGCAACGACGAGCTCGACACGCTGGCGCGTCAGTTCAACATCATGACCGAGCAGTTGAACCAGAACGATCACACGATTCGTGATCTGAACTCCGGCTTGGAACGTAAAGTCAAGCGTCGTACCCGACAGCTCACTCTCAGTCGGCGCAAGCTCAAGCGTTCGCTCAATCGGTTGGTGGAGCACGACCGAATGAAGACGGAGTTCTTCTCGAACGTAAGCCACGAATTGCGAACGCCGTTGACGATGATTTTGGCGCCGGTCGACCGCTTGCTCGATCACCGCGACTCGCTTGCGCCAGAAGCCGCCAACATGCTGGAGATGGTGCGTCTCAACGGCTATCGACTACTGGATCTCATCAATCGGCTATTGGATTTTTCCAAGCTCGAAGCCGGGCAAATGAAGCTGCAGTTGGGAGTTGTCGACGTCAATGGATTGGTGGAGAAACTGGTTGCCGCGGCGACGCCGCTGGCGGCGCAACGACGCATCGAATTGGTAGCCCAATGCGATCCAGCGATCGGCGTCTTCGGCGCCGACGAGGAAAAAATCGAGACCGTAATTGCCAACTTGATATCGAACGCCATGAAGTTCACGCCGCAGGGCGGCCGCGTCTGCGTCGAAACGCACGCCGCGCCCGACCGCATGTGGTTGTCCGTTACGGATACGGGTATTGGCATCGACGAATCGCAACAGGATCGGATCTTCCAGCGGTTCGTTCAAGTCGATGGTTCGTCGTCGCGCGAGTTCAGCGGCACGGGCCTGGGATTGTCGCTTGCTCAGGGCCTAGTGCAACTACACGGCGGCGAGATACACATTTCCAGCGCGCTCGGCAAGGGATCGCGATTTTGGTTCGATGTCCCCTATGCCGAAGTGCCAGCGACGGAAATGCGGACCGAGACGACTCCGACAGTCACGCCCGCTCTGGCGCGACGCTTCGCCGAGCTCGAGGAATACGTCCACGAGGAGCGAGGCAGTCGCGGCGAGGAACAAACGGGCGCTTTTTCGACGCACACGGTTTTGGTCGTTGACGATTCTCCCGATATGTGCGCGCTATTGTCGGAACTGCTGCAAGACGAGTACCGAGTGTTCGTCGCCCGCGACGGTCAGGAGGGACTGGATGTCGTGCGCCGCGAGCACCCGGACTTGATACTTTCGGACGTGATGATGCCGCGTCTCGACGGCCAGGAGTTTTGCCGCCACATCAAGAGCGATCCCCAGACCGCCCATATCCCGTTTGTCATGCTCACCGCCAAAGCCGAATTGTCGATGAAGATCGACGGTCTGAATTGCGGTGCTGACGACTACCTGACCAAGCCCTTCAGCCACAACGAGCTAAAGGCGCGAGTTCATTCTTTGGTCAAGTTGCGCGGAATGCACCTCGATCTGAACCGCCAGAATCGCGAGCTCGAGACGGCCTACAACGAATTGCGCGCGCCTGCAGGGCCGTTTAGTTCAGTCGGAGAAGATGAGCTCGTTGGGTCAACTCATCGCAGGTCTGGTGCACGAAATCAACAACTCGATCAATGCCGTCTACAACGGCATCAAGCCGCTGTCGTCGAGCACGCAACGCCTGGAGCGCATCGTGTCCGAGGCCGTGGGATTCTACGGAACCCTCTCTGGAAGCGGTCAACCAACAGATCCAACCGCTGTTTCGTAAGATCTCGTCCCTCTCGCAGGTCATCGAGGCAGGAGCCTCCCGCACGGCAAGAATCATCGGCGATTTGAAGACGTTTTCACATCCGGGCAATGAAGAAAACAGCGTATTCGATCTGCATGAAGCACTCGACATGTGCTTGAACTTGCTGGGAAGTTGTCTGCGCGACCGTATCGAAGTGCACCGTCAATACGGGCAGGTTGGCCGAATCCATGGTCCCGCCGGCCAACTGAACCAGGTGTTCATGAACGTCCTCAACAACGCACAGCAGGCGATCGACGGTTTTGGCGATATCTTCATCAGCACATCGCAATCAGGCGAGTTGGTGACGGTTACGATTCGCGACACCGGCGCGGGAATTCCCGACGCAATCAAGAGCAAGATCTGCGATCCTTTCTTTACCACCAAAGAACCGGGAGTCGGCACCGGACTGGGGCTCTCGCTCAGCTACAGTCTGCTGGCCAAGCTGGGAGGCTCGATCGAGTTCGACACGCTGGTTGGGCGCGGGACGGAGTTTCGCGTGACGTTTCCCAGCGTGGCGAAGCAGCCGGCCGACGGCGGCGAGTGTGAACAACATATCCTACAGGCTACACCATGATGCGCGACATCCTTTATGTGGACGATGAGGTTGAGAATCTCATCGTGTTCCAGGCGACCTTCGACGAGTTGTTCAACGTGGTCACCGCGACCAACGCCGAGGATGCGCTGCGCCTATTGGAGGAACGTCCGTTTCCGGTGGTCATTGCCGACCAACGCATGCCGCGCGTGAGCGGCGGCGAACTGTTCGAAATCATGCGTCAACGCTACCCGCAAACCAAACGGGTGATGCTCACCGGTTACTGCGACACGAGCTCGATGCTGGCGTCGATCAATCAGGGACAGGTGTTTTATTTCATCAAGAAACCTTGGGAGCAGGATGTGGTCTACTCGGTCCTGGTCCGGGCGATCGAGGCGTACGACCTTTCGAGCACGAATATCGCCCTCACCGAGCGGCTGGTAACCGCCGATCGGTGCGCACTGCTGGGCCGTTCGGCGGCTCAGTTGGCTCATGAGGTGGGCAATCAACTGTGTGTTCTGCCGCTGACGGAAATGATCGAGGAAAAGTACAGTCAAGACACCGCTCTGATGGAGCTTGCCGCCATCGCGCGGGCCACGCACGACCGGCTGGTGCAAATCGTGAACGAAGTCAAGTCGTTTGTTCGCTTTGAGCGCGAAAGAGCCACTGCGGTTACTCTGTCGTTGCCGGAAGTGGTTCGCGAGGTGCATGACTTCTTGCGGTTCGAAGATAGCGTCACCGCGAGTGCGCTGCGGCTTGAGGTGCTGGCGACGCCCTCGGTCGAAGCGAATCGCGTCAAGGTGCAACAAGTGCTGGTGAATCTGATCAAGAATGCGGCACATGCCATCCGCGGACGCGCGGACGGACGCATCGTGCTCTCGCTCGCACGCGAGGCCGACGAGGCCGTGATCAGCGTCGCCGACAATGGCTGTGGAATGGCCGACGAGGTCGCGGCGCGCATCTGGGAGCCATTCTTTACTACCAAGGGTGAAGAGGGTACAGGGCTTGGTCTGGACGTCGCGAAGTCCATCGTCGAGTCGCACCGCGGCTCGATCGCGTGCCAGACCGAACTGGGGCACGGGTCCACGTTCACAATCCGCCTGCCGGCGGTCGACCCAGCGGCGAGTTCGCAGCAGGACCAGCCGGTGATCGCGCCGATATCCGCGCCTTGCGACGCGGGGCTAGCCGACTTCAGTTGCAGGTGAGAGTGAAGAGCGAACGGACCGAATGAGCGGTCCGCACAACAGGAATGGAGACACGTACCATGAGGATTCTGCTCGTCAGCCCCCGCGGATTCTGTGCTGGCGTCAACATGGCCATCGAGGCGCTCGATCGGGCCATTGCCATGTTTGGCACTCCGCTCTACACGTTCCACGAGATCGTGCACAATCGGCGCATCGTCGAAGGCTTTCGCGGCAAGGGTGTCGTCTTCGTAGACAGCGTTCAGGAGGTGCCCGAGGGCAGCTATTTGATGTATAGCGCCCACGGAGTATCTCCCGCCATCCACCGGGCAGCGCTTGAGCGTCGTTTGCAGATCATCGACGCAACGTGCCCGCTAGTGCGCAAAGTGCACCTTGAGGCGATTCGCTATGCGCGACTTGGCTACTCGATCGTATTGATCGGTCACCGGGGCCACGACGAGGTGGTGGGCACGCTGGGCGAAGCACCGGAGCGAATCGTGCTGGTGGAGACGGTCGAGGACGTCGACCGGCTGAGCTTTCCGGATCCAAACAAGGTGGCGTACCTGACGCAAACTACGCTAAGTGTCGACGACGCCAACGTACTGATCGACCGCTTGCGTCAGCGCTATCCCAATTGTGTCGGTTCGTCGAAGGACGACATCTGCTACGCGACCCAGAACCGCCAGGAATCGTTGAAGGCCGCCGTGCCTCAGGCAGACGTCGTGCTCGTGTTTGGCAGCAAGAATAGTTCCAATAGCGTCCGCTTGATGGAGGTCGCCCAGGAGCAGGGCCGACGCGCGTATCTGGTCGACGACGTGTCAGAAGTCGATTTGCAATGGTTCCAAGGCGGCGAAACGGTTCTGATCACCGCGGGCGCCAGCGCTCCCGAAGATGTCGTCGTGGAATGCGTCGATTGCTTCGTTCAGAGATTTGGCGCAACCGTTGAGCATCTGGCGCTTCGAGAAGAGAACGTCGAGTTTCCATTGCCGCTGCCGGTCCGCACTATCGAGATCGACTCGGCTCCGGGAGTTTCGCCGTAGGCACGACTCCGTAAGATCGTGAAAGTTTGACGGCGCAATCGCTACACATTGATCGATTATGAAACGAATCCTCCAGACCATGGTAGGGTTGCGACGATCAAGGAACTGTTGACCGGCAATTGCGGCCTGCCATGAGGCATGGCGGTTTGTGCCGGTCCGGCAAACTCTTCCGATTAGCCCTCCTTTTGCCGCAGTCCTGCGAATCGGTGACGGAGCACCCCCTTCATGAAGCCTCGCTTGCTGCGCGTATGGCTGTTGTTCGCTGCGCTCCTTCACGCGTCATCGTTCGCCCTTGGCGACGGTTTGATTCGCGACGGCGTTGGTCCGATTTCCACGGGCCGTGGCGGCACGAATCAAGGGTTTGCCGACAATTCGGCGATCATCCTCGACAACCCGGGCGCCATGGTCAACGTGGCCGGCAACGGGTTGTTGGAGTTGGGAGTCGACACGGTCATCACCGATGTTCGGTACACCAATCCGCTGAGCGATGTGACGAGCAAAGTCCGTCCGTTGCCAATGCCTGTGATCGGCTTCATCCGCAAGAGCCAGGATGGGCGTTGGGCCGGTGGGATTGGCGTTTTTGCGCCGGCCGGCTTCGGCGCATCGTACGGCACGGTCAACTCGCCCGTTCTAGGGCCGAGTTTGTATCGCTCCATTGGAGGGCTGGCGAAGATTCTGCCCGGCGTCGCCTATCGGATCAACGATCAGTTGTCGGTCGGTCTGACCGTGGGAATCGGCATCACCGACATCGGACTGCGTGGGCCATACTTCCTGCAATCGGGCGCGCTGGCCGGCGTACCGGCGGACATATCGCTGGTTGGCTTTGGCGTCGCGCCCACGGGGTCGTTGGGCTTTCAATATCAGTGGACCGACGAAACGACGTTTGGCCTGACGTACACCGAACAGACCAATATGAAGCTGCACGGCGGAATGAATGCCGACATCATCGCGGGTCCCGGAACGGTCATCTCGAGCCATTTCGATGCCATTACACGGATGTGCTGGCCGCGCACGGTCGCATTTGGCGTCAAACACGATCTGTGCGAGCACCGCCGCATTGCAGCGGACGTGATTTGGTACGACTGGGCCCACTCGTTCGACCAGATCAGTTTGACGCTCACCCACCCCACGAACCCTATCGTGCCGATCGTGGTAGGCAGCAACAAGATCACGGATCACATGCCGCTCAACTGGCGCAACTCGATCGCGCTACGGCTGGGATACGAATTCGAAACGAGCGAGTTTGACACGTGGCGCGCGGGCTACGTGTATCACGGCGCTCCGCCTCCGAATTCGACGCTGAGCCCATATCTGGACGGCATTCTGAAACATGCCTTCAGTTTGGGATATACCCGCAAGTTGCGGCGGGCCGATTTGAATCTCGCCTACCAGTACTGCTTCGGTCCCACGCAGTACGTAGGCACAAGCTCGATCATCGGCGGCGACTACAACAACTCATCGCTCAACGCCCAGGCGCATTTCGCGATGATCAGCTTCTTGATTCCGTTCTAGGACGTTCTGAGCCGCAACTCGCCGCGGCCAGGCAGTGGCACTCTCGATTTGGCGACGTATCGCGCGCACAATGGGTCCGTACCGATGACCTGTTGCAAATCGAGGCGCGACGCCCATGTGTCAACGGATGTTTCCCAAGTGTATTCTTTGCTGCTTGGCATGCGCGCACTTGCTATTTGCCTTGGGATGTGTGGAGGAGCACGCGGCGAATTCCTCCTGCGAACTGACGGTGGCGCTTGTCGACGCCGACATGGGCGAAGCATTGCCTGGAATCGTGCAGATTTGCAATGCCCAAGGGGACTCGATCGAAATTGCGGAACTGATCAACCGCAGCCAGGGCATCGAGTCTCCGGGGCCATTGCACAAGTGGTGGGTGCTGCTGCAGTCAACCAGGTTGACCGTGCCCGCCCGGCCGCTCTCGATACGGGCCCTCTCGGGCCTGGAGACGGAACTGGCCACGCACGAAATCGACCTAACTGGCAAGACGGAAGCCCGACTGAAATTGCCGCTCGAGCGGTTTTGTCGCGCCCGCTCCGCAGGCTATCTGGCTGGCAATACGCATCTGCACTTGAAAAAACTCTCTCGGACGGAGTCCGACCGGTATCTACGCGAGGTCCCTCTGGCCGACGGCTTGGAGATTGTGTTTGTCTCCTATCTGGAACGGGCCGAATCGGATCTGGAATACACGAGCAACAAGTATTCGCCCGGCGATCTAGAGCGCTTGTCGCATGGCCACGTGTACTTGGGCCACGGCGAAGAGCATCGTCACAATTTCGCATCACAAGGCGAGGGCTACGGCCATATCCTGCTGTTGGACATCCCCTACATCATCCAGCCCGTAAGCATCGGTCCGGGGATTACGAAGCGGGGTTCGGATGCGCCGCCCTTGCAAGTGGGCATCGACAAGGCTCGATCTTTGGGCGGCAAGGTTGTCTGGGCGCACAATCTGTTCGGCTTCGAAGACATTCCCAATTGGATTACCGGCCGGGTTCACGCCAACAACATCTACGATGGCAGCCACCGTGGCAGTTTCGAGGACACCTATTACCGCTATTTGAATGTCGGCCTGCACGTTCCGTTTTCGACCGGCACCGATTGGTTCATCTACGACTTCTCGCGCGTGTACGTGATGAGCGATCGCGCGGTGACGCCGACGGAATGGTTGGACCTGCTGGCCGCTGGCGGCACCTATATCACCAACGGCCCGCTGCTGGAGTTCACCGTGAATGAGCAGCCGATTGGCGCGACGCTCGAACTTGACGGGCCGCGAACCGTAGCCGTGCAAGCGAAGGCGCTAGGGCGAACCGACTTCACGCGGCTGGAGTTGGTGCGAAATGGCCAGATAGTCGCCCATGCGCCGAGTCGCGCCGAAGGACAGCACTATGTCGCCGAGTTGCAGCTCGAAGTTTCGATTGACGCGCCTTCTTGGCTGGCCGCGCGCACTCCGCCACCCCCGGTGCCGGATCGCCAAAACACGTCGCGCGACTTTCCCCAGAACGAATTCGGCGGCAAGCTGTTCTCGCACACCAGCCCCATCTACGTGCACCTGGCGGGTCAAGGCGTGTTCGATGCAACCGTCGCCCGCGGGCTGCTGGCCGAGATGCAAGCCGACTGGAGCGAAATCGAGAAACAAGCGGTATTTGCCAGCGACGCGGAACGCAAGCAAGTGCAAGCCGTCTATGACGAGGCGATCGCGAAGTTGCAGAGCCAACTCGACAGCGAAGGCAAGTGAAGGCGCGGCGAGCGGACATTGGCAAATCGCGATAGTGCCGCAGCCCGGACCGAAGATTTCCCTGTCAGCCGATGGCTTGCCGCCACCGGATTGCCTTGCCAGGTAAGCGAAATTGTATGAAACACGGAGAATCTACCAATTGATCCGTTGGTCAGGGGCCGCTATTCCGGTTTTCTCATTGGCCGCAGGTAGCTGGCATCGAGAATATCTCGCGTTGCCGGCAAGCATTTGCTATTTTTGAAGTTGCAACGAGTGCGGGCGCGCGCAAAACCCCCTGTGGCGACTTGGAGGCTATTGAACCGTGGATCTTCCCCGCAATCCGACTCGTAGCGTCCGCATCGGCTCGGTTACCTTGGGCAGCGGCCATGCCATCGCGATTCAAAGCATGACCGCGACGCGCACGCAGGACATCGCGGCCACGGTTGGCCAGGTGAACGACCTGTTGTCGGCCGGCGCCGATATTGTGCGGATCGCGGTCGACAATTCGAAGGATGCCGAGGCGCTAGCGGAAATCCGCCAGCAGACGCAGGCCAACCTGGCGGTCGACCTGCAGGAGAACTATCGCTTGGCCTCCGCCGTGGCGCCGTCGGTCGACAAGGTGCGCTACAACCCGGGCCACCTGTACCATCACGAACGCGAGAAGCCCTGGCAGGACAAGGTGAAATTCCTGGTCGACGTCGCGGGCGAGCACGACTGCGCCATGCGCGTGGGGGTCAATTGCGGATCGGTCGATCCGGCCAAGCTCGAAAAATACGCCGACGACGATTCGCTGGCGCCGATGCTAGCAAGTGCCCTGGAACATTGCGAGCTGTTGGATTCGTTGGGCTTCACGCGGTATTGCGTGTCGTTGAAGGATTCGGACCCGGCCAAGGTGATCGAGGTCAATCGGCGGTTTGCCGCAGAGCGGCCGGATGTGCCGCTGCACCTGGGCGTCACCGAAGCCGGCCTGCCGCCCGATGGGATCATCAAGACACGGATCGCGTTCGAGCAACTGATCAGCCGCGGCATTGGCGATACCGTGCGCGTCTCGCTCACCGTGCCGAATGTGCGCAAGGGAGAAGAGATCGTCGCCGGCCAGCAGATTCTGGCAGACATTGCCGCCGGTCGGGTGCGCAGCGTCGTGGATTTCGGGCGAGACACGCTCAACATCATCAGTTGTCCGAGTTGCTCGCGGGTGGAGAACGAAGCATTCATCGAATTGGCGCAAGACGTCAAACAGATGACTCAATATGCCGCGGAGCATGCTATCACGATTGCTGTCATGGGCTGCCGCGTGAACGGACCGGGCGAGACGGACGATGCCGATCTGGGCTTGTGGTGCGGACCGAATTTCGTCAATCTCAAGCGAGGCAGCCAGGAGTTGGGCGCCTTTCCCTACGACGCCATACTGCCACGGTTGAAGCAGGAACTCGACGCAATAATTGAGTTGCGCGCCGCCACCAAATGCTAGCAGGCGCCTGCGGTCCGCAACGAGATGGTCGGCCGACTCCGCGACCCCTGCGTTGCTGCAGGGCGCGTGACGCCAATCGCCTGCTTGTGCCGGCAGGCCAATAAATCGAAAGGTCACGGATGACCGCCCGCGTCTGGATGGTGCTGCTGTTGATCGGCTGCCTACCGCTCGGTTGCGCGCGTTTTCGTTCGGCTCCTGCCCTGCCCCAGCGCAACAGCCTGGTCCTCGACCAACTAGTCGTCCATTCGGACGCGCCGCTGCCCAAGCATCACCGGCTGCTGGACGAGTTGCAGTTGCAGCGTTCGCGTCTGAGCAGCACGCTGGGTTTGCCGGTTTCCGATGAGCCGATTCACGTCTACCTGTTTCCGTCGGCCGACGAACTCAACGCCTACATGCGCGTGTACTTTCCGAATTTGCCGCAACGGCGGGCGTTCTTCGTCGAGACCGACACGCGTCTGACCGTGTATGCCTATTGGGGGGATCGCGTGGCTGAAGACTTGCGGCACGAAGTGGCGCACGGCTATCTGCACGCGGTCGTACCCCGCTTGCCTTTGTGGCTGGATGAGGGATTGGCCGAATACTTCGAAGTGCCTCGGGGCATGAATGGCGTCAACCAGCCGCACGTGGAAGAGTTGGCCGCCGCTTTCGATCAGGGACGGCGGCCGAACCTCCTCCGTCTCGAGCAAATCGTTGACGGCGGAGAGTTGACGCAGGCGGACTACGCCGAGAGTTGGGCCTGGGTGCACTTCCTGTTGGAGAGCACGCCCCAGCGCCGGCAATTGCTGCAAGGCTATTTGCAGGCGCTGACCACTCCGGCCGATGTCGTGCCGCTCTCGGCGCGAGTGCTGACCGCGGCGCCCGGCCAGGTCGAACGCGAGGTAATGGACCATGTCTGGCTACTGCAGCAGCAGTCGTCTCGCCGCTAAACGCCAGAGACGTACGCGCGCCAGCGCACCGCCTCGGACGTGGGCGGATGTGTTCAAGCCTTCTCGTAGTTGACCGCCTGGTCGACCGTGTCGAAGCCCAGGCTGCGAAAGACGGCTAGCGCCGGTTCGTTCTCCTGGGGAACGTGTACTTCGGCGACCGAGAATCCTTGACTGTACAGATAGCGAAATGCTTCGCCAAGCAGGAACCGCGCCAAACCCTGCCGCTGGTACTCGGCGGAGACTTCGAGATCGGCGATGCCTACGGCCCGGACGCCCCACGTGCCGACCATGGTCTCCATGTTCCAGAAATAAGCGCGGGCGGCGGGGCTGCCGCCGCGGCGGGGCGCCAGGTAGCACATCGTGCGCTCCAGCGGCTCGAACAAGCAGGCCTCCCACCAACTGTTGGGCGACGGATCCGCCACGATTTCCAGCGTGTTGTTGCGGCGAATCTGCAATTGCTGGCGGTCGATGGTCGGCCGAAACTGGGCCAGGTCGCGACGCACTACGATGGAACGCTGAAACTCGCGATAGCCGGCGTCGGCAAACACGGCCTGCAGCTTGGGGTCGCTGTCCAAAATGCCCGATTGCTCACTGCCGCCGTACAGGCCGTAGTAGAACGGCGAGCAAGGATAGCAAGCGCCGCCGAAGATGCGAATCGCGCCCTGATAGCGCAGATACGACTCCGCGCGGGCCAAAAGTTCGCTTGCCACTGCGCGGTCGATCTTGGGACGCAGCATGACCAGGCAGGTGACTCCTTGTTCGGTCGAGAGCGAACTTTCGTCTTCGCTGGGACCAAAGCCGGCGTGCGCAAAGCCCACCACGCGCTGGGCGTCGGTCGCCACGATCAGGCCGTGCGGGTCGAAGTAAGGCCTGGAAAAAACGAAACGCTCCAGCACGGTTGTCGACATCGGCTGCATCAAGCCGCGCTGAGAACCCTGCAACCGCCAGATTTCAGCGATCTGCGGTGAATCGAAGTTGCGAAACGGGCGATATTCGATCAATGCACGCGACTCGCTGCGAGTTGCCAGAGAACGCGAATGTGTCAGCCCAAGTGTACCAGGATCCAATCCCCTTCGACACGCACCTCGTGCCGCGGCTGCGTGATACGCGGGTTCAGCTCGTGCTGACCAGTTTGGACGTTGAACTGCCAGCCGTGCCAGGGACACGTGACCACGGCGCCGCACAGAGCACCTTGCCCCAAGGGGCCGCCCTGGTGGGGGCAAACGCCGTCCAACGCGAAAAAGTCGCCCTCGACATTGAACAACGCAACCACTTGCTCGGCGGCCACACGTTCGATGGCCGAGCCGGGAGGGCATTCGTCGACGCGGGCGATGCGAATCCACTGGGACATGATCGTGAGCAACGCCCTGGTTCACGCTGCCTGACGGTGCTTTTTGCGCGGTTTTGCTTCGCGCCAGCGGCGGTGCAACCACCAATACTGCTCGGGCGCTTGACGAATCGTATGTTCCAACCGCTCCGTATACCAGCGGGTCACGGCCGGCACGGTTCGCATGTCGGCCGGCATGGTCAGCGGATCGAGCAAACCGTCAGCGCCAAGCACCTGGTGCAATGGTGCGCCATCGCGCCGCGCAAATGCGAACAACGCCGGCGCGTTGCCGCTCAGGGAAAATAGCGCCACCGCCTTGTGGCTGGAAGCAGGCCGCCCGAAGAACTCGACCCAGCAGCCTTTCCGCCCCGCGTATTGATCGCCCAACAGCGCCAATGTGCCTCCGGCCGCCATGACCTGGTCGATTTCGCTCGAACTGCCTTTTTTGGACAGGATATACTGCCCGGTACGCCCGCGAAAATCGTTGATGAAGCGATCGAGATAAGGGTTGTCCAGCGGCCGGGCAACCGTAAACGACGGAAAGCCGAGCAGCGCCAGCACATAGCCCGAGAGCTCGAAGTTGCCGTAGTGGCCCGAGATGATCACCACCGGTCGGTCGTCGAAGCAGGCGCGGATAATCACGTCGGGGTCGACCAGTCGCACATAGTCGCGCCAGTTCGTGTCGTGAATCTTGCGTGGGGCGTGAACGATCTCGATGCCCATCAGGATCAAATGCTCCCACATCCGGCGGGCCAGTACGCGGCGCTGCTGCAGCGACATCTCGGGAAAGGCATGCCGCAGATTGTCTTCCACCACGTCGTCGCGAATCTTGAACACGTCGGCCGCCAAATAAGCCAATCGCCGGGCCAACGTGGCGCAGGTGGAAAGCGGCATGGCCTGCACCACGCACACGGCCAATCGCACGATCAGGTAGACCAGCAAGTCCAGAATGTGTCTCAAGGTGTTAACGGGCCGGAAGGCCTGACTCTTGCGCGGGGTGGATCGAGGCATGGCGCCTGCCACGAGCGCGACATTGTGCCACGGGCGAAAAAATCGGCCAAGAGCGGTTGCCGTGCTTGTCGAACTGTTCCTTGAAACACCAACTACGGTTTTTGCCGTTGACGCTCTACGGGTTAATCCGTAGAGTATCCGCCGCTGACTGCAACACCCAGGGCCGGCGCACACTAAGTTGGCACTCCGAAAAGAACTTCTGACAGGAATGTCGTGCTCCAGCCGGCGAGGCGTCGTTTCATCACCAGGCTTTTCTTGGTATCGGGATGTTGCTTGAGCAGCGAGAGCGTGAAACGCCGCAGCCACGCCAGGCTCTCGGCCAAGCGGCGATTGCGGACGCGGCTTTCGTCTTCGCGGAAGGTCATGTCCAAGCTCCAATGGCAACTGTTCTCGATGCTCCAATGACCTCGCGACGCGCGGGCGAACTGCTTCGCGTTGCGCTTCATGCTGCTGATGTAGCACTGCACTTCGCCCGTCTCTTGGCCCGCGATTTCACGGGTCCTGATGGCAATTCCCAGGGTGCGAAGTCCAGCCCACTCCTGGCGGCCAGCGAGCGCGAGCGGCACGTTGACTTGCAGGTACGTGCGACGTTCGATGCGGCCGTGCCGTTTCTCTTCGGTCTCGAAGCGGCTCACTTTGACTCGCGCGAAGTCGTCTTCCAGATGCTCGTCGAAGAATGCCTCGACGGCTTGTTCGAGATTCCCTTGATTACCTTTGACGGGCACGACGTAGTCGCCGCCTCGCTCGATAATCTTCTCGGCGATCGCCTTCTGACAGCCCATCGCGTCGATGGTCACGATCGCGCCCTTCACGTCGACCAGGTCCAACACCGCGGGAATCGCCGTGATTTCGTTCGATTTTTCCTCGGTGGCGACTTGGCCCAACGTCAGGCCTTGTTCGCTGGCCCACACGCTGACCAGGTGCAACGGACCCAGCCCGCGTTTGCGATCGTGCGACCGACGCAACGTCTTACCGTCGATGTTCAGCAGCCGCGCCCCTTCGGAATCGGGAATCAGCAGCGACTCGATCCAGGCGGTAAACGAGCGCTGAAACGCTTGCGGATCGACGCGTTCCAAGAACCGCCGGAGCGTGTCGTGCGATGGTATGCCATGCGGCAGTTTCAGATGTCGTCGCAGCCAGTTGCGATTCGCCTTCGCCCAGACTTCAATCGCCACCGGGCCATCGGCGCCGGCCAACACGCCGCACAGCGAAATCACCACCACGTCGACCAGCAGATGCCGACGATTGATCGTAGAACGCGGATCACGAAGCTCCGCAAAATGATGCTTGATGCTCCTGATATCCGGTCTTACTTGCACAGCCATGAGTGACCTCCGTGAACGAACTGCAAACCGCGGCCTTGCCGCCCATACTCACGGACTCTGGTCTAGCAAATCAACGTTTGCCGCGCCAGCCTAAATCCCCCAAAGTGCGCGCCGGCCCTGCTGCAACACCCCGTGTTGACATTGCCCCCATCGAGCCCATGCCGCGACCGAAACACGAGAATCCGACCCCCGGCGAACTTGAAGTGCTGCGTATCCTCTGGGCGCGCAGTCCGCTGTCGGTGCGTGAAGTGATGGATGTTTTGAACGAGCGTCGACTGCGGGCATACACGTCGGTGATGAGCCTGTTGAACGTCATGGTGGACAAGGGGCTGGTGACGCGCAAGCCCGCCGGGCGGGCATTTGTCTATGTTGCCAAGGCCGGCCGCCAGCGCACGATGCGGCGGTTGCTGGGCGACCTGTTGGGCCGCGCCTTCGAAGGCTCGGCCGAGTTGATGGTGGCGCATCTGCTGGAGGAAGCCAATCCTTCGACGGACGAGCTGGCCGCAATTCGCGACGCCATCGCTCAATACGAACAACAACACAAGACGGAGAGCTAGCCATGGAGGCGCACTTCAACCCGATTGATGCCGCCACTGTCGTGCGAACGCTTGCGCACTTTCTCTGGCAAGGGACGGCTGTCTGGTGTGTCGTGGTTGCACTGATGTGGATCGCGCGGCCCCGCCAATCGCAAACGCGGTACGCTATTTATTGTGCCATGCTGGCCGTGTTGGCCGCATGTCCGATAATGACGCTGATGTGGTCTTCTGGACAGTCTGAGGCGAGAGCGCGGCGAGGCTCGCTCGAAGCGGTGGCCGCATCGGACATAGCCGTGGCTACGATCCGAGAATCTCCGTACGCGCGGCCAAACGACTTTTCCGTTCCGGGATCTGCCGCGAGTCTTGCCATCTCAGTGGCCCAATGGTCGGGCGCACATCAACGAGGACTACTCGTTGTGTGGGCAATGGGCGTCGTCTGTTCCGTGCTGCGGATTGCAATCGGCGGCGTACGAATATCGCGGATTGCGCGTCGAGGCACGCCGCTGCCAGGCACGCTGCAACGAACGGTCGTGCGATTGACTGGGCGTTTTGGCTTTCGCTCACTGCCGGTGGTGCGCGTCGTCGACGACATTTCGCAAGCGATGGCCGTGGGAATCGTGCGGCCAATGGTGCTGCTGCCGGCCGCGTGGGTTTCTGGACTCAATGGCGAACTGCTGGAAGCCGTGATTGCCCACGAGTTGACCCATCTGCGACGCTGGGATTTGTTGGCTAACTTCATGCAGCGCGTTGTCGAGGCGCTGTTGTTTTTTCATCCGGCGGTGTGGTGGTGTTCGCGGCGCATTCGAGCCGAACGCGAGATGTGCTGCGACGAAGCGGCGGTGGCGGCGCTGGGCAGTCCCGTGCCGTATGCAAAGGCCTTGGCAACAGTAGCGCAACATATCGGTTCGGCGTACGAGCCCGCGTGGAGCATGGGAATAGGAGGTTCCAAAATGGCGTTGTTCGAACGGATTCGCAATGTGTTGGGATTGGCCGCGTCGAATGGACGTGGCCGCTGGTACGGCCCGAGTTGTGCCGCGGTTGGCGCAGCCGCGGCGTCACTGGCGTGGGGGGTCGTGCTAATCGGAATGGCGTCGACGGACTCGGAGAAGAGTGCTGTTGATGCCAAGACCGCTATGCCTGAACGCGGGCATGAACTTGGCGTTCCGATCGGACCTTCGGAGGACGGGCAGTTCCAACGCGCGTTCGCAGACCATGTTGCGCGGCATCCGGAACGACTGGGCGTGCCGGGGACAATTCAGCATGACCAGGCAAAGACTCCCCCCGAGCCGGCCGAATCGCAAACGAATCGCACTATGTTCAGCGAGGGAATGCCGGCGCCCGCTTCACCGGAGGTGGTCGAACAGGCGCCCAACGAGCACAGCAAGACACTCTTGCCGCCGTACACGATCGAGCCCCCCGACGTCCTGTTCATCGAAGCGCTGCGCGTCGTGCCGAAGGCGCCGTACCACGTGCAACCCGGCGATGAGTTACAGGTGATTGCCGATCCGCCCGAAGCGAATCTGGCGGCGCGGGGATTTTTCGTCGATCCCAGGGGACGCATCGACCTGGGGCCGCGGTACGGCAAAATCGATGTGCGTGGTCTGACCACGGATGAGGCGGAGGTGGCCGTCGAAGAGTTCCTGGAGCCGCGATTCTCCGAGTGCGCCGTTTCCGTGACGCTCGTCCAGGGAAAGGCGATGCAGCCGATCACGGGTGAGCACCTTGTGGCGCCTGATGGCGCGGTCACTCTTGGTATGTATGGCCAAGTGTCGGTCGCCGGTCTGACACTGGACGCGGCCAAAGCCAAGATTGAAGATCATTTGGGTGTAACTCGCAGATCTCTATGCCGCGGAGCGCCGGTATAGCTTGGTTTGTTCAGTTTCAATGCGGTAGTTCAGGAAGTCGTTCCATTGTCCGTTGAGGTAGGTGGCGCGCAGGTGGAGCATCGCTTGCGCACGGCGACCGTCCAGCGCATGCCGGTTTGTTCCAGGCGATCCTTGACCACGTGGCGGCAAGCGCCTTCGGCCACGCCGCTGCCGATGGGGTAGCCGGCCGCCAGGTACTCGTCGTAGCGCATGTGCCGGCGGTTGTTTGCGTAGTAGCCGATGGCCGCCGAGACGACGCGCCGCCGCGAGCCATGTAGCGCGTGTTCGTCGCGGAGTCGTTTGAAGCGACCGATGACATAACCCACCTTGCCTTCCAGCAACAGCCGCAAGTGCCGCGTGACAAACTGAGCCGCCTCACGGCTGCCTTCGCGGTGGAACACGTGGGCCACCTGCCACAACCGCTCCAGCACGTGGAACAAGTCCAGGATGCAGACCGCCCGCGGCAGCCACTCGCGCTGCACCTCCCACAGCGCCTTCTCGCCGTCCATCAGGCAGACCAGTGTCTTGCGCGCTGTGGGTCGCGCTCGTGACAGGCCACCGCCATCTCGACAAACAGACGTTCGCGTCCCGTACACGATTCTCCTTCCCGCACGCGGGTCATCTCGGCCCAAACCTGCTTGTGTTGCGGCGCGGGCCGCTCGGCAGCGCGTTCTTTCCGGTCCAGTTCGTCGAGCACGTCGTCGGCCGTGCGGCGAAAGGGGTCGATCGTATACACCGCGCCCACGTAGGCCATCTGTTTCTTGTTCGCTTTTTCGCCTTTGCCGCGACGCGGTCCGCGGCGGACCCGCTCTTCCAGCGGGCGGCGCATCGGCACCCCTTTGCCGTCGGCCGTGGCTACCAGGATCTCGGCCTCTTCGTCGGCCGGCGGCGCGGCGCGCTCGAACTGGAAGGCTTCGACGTGCTGGGCCATCTGCTGGTTCATCTGCTCGGCCGCCCGTTCACTCGGCGCGACACCCAACCACGCGTGCAGATCGGACACCGCTTCGTGAAACGACTCCTTGACGCACAGCCGCTCGAGCCAGTCTTCCAGGACGTAGGAGAACTCGCCGGCCGGCAGCCCCAGCCGCTCGTCCAAGGGCGCCCGCTCGACTTTCTGCCCTTCCCGCGCCGCGTAGACGTAGCGGCCGATCAACAGTTCGCCGAAGATCGACAGGTAGCGGCGCACGTGCCGGCCTTGCAAACGGCGGACCGTGCGGCCTTGGGTGGTTTCCAGTGTCGCGCCCGCGTCGCCATCCCCCGCGGCGGCCACGAAGGCCGACAGCAGCGTGTGTCCCAGCGCCAGCAGCCGGCCGAACAGTTCACGTTCCACTTGATCGATCCGCTGGCCGCCGTCGGCCGCGCGTTCGACGTACATTTCCAACGCCTGGAATTGCCGTTGCGCCTTGAGAAACGCTTGCTCCCGTGCGACGATCATGGCCGGGCCTCCTGGATGGGTGGGAAGGACTGCAATCACAATCCGTTCTACCCGCGGAGGCCCTCTTCTTCACCTTCACGCTAGCACTTGCCGCAACTCCTTGTGAATCCACCTGCTACCATGCGAGGAATGCGAGTTACACCCAGATCATTTGTCCGACACGCTGGAAGAGCCAGAGATATCGTTATCGGTATTTGCCTATAACAGCAAGGTTTACTACGTGATCACGCAAGGCACTCAGCATGGCGACATGGTTTATCGCCTGGCGCATTCTGGCAATGAAACCGTCTTGGATGCGTTGTCGCAGGTCACGGGACTGGATCGGTTGAACGACAAGCAGGTCTGGATAGCCCGTCCGCAACCCGGTGGTGCAGCGCACGACACCGTGCTGCAAGTCGATTGGCGGGAGATCACCGCGGGCGCCGCAACCGCGACGAACTACCAGGTGCTGCCGGGCGACCGAATCTTTGTTGCCGAGACGCCATTCATCGAGCGCTCGCCGCAACATATTTCGCGCAGATCGACAAAGATCGCGCCAATCGGCAAAGGACAAAGAATACTGACGATCAGGCGACTTGCAGCAACGCTCGCCTACGCCTTCTTCTTCCGCGCCGCCAGCACGGGGTCGCTTTTGAGCGGCAGCTTGGTGGCTTTGCCGGTCTCGGCGGCTTTGTAGACGCCGAGGATGATCTCGACACTGCGGCGGCCTTCGTGGCCATCGACCGCCGGGGCTCGGTCTTCCTGGATGGCCTCCAGCACATCGCGAAACTGGGCCGTGTGGCCGTGGTGGCCGATTGCGGACGGATCGCTGGCGCCGCCGGCCGTGCTGATGCTGTCGGCCATCCGCTGGTGGATGGCCGCGTCGCCGCGGGCTTTTTTCGCGAAGTCCCAGGCGACCACGTCCTCTTCCTGCATGGCGGCGCTGCCTGCGGAGCCGTGGACTTCGATGCGCTTGAGATAGCCGGGGTAGCAGGCCGTGCTGGCTTCCAGCACGCCGAGAGCGCCGTTTTTGAACTTGAGCGTTGCCACGACCGTGTCCTCAACCGCGATCCGCTCGTGCGCGAGAAGCGCAGAGTGGGCCGTGATTTCCACAACCGGCCCCATCAGCCAGATGAGGATGTCCACCGAGTGGATCGCCTGATTCATGAGCGCGCCGCCACCGTCGAGTTCCCACGTGCCGCGCCAGGCGCCGCTGTCGTAATAAGCCTGTGTGCGATACCACTTCACGTACGCTTCGCCGAGCGTGAGTTTGCCAAAGCGGCCGCCGTCGACGGCCTTCTTCAATTCGACGCTGGAGCGGTGGAAGCGCGACGGAAAGATGGCCGAAAGTTTGACGCCGGCCTTTTCGCACTCGCGAATGATCTTGTCGCAACGCGAAAGCGTGATTTCCAACGGCTTTTCGACGATCACGTGCTTGCCGGCGCGGGCCGCCGCCACGGCCGGTTCCAAATGGGCGCCGCTGGGCGTGCCGATCGTCACGATGTCGACGTCCGGGTCGGCCAGCATCGCTTTGAGGTCGTGGTAGGCCCGGCATCCCTGCGCGGCTGCAAACCGATCGGCCGCCGCGGGAAACGTGTCGTAGCAAGCCACCACCCTCGCACCTCGAATGTCGCCAATCGCCTTGGCGTGAAAGTTGGCAATCATGCCGCAGCCGATGATCCCAAAGCCGAAACCGCGCGATTTACTCAAAGGTGCATCTCCCGTCAGGCGAAGCGAACGATGTGCGAATCCGGAATTCTAAAACGACTTGGAGCAAGGTGCCAGGGGCAATGGCTCGTGTGCGCGCCCGCTTCACCAAACCATCTCCGGCTTGGCCGCGGCATCCTCCATCTCCACCGGCAGTCGCCACACGTGCGTGGCAGCGCGGTCGGTGAAATAGAGCGCCGACTCCGACGGCTTGCGGGCGTTGCCCGAACCCCACAGGGCGGCGAATTCGGAGTGGAAGTTGAGCGGGCGACGGGCGTACGAGTGGTTGAACAGTTCGTCGTGCGTCAGGGTCTTGGTTCGTTGCCAGGTTTTGCCCTCGTCACGGCTGGTCCAGACGACCATCTGCCCGCCCGTGCCGTAGGGCTGCGCTCCAGGATCGGTGGGCGCGATGAGTTGCCACGAAGCGGGGTCGTCGAGATAGAGGGCGCCGAAATCGTAGTTGTGGTCCGAAGTGGTAATGTCATTGATGCGCCATACTTCGCCGTTCCATCGCGCCAATCGCCAGGTGTACGGCGCGTTGGCGGGCCCGGGAGAAAACCCACGGCTGGTGAGAAACACGATGAGAGGACGCCCGGCGTCGTCGAACTGCACCTCCTTGAGATACACCAGCAGACCCTCGCGCTGGTAGTCGCGGACGAGTGCCGCGTTGTGAACTTCTTCGACCGGAGCGGCCACGGAGTCTCCCGCGGCCGTTTTCCAGGTCGCTCCGCCGTCGGTCGTTTGCAGATAATACAGGTTCGTGCGGGCATTGAGCCCGCCCTTCCGCGGATGATAGTTGAACGCCGTGGCGACGCGCTTGCCGGCACACGTGCTCACCTGGTAGTGCCCCTGCTGGATGTGTGCCAGCGGAGCCGGCTCGCTCCAGGTGCTGCCGTTGCTGCTGGTCATCCAAAACAGCCCCCTGCCCTGGCGGCCCGCGTGACTGTACTTGGTGTGCAGGAAGAGAAAACGCCCGTCGTCCAGGATCCACGGCTGACCGTACGAGAAGTTGGTCTTGGCTACGGGCACGAACGCGTCGACGGAGTAGGGTTCCGCACTGCGGTGGATATACGACGGCCGCGATGTGCCGTGCGAATTGGAGAAGATCCACAGATAGCCGGCTGGGTCGATATTGAGTGTGGGGTTGTCGTGCGCGTCGGTGGTCTTCTTGTCGAGCAGAATGCGCGGCCGCGGGACGGTTTTTGTCTCGTGATCGAAGTACGAAACCATGTGCAGCAAGGTCTTGTTGCCCGGTGTGGTGCCGCCGTACACGAAAAACGTCTTGTGGGCGGTCGGCGCATGGACGGCGATCGGCATGTGCTGCTGTGGATAGGTGGGCATGCCGCCCGAATACTTGTAGGCATATTCATCGCCGGTGGGCTGGTTGTAGTACCAGATGCCGCGGTAGCCGGTGTCTTGTTTGAGGTTGAAGGCCTTTTCGTCAGCCCGTGCGGCCGCGACGGCCAAAAACGCAGCAAGTGCCACGATGGAGCAAAGCCTCATCGTGGAAACAGCGTGGCACGGTGTTCGATTGTTTTCCATGGTGCGGGCTCTGAGAAGGAAGGGTTGGCAAGCGCGGACGCGGCGTTGCAACGCTCTGGACCACGGGGCCCGGGCGATCCGCGGTGGGCGATCCATTTATACCAACGGCGACAGTGAAGTGTCACGCCATCGAGGACCCGGGCAGTTACGCGCACGCAGGCAGCGACTGAGCCGTTTGTGCCGGTGGATTGCAGTGTTTATCGGCCGTTTCAAAGGCCCAACGACGCAATCCTCGCGGAATTGCCATTGCCGCCGGCCGCAGGGGCGTGCTAGAGTGGTAATGTAAAGATGTAGCGAGGGCGGCTGGCCTTCGATGCCGATTGGCATTTGCCGGCCGTTTTAATTGCTTTTTGAGCCTGTTTCCGGCCCGACCGCCATTGTGGTCGCCAGATGACATAGAGCTCAAGCGGTGCGATTGGTCTCGTCACACTTTAGTGGTAGACGAGACGTTCTTATCCACCATGCCGCCGACCGCTTCCGCCAGTGGCGAGAAACGTTCCGGCCAAAACATGCTCCGCGATGCGGAAGTTGATGGGCTTTCCCCAGGCGCACACGGTTGTGCGCCAGGCCCCCACCGCACGTGGCGCCGATTCCATTTGAGTGCGCTTGCGGCAAACTGCCCGGCGCGGAAAGTGATTTCAGGAGATTTATGTCGTTCGAAGATTTAGGACTCAGTCCCACCCTGTTGGCAGCCGTCAAGAAGCAGGGCTACGAAACGCCGACCCCCATCCAGCAGCAGGCGATTCTCCCGGTGTTGGCCGGGCGCGACTTGTTGGGAATTGCCCAAACTGGCACGGGCAAGACGGCCGCCTTTGCGTTGCCCATTCTGCAGCGCTTGGCCACAGCGGCTCCCGAACAGAAAGGCCCGCGCAAGCCACGCGTTTTGGTCCTCTCGCCGACACGCGAGCTGGCCACGCAAATTGCCGAGAGCTTTTCGACCTATGGCCATCGATCGGGCTTTCGCCAGGCTGTGATCTACGGCGGCGTCAGCCAAGTGCCGCAGGTACGCGCGATCCGCGGCGGAGCCGAGATCGTGGTCGCCACGCCGGGACGCCTGTTGGATTTGATGACGCAGAAATTGGTGCGGCTGGACTCGATTGAGACGCTGGTTGTGGACGAGGCCGATCGCATGTTCGACATGGGCTTCATCCGCGACTTGCACAAGATCGTGGCGGCGCTGCCCAAGAAACGCCAAACGCTATTGTTCTCGGCGACCATGCCCGAGGATATTCGCCAACTGGCCAACAAGATTCTCAACGATGCGGTGCGCGTGCAAGTGGCCGCCAAGTCGATGGCGGCCGACACGGTCGACCAGTCGGTGTTCTTCGTGGAGAAGCAAAACAAGCCGGTCTTGTTGCAACACGTGATCGGTAAGATGCAAATCATGCGCGCCATCGTTTTCACGCGCACCAAACACGGCGCCGACAAGGTGGCCCGGCACCTGGCGAAATCCGGCATCCGGGCCGAAGCCATTCACGGCAACAAGTCGCAGTCAGCGCGGCAGCGGGCCTTGGCTAGCTTCAAGTCGCAGAAGCCGCCGATCCTGGTGGCGACCGACGTGGCCGCTCGAGGACTCGACATCGACGAGGTGTCGCACGTGGTGAACTATGACCTGCCCGACGTGGCGGAGACCTACATCCATCGCATCGGCCGCACCGGCCGGGCCGGCGCGACGGGCGTGGCGTTTTCATTCTGCGCGGCTGACGAACGCGCGCAGTTGCGCGACATCGAACGCCTGTTGAAAAAGAAGACTCCCGTGTGCGAAGAGCACCCGGTCTATACTTCGTCGTCGAGTGCGGGGAGCTCTCACGGCGGCTCGACTTCGTCGCGACGGGCGGATGGTCCCGCCCGACGCAAGCCCCATGCCGACGGACCCGCGGACGGCCGGCAGCGGTCGCGTCGCCGCAAGTTCGGCAAACAGGGACAGCGCACGTCGGCTGCCGCGGCGATCCCGGTTGTCACCGCGCCGCCCAAAGCGATCGCGAAGAAACCGAAGTCCAAGGCAACGGCCGTGGCGGCAGCGCCAAAGGCTACACCACGATGTGGTAGGCGGAGTCGCTACATCACGGCGTGAACTGATTTTACGGACCGGTGGCATTGGCACATCGCCGGTGTGCGCCAATGGTTTGCCGCACCGGCAATGGCGGTCTCATCGCTGCAAAGTCGGTCAGATCACTGGGCCGTTGCCGGCTTTGCGGCGGCAGGCCGAGAGTTGCGCCAGGTGAAACGACTCGTGCGTGGTCATCAAGTGGGCCAGCACGTCGCCGTTGGTCTTGAGCACGGTCGTCTTCAGCAGTTCGATCGCATGCGGCGCGTCGAGGACCTCGCTTTTGGCGTCGGGCATTGCTTCGATCACGCGGCGGCAGCCATTTTCGAATGCTTCCACCAGCTCGGACTTGCTGGGAAGCGGCGTCTCGAGCGCGGCGGGATTGGTGCCTGGGGCAAACATGGCGTGCCACTGTTTGGGGCACGCGCGGTGGAGTCCCAGAATCCGCCCGGCATAGTCGGTGGAAATAGCCAGGTGCCCCAGGATCCACACCGGCGGATTGGCGCCGGAAAATGGCGCGACGTTCATTAGCGATTCGTCGAGATCGGCGACCAACACCCGCAGATAGTTGCGATTGAACTTGTACAGCGTCAATTCACGTTCGAACACGGCACGCCTCCTTGGCGAAAGTAGAGTCTCGAAGCGTCCGAGGGCAAGCGGCCGCATTGTAGCGGATGAGCGCCGGCTACAACATAAAGTCGATTTCTCGGCGCGAAAAAGGTTTAACCGGCGCGAACGGACGGATCAGCTACTTGTTCGCACGAGTTCCCGAGAAACATCCTAGCGGTCCATCAGCCTGAGTGCGGTCGGTGCGGCTTCGATGTCGAACCGACTCTTTTGTCGCGTGGGTACTGATCCTCGCTTGCTCATTTTTTCGAAATCGCCAAAATACACGTATCACTTTCCAATTCCCTCCGCGGTCGCAGGAGTACGACAACGATCATAAGGAGCCGGTCCATGCCGAAAGATTCACGTGATCGGAAACGCAAAAAGAAGAAGCTAGCGGAAAAGAAGCGCAGAGCGCGTCAGCCGGAGTCGCTGGCGTACATGGGCGAGAAATACAAGAAAGGCAAGCTGGTTCCGACGTGGATGCACGCGGAAATCGGTATCTACGAGACCTACATCATGACCGATCGAAAGATTTTCGATCAGACCGTTGTATCCTCCATTGAGACGCTCATCAGGAAGATGCGAGCAGGGGCATTGCCACCACGGTCGGAAGCGGCTGTGATTGACTATGAAATTGGCCAAGAAGAAGACCTGCTGATCGAGAACATTCGCCGCAACTGGGCGAATCACTATGCCACGCAATGGCGACCGCCGACAGATGACCGGATTGGCGTTCTTCGAACGATTCTCGGATCGATCGAAAAGATGAGGGCTCCTGGCCCCCGATCCCAAAGTTACTTGCGGCATATCGAGGGGTTTCTGACCAAGCAACTCGGTGTCTC
Organism: uncultured Planctomycetaceae bacterium; assembly: GCA_963779015.1. GTDB lineage: Bacteria > Planctomycetota > Planctomycetia > Pirellulales > PALSA-1355 > JTS-RE94. Next base: position 62,144 of record CAVZWY010000025.1, on the reverse strand, counting down.
GATCAAGGCGTTCTCCGCGGATCGAATGCCGCTACCGGAACCACAAGAGGACGACCTTGTGTTACTTGCACGCCAATGGAACACGGATGGCAATCAAGAAGCACGAGCCGAGTTTTTTGAACTTGCAACTCACCTGATTCGAAACGGACAGGCCAGCCGAGTGATTGAAGCTTGCCACCTGGTGACGGGAGAAGTGTCCGACCCATCATCCGAAGTGGTCGCCGAGCTGCTTGTCCTTATCCAGCAGGCCCATAGGTCGCTCACGACACTGTCGTAGCGCTGGCGACTGGGACACCACGATACAAAATCAATTGGGTGTAACTCGCAGATCTCTATGCCGCGGAGCGCCGGTATAGCTTGGTTTGTTCAGTTTCAATACGGTAGTTCAGGAAGTCGTTCCATTGTCCGTTGAGGTAGGTGGCGCACAGGTGGAGCATCGCTTGCGCACGGCGACCGTCCAGCGCATGCCGGTTTGTTCCAGGCGATCCTTGACCACGTGGCGGCAAGCGCCTTCGGCCACGCCGCTGCCGATGGGGTAGCCGGCCGCCAGGTACTCGTCGTAGCGCATGTGCCGGCGGTTGTTTGCGTAGTAGCCGATGGCCGCCGAGACGACGCGCCGCCGCGAGCCATGTAGCGCGTGTTCGTCGCGGAGTCGTTTGAAGCGACCGATGACATAACCCACCTTGCCTTCCAGCAACAGCCGCAAGTGCCGCGTGACAAACTGAGCCGCCTCACGGCTGCCTTCGCGGTGGAACACGTGGGCCACCTGCCACAACCGCTCCAGCACGTGGAACAAGTCCAGGATGCAGACCGCCCGCGGCAGCCACTCGCGCTGCACCTCCCACAGCGCCTTCTCGCCGTCCATCAGGCAGACCAGTGTCTTGGCGCGCTGTGGGTCGCGCTCGTGACAGGCCACCGCCATCTCGACAAACAGACGTTCGCGTCCCGTACACGATTCTCCTTCCCGCACGCGGGTCATCTCGGCCCAAACCTGCTTGTGTTGCGGCGCGGGCCGCTCGGCAGCGCGTTCTTTCCGGTCCAGTTCGTCGAGCACGTCGTCGGCCGTGCGGCGAAAGGGGTCGATCGTATACACCGCGCCCACGTAGGCCATCTGTTTCTTGTTCGCTTTTTCGCCTTTGCCGCGACGCGGTCCGCGGCGGACCCGCTCTTCCAGCGGGCGGCGCATCGGCACCCCTTTGCCGTCGGCCGTGGCTACCAGGATCTCGGCCTCTTCGTCGGCCGGCGGCGCGGCGCGCTCGAACTGGAAGGCTTCGACGTGCTGGGCCATCTGCTGGTTCATCTGCTCGGCCGCCCGTTCACTCGGCGCGACACCCAACCACGCGTGCAGATCGGACACCGCTTCGTGAAACGACTCCTTGACGCACAGCCGCTCGAGCCAGTCTTCCAGGACGTAGGAGAACTCGCCGGCCGGCAGCCCCAGCCGCTCGTCCAAGGGCGCCGCTCGACTTTCTGCCCTTCCCGCGCCGCGTAGACGTAGCGGCCGATCAACAGTTCGCCGAAGATCGACAGGTAGCGGCGCACGTGCCGGCCTTGCAAACGGCGGACCGTGCGGCCTTGGGTGGTTTCCAGTGTCGCGCCCGCGTCGCCATCCCCCGCGGCGGCCACGAAGGCCGACAGCAGCGTGTGTCCCAGCGCCAGCAGCCGGCCGAACAGTTCACGTTCCACTTGATCGATCCGCTGGCCGCCGTCGGCCGCGCGTTCGACGTACATTTCCAACGCCTGGAATTGCCGTTGCGCCTTGAGAAACGCTTGCTCCCGTGCGACGATCATGGCCGGGCCTCCTGGATGGGTGGGAAGGACTGCAATCACAATCCGTTCTACCCGCGGAGGCCCTCTTCTTCACCTTCACGCTAGCACTTGCCGCAACTCCTTGTGAATCCACCTGCTACCACGCGAGGAATGCGAGTTACACCCAAATGAAATGGACCAAGATCACAAGGAACAAATATTCCCGATACTTGGAATTTACTAAGCACTCGCTGGAATACATCAAAGCGAGGCAAGTCATGTTTCGATCTGTCGTATTCGACAACAGCAAACTTGACTACCGAACGTACCACAACAACGACAAAGAGCGCGGTTACTGCAAATTGACTTACGAATTTCTTTTTAATGCGTTCTTGTTGTCAATGACCAAGCAAGACCGGGTCATCATATTCCCAGATGAAAAGCTCAGCAGTCTTTCACTGAGTCATCTGAGGGATGTTCTCAACACGGCAATTCGAGCGAAGCGCAATTGGGATCACAATCCAGTCCGCAAGATTCAGCCCGTGGATTCGACGTGCAGCGAGCTACTGCAGATGAATGACATCCTAATGGGAGCCGTTGGACATCAGAACAACAACAGGCATTTAGTGCCCGGCACCCGACCCGAGAAAATAGCGATGGCGAATCACATTGCTTCCGAAATGGGGCTAGATGACTTGCGAGTGTCGACGCCGCGAGCAATGACACACTTCAATGTGGGGCCTGTAATTCTTTTTGTGTCAGGCGAGCAGGGAACGTCATTTGCTTGCTATGCCGGGCATGCGGCCCTCGTAGAGGATGGCGAAGTGGTTGAGGGCCGCTTTCCAATGATGGATTGGCATGGTCCACTTTTTCGAGGCTTCGTGAATCGCCATGTAGACAATCTTCAAGGCGGACTCCTCGTTGGGATAAATCTTGCGGTTTCGCGTGAACTTGCGAATCACGCTGTTGACGGATTCGATCGCGTTGGTGGTGTAGATCGCTCGACGGATCGGCGCGGGGAAGTCAAACAGCGTGACGATGTCGGTCCATTTAGCGCGCCACATCTTCGTGATGGTCGGATACTTTGCGTCCCAGGCTTGAGCAAAAGCGTCGAGAGCGGACTCGGCTTCGAGAAGGGTCGCGGCCTGGTAGATTCTCTTCAGGTCGGCAATCACCGCCTTGCTGTCCTGGGTGCTCACGTAACGAAGCGCCGCGCGCACCAGATGCACGATGCACAGCTGCACCTGGGTTTGAGGATAGGCCGCGTGAATCGCTTCGGCAAAACCCGAGAGGCCGTCGATGCAGGCCACGAAGATATCGGCGAGGCCGCGGTTCTTCAGATCGGTCAGGCAAGCGAGCCAGAACTTGGCCCCTTCGCTCTGGCCGAGCCACAGTCCCAGCAACTCCTTGTGTCCTTCAAGATTCACGCCCAAAGCCACGTAAATCGTGTGCTGCGAGACGCGACCATTCGCGCCGCGCACGTGCACGACGATGCCGTCGAAGTACACGATCGGCCACAGCGCGTCGAGCGGCCGCGTGCGCCAAGCAGTCACTTCGGCGTCGAGGTCGGTGGTGATCTCCGAGATCAGCGTGGCCGAGACTTCCACGTCGTACAGTTCGCGGACGATCTCTTGAATGTCACGCGTGGTCATTCCCTTGGCATACAACGCGAGGATCTTTTCGTCGAAGCCCGGCACGCGTCGCTGGTGCTTGCCGATCAATTGCGGCTCGAAAGTCCCGTCACGATCGCGGGGCGTGGCGATGGTCAGCTCGCCCACGTCGCCTTGCACCGTTTTTTGCGAACGCCCATTGCGACGGTTGGGCTTGGATCGCTTGGCCAAGCTCGCCAGCGGCGGCTCGGCCCCGTTCGACGGCACCGCCCGCGGTTCGCCGCCAGGGGACACCGCCTTGCGCCCCAAATGAACATCCATCTCGCTGTCGAGCATCCGCTCCAACGCCGACTTCATCATCAGTCGCATCAAACCATTGAGGTCCTCGGCCGTCCTGGCCTGACCCGCAATCTCGCTTGCTAGCTGCTCCGCCCGCGTGCGTAAAGAATCATCCATGTGTCAATCTCCTCATCAGGAAAGGGTGACAAAAACTACCCATTCCTGCTAGCTGACACAAGATTCCTTACAGGCCCCAATGTGTGGCAATTTGAGTTCGGCAAAAAGAAAAGGGCGCCCTAGTCCCTAGCCTTACGGCCCGCTCGATGGCGTTCCCCTGAAATGATCCAGGGTTTTCGGGAGATAGTGGCACCCTCTGCAAGTAACTATCGTCCGAAAACCACAATAAGTCAAGTGGAATTTTCTTGGCGCGATTGGCCGTTTTTGTTTGACGATTCACACGCGTCCCAGCCCGCCTCAAACGCCGCCTTAAGCAACGTCATGGCCCGTTCGTCGACTTTCTGGATGTGCCGCGACCACTCCAGCCAAGCAGCCTCAAGGTCACCTGGCGTCGGCTCGGCCTCGTGGGCCTGTGACCCCGCCACGATCCGGGCGGCGTTCTCGTTGGGGTCCGGGTTGTGCTGCTTGTCGCGTGTCATCTTCAAACACTCTGGGCAGAGATCGTTGGCAACAGTTGGCCAATAGCCGCCACTCTGATCGGGCGAAATCGGATCAAGGCGGTGAAACAAGCGGTAGTGTCTTAAGATCGTGTGCAGGCGGGGATCACTTAGGCACTTCAACATCCACTTCAACCACGAAGGCTTCCGGGAATAGCTTCTTGAGCCTTGTTAAGTCCCCCTCGCTCGCTGCCCCGTGAGGAAAGCCGATATACATCACGGCTGTGTCGCCTAACAGCCGCCGCGAGAGAGAGACACGCTTCTTAGCCTCCGTAACTATTGGGAAATACCTTAGACCTTCCCATCCTGTTCCGGCGGCTGATCGAGCGCCATCAAAACCATCCCAAACCCCGCCATGCGAGACAATCCACGTCCTGGACTCTGCCCGCTGGCGCATCCGGAAAAGTTCCCAACCGAGCCAAACGCCGACGCCAGTCAATACGACAAATAGGCTGCGCAGATTAAAGCGGAGCCAGCTGCGGCGGGAGATAACATGCGTTTCGCTCATGCCGCCATTCTACCGCGCATGAAAAAGCCCCGCGAGGCTGGCTGGGCAGGGTAAAGGTTCATTTTGACCGGCAGAATTCCGGGAAAAGGCGCGGTACAATCATGGAATGAGCCCGGCCTTCAGAAATCGCGTGAAGTGGATTGCACTGAATGATGCATTATTGCTCGGAATGGCCGGACTTTTCGCGTGGCAGCGGATGTGGTGGGGCTTCGGAGTCTTCGCTGGCTTGGCGACGTTTGGGACAGTATTCGTGCTACTGAGGAAGCCTGCTCGATGACACGCGATCGAGACTGAGGAATCCAAGCTTAACAGCCCGTTTAGATATTCCTTTCTGCCGCGAGGGCGCTAAACTTATGCCGGGGTCGGTTTCGACGGATCGATCGTTGGAGGGACACGGATGGCGATGGGCAAACGGAGGCAGCGGCAGGAGTCGCTGTTCATTACCGCCGAGGACTTGCCGCGTTCAGACGGCCACCCATTTTATGGGAAGCTCAATGGGCTGTTGGCCGAAGCCGGCTTCGATCGCTGGATCGAGCGGCGCTGCCGGCGGTACTACGAACAGGAAGAGAAACGCGGCAAGCCGTCGATTCCGCCGGGCGTGTACTTTCGCATGCTGCTGATCGGCTACTTCGAGGGGATCGACAGCCAGCGCGGCATCGCCTGGCGATGCGCCGACAGCCTGAGCCTGCGAACGTTCTTGGGGGTGCCGCTGGGCGAGGTCACGCCCGACCATTCGACGATGTCGGTCACGCGTAAGCGGCTCGGCGCGGAGGTGTTCGACGAGGTGTTTCGCTTTGTTCTGCGGATTGCCGACGAAAAACGGTTGCTCTCCGGCAAGGCGGTGGGGGTCGACAGCACGACACTCGAAGCCAACGCGGCCATGAAGAGCATCGTGCGGCGCGACACGGGCGAAGACTGGAAGCAATACGTCACGCGACTGATGCACGAGGACGGCGCGATCGACGCGGATACGGAACCGAGCGACGAAGAAATTCGCCGCTACGACAAGAAGCGGAAGAAGACGGCCTCGAACGAGGATTGGGTCTCGAAGACCGATCCCGACGCGCGGATCACCAAGCTGAAAGACGGCCGCACGCACTTGGCGTACAAGGCCGAGCACGTGGTCGATTTGGAGAGTGAAATCCTGCTGGCTGCTGAGATTCTGCCGGCCGATCACGCCGATCAGCAGACGCTCGTCGACAGCGTGATCGAAGCCCGCGTCAACTTGGAAGCGGCGGAGAGTGAAGTCGCGGTGCAGGAGGTGGCCGCCGACAAGGGCTATCACGCGGACGCGACGCTGGAACTGGCCGCCGATCTCGACATGCGAACGTACATTCCCGAGCCGAAGCGGAAAGACGATCGCGTTTGGACGGACAAGCCGGACGAAGTCCGACGCGCGGTTCAGAACAACCGCCGCCGCATGTCGGCGCGAAAGGGAAGCGGCTGGGGCGGCTGCGGAGCGAACGCGTGGAGCGCAGCTTCGCGCACGTGTGCGACACGGGCGGCTCGCGTCGCACGTGGATCCGCAAACTGGAAGAAGTGACCAAACGCTACCGAATTGCGGCTGCGGCGCACAACCTGGCGCGGATCATGTTCAAGTTGTTCGGGATCGGCAAACCAAGAGCGCTGCAAGCCCCCGCCGACCTTGTTTGGCTTGTGCAATTTATCCTGAGTGCGCGATGGACCGTGGGATCGTTGAGACGCGCGCTGTGCGCGCGGCACGCGCCGCCCTCGCGCGCACCGCCCGCCAACCCCGCCCGCACCATCAATCGCCTTAAATAAACGGGCTGTTAAGGGGCGGTTGACCGACTATCTCCCGGCAAACTCGAAAAACCGGGATTCAAAGTGAACCACTACCGGACCGTGCGGCCTTGGGTGGTTTCCAGTGTCGCGCCCGCGTCGCCATCCCCCGCGGCGGCCACGAAGGCCGACAGCAGCGTGTGTCCCAGCGCCAGCAGCCGGCCGAACAGTTCACGTTCCACTTGATCGATCCGCTGGCCGCCGTCGGCCGCGCGTTCGACGTACATTTCCAACGCCTGGAATTGCCGTTGCGCCTTGAGAAACGCTTGCTCCCGTGCGACGATCATGGCCGGGCCTCCTGGATGGGTGGGAAGGACTGCAATCACAATCCGTTCTACCCGCGGAGGCCCTCTTCTTCACCTTCACGCTAGCACTTGCCGCAACTCCTTGTGAATCCACCTGCTACCACGCGAGGAATGCGAGTTACACCCAAATCAATTTCTCGGCGCGACGGCGACTTGCCTGCCGAGCGCGGCGCGGCTATACCGCCTGCCAGTTGCGAGATTGATCGCGCGGAGTGTGCGGAAATGCATCCGAGCGGCGGCGCAAACAAAAACCCCGGCGGATCACGGGGATCCGCCGGGGTTCGTTGAGAAAAATCCGGCGATACCTACTCTCGCACTTTTGGTACTACCATCGGCTCTGAAAGCTTAACTACCGTGTTCGGAATGGGAACGGGTGTGACCTTTCAGATATGGTCACCGGAAAGGACCGCTGGGGGCCGACAGTGAGGCCCCGCAGCGGTTGGTTGGTTTTTGCAAAGAGCGACATCGAGCATATTTCCAGCTCGTAGCGGCGACATGAATCCAAGAGCGTTGGATAAATGTGGCCAAGCGTTCGTCCGTTAGTACCGGTTAGCTGAATGGGTTACCCCACTTACACATCCGGCCTATCAACCTGGTCGTCTTCCAGGGGACTTTCGGGCAATTGCCCAACGAAACCTGATCTTGGAGCGGGCTTCACGCTTATATGCTTTCAGCGTTTATCCTTTCCGTCCATAGCTACCCAGCCGTGCCGCTAGCGCGACAACTGGAACACCAGAGGGACGTCCTTCCAAATCCTCTCGTACTAAAGAAGAATCTCCGCAAGTTTCGTGCGCCCACAGCAGATAGGGACCGACCTGTCTCACGACGGTCTGAACCCAGCTCACGTACCACTTTCATTGGCGAACAGCCAAACCCTTGGGAGCTTCTTCACCCCCAGGATGTGATGAGCCGACATCGAGGTGCCAAACCGCTTCGCCGCTATGGACGCTCGGAAGCGATAAGCCTGTTATCCCCAGAGTACCTTTTATCTGATGAGCGATGGCCCTTCCACACGGGACCACCGGATCACTAAGCCCTACTTTCGTATCTGTTCGACTGATGAGTCTCACAGTTAAGCACCCTTCTACCTTTGCGCTCGGAGCCTGATTGCCAACCAGGCTGAGGGTACCTTTGGACTCCTCCGTTACTTTTTTGGAGGAGACCGCCCCAGTCAAACTGCCCAGCTGAAAATGTCCTCTGCCCGGATTCACGGGAATCAGAGTTAGAACTAAAGCATGTTCAGGGTGGTATTTCAAGGATGGCTCCCTGGACACTGGCGTGCCCAGATCAACGCCTCCCACCTATCCTACACAGAGCATACCTCAACCCAATATCAGCCTACAGTAAAGGTTCACGGGGTCTTTCCGTCTAGCTGCGGGAACGTGGCATCTTCACCACGACTACAATTTCACCGGGTCACTGGTTGAGACAGTGCTTCAGTCGTTACGCCATTCATGCAGGTCGGAACTTACCCGACAAGGAACTTCGCTACCTTAGGACCGTCATAGTTACGGCCGCCGTTTATTGGGGCTTCGGTTGCGAGCTTCGCTCTTGCGAGCTAACCCTCTTCCTTAACCTACCAACACCGGGCAGGCGTCAGACTCTATACATCCTCTTGCGAGTTAGCAGAGTCCTGTGTTTTTGATAAACAGTCGCTGAAGCCGATTTACTGTGACCCCCGGGAGCGTAAACCCCCAGAGGCACCCCTTATCGCGAACTTACGGGGTCAATTTGCAGAGTTCCTTAACCAGTGTTCTCCCGAGCGCCTTAGACTTCTCGTCTCGCCTACCTGTGTCAGTTTTAGTACGGTCACCAACGCTTCAACCCTTAGAAGCTTTTCTTGGACGTCTTTCGGATGACTACTCGAACATAAACGCGATCGGTCCCGCCGCTTGGCTTGTGGGGGCGGATTTACCTATCCCCCACCTCACGACGGTCCACGGACATTTCTACTCGTACCGCTCACCCTACGAACGCCGTCCCTCCATCGGTCCACGTTGGTGGCGCAGGAATGTTGACCTGCTATCCATCGTCTACGCCTTTCGGCCTCGACTAAGGTACCGGCTAACCCTGGGCGGAATTACCTTCCCCAGGAAACCTTAGGCTTTCGGCGAGCAGGATTCTCACCTGCTTTATCGTTACTCATTCCGGCATAATCACCTGTACACCCCGAAACCGTTCCTTGCGGTACGGCATGTGTCTGATGTACAGCGCTCTCCTACCACGGCGGCGGATCGAAATCCGCCGACATCCACTGCTTCGGTGTAGTACTTACTCCCGTTCATTATCGGCGCAGAATTTCTCGGCCAGTAAGCTGTTACGCACTTTTTAAATGATGGCTGCTTCTAAGCCAACATCCTGGCTGTCACAGAAACTCAACTTCCTTAGTGACTAAGTACTACTTCGGGACCTTAGCAGATGGTCTGGGTTGTTTCCCTCTCGACCGCGAAGCTTATCCCTCGCGGACTGACTCCTGAGATAGTCGCACCGGTATTCGGAGTTTGGTTCAGCAGGGTAGTCTGGGAAGACCCCCAAGCCGATTCAGTATCTCTACCCCCGGTGCGTAGTGGCTCAAGGCTAGCCCTAAAGCTATTTCGGAGAGAACGAGCTATCTCTGCGCTTGATTAGACTTTCACTCCTCCCCACAAGTCATCCCCTCGGTTTTCAACCCAAGTGGGTTCGGTCCTCCACGCGGTATAACCCGCGATTCAACCTGCTCATGGGTAGTTCGTGCAGTTTCGCGTCTAGCACCAACGACAATGTCGCCCTATTCAGACTCGGTTTCCCTATGGCTTCGGTCCTCAGGACCTTAACCGGGCCGTTGACGCTAACTCGCCGGATCATTATGCAAAAGGCACGCCGTCACACATTGCTCTTTCGAGCCATAGTGCTCCGACCGCTTGTAGGCACATGGTTTCAGGTTCAGTGTCCTCCCCTAGCAGGGGTTCTTCCCATCTTTCAGTCGCCATACTGAGTTCACTATCGGTCGCCAGGTAGTATTTAGCCTTACGGGATGGTCCCCGTAGATTCAGTCGGGGTTTCACGTGCCCCGACCTACTCAGGTACCCTTCGAGAGACGAGACGACTTTCACCTACGGGACTGTCACCCGCTGTGGTCTGACTTTCCAGACAGTTCGGTTAGCCGCTCGCTTTGTAACTCTCATGTGAAAGGCCCTACAACCCCGCAGAGGAAAACCTCCGCGGTTTGGGCTATTTCCCGTTCGCTCGCCGCTACTGAGGAAATCGATTTTTCTTTCTTTTCCTGCGGTTACTGAGATGTTTCAGTTCGCCGCGTTCGCCACAGACACCTATGTATTCAGTGTCTGTCAGTTCGGGAATCTCGGGATCAACGCTCGTTTGACAGCTCCCCCAGAGCTTTTCGCAGTCTTCCACGCCCTTCAACGCCTCCTGGCGCCAAGACATCCCCCATGTGCCCTTAGTAGCTTGGCCACATTTATCGAACCCTCTCGGATACGATCGATGTGGTTTCCACCACTGATGCGCTCCACACCCTGCCCGCCGCCATTCTTGGCAAACGACGGTGGCGCGGTTGCGAAGCGAATCGAGTAACGCTCGATTTCATGTGTATCCCCAGACTTGATTTCACGAACCGCCACATTGGCGACCCACAAAACCGCATCTGAAATACAACGCTAAGAGCCTCGGAGAACAATTTCGTGATCAATCAACCGACAACACGCCCCGGCACGTTGCCAAGGCCCGTCGACGGCGGATCGACCCGGTATTGTTCATATATACAAGATGCCACTCTTGCAAAAACCAAATTGTCAAAGACCAGTCGCAAAGGGCTTCCACGGCGGCAAGCTCAGTTGCTATTTCTTCTGTCGAGAACCAGCGACGCCCCAGCGTCTTGCGACGCGTTGTCGCGAGTGTGGACAGTGGAGGAATCCATGCCGTTGAAAGCTGAAGTCCGCCACCAGCCACAGTCATTCCCTCGAAAACGCGGCCCCGTCGGTCAGCCAAAAACTCTGTCGCCAGAGCCTTCTGCTAGCGGGACGGGGCGAAACAGGAAATCTTACTCAGCGGGCGATCTGCGTCAAGGGGTCTTGCCCGCGAGTTCTTCCGTTTTGAATATCTTGACGCTCCCCCTTTACGCAACTTGACGCTCCCCCTTTACGCAAATGGTCGCCACCCGGTTCGCGCCCCCGCGGAGGAGGCTTTGGCACGGAGGCGACCGCCGGTTTTGCTGCCGAAACGCTCCGCCTCGAGACGCTCCCAAAACCGTCCTACGCATTACGGTGTCAGGTTCCCTTCAACCGATTCTAGCCGTAGGTTCGACTTCCGCAAGGCCCGAGAAAGTACGCGAAGTACGTGAGTCCTGCCTTCATCGCTGAACCGGACTTGCCGCCTGGTCCGCCTGCAACTCGCTGGCTGAAATCACAAGCTCGCCCAAACAAAAACACCGCCGAAGCGGTGTTTTTGAATGCAACCGGGGATATATCGGCGTTGGCTGCGAGACGACTTCACAAAAGTCAAACCGCAGACAGCAACCGCGGGCTTTTTTAGGCCTGGAACGAGCTTCCGCAACCGCAGCTCTTCACGGCGTTCGGATTGTCGAACGTGAAGCCGCGCTTCTCGAGTCCTTCGTAGTAGTCGACGGTCGTGCCGTCGAGATAAAGATCGCTCTTGCGATCCACGACGACTGTCACGTCGTGCTGAACGCTCTTGGCGTCGAGCTTTTCGTCGAATTGATCGTCGAACTTCAGGTCGTAGCTGAAGCCGCTGCAGCCGCCACCTACGACGCGCACTCGCAACATCGTCTCATTCGACTGCTTCTGCTCGTCGATGACTTTCTTGACTTCCTTGGCGGCCCGTTCGGTCAAAGTGATGGCCATGTTTGCTCTCGCTCCAAAGTCGGGGGTGATGTGCGGGTGGCAATAGTTTGCTGGCCGCGATATTTCGCAGTTCAACCTGTGTAAATTATACGATCCGCTGGCCAAAGGGAAGGCAATTCTGGCCGGTTTTGGCGACAAATTTCCTGGCCTGAGGATGAGGAATGGCTCGAAAATAACCTCGGCGTCAGGCCTCGGCGCGACACTATCCCGAAGGGTAAGCGAGGCCCCACGCGCGTCTCCCCTCGCTTACGCTTCGAGTTGGTGGGGGTGCGGGCCATTGCCGAAGTTATTCTTGAGTCATCCCTTAGCCGCTGTCAGGCCACACTACCCAACTTGCGCAAACGCCGGACCACCTGGGCCACTGCATCGATTGCCGCCTCGATATCCTCGGGCGTGTTGAAGCGGCCCAGGCCGAAGCGCAAGCTGCTGCGAGTTGCGTCATCGCTCAGTCCAATCGCGCGAAGAACGTGGCTGGGCTCGGGATTGGCCGACGTGCATGCGCTGCCGGAGCTGACGGCCACGTCCCGCATGTTCATCAACAACGCCTCGCCGCTGACGTAGGCAAAGCTGACGTTGAGATTGTTGGCGAGTCGTAGCTGCGGATCATCCAGCCTGGGGCCGTTGAGCGTCACGCCGTCGAGTTCGCCTGCCAGGCCTTCGAACAGACGGTTGCGCAACTCGCTCTGGCGCGATTGCTCAGTTGGCATTTCCGCCAGGCATAGTTCCAAGGCGTGGGCAAAACCGACGATGCCCGGCACGTTGAGCGTGCCGCTGCGCATGGCGTTCTCGTGGCCACCTCCGGCGATTTGGGCCTCGATCCGCACGGGCGGCGCACTGCGCCTTACCCACAGGGCGCCGACCCCTTTGGGACCATGGAACTTGTGTGCCGAGAAGCTCATCAAGTCGACGCCCAAGGCGTGGACGTCGACGGGCAATTTGCCAACGGCTTGCGTGGCGTCACAGTGGACGAGCACGCCGCGCTCGCGGCAGATCGAGGCAATCTCGGCCAATGGCTGCAGTACGCCAATCTCGTTGTTGGCCAGCATCACGGAGACCAGCAACGTGTCGTTGCGTAGCGCTTTGCGGACCTCGTCGGCATCGAGCCATCCTGCCCGGTCGCTGCCAACCTGCTCGACGCCCAGTATCGTTACGTCAAAGCCGCGGCGGCCAAGCCGTTCGATCGGATCAAGCACGGCGCGGTGTTCGGTCGCGACCGTGACCAAATGGTTGCCGCGTCGCCGATGACGCTCGGCGACGCCGCGAATGGCCAGGTTGTTGCTCTCGGTGGCGCCGCTGGTGAAAACGATTTCGCGCGGGCTGCCACCGATTGCCGCGGCGATGCTTTCTCGCGCCGGTCGACCGCCTCCTTGGCCTCCCAGCCGAAGCTGTGGCTCGTGCTGGCGGCATTGCCGTAAATCTCGGTAAAGTACGGCAGCATCGCCTCGACCACGCGCGGATCAACCCGGGTGGTGGCCTGGTTGTCGAGATATACAGGTTTGGCGGGCATTGCCACGTTGGCTCTACATTTGATTCGCTGCTTGGAAAAGTTCTAATCAATTATAGCCATGGGTGACATTCGACGCTTCACGAATGTCAATGCCCAGGGCATGGGCCCCGCGACTTCCGGTATGGTTACGAGATCGACATTTCCGAGTGGCCGGCGGCAACTCGTCCATTGCGTGCGCAGCATGTGCCGATCAGCATGCCGTGCCACTCAAGCCCAACGACGCTTCGAGTCCTCGTCTGCATCCTCGTCTTCCACGACCGGCTTCAGCGATAGCGGTGATTCCGGTAGGCGCGAGTCGGTGCGACTGCTTCGGCCATTGCGGGCATGCAGTCCATCCCAGTCGATGACGACCTTGCCACCGGTGGCTTCGTGCTGGCGCGACCAGTTCATCAGCAGATCGAGGCAGGCGTGATCAATGTAGCTGAGTCTGTCGAGATCGTAGTGGACTTCGCTGCCAGGCGGTAGTTGCTCCAGCACCGTCGCCAGCCGCGGCAGGCGGAGGAACGTCGCCGCGCCCCGTATGGAAACGATGGTCTTACCATCGGTCGTATTGGAATCGACGGCGACGGCGAGGTGCGAGAATGTGTACAGCAGCTTCGAAGCCGTTAAAACAATGCCCACCACGACACCGGTGAACAGGTCGTCAATTACGATGACGGCGACGGTCGCCGAGTAAATGACGACCTCGCCCCAGCCATACTTCCACAGCTCGCGGATGGCCTTCACGTCGATGACTTTGTAGCCGGTGTACACCAGGATCGCCGCTAGAGACGAGGTGGGAATCATGCGCAGCACGCCGGGCATGCCTGCCACTAGCACCAGGATCCATGTTCCGTGACAGACGGCGGACCAACGCGTTTTGGCGCCCGCCTCAATGTTGGCGGCGCTTCGCACGATAACGCCGGCCATCGGCAGGGCCCCCGCCAGTCCACACAACATGTTTCCGACCCCGTGTGCGGACAGTTCGCGATCGAAGTTCGCGCGAGGACCGTGATGAAGTTGGTCGATGGCGGCTGCGGTCAACAGGGTTTGCGCACTGGCGATCACTGCAACGAAGAATCCGTTTGAAACCAAATCTACCCAAGGCGCCTCGCGGAGCACGGCCATGCTGGGAAAGTGAATCTCGTGCCAAAGATAGTTTGGCACTTCCACGTACAGCACTGGCACGCTCAGCATGCGAGCCATCAACGTAGCGAAAGCGACCGCGACCAGTGGCGCCGGCAGCACGCGCAGATTGCGTGGCGCGAACGCCTGAAAGGTCAATCAGCGCCATGATCGTTAGCAGTCCGATCTCGGCGGCCAGGTGGTGGTTTTTCAGCTGGCCCAGTAAGTTTTCAAGCGTATCGATGGCTTGGTGTTGACGGGCCAACGCGGTGCGCGCGTCGTTCGTTTCAATGGCGGTCTGGGCGTCTTGACAGGCGGCCATGGCTTGCTTGGCGGCGGCAATGATCCGCTTGGACCGGTTGCCGTGATCCGGTTGCCCTTCGAATTGGAACAGCAGCCGGCTGATTGCGTCCAACTGTTGGACGATTTGTTCCTGGTCGGACAATAGCGGCGACATATCGATGCCCGCATCCACGACGGCCGTATCGTCGCCAGGAGTGTGCGGAATGGTTTCGGCCACTAGTTCCCGCACGTATTGCTGTTCGCGGTGCAGCTCGCCGATTTGCTCCAGAGCGTGCATGCGAAACCGCGCCACGTCCTGGTGCTCGAAATCGGGAATGGCCACGCTCTTGGCAATGGCGCTGGGAATGCTCAACAGGTCGTCAAGGCCGCTGCCGCTGGGCTTGTCGTCGACCATGACATGGAACTGGCTGACCATGATCAACACGCCGATGCCCGCCAGCATGCCCTTGACGACCGCTGGAGAGACGGCGCGAAACCACTGGCCCAACCGCAGTAACCCGGCCGTCAGTTGAAATGCGCCGGCGATCAGTACCACGACGCCCAGCATCTCGAAGCCGAATTGGCGGACGACTTCAAAGACGATGACGGTCAGTCCGGCCGCCGGGCCGCTGACTTGCAACGGCGCTCCGGAAAACGCGCCTACGATCACGCCGCCCACGATGGCGGTGATCAACCCCGTGGCCACCGGCACGCCGGAGGCAATGGCGATACCCATCGACAACGGCAACGCGACCAGAAACACGACGACCGAGGCCATCAGATCGGCGCGGAGCGTTGCCGGCCAGTGTTTCTGTTTCGAGGGATCTTTTGTGTTCATGTTGGTTCCGGCCAAAAAAGTGCCATGAGAGATGCCGCGCATCCGCCAGCAGGCCAGGAGCGATGGTGTCCAGACTGTCGCCGATGCGCCGTACCGCGCCGCGCATGTCCAAGCGCAGCACACGCCATCACTTGGAAGAAGAACGAGGGAATCGCCGCGCGGACGCGGCCGTGTTCGTTCTCCAGCAGCGCGCCATCAAAGGCGCAGAGGCGCCATTTGGCCGTTCGTCAAACGATGGCCATGGAGAGGGGCGGCAGCCGTCCGCCGTCTGCCCGGCGCGGCGTCGCCGTGAGGCGTGGCGAGTCGCGCCGCCCAACCGCGCGCGGCATCGCGACGATTCTGACGCGCGGCGAGGCAAACGGCCAGGCACTCGACCGACTCGCACTCACTGCAACTATCCGCCTCGCTTTCGATGACTTCGCTCACGCCGGGCATCGCGCCGATCATCAGAAAGCCGCACGTAAGCAGTACCAGCGCGAGCAACCGCCGGCCAACGCGCAAACTTGATGATGCGCGCCCATCGGATTTCGCAAGTAGCTGGGCTCGAAGTCCCATGATGCATGCAGTGGTGGAATGGGTTGCCTACTTGAGCCTATGGCGCGGGATAAACAGGGTCAAGCTCAATGGAGAGAAGCAGGTGAATCGGCCCACGAAACGCGGTGATTCTCACGCCGCCTGTGCATGACGCGGCCTGCTGTGGCAACTATCGGCGACCCACACCGACCCGAAAACGTTGATCCGGCCGGCGAATTGTTCGTCGACCGCGCGCACCACCACCTGGTGCAGCACCGGGTTGTAGTCGTGTCCGGCGATCACCGGCACGCCGCGCTGGCGGGCCCAGTCGATGTCAACTCGCACCGCTTCGTAGGAGTGATCGGCGTCGATGAACACCATGCTCGGCGTAGGGCCGTCGTACGTATCGTAAAACTCCCGCGCCGTGCCGTCGAAGATGCGAGTTCGGCAGTGTTCCAGGCAATAGTGCAGCGTGCGGCGCGTGATCACGCGATGGTCTTCCGGCGGAACGTGGAACGGGTTCCAGCAAAAATTGTCGATCGTGATCAGCTCTCTCTCGGGCGACTTTAGGCTGGCGATCAATTGAGTCGTCCAGCCGAAGAGCGTGCCGATTTCCACGATCGGCCCGTCAAGCGGCGCAGCCCGGGCGAGCGCCTCGCGAATTCCCCGTTCGTCGTCCTCGGAGATGCCGCCCCAGACGGTCACGCCACGGTTTTCCAGGAAGAACACGTGCGACTGGACCACCTCGGCTAGCAAACCACGATGTTTCCACATCGTGCGCAATTGGCGCCAGCGGCGTTTAGTCTTTCGACGCATGCGATGCCTTTACGATTACTCGCTCCATCATGGAAACTGGCCATGTCGGTCTGTGATGCCAGCCGCCCGGAGAGTAGCCGAAGTCAGCGATTGCTCGCCAGGGCGATTCGCACCGCAGGCAAGATGGCTATTGGAGGTCGAGCGATTCCGTGTCCACACGGCGGGCCGTAGAAAACTCACCCATCAACTGGGAATCGAAGGGCCCTTGTCGCTTACGCGGGTTGGAGTTAGCTTATGCTCTTCGGCGCATCGTGGGCGGACGGCAGCATCGCAGGCTAGCATAACCCAGTGGCGCCAGCGGACAGGTAGCTCAGTTGGTAGAGCAACGGACTGAAAATCCGTGTGTCGGCGGTTCGATCCCGCCCCTGTCCATTTTGGATTGACGGTGTTGATGACGCCAATTCCCGCGCACGGCTTGGGATTTGGCGTTTTCTGTTGGATCCTGCGCGCTCATATTGTTTCGGGCGACTTTGGCCATCGACAGCTTTTCGGGGCTTGGGTAGGGTGCAGTGAACTTTGGGCTGCCGGTTGGCGTCGACTCGCCAGTGTGCTGTTTCTTGCCGCCTCGACTCCCCCTTTCTCGCCATGCCTGAGCCGTCGCCTCATGTCCGTCAACTTACGCTTCGCGCGGCGTTGACCGGCGCCGCATTCGGCGCGCTTTTGGTGCCGTGCAACGTGTATTCGGGCTTGAAGATCGGCTGGTCGTTCAACATGTCGATCGCCGCGGCGCTCTTGAGTTGCGGATTCTGGGAAACGGCGCGGCGCGTGGCGGGCGATCGGCGGGTGACGCACTGGGGGATGCTTGAGAACAATATCAACCAGACGTGCGCTTCGAGCGCCGCGTCGATCATTTCTGCCGGACTGGTGGCGCCGATTCCTGCCTTGACGATTCTGACTGGACAGACGCTCAGTTGGCCCGTGCTGTCGGCGTGGCTGTTTGCGGTGAGCTTGATCGGCGTGCTGGTGGGATTGGCGCTGCGTCGGCAAATGTTGGAAGTGCAACAGTTGCCCTTTCCGTCCGGTGTGGCGACGGCCGAGACCGTGCGCGAGATTTATGCGCGGGGAAGTGAAGCTGCCAGCCGAGTGAAGCACTTGCTCGGCGCGGGAATTGTCGCGGCAACGACCAAGCTGGTCGGCGATTTCCTGATCGCCCTGCCGCGGTTTGGCCCAGCGACGAACCTGGCGTGGTTCGGCTTGCCCGTGGTGAGCTTGCGCAGCCTGGGGTTCATGCTCGATCCGTCATTCTTGATGATCGGCTTCGGCGCGATCGTGGGCTTTCGCGTCGGCTGGTCGATGCTGCTGGGCGCGCTGATCGCGTGGGGCGTTTTGGCGCCGTGGCTGTTTGCCTCGGGAAGATTGCCCGCGCCGGCCAATCCAGACGCGGCCGTATTTGGCGAGGCCGTCGAATTCTTGCTGTGGCCGGGCGTGGCGATGATGGTGGCTGCGGCGCTGGTCTCGTTTGCGGGTTCGTTGCCGCGGCTGGTGCGCAGCTTTGCGACGCGGCCTGCGAGCGACGAAGCCAACGACGCTGCTACGGTCGGCACGCCGGTCGCCGGCGATGAGGACATCACGATCGGTTGGAAGTTGTGGCTGCTGGGCGGATTTGCAGTGGCGACCGTGCTGGCGACAACGGCGCAGGTGATGATTTTCGGCATTGCACTACCGATGGCACTGTTGGCAGTAGCGTTGACGTTCGTGCTGGCGATCGTCGCGGCACGTGTTTCCGGTGAGACCGGCATCCCGCCCATTGGCGCGTTGGGCAAAGTGACACAGCTCACCTTTGGCCTGCTGCATCCCACCAACGTTGGCGTCAACCTAATGACGGCCAACGTCACCGGCGGCGCGGCCGGGCAGTGTTCCGATTTGCTGCACGACTTGAAAACGGGCAAACTGCTGGGCGCCTCGGTGCGCGCCCAAGCCTGGGCACAGTTGCTGGGCGTGATGGTCGGTTCGGTTGCCGGCAGCGCGGCGTACTTGGTGCTGGTGCCGGATCCGGCGGGCATGCTGCTTAGCGAGACGTGGCCGGCGCCGGCGGTGGCCACGTGGAAAGCCGTGGCTGAGTTGTTTCGCGATGGCATCGAAGCCGCGCCGCCCGGCGCATTGTGGGCGTCGCTTGTGGGCGGCATCGTGGGCGTGGTGCTGGTGATCGTGGAACCGCTGTTGCCGTCCAAGTGGCGTGTCACGTGTCCCAGTCCTGTCAGCATCGGACTCGCGTTCGTGATTCCGGCCTGGAACAGCATCTCGTTGTTTATCGGCTCGTTGGCCGCGGTGGTCGCGGCTCGCTTTGTGCCTGGTTGGGCAGCGCGGTTCATTCTGCCTATCGCCGCGGGCCTCGTTGCCGGAGAAAGTCTGGCGGGTGTGGCCGGCGCGCTTGTGACGCTCTTCAGCGGCGGATGAGCCGCTCGATTCGATCATTCGATCTGGCGACGATTTTGCGGACCATTTCCGACAGCAAGGGGCTGTCATTGCGCTGGCGAGCCGAGTCAACCCGCTAGTCCTCAATCCAGCGTAGGTCTGGCTCGAAAAGGTGGAATAGGGCTCGAACCCCTCGGCGTTTTGGGGTTAATTGGAGTTGTTAATGATTCCATTCCCCAAATGCCAAGGAGGGTTTCGAGTGAACGCCAAGTTACGCCGACAGTGTCGTGAACGCAAGCGTCGGTTGTTGCGCCGGATCGACAAGACCCAAGGCGCGTCGCGGACGCCGATGATCGATCCGCCGCGGGCGAATTACGAGCTGGCCGAGAAATCGCAAGCGGTCGCCTGCGGGGGGCTGGGGATGATCCTGGAGTTGATTCGGCAAACCGGCCTCCGAAACCAGATCAACCGGGCCGTTCCGGTCTTCAAGCTCTACGCCCCCTACGACGAGGCGGACCACGTGCTCAACATCGCCCTCAATCTGCTGACTGGGGGGAGCTGCCTGGAGCACCTCGAAGAGCGCCGCAACGACGAAGCGTACCTCGACGTGCTCGGCGCGCCGCGGATACCCGATCCCACGACCGCGGGCGACTTTTGCCGCCGCTTCGACGAGTTCAAGACGCTGCTGCTGTTGCAAGCGATCAACCGCGCGCGACGGACGGTTTGGAAGCGGCAGCCCAAAGAATTCTTCCGGCAGGCGACGATCGAGGCCGACGGGACGATGGTCGAGACCCGCGCGGAGAAGAAGGAAGGGATCGGCATGAACCACAAAGGCCAGTGGGGCTACCATCCGCTGGTCGTGTCGCTGGCCGAGACCCAGGAAGTTCTCTACCTGGCCAATCGTGCGGGCAACCGGCCGAGCCACGAGCGCGCGGCGTTCTACTTTGATCTGGCGAAGGACGAGTGCCGCCGCGCGGGTTTTGAGAAGGTCACGCTGCGAGGGGACACGGATTTCGCGCTCACCGAGCACTTCGACCGCTGGGACCAGAACGGCGTCGAGTTCGTGTTCGGCCTGGACGCGATGCCGAACCTGGTGGAGATCGCCGAAAACCTCCAAGAATCGGCCTGGACGGGGCTCCGCCGCAAGGCCAAGCCGTGCCGCGGCCAGCCGTGCGCCCGGCGGCCCAATCATAAGGAGGCGTTCGTTCGCGAGAAGGGGTACAAGAACTTGAAGCTCCGCGGCGAGTCGTACGCCGAGTTCGACTACCGGCCGACGAAGTGCTCGCGGAGCTATCGCGTGGTCGTGGTTCGTAAGAATATCGACGTCGAGCAAGGACAGCAGCGGTTGTTCGACGAAGTGCGTTACTTCTTCTACATCACCAACGCCAGGCCCAGTGAGCTGCCGCCGCGGAGTGTCGTCGCTGCGGCCAACAAGCGGTGCGACCAGGAGAATACGATCAGCCAATTGAAGGCGTGCGGTGCGCTGGCCGCGCCGCTGGACAGCCTGGCGAGCAACGGGGCGTACATGGCGATCGCGTCGCTGGCCTGGACGCTCAAGTGCTGGTGCGGCCTGATGATTCGACCTGGCGGGCGGAAGGAACAACGGGCCGAGCAACAAGAAGTTCGTCGCCGTGTGCTGCGGATGGAGTTCGCGACGTTCGTGAACGCCTTCATGCAACTCCCGGCGCAGGTGATCCGCTCGGCGCGGCGGCTCGTGTACCGGCTGCTGACCTACCGGCCGAGCGTCGATGCGCTGTTGTTGATGCACCAGCAGATCAGCCGTCCGCTACGTTGTTGACGCGCTGCCAAGAAGCCGGAGTCCGGATGCTCCGGTCCGCCGCCACGCCCAACCCCGAAAGAACGCCCCTCATGCCAACACCAAAACCCGCACCCAACATCCAGCGACGACCGTCGCCCTGCTCATGCCGTGCGCGAACGTTTCGCCCTGAATCTCCGCTCCAGCTACGCTTGATTGAGGGCTAGTGCGGTTGCAATGGCAGCGGATCCTGCCAAACTTGGTATCAGGCGGACACACCCAAAAAAGGACCATTCGGGATGCCCGTAGCCATTCAGCCTGACGAGGTAAGTGTCGTTTCGAGTCGTACCCCAGATTCACCGAATTCCCGAAGTTTCCGGATCGGTGGCCGCTTCCACGGAGCTGCCGCCACGCGGCTTCCTGCCCCGATGAGTTTCTGGGGAGGAACCGACGCCTGATGTGCGGAATCTGTGGCGAAATTCGATTTGACGATTCACAGGCCGACGTTGACGCCGTGGCCCGGATGGCCGATCGCATGCGGCGCCGCGGCCCCGACGGCGACGGGATTGTGAAGCGCGGTCGCGTGGCCTTGGGACATCGACGGCTGAAGATTATCGACCTGTCGGAATCGGCGCAGCAGCCCATGGTCGACGCGGCGTTGGGGCTTTCGATCGTCTTCAACGGCGCAATTTACAACTATCCGCAATTGCGCGAAGAGCTGATCGGCCTGGGCTATCAGTTCTTTAGCCATGGCGACACTGAGGTCATTCTTAAGGCGTATCATGCCTGGGGCACCGAATGCGTTCGCCGCTTCAACGGCATGTTCGCCTTCGCCATCTTCGAGCGCGACACGGGCCGTGTGGTCCTTGCCCGCGATCGCTTGGGAATCAAGCCGCTTTATTACTGCCGTCGGCCGGGGCGAATGCGCTTTGCGTCGAGTTTGACCGCGCTATTGGCCGCGGGCGACGTCGACACGGCGATCGATCCGGTGGCGTTGAACTACTACATGACATTTCACTCGGTGGTTCCGCCGCCGCGAACGATTCTTGAGGGCGTGAAAAAGCTGCCTCCGGCGACCTTGGCGGTAATCGAGCCGGACGGCCCGATGACGACCGAAACGTTCTGGACCCTTTCCTTCGGTCAGCGTCCGGATCAAGCCGGCTACACGCGCGAGGATTGGGTCGACGCGACGCTGGACGTGATGCGCCGCGCCGTCAAACGGCGGTTGGTGGCCGACGTGCCCGTGGGGGTGCTGCTCTCGGGTGGACTCGATTCCAGCCTGATCGTCGGGTTGCTGTGCGAACACGACGGTGCGGGGCTGGAGACGTTCTCTATCGGGTTCGAATCGGTCGGCAGCGAAGAGGGCAATGAGTTCAAATATTCCGACGTGATTGTCGAGCGATTTCGCACGAACCATCACAAGCTGCAAATCGATTCAGCCCGCACGCTGCCGGCGTTGCGCGATTGCATTGGCGAAATGTCGGAGCCGATGGTGAGCCACGACAACGTGGGCTTCTATCTGCTCTCGCAAGAGGTTTCGAAGTTTTTGAAGGTGGTGCAAAGTGGCCAGGGAGCGGATGAGATATTCGGCGGCTACCACTGGTATCCGCCGATGTTGGAAAGCACCGATGCGCTGGCCACATACCGCCGGCATTTCTTCGATCGCGACTTTGACGAATACGCTTCCGCGGTGGCCGATCGCTATGTGCGCGACAACGCTTCGGAGAAGCTGGTCGCCGAGCACTTCGCCATGGCCGGCGCGGAGCTGCCGATTGATAAGGCGCTGCGCATCGACGCGTTGGTGATGCTGGTCGACGATCCGGTCAAGCGGGTCGACAATCACACGATGGCAGCCAGCTTGGAAGCGCGTGTGCCGTTTCTCGATCATGAGGTTGTCGAGTTCGCCGCCACGGTGCCGCCGGAACTTAAAATCGCCGACGGGGGCAAATACATTCTGAAAGAAGCGGCGCGGCGGGTGATTCCGGCGGAAGTCATCGATCGGCCCAAGGGTTACTTTCCCGTGCCAGCGCTCAAGTATCTGCGTGGCGCGTTTCTCGACATCGCGCGCAACGCGCTAAGCTCGCCCGCGGCGCGGCAACGCGGGCTGTTCGAACAGCCGTACCTCGACTCGCTGCTGGCCGACCCGGAATCACACATCACGCCGCTGCAGGGATCGAAGTTGTGGCAAGTGGCGCTTTTGGAACTATGGCTGCAGGAGCACCTGCCTACGTAGGAATCCAAATCATGAGTCAGTCCATTCCGCCAGGCGCATCCATGATCGACGTGGGTTGGGGGCGGCTGATCTTTGCACACACCTTCCCCGACGCGAGTTGGGTCGCCCGTATGCTGCTCGACGAAGCACCCAACAAGCGCGATATCGCGTTTTACGTCATCGATCCGCAGTTGGTCTTGAAAGTCGCGCCGCAAGATCTGTTTCTCGACCCCTCGAACACGTACCGCTTGAATTTGCACCAATGGCAACCACCCGCATCCAGGGAATGGCCCTTTCGCATCACGCCGCTGGCGCATCGCGAAGACATGGACCAAATCAATCGCATCTACAGCCAGGTGCACATGGTGCCCATCGATGAAGATCATGCCTGGCGCAACCGCGACTGCCAGAGGTATCACTACTATGTAGCGCGCCCGCACGACTCGGACGAAGTAATCGGAGTGGTGCTGGCGGTCGATCATGTGCGGTGCTTCGAAGACATGTTCAACAGTTGCAGCCTGTGGGCCTTGGCGGTCGACCCGCAAACGCACTATCCCGGCGTGGGCATGGCGCTGGTAGAGCACGTTGCCGACACGTTCGCGGCACGCGGCCGATCGATGCTCGACCTGTCGGTGTTGGACGAAAACGAGGCGGCGGCAGCCCTCTACGAGCGGATGGGATTCGAGCGGTCCGCCGTGTTCGCCATCAAGCGCCGCAATCAGATCAACGAGCCGCTGTTTACGCCGCAGCATCCGCAGCAGGGCTATAATCCCTACGCCACGATTCTGATCAACGAAGCATTGCGGCGTGGCATCAACGTCGAGCCGATCGACGTGCCCCGCGGTTACTTTCGCCTGACGCAAGGCAACCGCCGCGTCACGTGCCGCGAGTCGTTGACGGATCTGACCTCGGCCATCGCCATGTGCCGCTGCGCCGACAAGCAGCTCACGCTCGAGTTGCTGGCTGCCGCCGGACTCAGCACGCCGGCGCAGATTGTGCATGGCGACCGCAAGGATACGTTGGAGTTCTTGCAGAAGCACCAGCGCGTGGTTGTAAAGCCGGCCGCGGGTGAACAGGGCCAAGGCGTATTCGTCGATTTGCGAGAAGAGCTCGACTTGTGGCCGGCTGTCGAGGCCGCTGCCAAGCTTTGCGATCGCGTGCTGATCGAGCAGTTTGTCGAGGGCTTGGATCTGCGTATTATCGTGATCAATCAAGAGATGGTCGCCGCCGCCGTGCGCAAGCCGGCCGAAATCATGGGCACCGGGCGGCACACCGTGCGCGAACTGCTCGAGCGCGTAAGCCGCCGCCGCAACGCTGCCACCGGAGGCGAGAGCAGTATCCCGCAAGATGAAGAAACGGAACGTTGCATTGCCTCGGCCGGTTTCAGCTATGACGATACACTGCCGGACGGGTTTATCTTGCAGGTGCGCCGTACCGCCAATTTGCACACAGGCGGCACGATTCACGACGTTACGCCGCAACTGAGCGCCGCTCTGGCGTCTGCCGCGGTGGACGCGGCACGTGCGCTGGAGATCCCCGTCGTCGGCCTCGATTTTCTGGTGCCTAGCGTCGAGGGCGACGACTACGTGATCATCGAAGCGAACGAACGACCGGGCCTGGCCAACCACGAGCCGCAGCCCACGGCAGAACGATTTATCGATTTGTTGTTTCCCCATACCGCCAAAACCAGTTCGCCGAAGTGACGATCTCCATGAGTTGTGAAATTGATGCGAAATACCTGCTGTCAAAGTTGCTCGGACTGCTGAGCATCCACAGCCCCACCGGCTACACCGATCCGATCGTGCGCAGCGTGTGCGGCACGCTGGACGAGTTGGAAATCGAGTATGAATTGACGCGACGCGGCGCCATTCGCGCTACGTTGCCGGGTGTCAGCAACAGTCCCGACCGCGCGGTTGTCGCGCACGTGGACACGCTCGGGGCGATGGTCAAAGAATTGAAAAGCAACGGGCGGCTGGCGATCATCCCGGTGGGGACGTGGTCAGCCCGTTTTGCCGAAGGTGCCCGGGTTTCGATCTTTACCGATGACGGTATTTTCCGCGGCCAGATACTGCCATTGAAGGCCTCGGGCCATACTTACAACGAGGCGCTGGATACGCAGCCGATCAGTTGGGACAACCTGGAAATCCGCGTCGACGAAAGGGTCTATTCACAACAGGATCTGATTCACAAATGCGGATTCAACGTAGGCGACTTCGTCGGCATCGATGCCTCGCCTGAGACGTTTCCGAATGGGTATATCAACGCCCGGCACCTCGACGACAAGGCGGGCGTGGCGTCCGTGCTGGCGGCGGCGAAATACCTCGTCGACAACAAGGTCAAGTTGCCGGTGGACTTGCACCTGCTGTTTACCATCTCGGAAGAAGTCGGGTCGGGCGCGTCGGCTATCCTGCATGGCGATGTGGCCGAAATGATCTCCGTCGACAACGGCACGGCAGCGCCGGACAGGCCAGCAGCGAGTTTGGGGTGACGATCGCCATTGCCGATTCGGGCGGTCCGTTCGACTATCATCTGACGCACCACCTCATCCATCTGTGCCAGGCCAATTCGATTCCCTACGCCCGCGACATTTTCCGATACTATCATTGCGACAGCGCCTCGGCCTTGGATGCGGGCAACGATATCCGCACGGCCTTGTTGACGTTCGGGGTGGATGGCTCGCATGGATACGAACGCACGAATATCAACTCCCTGGCGTGCGTAGCTCAGTTGCTGGTGGCCTATGCGACCCAACGTCCGCTCTATGCGGCCCAGAAGCATCCGCTCAACTCGCTCGATACGTTTCCCGCGACGCGGAAGATGGACGTGGACGGGGCGCGGGTCACGGCGGTGGACGCCATTCAACAAGTGCCGCCCGAGCCGACGGGCCGCATCGACGACCCCACGCCCGTTCGGGACGCCGCGGCACGCGGCAATCGCAAAGCGAAGCCCTGAGCGGAGCGTGAGGACGGATTTCGGCTGGCCGGCGCAACGCAGTCTCACTACGCTAGCGGTGCCGGCGTGGCGCATGCGAAAGCGTCGGCGGGATCCACGTAGTATGAAATTTGGTTTTAGCGGCGCCCGCGCGGGCCAAAACTCCATGTCTCGAACGATGTTCAACTTCGTGCTCGACGCCGTGTTGCTGGTGATGTCGGTGTCGCTGTTGTTTACCACGGCCGTGCTGCGGGTTGTTTTTCCGGCGCCCAGCGTTGCTGCTGGTTGGACGCTCTGGGGGGCCAACTACGACGCCTGGGCGAATCTGCAGTTCGTGCTGGTCTCGATCATCGGTTTGGCCATCCTTTTGCACGTGATGATGCACTGGAGCTGGGTGGTCGGAGTGCTGATTACACGCGTGTTGGGCCGGCCGGCAAAAGAGGCCAAAGCTGACAGCGGCATGCAGACCGTGTGGGGCGTGGCCCTGTTGATCGTGATCGTCAACTTGTTGGGGGCGCTGGTGGGACTCGCCTATATGATGATTCAGGCGCCAGCGGCTTCATGATTCTTCCGCGCACATTGGGCAGGCCGGCGCGCGGTTTGAGGGTCGGCGGTCCAAGCGCTCACGCCGCGGGCCAGCGAGATCATGCCGGCGATCACCACGCACCAGGCCGCCGCGCGCAGTAGCCGTTGCCGGGTGACAAGAGACACGAGAGACCCGCCGCTGCCGACCAACAACATCAGCGGCACGGTGCCCAACCCGAAGGCAGCCATCGTAGCGGCGCCTGCGGGGAAGCTGGCGGTACTGCACGCCAGCGCCAGAAAGCCGTACACGAGCCCGCACGGCAGGAAACCGGTAAACACGCCTGCCAAAAACACGTTGCCCCAGCCCGACGAGCGGAGGAATGCACCGAGCAGCCCACTTGCCAGGCAGGCGGGACCGGGGGCTGCCGACGGGACGCCGTGCCGTCTCATTATCGATGGCAGCCGTCGCGGCAATACGCCGGCGGAGATGAGTCCGACCACCACCAACGTCGCGCCGGCCACGAGCGCGAGAATCGCCTGGGCGCGGACGACCAGCGGTAGGTCTTCCGCCAGACGCAGCCCCGCATAGCCGAGCGCGCCACCGAGGAAAACATACGTGAAAATGCGCCCAGACTGTAAACGGTCTGCCGCGCAACGTTGGACCGCATGCCCTGGGCACCGCTGCCGATGATCACCGCGAAACCGCCGCACATGCCCACGCAGTGGGCCGATCCAAGCAATCCGCCGAGGAATACGAGGGGGAGTTCAAGCATGGGCGCGCGATTTTTACTAGGCGGTTAGTGCGGTCACGGGAACTTCAACTTCTGGCGACGCTTGTTCAGCGATGGCGAACTTCCGCGACAAACTTCGCGGTGGGGCGATTTTCGACAAGCGCAATGAGTTGGTGACAACAATCAGGCTGCTTGCCACCATGGCGGCCGCGGCCCAAGCTGGGTTGAGCCAACCCGCGACCGCCAAGCCGATGCCCAGTCCGTTGTACGAAAAGGACCAAAACAGGTTTTGCAGGACCACGCGACGCGTGAGGCGCGCCAAGTCGATCGACCAAGGAACGAGCGTCAGGTCATTACCTACCAGACACACGGCCGCCGACTCACGCGAGACGTCGACGCCGCACCCCAACGCGATGCCCAGATCGCTGGCAGCCAAAGCGGGGGCGTCGTTGATGCCGTCTCCCACCATGGCCACCGGCCCGTGTGCCGCGCGGGTTTGAGCCAAGGCTGCGACTTTGTCCGGCGGCAGGAGCCCGGCACTTACCGGCACGTGAAGCTCTTGGGCCAACGCACGGCCCCGGGTCGCGTGGTCGCCGGTTAATACGGCCACGTCGCAGCCGAGCTTCGCACAATCCTGCAACGCTTTCGCGGCGCCCGATCGCAAGCTCTCGGAAAAGATGAATACGCCTTGAATAGTCTCGTTCCAGCCGATGACGGAGAGCGATTCGCCGCGCAGGAACGCGTCGGTGATGGCCTGCATCAATATCGGATTTTGTATGTGTCTGTTGCGTTCGAGCCAACGTAGGCTGCCCAGCCGCGTGGGCGTTTCGTCGGGCGCGAATTGCGCGAGGACCCCCTGCCCCGGCCACGTGCAAACGACCGGACGAAGTTGGTCGCCGTTGAGCGATCCCTTCGAGCATTCCACGCCGCTTGTGATGGCAAAGTTGGCAATCGCCTGGGAAAAGCCGTGCGTCGAAGCTCTCGCAAGGCAGGCCGCTCGACGGAGCACTTCCAGGCGCAGCGACTCTTCGGCAACGACGAAGCGCCGGATGCCGGGCACGCCAGTGGTCAACGTACCCGTTTTGTCGAAGCGGACGGCGCGAACGGCGGCCAATCGTTCGAGAGCTTCACCATCGTGAAACAGCACGCCCGCGCGATGCCGATCCGAGCGCCGCCCACACCGCCATCGGCGTCGCCAGGCCCAAAGCACATGGACAAGCAATCAGCAACACGGAAAGTCCGGCGAGCAGCCCCTGATCGAGACCGCCACGTGCCGCGTGCGCCGCAAACGTGCCCAGGGCAATCAGGACCACGGCCGGCAAGAACCAACCGGCAACACGGTCGGCCAGCCGTTGATAGCGGCCCTTGGTTTCGCGGGCTTGACGCACCAGTTGCACGATTTTAGCGAGCGAACTCTCCTCAGGCCGCGCGGCGACCTGCATCATCAACTCGCCGTCCAGGTTCAGGCTCCCGCCCAAAACATCATCGCCGGGCTCGCGTTCCACCGGCGCGCTTTCGCCAGTGAGCGCTTGCTGGTCGATCATTGCGCGACCGGCGACCAATCGCGCGTCGGTTGGAATGCGCTGGCCGGCCAGCACACGAATGCGGTCGCCTGATCGTAGTTCGGCAATGGGGACCAAGCGCGATTCGCCATCGCCTCCGATGCGACAGGCCTGGTCGGGGAGCAGCCTTTCGAGCGCCTCCAGCGCGGCGGTCGTTTTCAGCTTGCCTGTGGCCTCGAGCCAGCGACCGAGCGTGACCATCACAAGCACGGCGCAGCCGACTTCGAAATAAACGTGACCTGTTCCGCGCAACACCGAAAGGGCCGAATAGACGTAGGCCGCGGCCACGCCCACGACGATCAACAAATCGGCGCTGCCACGTCGCCCATCGGCCAATGCGCTTTCGAGCATGGGTCCACCGAGCAGAAACAACACCGGCAGGCTGAGCACCAGGCACAAATAGCGAAACAAGTCGGCCAGCGAACGAGCGAGTTGGGCATTGCCGGCAATCTCGGCGTCGCGGGCGTCATAGGTCCATAGCGCCATCGTGAACATCATCACATTGAGCGACAAGAAAATGGCCAGTCCCAGCCTGGCGAGCGTCCAGTGGACGGCGCCTTGCGGGCCGTCTTGGCCGGTTATCTCGGCAGCCAGTCGGCAGCCGAGGCAGCAATAGGCGGGCTCATTCGCCGGCATGCGCGAGGCGGCGACGGGCAAATGGCAATAGGCGCAAGCCCGCTCGTCCGCCGTGTCGAGCAGCGCGGTGATGGCCAGAGAATCGCTCATGGAGGCGAAGTCAGTTCGATGCGCAGTTCCGGAAACAGATATTGAAGCGTGTAGTACACCGCGAATATCCAAAACATCACCCATAGCAGCCGCACATACCAGGGAATGCGGCTGCTCGTATAGTGATGAAAACGATGTTCGACTTCGGCGGTCGATTCCTCGGCCGTGGGCTTATCCGTCGTGCTCATAGAACTCCCTGAAGCGATGGTGGTCCGTGTCGGCATCGAGTCGTGGCATGCGGAGCGGCTTGCGCCGGATAATCCAGTGAAATGTCGCCGCGCCAGGGGGCTTCGGCGTCGAGCCGCTGCTCGTTTTCCAGCATCGTGTACTTTGGCTGCTCGATATCGCGAAACATGCCGTGCATCATGGCCCAGGCAAACAGGAACAAAAAACCCAGGCTCGCGAGCAAATAGTTGATGATGGGACTGATCGCGAAGGCGCCCTCCACGTCGCCGCGATAGAGCGCGATGAACTCCAGAAACTTGGTTCCAAACCCGTACAGGCTGGGCACCAGTATGGCCAGCGCCATCGCCAGCACGACCCACTGCATACGCCGCTTGGCGGGGCCGCTGCGTCTCATGATTCTTCCTCCGGCTCTTCGGCCTGCGCTTCGCCAGGCGGCCGAGCGATCGGCACGTAATCTTCGTAATACGGATAGCTCTCCAACCACGAGCCGAGCCACTGGACATACGTGATCAGCGCCAGGCCGCGGCGGTTGGGTTTGTCCGGCGCGCCGTCGAACAGCCACGGATAGTTGGGCATCGGCGAACCTGTGGAGACCAGCGTCGGCTGAAAGAAATGCACCGCGTGCCAGTCGTTGCCGTGGCGGCCCCCCTCGCGACACAAGTCCGGGCCCACGCGGCGCGTGCCGAACATGACGGGCCGCTGCAGCACGTTTTGATATTCTTCCGTGTGTGAAACGGGACCCCAACGATCTTCCTCGCGCGACACGGGTCGCACAAATTGGCTGTGGCAATGCCAGCACGCTTCGCTGACGTAAATGCGCCGCCCGAGCGTCAGTGCATCGGCCAGAGTTTCGGTGGAAGCCTGGCCATAGTATTTGGCGAACTGTTCGGGGTAGCGGTAACTCAGGCCCTCGAACTGATACATCAAATTGCTGTCGGCCTCGGCGATCTCCTGAATGGTTTGTTCCTTCAGATCGCGATACATCAGCGCCGGCACCAGCGCGTTCGACAAGAACGCAAAGAAGAAGAAGCCGAGCCCGGCGACCAATAACACACCCGATTTACTTTCGAACATCGCTGGCGATTCCTTTGCGAATCAAACGTGCCACAGTCAAGAGGCTTGCGGAACGGGTGCGGCCGGAGCGGCCTCGACGGGCGCCGGCCCCAATCGCGACGCTTGCCACGTGCGGTACAGGTTGTAGGCGAAACAGATCTGGCCGGCGAACATGGCCAAGCCGGCAAACACGCGCAGAATCCAAAACGATTGTGACCCGTCGACCGAAACGTCCCACGGCTGCAGCGAGGCCCAAAAATATCCCTGGAACAAGCCGGCCAGGGTCAGATCGGTTGCCATCACCGCGAGGCCCACCGTCGACAGCCAATAGTGCCATTCGCACAATTCGCGGCTGTACCACTCGGTGCGCCACAACCGCGGAAACAAATACGTCATGATGCCCAACAGCCACACGCTGAAGACACCGAACATCACCAGATGGGCGTGGCCCACTACCCAATCGCTGAAGTGAATCACGGCTTGAAAGGTGAGCGTGACTTGCATGGCGCACTGAGTACACGTGATCGCATAGAAGACCATGCCGGTGTAGAACCAACGCACCGGCAGATTGGTGACGAGCTGTCGCCCCGATCCCCAAATCGTGCCGAAAAAATTGACGATCACGGTGAGAACCACCATCTCCACGGCCACGGTGGCGATAATCGCCCCGCGCTGCAGGAACATGGGAATGGGCGTGTACAAGAAGTGGTGAATGCCGTTGAGCGGATAGAAGAACGCCAAACCCCAAAAGCCAACGAGCGACAGTCCGTGGCTCCAAATCGGTTTGCGAAGCATGATGGGGACGAAATAATACATCAAACCCCAGCCCAGCGGTGTGACGAACAATCCCACCAGATCGTGAATGAAGAGTCCGCCCACGGCGCCCGCACTGGTACCGGTGAGCCAGTACTCGGGCAGGAAGTTGCCCATGGCATAGGTGAGAAACGTCCAGACGAAGGCCGCCATGAAATACCAACTGGCGACGTACAACGGCCCTTTGGCCCGCGAGATTGGCGCCATGAAGTTGATGCCTACCAGCAGCAGGCCCACGAGCGCCAGCGGATCGATCCAAGTGGGCGTTTCACCCCATTCGAGTCCTTGAGCACCGAAGGAAAATGGCAAGGCTTCGAGCGTGGGGGACGCGGCCTGCACGGTCGGGCCAATCACGATGCCGACTGCCGTGGATAGAACCACAAACTGCCAGGCGCCGAAGATGAACCAACTCAGCCGCCGGTCCAACACCTTGTGCAGCGTCAACCGCGGAATGGCCCAGTGCAGCGCGCCGAAGAATGCGTTGGCCAGAAAGCCATAGGCTATCGCGTTGGTGTGCACCATCCGCCAGCGACCGGGCGACAGCAATTCAAACCCTTGCAGCGGGTTCCAATGCACCAACTGCAATGCCATCAGCAGGCCGGCCAGCATCGAGATGAATAGGAACGACAGCGCGGCGATGAAATACGCCACGACGATCAGCTCGTCTACCAGATCTTCATGTCGCGCATCGTCCGATCCCAGCAGCGTGTCGATCATGTCGCGTTCGTCTCCACTCGATAGGGCCGATACTTGCCCAAGGGATATACCAACAGCATGGTCCAGCCGAACACCAAGTGCGTCAACGCGGCGACCCACCATGGAATCTGTTCCACGATCCAGTTGCCGCCGAACAATAGCGGCTGCAGCCAACTCAGAATGGCATAGAAGTTGATGACCCAGATAGCCAGCGCCAACACGCTCACCAGCACGAACCGCGTGACGAAACCGGCGTTCGCCGCGAACCACGTGAGCACCACCTGAAACAACATGCCGTAGACCATGCCCGTGCCGACATAAAGGCAACAGCCAATGGCCAGGATGAGGCCGTTGTCGACTTCATTGAAGTCGAGCGCTTTGGCGCCCATCGGGAAGGTGAGGTACACGCGAATTAGTTCCAGGGGCTGCTTTTCGAAGATCAGCGAGCCAACGATGTTGAATACCAGACTGGCCATGGCGGCCACGCCACCTAGCAGGAAACCGGTGGTGGCATAGTAGGCCGTGTAATAGCCTCGCTCCTGCCACTGCTCGGCCGACGGTTTGCCGCCGGGGGCCAACTCGGTTTCCAGTTGGCGAACGCGAGCGAGCAAATCTTCGAGTTCTCTTTGTTTCGCGTCAGAGCTCATGGTGACTCCTCGGCGGCCTGGGCTTTTGAATCAGATTTTGCGGGCGGCTTGGCCGGTTGAGTGCTCGCCACCGGAGTAAACTCAACACCGTGGCGACGCTTGTCCGCCAAATCGAGTACGTAGTGCGTCAAATGCCAGATGTCGTCGGGCGTTTCGGCAAAGGCCTCTTTGAACGCGGGCATCGGCGTGCCGTTGATGCCGGCATAAATGCGGCGATAGACGTCAAGCGGCTGCTGGCCACCGTGCAACATGCCCGACGTCAAATCGGCTGCCGCCGTCTTGTGGCCCCAAGAGTCCAGTCCGACTTCAATGCCGCCGGCGAGTCCGCCACGTCCGTTGCGGCCATGACATTTGAAGCATTCGCGCTTCTGGAAGATTCGGCGCCTTGGGCGATGGATTCGGCGGTCATTTTCGGCATCTTCGTGGCCGGCTCCACCACCTCGTCGTCGGCCTCGGTCCAACGCTGCATCACGATGTCGGCCATGCTTTGGGCCATTTCATCGTCCAACTCGCCTTCGGCTGCGGCTTGCGCGGCCAGCAGTTGCTCCAATTCGCCGCGATGCGTCAGCGACAGCACGTAGTCGACGACGGCTTCCAATTCGCGCTTTGGCAAGCGTCGGAATGAGGGCATCGACGTGCCCGGTATGCCGCGCTGAATCGTCCGTATTAGATCTTCACGGCGCGGCTTGGCGCCGTAGGGCGTCGACGTGAACTTGAAGATGCCGCGACGATAATCCCGCGGTCGTGGGCTCAGATATTCGGCAGCTTGCCCCGCTCCGTCGCCCGATACGCCGTGACACGGTTGACAGCGCTTTTCGTATACTTGCTGGCCGAGCTTCAATGCGGCCTGCTGCTCGGGCGTGCCACCCAGCAGTTTCGGCGCAGCCTCGTTGCCGCAAAACTTCGCGAGCTCGGAGTGGACCGCGGTTTGCAATTCGGGTTCGAGCTCGTCCACTTCCTTGGACGAAACGTATTGCACCGGAACGCTCCGTTGGCAGCCGACCGCTGCTACGAGCCCAGCAATCGCCAGCGGTAGCCACATGACACGCCCGCGAGCGCGCGGCCAAGAGCACACCGCGCACTCATTTGGCACACTCCTTCTTGGTCGACGCGTGCTACCGGACGGAGCGGAGCAGTCGGCGGACAGGGGGAAGGTCAATGTCATGATTCTTGGGGATTTAGGGGGTGTTTGACTACTTCGTTACCGCGTTCGGCCGCTTTTCACGGGAACCGAAGAGAATGTCGGCCAGCGGCATTGCAAGCCGCATGCCCGTCCGGAAGAATGCTGCAATTTTGTCGCGTATTACGGCGATCAATGCAAGAGCCTGAAAACGCACGCACGTTGGCCGGCTAGCTGTGCGGATCCTGCTCGCCTGTCGACGGC
Organism: uncultured Planctomycetaceae bacterium; assembly: GCA_963779015.1. Lineage (GTDB taxonomy): Bacteria > Planctomycetota > Planctomycetia > Pirellulales > PALSA-1355 > JTS-RE94. The sequence continues at coordinate 27,726 of CAVZWY010000025.1, read as the reverse complement.
TCGGGCGACTGCGGCGTTGGCGCGGCCGGCGATGGCAGTGGTGTGGCGGGTGCGGGCGTCGTCGGCGCTTGCGGCGAGGGCGTGGTGGGTTTGGCGGGCGTCGACTCGATCACCGGCGACGTCGGCGGCAGCGGTTCCGCGGTCGATCCGTTCGGCGCGGCTTCCGACGAGACTTCGGTTTCCACCGGCTGCAGGCGCGGCATGCCGTTGCCACGGCAAAAATATATCCAGCCGCCGCCCAATGCCTTGTACACGCGAATCAGGCTCAGCGCGATGTCGCCCTGGGCCGCCGCCAACTGGTCTTGCTGGTTGACCAGCACGGCTTGCGTGTTGAACACGCGATTGAAGTCGGTGACTCCGCCCCGGTATTGCACCAGCACCAGCTCGACCGATCGTTCGGCCTCGCGCACGCTTTCGGCCAGCTTGGCGGCGCGCTGCTGCGATTGCAGATAGCTGACCAGCGCGTCCTCGACTTCCTGGCCGGCGTTGAGCACGGTTTGCTGATACTGCACGCGCCGCGCCCGAGAGCCGTGCGTCCTGCATGGCAATGTTGTTGGCGATCCGCCCGTAGTTGAGCACCTGCCAATTCACGGTGGGAATGATGAAAGCCGTGAAGCTGCTGGAGCGGAACAGCCGGTCGATATCGTCGGCGGCATAGCCCAAAAAGCCGTTGAGCGAAAGGCTGGGATACAAATCGGCCTCGGCCACGCCGATGCGCGCAGCTTTGTGCCGCCACTTCGCGCTCGGCCTGGCGAATGTCGGGGCGTCGTCGCAAGAGCTCGGCCGGCAGTCCGATGGCGATCTCCGGAGGCGTAACGGGGATCGGCGCCTTGGCGAACTGGGCCGCCAGATCACCTACCGGCATGCCCAACAGCGTACACAGTCGGTTGCTCGATTGGCGCCGTCCGATTTCCAACTGCGGTATCGTGGCCTCGGTTTGTGCGAGACTCGAGCGGGCTTGCCGCACGTCGAGCTCGGTGGCCAGGCCGCGGTCGAAGCGCGCTTCGGCCAATTGCAATGAGCCTTTCTGAATCTGCACGTTTTGTTGGGCATAGTCCAGCCGCTGCTCGAAGGTGCGCAATTCGACGTAGGTCGTCGCCACTTCCGCGAGCACTAGGATCAGCGTGTCGCCATATTGCTCGACCGACGCCTGCAAGTCGGCGTTGTTGGCTTCAACCGTACGGCGGTAGCGCCCCCAGAAATCGAGTTCCCACGAGGCATTGAACCCGGTAGCCCAGACGTTGAACGAGCTGGGCAAGGGAACGTTCAGGTTCTCGGTGATCTGGCCATGAGCATACGCGGCGAGAGCCGATTGCGATTGCGGAAACAGGTTGCCGACCGCGATGTTGCGCTGCGCCTGCGCTTGCAGAATGCGAGTGCCGGCCACGCGCATGTCGAGATTCTGGCGATACGCCATGTCGACCAGCACGTTGAGGGTCGGATCACGAAACACGGTCCACCAGCCGCAGTCGGTGGGAGGATCGTTGCGCACCTTGGGATCGCCGTCTTCCACCCAGTGCGGCGCGACGGGCGCGGGCGGGCGCCGATAGTTCGGGCCCACTTTGAATCCGTTGCGGGCCCAATTGCGCAGCGACGTAGTACATCCGGCAACGCTCACCACCACGACGCACAGCAGCACCAGCACCGCAACGATACGTGCGATTCGGCGCTCAAGCGGCACACGCGGGTCGCGAACCCTGTGGTTGTGATCGTCCATGGTCACCGTACAGTTCAAAACGAGCACTCAATCCGTGAGCGCCGCCGTGATCCGAGGCCAGGTGCATAAACTCAAAGTTGGCGCCGCCGGCGCGTGTTGTTCCGTCGCGGCAATCGCAAGCCCGTGACGGCGAAACTCGATACAATAAACGGCTGGGAACGGAGGAAAGTCGCGAGAGCAAAGGAGGCGGGCAGCGCCGCGGGGTGGCGGCAGGATTGGCGGGAGTCGGCTAGTGAGGGGGTTGTCTGGGAAGCGAGCATCACTTGCCCATGGTCGAGCTATCAGATCCGACACGACCCGAGCCATTGACAATACTCGGCAATCCGTCAAAGGCGGCATGAGCCGAGCGTCAACAAAGCCGCTTGCTCACAAATGGCCGGCATACATTGGCGAAAGTTTGCCGGTTGTGCGGCCCTCGAGCCCCGTTGCACGGGCCCGCGCAGCCGCACAAGGCGGCAACGAATTGGGCCTGTACAACGGGGCCGGTGACCGATGGAATAGCTGGACAACGCATCGGCGTGTGGGCGCGGCACATTGCGTTTGACGGGCGTTGACGACCACCGCTATGGTGTTACGGGTGTTGCATGAAACGAATCGCATGGATTGCTCTGATCTTGTTGATCGCCGGCGCGGCGGGCGGCGGCGCCTGGTGGTACTATCACCACAACGAATCGACCGACGAGCTTGCCCTGTACGGCAACGTCGATCTTCGCCAGGTCGACCTGGCCTTCAACAACAGCCAGCGGATCGTCCAGGTGCTGGTCGAAGAGGGCGATCGTGTTGAGCGCGGCCAGATTGTAGCACGGCTGGACACGAACCGCTTGGAACCCCAGGTGGCGCAAGCCGAAGCCCAGGTCGCGGCGCAGCGCGAAGTAGTCGAGCGGATGCACAACGGCACTCGCCCGGAAGAAATCGATCAGGCCCGCGCCAACCTGCGCTCCGCCGAAGCCGACGCAGCCAACGCGCGCGTGCGCTACGAACGGCTGAAAGCCGTGGCCGACGCCTCGCAACGGGGCGCCGTGAGCGAGCAGGATATCGACGATGCGCAAGCCAATCTGGCGGTAGCGGAAGCCCAGGTCGACGTAGCGCGCGCCGCATTCGATCTGGCCGAGGTCGGCCCGCGCAAAGAAGACATCGGCGAAGCCGAGGCGCGGCTGCGTGCCAGCGAGGCGCAACTCGAGTTGCTCAAACAAGAATTGGCCGATGCGCAACTCGTGGCCCCGGTCGACGGCATCGTGCGGTCGCGCGTGATGGAACCGGGCGAGATGGCCTCGCCGCAACGCCCCGTCGTGATCCTGGCCATCACGGATCCCAAGTGGGTGCGAGCCTATGTCACCGAGCCCGACCTGGGCAAACTGCAAGAAGGCATGGCGGCGTCCATCTCCACCGATACGTTTCCCGATCGCCGCTTCGCTGGCTGGGTCGGCTTCATCTCGCCGGTTGCCGAGTTCACGCCCAAGAACGTCCAAACCGACGAGCTGCGCACCAGCCTGGTTTACGAAGTGCGCGTCTTCACCAAAGATCCGAAAAACCGCCTGCATCTCGGCATGCCCGCCACGGTATATCTGGCGCTTGACAAGCCGAGCGAACCATCGGAACCGGTGCCCGCGCAAGCCGCGCGGCCCACCGAGCAGGCCGAGGCCCGGCCATGAACGGTCCGGACTCTGGCGAGTTCGTGCTCGTTGCCAAAGAACTGCGCAAGACGTTCCACCGCAAGACGGGCGAAACCGTACACGCGCTCGACGGCGTTTCGCTGGCCGTAAAACACGGCTCGCTCACCGCGCTGGTCGGTCCCGACGGCGCCGGCAAAACCACGCTGCTGCGCCTCGCCACGGGTTTGATTCAACCCGACTCGGGCGAATTGTCCGTCTTGGGCATGAACGTTTTCCAAAACCCGCAAGGCGTCCAAGATCGCGTGGGCTACATGCCGCAACGCTTCGGGCTGTACGAAGATCTGAGCGTGCGCGAAAACCTCGATCTGTACGCCGATTTGTGCGGTGTCACGCTCGCCGAGCGCCGCCAGCGCTATCCGGAACTCATGGCCATGACGGCGCTGGCCCCGTTCGGCAAGCGATTGGCCGGGCAACTGTCCGGCGGCATGAAACAGAAACTCGGGCTGGCCTGCACGCTGGTGCGGTCGCCCGACCTGCTGCTGTTGGATGAGCCCACCGTGGGCGTCGACCCGCTGTCGCGCCGCGAGTTGTGGGAGATCATCCTGCGGCTGGTCAACGAGCAGCAACTGACCGTCGTCGTCAGCACCTCCTATCTCGACGAGGCCGATCGCTGCGCCCAAGCGATCGTGGTGCACAAGGGACGCGTGCTCGCCGATGGACCACCGACCGAGGTGCGCCAGTTGGCCGAGCAACGGACCTTCGAGATGCAACCGGCGCCCCAGCAAGCAGCGCGCGAACTGCAGGCCGATCTGCTCGACCATGCGGGCGTTGTGGATGCCGTGCCCGAGGGAGGCCACGTGCGATTCGTGCTGGCCTCGCCCGAGAGCAAGGCACAGTTGGGCCAACTATCCGGCGGAGCGCAGGTCACGGCGGCGGCGCCGCGCTTCGAGGACGGTTTCATGGTGCTGTTGCACCGTAATGCCGATGCACGACCGGCCGCGGCCTCGATCCAATTGGCCCGGCCGCCGGAACAACACGGCGAGCAGGCGGTGGTGGAATGCCACGATCTGGTGCGAAAGTTCGGTTCGTTCAAGGCCGTCGATCACATTAGCTTCGAGGTTCAGCGCGGCGAAGTGTTCGGCCTGTTGGGCCCCAACGGCGCCGGCAAGACCACCACGTTTCGCATGCTGTGCGGCCTGTTGGCCGCCAGTGGCGGAACGTTGCGCGTGGCCGGCGTCGATTTGCGCACGGCGCGGGCTTCGGCCCGATCGCGTATCGGCTACGTGGCGCAAAAGTTCTCACTCTACGGCCAGCTTTCGGTGGTGGAGAATCTCGATTTCTTTGCCGGGGCTTACGGCCTGTCCGGCAAACGGCGCAGCGAACGTATTCGCTGGGCCATCGATCAGTTCGAGTTGGAGAAGCTGGCCCACCTGCCCAGTGCGCAGTTGCCCGGCGGCTACAAGCAACGGCTGGCCATGGCGGCGGCGCTAATGCACGAGCCGGACATCGTGTTCCTGGACGAACCGACCAGCGGCGTCGACCCATTGGCGCGCCGTGAATTCTGGCAACGCATCACGGCACTGGCCGAACAGGGCGTAACCGTGATCGTCACCACGCATTTCATGGAAGAGGCCGAGTACTGCGACCGCGTGGTGATCATGGACGCCGGCCGCGTGCTGGCCCAAGGCACACCAGCCGAGATTCGCAGCCACGCCAAATCGTCGCCGGATCACGAACCGAACATGCAGGACGCCTTTATCGCCATCGTTGAAGAGGCGAGAGAGTCGGGCCAAAACGGAAAGACCCAGGCCAAACCTCCAGCGGCAATCCCCATTTCGGCGCCGCCGGCCTGGTTGCCCGGCCCGGTACGCCGCGTGGGAGCGCTTGTGCGCAAAGAGACGCGGCAAATGCTTCGCGACGCCAGCAGCGTGGCGATCGGCATCGTGTTGCCGGTGCTGTTGATCCTGGTGTTCGGCTACGGATTGTCGCTCGACGTGCGCGACGCGCCGGTGGCCATCGTGCTGGAAGAGCAATCTCCGGAAGCCATGGGCTTGGCCGGCGCCTTCCAACTCTCCCCCTATTTCGATTCCACGATCGTCAAGTCGATGGCCGCGGCCGAGCAACTCATGCTGGCGCGCGAAGTCGACGCCATCGTGCACCTGCGCGCCAACTTCGCCCGCCGGCTCTACCTGGGCGATGCCGAGGTGCAGGTGCTGGTGCATGGCACGGATGCCAACCGAGCCCGCATCATCGAAAGCTACGTCCAGGGTACGATCGGCACCTGGGCTGCGCAGCTTGCCGCCGAAGGACGTCCGTTGGTCGGCGGACCGGTCACCGTGACCGAGCGCATGTGGTTCAACGACGCCAACGACAGCCGCTATTTTCTGGTGCCCGGGCTGATCGTCTTGATCATGACGTTGATCGGCGCCTTCTTGACGGCGCTGGTCATGGCCCGGGAGTGGGAGCGCGGCACGCTCGAATCGTTGTTCGTCACGCCGGTGCGCGCTCAGGAGATCCTGCTAAGCAAGACGATCCCATATTTCATTTTGGGCATCATCGGACTGGCCTTGTCGATCCTCACGGCCAAGTTCATGTTCCACGTGCCGTTGCGGGGCTCGCTGTGGGTGTTGTGCGCCGCGTCGATGCTCTATCTGCTGGTGGCGCTCAACATCGGGTTGTTCATCTCCTCGGCCCTCAAGAGCCAGTTCGTCGCCATCGAACTGACGATCATCGTCACGTTTCTGCCGGCGATGATGCTGTCCGGGTTCTTGTTCGACTTGCGCAGCATGCCGACGCTCGTGCGTTTGATCACGTATGCACTGCCGGCTCGCTACTTCGTGGCGATCTTGCAATCCGTTTTCCTGGCAGGCAATGTGTGGGTTGTGTTTCTGCCGAGCTTCGTCGTCCTGATCGTGATGGCAGTCGTGTTGCGCATGCTCGCGCGGCTTTCCACGCGCAAGCAACTGGCCTGAGGTGTGCCGATGTTCGACGCCATACGCCGAGTGCTGGCACTAACGCTGAAAGAACTGTTGGCCGTGTTGAAAGATCCCCGCGGGCGCTCGACGCTGTTCGGCCCTCCGGTGTTGCAGTGCCTGATCTTTGGCTACGCGGCCACGTTCGATTTGAGCCATGTGCCCTACGCCGTACTCGACCAGGACCGCAGCACCGCCTCGACCGACTTGCTGGCCCGGCTCGACGGATCGACGGCCTTCGAGCGGGTGGCCAATCTCTCGCGCTACGAGGACATCAAAGACTATGTGAACGACCGCAGCGCGCTGCTCGTGTTGCAAATCGACGAGAACTTCGAACGTAAACTGCTGGCCGGCGAGCCGGCGGAAGTGCAGGTGATCGCCGACGGCCGAAACTCGAACACCGCCGGCACCGCCTTGGGCTATGTGGCCACGATCGTCGATGGCTTCAATGCCGACTGGCGCAGCGAGCACGGTCTGCCGGGCGCTTCAGTCGGTTTCGAGACGCGCGCCTGGTACAACCCCAACTTGATCACGCGCTGGCACATGCTGCCGGCCTTGATCGGCACGTTGACCATGCTGCAAACGTTGCTGCTGACTGCCATGTCGGTGGCCCGCGAACGCGAGGAGGGCACGTTCGACCAGTTGCTGGTCACGCCCTTTCGGCCGGTCGAGATCATGGCCGGCAAGGCCATTCCCTCGTTCTTGATCGGCACGGGCCAGGCCACGCTGATTCTGCTTGTGGCGCAGCTTTGGTTTCGCATTCCGTTCGTCGGCTCATTCGTCACATTGTACATCGGGCTAAGCTTTTTTCTGATGGCGGCGGTGGGCATCGGGTTGTTGGTCTCCTCGCTGGTGGCCACGATGCAACAGGCGCTGCTGTTCTCGTTCGTGCTGCTGATGCCGTTCACGCTGTTGTCCGGCCTGGCCACGCCACTGTCGGCCATGCCGCGCCTGCTGCAATACGTCACGCTGATCAACCCGCTGCGCTATGCCATCGAAATTGCCCACCGCGTGTATCTGGAGGGCGCCACCTTGGGCCAACTGACCGGCGAGTTGTGGCCGCTGGCCATCATCGCCACGCTCACCCTGTCGCTGGCATCCTGGATGTTTCGGCATCGCCTGACGTGAGCGTTCACAGGGGACTGTCCCAATTTTCGCGGCGCGCCAGCGGTGAGTGCGAAAGTAGCCATGACTCCGCGAAAATGGGACTGTCCCCCTCGCGCCGCGGAAGGGGACAGGCACATTTTTCAGTACGTCACCAAAAGCGCGGGCTTGCGCGGTTTGGCCGAAAGATGAGCCAGTCCCCGGACCGTGAACACTTACCCGCCTGACGTGAGCCGGTAAATCGAGCCGCGGTAACATCGCTACGAGTTGCCGCGAACGTGCCCCTCGCATCCTCCCCTGCCCCGCCCCGATATCGCCTGTTTACCGAAACCGTCGCAAGCGGTATCTTCTGTTGCTAACCATCCGCTCTGGCGAAAAGGAGGAGCCTCATGGGTTTGTTCGACGGAAAAAAAGGCCTGATCCTGGGCGTGGCCAACGATCATTCGATCGCCTGGGCCATTGCGCAGTACATCATGGCCGAAGGCGGCGACTGTGGCTTCACGCATCTGCCCGATCGGCCCGACGACGAACGGCAGCGCAATCGCCGCCGCGTGGCCATGCTGACCGATCCTTGCGAGCGGGCCAAATTCCTCACGCCGCTGGACGTCTCGAACGACGAACAAATCAAGGCCACGATGGACCTGGCGGCCAAGGAATTCGGCAAGATCGACTTCCTGTTGCACGCCATCGCCTTCGCGTCGATGGAAGATCTCAAACGCGACACCATTGAGACCAGCCGCGCCGGTTTTCTGATGGCGATGGAAATCAGCGCCTATAGCCTGATCGCCGTGTGCAATGCGGCGCGCGGCGTGCTGAACGACAATGCCGCGATTGCCACGATGACCTACTTCGGCGGCGAGAAGGCCGTGCCCGGCTACAACGTGATGGGCATCTGCAAGGCGGCGCTCGACTCGATCGTCAAGTACATGGCGTACGATTTGGGACCGCGCGGCATTCGAGTCAACGCGCTGAGCGCCGGTCCGGTGCGCACGCTGGCCGGCCGGGGCGCCGGCGTCGAGGACATGCTCGGCCTGTACGAGAAGATGGCGCCCTTGGGACGCAACATCACGCACGAAGAAGTCGGCCGCACCGGCGCGTTCCTGCTGTCGAACATGTCGGACGGCATCACCGGCGAGATCCTGCACGTCGACTGCGGCTACAACATGATGGGCTCGCCCGGCCGCTTGCTCGAAGCCTACAAGAGCTGACCGATGAGCGGCGCCAACAACTCCTCCATCGAGCGAGTGGAAATCGCCGTGGCCGTGGTCGAGCGCGACGGCGAGTTTCTGATCGGCCAGCGGCCCGGGGGTTCGACGCTGGCGGGCTACTGGGAATTCCCCGGCGGCAAGATCGAGTCGGGCGAGTCAGCAGCCGAAGCCGCGCGGCGCGAATGTCTGGAGGAGACCGGGCTCGACGTGCGCGTCGTTGACGAGTACCCCGTCGTCGAGCACGACTATGTGCATGCTAGTGTTCGCCTGCACTTTTTCCGTTGCGCACCGCTGACGCAGCAGCAACCGTTGCCCCAGCGGTTCCGCTGGGCGCCGCGTGAGACGCTCGGCGAGTACCAATTTCCCGCGGCCAATGAAAGCCTGCTGGGGCGGCTCGTCTTGCCAGAACGCGCACGCTAGCGGATGTTGGCCAAGCGTGGCGAGCGACTCAATGACCATACAGTGGCCGCGTTCAACCCGCGCGCCGCCCCTTGCGTACCCAAGCGGCAATCAATACCGCAACCGCGCCCCATATGAACAGCATCATGCTAGTGGGCTCCGGCACCACCCTGATCTGGCCGCGAATCTCGCCAGGTTGAAACAGCGTTGAGTAGATGTTCACGTAGTACAGTTCTGATAGCAGATCGGCCATTTGGGGTGCCGTAAAAGTGCCGGCGCCACTGAACGTGCCATCCGTAACGCCCGCATCGAACGTCAACGGAGTGATGACACCGGCCGACATCCCGTACGTCGCCGGACCTTGGATGTTGGCCGCGGTGCTTGTGCCCAGCAAATCGTTGAATGTGCCGCTAAGGGAGTAGTCGCCGGTAAGATCATTTAGCGAGAGGCTACCCAGCCCGTGCCCCACACTTGCATTGGGCGGCGTCTCTTGCAGACCATCGAGTTCGATTTCAAAGTTGACCGTGGCCGCGGACGCATTGCATGCTACCCACAGCAGGACGGCGACCACCGAGACAATCATCGCACTTCGTTTCATGAGCGAACCCTCCTTTGCCAGGATGACTGGATCATCAAACGCCGCTGCCACTCCGCCTGGGGTTGAATCTATCGCCGCAGGTGCCAGGGTCAAGCATTTTTGCCAAGCAAACGCGGAAGACTCGCCGGGCGATTCGCCAAGTGGCCGAGAACTGGCCTTGGATGAAATCGCGGAAGCCGGGTAAGATTTACAAACTTTGACGGCACTTCCCCTCCGAGTGTCCTCCCACGCAAAAACTCCCTCCCAGACCATAACGTGCTACGCATGCGTGGTTTAGAAATAGAATCCTGCCCCTGCCGGCCAGCCATTGGCCCACGAGTTGCTTAACCCCGCGCGGGCTGCATGGAAGTAGCCCTCACACCCTCGACACTAGGAGTGCACGGAGCATGGACGCTCGTCTAATGCGGTGTGCCATTTTGGCGGCCGCGCTCGGCTCTTTGGGAGCGAGCTACCGAACGAAGAATTTCGTCGTCAACGCGCCCACGCCCGATATGGCGCGACAAATCGGCGACGCGGCCGAAGCATTTCGGCGCGAATTGGCCCAGGACTGGTTAGGGCACGCCATGCCCAACTGGTCGCAGCCCTGCCCGATCACGGCCCAAGTCGGCGATCAACTGGGCGCGGGCGGAGCCACCAGCTTCGTGTTCGACCGCGGAGAGGTTTTCGGCTGGCGGATGACGATTCAAGGATCGCTCGAGCGGATTCTCGATTCGGTCTTGCCGCACGAAGTCACGCATACCATTTTCGCCACGCACTTTCGTCAGCCGCTGCCTCGCTGGGCCGACGAAGGAGCGTGCACCACTGTGGAGCATACCAGCGAACGCAACAAGCAGCAGCACTTGCTGGTTGGCTTCCTGCGCACCGGACGCGGCATCGCGTTCAGCCAGATGTTCGCCATGAAAGAATATCCGCACGACGTCTTGCCGCTCTATTCGCAAGGCTATTCGGTGGCCCGCTGGCTGGTGCAGCAGGGTGGCCGCAAGAAGTTTCTGGATTTCGTGGCCGACGGATTGGGCGACGAGAATTGGCCCCGCGCCACGAAGGCCCACTACGGCTACGACAATCTGGCGACGCTGCAGGAACAATGGCTCGCCTGGGTGCGCCAGGGCAGCCCGAATCTCGACGTCACTCAACCAACGCCCGCGCTGGTCGCGGTCAACACGCCGCAACCCAGCGTGCAACAACCGGCGCCCACCGGGTTGGCCGGCGTGCCGGCGGCGCCGATGGCTTCGCGTGGATCGGCCCGTCCTGCGCCGGCCACCGTCGATGGCGAACAACTGAGCGTTTATGAAAGGGCCGCCACGGCGTCCTCGGTCTTGCAAGAGGCCGAACCGCCCAGTCACAAGTGGCACGCGCAAGGCGATGCGACGGCAACGGCAGTTGCTGGCACAAGTGAGCCCGATATTCAACTGGCGCGGACCGAGACGCCGGGCCCGTCGCAGTATCAAGCCACGCGGCCCCAGCCCGTGGAGCGCCCGCGGCAAGTGATCCTCGAATGGAGCCGCTCGAGCCCCGGCAGCGGCAACCCGTTCGTCCAACCGGGCAGCGGCATGCACGCCGGAAACTAGCGCATCAACTTACGACGAAGAAATACCGCGTCAGGTGGTAAAACACCGGCGCGGCGAAGCAGATTGAGTCGATGCGATCGAGCACGCCGCCGTGTCCCACCACGAGCGTGCCGTAGTCGGTGACGCCGCGATCGCGCTTGATGGCCGACATGGTCATGCCTCCGGCAAAGCCCATCACGGCCACCACCAGCGACATGGCAGCGGCTTGCCACGGCTCAAAAGGCGTAGCCCACCACAGCGCCATGCCCACCAGCGTGGTGCTCGCCACGCCGCCGAAGAAGCCCTCCCAGGTGCGGCTTTGGCTGATCGACGGCGTGATCACGTGCTGCCCGAGCAACTTGCCCCAGGCATATTGCAACACGTCGTTGAGTTGCACCACCAGCACGAAGAAGAACAGCAACCGCGCGCCTTGCCCCTCATAGCCGGGAATCTTCAGGCTCAACAGCGCCGGTGCATGGCTCAGGCAGTACACGCATATCATCAGGCCGGCCTGGATCTTCGCGGTGCGCTCGAGAAACCGCTTGTAGTCGCCGGCCAATGCCACCCGCGCCGGAATAAACAAAAAGCCGTACACCGGGATCAACACGGTGAACAGTCCATAGAACATCGTGCCCATGCCAACCAGCAGGTACTGCAGCGGCGTGAAGATAAAAAACACCCAGAACAGTGTGCGATGATCGCCCAAGCGCGTCGGCGTGAGCGTGATGAACTCGCGCAGCGCCCAGAAAGAAATCAACCCAAACAGGACCACCGTGGCCACCGTGCCCAGCAAGAACGCGGCGGCCAACACGGTACACATCAACCACCAGGCGCGGATCCGCGAGTTGAAGCTTTCGACCAGCGCGGGGTTGAGCCCGATGTCGGACGCGAACTTCAAGCGACGGCCAACCAAGGTGGCCGCGGCCAGTGTGGCCAACACGCCGCCGACCAGGCCCAGTGTTCGATAGTCGAGGTTCATGGTGTGCCTAAGCTTCCAGGTAAGTGTTCATGGTCCGGGGACTGGCTCACTTTTCGGCCAGTACGCGCAAGCCTGCGCTTTTGCTGACGTGCCGAAAAATGTGCCTGTCCCCTTCCGCAGCGCGAGGGGGACAGTCCCATTTTCGCGGCGTTATGGCTCCTTTCGCACTCACTGCTCCCGCGCCGCGAAAATTGGGACAGTCCCCTGTGAACGGTTACGCTTCCAGGTCCTTGAGCCGTTGGACCGCGTTTCGGGCCCGTTCCAGAAACTCCGCCTTCGGCTCGCCGCTCTCCAGCCAAATCGGCGGACCAAACGTCACGAGGCTCAACAGGGGCACCGGCAAGAACTCGCCCCGCGGCAACACCCGGTTCAGATTATCGATGTGCACGGGCACCAGTTCCAGGTCAGGCCGCTTTTTTGCCAGGTAATAGAGCCCGCTCTTGAATTCGCCGATTTCGGCTTCGGGGTTGCGGCTGCCCTCGGGAAACACGATCAGCGATTGCTGATCGCCGATTTCTCGCAGCATCAAATCGACCGGACTTTGATGCACTTTGATCACTCGCCGATCGATCAACAGAGCGTTGAACGTGCTGCGCCATGTAGCGACGCACGAATCCTTTTTCCCAATAGTCCTTGGCTGCAACCGGCCGGGTAATGTGCCGCAGTTCAGACGGCAGCGACGCCCACAGCACGATGGCATCCAAATGGCTCGTGTGATTGGCAAAATAGACACGCTGGCACATGTCCGGTTGGCAATCGATCCAGCGCACGCTCGCACCGCTCAAGATGCGAGCAATGATTGCTAGTAGAGCGCTGGTCATCGTGGGTCAATCGTCCAATGGATGCTCACAAAAGTCGCGGCACTCGGCCGCCGCGCACTCGTAACGAGCGCGCCTGCGCGGCTGGCACGAGAGAGTGCTCGGCAACGTCGCCGAGCGATTCGAGATGCCGGTCGCGGACTCCGAGCCTGGGCATCCGGCCGACGAAACAAACCCTGCCAGTCGAATAATAGCTTTGGAAGCGTTCGCCAGCAAAGCCCCCGTATCCGAGCCTCGCCAGGCGAGGGCTTAGTTGCCAACGGGCCGCGATTCGACACAATCTCGGCAATGACTGGTCCGATACGGCGACCCACTTGCTGGTGTGCGACAGCGTTTTATGGCAGTCGTAGCGGATGTCGCACACCTTCGGTTCGGGATCGGCTGAATTCTTGAGAATTCAGCTACCTGCCAGAGTTACTGCCGCACAAAGCGGTTTGCCGCTACAATCGGCCCTTTCCGCGCCTCGCATCCTTCTCGTTGGGTTTCGTCCGTGCCGTGCCAGAATGTGATCGTGGTTGTCATCGACCGGCTCCATGCGGGCATGCTCGGCGCCTATGGAAATGCCTGGGTTCACACGGATCACTTCGACCACTTGGCATGCGATTCGTTTCTGTTTGACCAGGCCTTCATCGAGTCTCCCAGTTTGGAAGCGATCTATCGGGCCTACTGGCTGGGCACCCACGCCGCACGCGGCGCCGCGTCGAGCTCCACCGAGACAAACTTGCCGCAACTGCTGGGCGCAGCCGGCTGGCATACGACGCTATTGACCGACGAGCCGCAACTGTTGGAGTGGAAGCCCGCTGCCAACTTCGTTGAACAATGCATTGTCGAAACGCCAGCCACGCATGCCCCAGCGGCCGACATGTCCGAAACACAACTCGCACGGTTGTTCATGGCGGCGACCGAGTGGCTTTCGTCGCCGCCCGAGCCGTTTTGCCTGTGGGTGCATGCCCGCGCGATGGGCGGACCTTGGGATGCGCCGCTGGAGATGCGTCGACAGTACGCCGAAGAGGAGGATCCCACTCCGCCTGATTTTGTCGACGTGCCCGACCGAATGTTAGCGCCGGACTATGACCCGGACGAGCTATTGGGAATCTCGCACGCCTACGCGGGCCAGATCTCGCTCTTGGATCTTTGCCTTGGAGCATTGACCGATCAACTGGCTGAAAGCGGATTGGCGGCTACGACACAATTGACGTTGTTGTCGGCGCGGGGATTCCCCTTGGGAGAGCACCTCCGCGTGGGACGTTGCGATCGCGCACTGTACAACGAGACGGTGCAAATACCCTGGCTCATGCGCTTTCCCGATGACCTGGGACGGATGGCCCGCAGCCAGGAACTGGTCTTGCCGTCCGATTTGCCCGGCACGCTGCTGGATTGGCTCGAGCTGGATCGCCGCCCGTTGGCCGATGGGCGCGCAACTAGCCTGCTGCCGATCATCCGCGGTGAAAAACTGGCGCTGCGCGATCACGTTTGCATGGCATCTGAGAACGAACGGGCCATCCGCACGCATGCCTGGTTCCTGCGGCAGCCCGACGATGGGCCGGCCGAGTTGTTTGCCAAGCCGGCCGATCGCTGGGAAGTCAACGAAGCGGCCAAGCTGTGCGACGACGTGGCCGTGGGCTTGCAGCAAGCACTGTCAGCACACGAGCAAGCGGGCCCCGATGTCACGCTGCCTCCGCTGGCCGATGATCTTGTGACCGAGTGGGACTAAGGCCGATTCGCGCCGCGACTTCGTTTTGCAAAAACCAGCCGAATAGCGAGCTTCCGGCACGGTCGCCAGCATCTCGGCCGCATGCGCTGAAAGCACCTGCGGCCCAATTGCCCTGCTTCACAACAGCAGCATCGCCCACCCGCACGGACTCGATGAGCTATTACGCACTGCTTGCTAGCAGCGGCAAGCGTTGTGCCCGTTTGCCCTTAAATCGGCATAGAGTGCCTGGGGGGGCCTCGATATAATCCCCGACCCCTTCGTGGGGAATCTCTAGTGGTGTCAACGACTTAACGCGTCAGGCTCCGATGATCGGACAAGGATGTCCGGATGCATCGCGCGCACGGATTGCGCGACGCGCCAGAACGATAGTCTGGCTGCCTCGCGCTGCGCTGGTGGCCGCGATTTGCCTGGCCGGCACGCTTTCATTCGCGGCCGACACCACGATGCGATTGCGCATTGCCTGGGGCGGTGGCGCTGAGCGTGTGTGGCACGGTTCGATTCGTCTCAGCCAAGGCACGTTTTCCGAATTGAGCGCGCTGGGCGTCGAGGCCAACGAGCCCGGGTCCATCTGGCTCGCGCCCGAGGGCATCGTCATTCGCGAACCGAGCTTGCGCGCCTACGACGGCATCGACGTGCTGGTCACGGCCGATCTCGAATCGCGGCTCACCGTCATCCTGGCCGATGACGCCACGAACACCAGTAAGACGATCGAAGTCCCCCTGCGCGATCTGGTGCGCCAATCGCACTCGAGCACGCTAGACGCCGCGGAGAATCGTCTCCTTGTCACGCGCTCGCCGGGCGATCGAATGCGCGTCACGTGTCATCGCGACAATCTGGTGTTCGCGCCGGGCGAAATGTTCAAGTTCGAGTTGGCGGCGCACCTGGTAGATGGCACGGCCGCCGGCTATCGTTACAACGCCACGATCACGACCAGTCCGGGCGGACAGCGCGTGTGGTCCGAAGAATACCAGGCCGGCCAGGAAAACACGCCCACGACCGTGACGATTCGCGTGCCGGAGTTCGAGGGCGTGTTCGATTTGACGCTGGCCGCCGTGCCTACCCGACTGCGCGACCGGCTGGTTCCCAGGAAAAATCTGGCGGAGCGCAAATTACAATTTGTCGTCGTGGCCAAGGAAGCACCGGACGATCCCAGCGCCGGCACGCTGACTCGGGTCGTGGAAATCAATCCCATGTCGCCACACTGGTGGGAGCGACTGGGAAGCATTCCGCTGGTCCCGGGACTGCGCAAAGGACCCTTGGGCAACGGCCAAAGCGCCGCTTGGGAACACCCGACCTTGGGCCCGTTGATGCAGCTTGGTCCGGGCGGAGAAGAGCCGAACATCGCCTGGGAGGCATATCCGCTGCCGCTCGCGCGTCCCGGCTTCTGCCACGTGCTGGAGATCGAGTATCCCAGCGACGTGCCGCAAGCCATGGGCGTCAGCCTGATTGAGCCAAACGCGGCCGGCGCCGTATTGCCCATCGGCTTGGACTCGGGCGTGTACGTGTCCGACGAGGAAGCCGGCGATCCGCCGCGAATGGCCAAACATCGCGTTCTGTTCTGGCCGCGCACCAAAACACCGCTACTGTTGATCACCAATCGCCGGCAAGGCTCGCGCGCCGTTTACGGAAAAATAACCGTCCTCTGTGCCGCGCAACCGCAGTTTCCCACGCTTCCTTTGGTACGCGCGGACGCGGCGGGATCCCTGGGGCCCGCGTTCCCCGACGCTCCGCCGTCGGGACGACTATGGGCCGGCTATCTCGACCGTCCGCTATTCAGCGAGAATTTTTCCGCGCCCGAGTCGCTCGATGTGGCGAGCCGGCGCAGTCTGGACGATTGGAACACGATGTACTACGGCGGCGCACACCTGGCACGCTATTTGAAGTACGTCGGCTATGGCGGCCTGATGATGTCGGTCTATGCCGAGGGCAGCACGATCTATCCCAGCACATTGCTCGAACCGACGCCGCGCTACGATACGGGCGTGTTTTTTGGCACGGCCCAGGATCCGCTCCGCAAAGACGCGCTGGAGTTGTTGTTCCGTCTGTTTGATCGCGAGAACCTGACGCTCATTCCGGCACTGCACTTTGCCTCGCCGTTGCCCGAGCTCGAGGCGCTGGTGCATGCCGGCGGCGACGCGGCCATTGGATTGGAATGGGTCGGCGCGGACGGGCAGACGTGGCTGGCGAGCAATGCGCCGCGACAGGGACTTGCTCCCTATTACAACTTGCTGAATCCGCACGTACAAACGGCCATGCTAAACGTCGTCCGCGAAGTAGCCGCGCGCTACGCCGCGCATCCGTCGTTCGGCGGCGTGGCCCTGCAGCTCTCCGCCGACGGCTTCGCCCAACTTCCCGGCGACGAATGGGGCTTCGACGATCAGACCGTTGCCCAGTTCGAAGCCGACACGAAAATCCGCACGCCGGGCACCGGCCTCGAGCGGTTTGCCGTCCGGGCAAAATTCCTGCTGGGCGCAAGCGCGATGCCTGGCTTGCCTGGCGCAGCGCAACAAGTCGAAGCGTTTCACCGGCAGTTGAAAAACGACATCGCCGCGTTGCAGCCGGCCGCCAGGCTCTACCTGGCCGGCAGCACGATGCTGGAAGGGCGTCAGACCCAATTCCATTTGCGACCCACTTTACCGAAGCACGCAAGCTGGACGACGCGCTTGTGCAGTTGGGCATCCGCTCGCAGGCGTACCACGATGATCCGCAGATCGTGCTGTTGCGGCCGCAACATCTCAAACCGGCCGCCGGTCCTTTGCCGGCCCAGGCCGCCGATCTCGAAATCAATCTCGCGCCGGAAATGGACAAACTGTTCGAAACCGCAGGCCATCCAGGCAGTCTGTTCTATCACGAGCCCCAGAAGGCCCGGCTGACAAGTTTCGACTTGAAGAGTCCCTTCGGCTCCGCCAACACTTACACCTGGCTGGTGACGCAAATGTCGCCTTCGAGCGACCGCAATCGACGCCGATTCGTGCACGCCTTGGCCACGCTCGACGCCCACGCCATGTTCGACGGCGGGTGGCTGCTGCCGCTGGGACAAGAGCAGACGCTCACGTCGCTGGTCAGCGTCTATCGCGAGCTGCCGGACGAGTCGTTTCAAACGGTCGGCGGCGCCACCCAGCCGGTCACGATTCGCAAGCTGGCGCAGCCAGACCAGACCTACGTCTATTTCGTCAACGACTCGGCCTGGCCGGCCAATGTAACCATGTTCGTCGATGGTCCTCCGTCATTGACCGTGGAAGCGCTGGGAGATGGCGAAGGTGTCGGCGCGCTCGCGCCCGGCGTGGGCGGCACCACCTTGACGGTTTCGCTCGAGCCTTATGGACTGGCCGCGGCGCGCTTTTCCTCCGGCAACGTTCAAATCCGCGCTCCCCAAGTCTATGTCGACGACGTCGTACGACGTCAACTTCACGATCGCATTCAGGATCTCGGAGCCCGCGTCCGCGCGCTGCACGATCCGCAGCCCATGACCACGCTCGACAATGCCGATTTCGAAACCGCCGCGCCAGGCGACGAAATTCCCGCCTGGACGGCTGCCGCCGGCATGGGAAGCCACGTTGCGATCGATCCGGCTCAACACCACAGCGGCCGGCAATCGGTCAAACTCACCAGCGCCGGCCAACCGGCCACGATCACCAGTCCCCCGTTTTCGCCGCCGCCGACCGGCCGCCTCGCAGTGCACATGTACCTGCGTGGCGGCGCCGCCGGATTGCCCTCGCTGCGCATCGCGTTGGAAGGGCAACTCGCCGACGGTCAGTTCGCGCCCTACGGAGTTATTCCCGCGGCGCCGGCCTCCGAAGCGACGCTGGGCTGGGTGCGTTACAGCTTTCCGGTGGATGACGTGCCGAGCGAAGGCCTGTCCGCCCTGCGCGTGCGGTTCGACCTGGCTTCCGCCGGCGAACTATGGATCGACGACGTCGAAGTTTTCGATCTGCCGTTCAATCCATCCGAACGGCTGGAACTCTCCAAGCTAATCAGCCTGGCCAGCGTCAAGCTGGAAGCAGGCCAATTGGCCGATTGCGCGCGCTTGCTCGAGGGCTATTGGCCGCAATTCCTATTGGCCTATGTGCCGCTGACCAACACCACCGCGCCCATCGCCCAGCGCCCCGCCGCGCCGCAATCCGAGCCCACGGCCACCAAGCCCACGATGCTCGAAAGCCTCAAAGAGTACATCCCCAAGCTGCCGCTGCGGTAAGCAGGCGATGGAAGTAATCGCGCACGACGACCTCGCGTCGTTCGAGTCGCGTCACCCCGGCGGCCAGCTCAGTTGGCGGCCGCCGAGCAGGTGGAAGTGGAGGTGGTCGACGGACTGCCCACCGTGCGGACCACAGTTGACCACCACGCGGTAGCCATCGTCGAGCTTCAGCTCTTGGGCCAGTTGGCGAATGACGACTAGCAGGTGCCCGACCAGCGGCGCATCCTCGTCCGCGACATCGGCGATCGATGGAATTTCTTTTCGCGGGATCACGATCACGTGCGTCGGCGCTCGGGCGCGATATCGTGAAACGCCAGGCACTGCTCGTCCTCGTAGACGATCTTCGCGGGAATCTCGCCGTCGATGATTCGCTTGAAGATGGTCTTCTCGGCCATGGTCGCGCACCTCCTGGAAACGGCTCGCCTGAATCGTTCGGCAGTGAAAGCAGTGCAAGGGAGGTGCCCGCCAATGGTCGCGCGATCGCGTCGCCCGGCGGTCTAGCTCGCGGCCAGCGCCGGTTGATCGAGCAGGATCGCCTCGTCGGCCAACAGCAGCGGAATCTCGTCGACAATCGGATAGACCAGCACCTGATCGGCCCGCACCAACCCTCCGCTGAGCGGCTTTTCCAGCGTACGATCAGCCCGGTTTTTCAACTGTCCCCGGGCAATGGCGGCGTTGAGCCGTGCAATCATCTCGCTGCTAGCGGCGGACAACGGCGAGCGGCTCTCGGGACAGATCAAGAGTTTGAGCAGATCGGCGCGAATCATTGCATGCTGCGGGGTTTACGTACGTTTGTCGCTGCCGTCGGGGCAGCCGATCGGTGGTTCGTCCCCCCAGCGTGTCGCATTCCATTCCGTTTGACAAGGGGCCCCCGAACGGGATTTTTCTGGCCCGCGAACTACCGTGGTCTCAAGCACTTGCAACGGCCGCACCGATAACAACGACGTGGGGCGGCCCGATCGTTTGGGCCGCCGGTACGACGGAACGAGATGGCATCGGCCCCCCGCAACTGGGCCGATCCGGCAGCCGGACACTGCTCGGGAGGGATACCAAAATGATCCAGACGAAAACGATTGTTGCTTTGCTCGCGCTGGGCACGATGCTTACCGCGTCGCTCCGCGCCGACGATGTCGAGTACTTCGAACAGAACGGCGTCAGATACCAGAAGATCCGCCAGGTGACGCAAAAGCCGATCAGCGAAACCCGCTACGAGGCGCGTCAGTACACGACCTATCACCCGCGCTACACGACCGACATGCAGGAATCGGTACGCACGTATCAGGTGCCGGTGACGGAACAACAATGGGTGCCCGGCTATCAGCGCTCGCTGAACATCTTCAAGCCGCCGGTGCTCTCCTATCGCCTGGTGCCGGTCACCCGTTGGGAAACGCGCACCGAGACCGTGCGTGTGCCCATCACGCGGCAAGACTACGTGGCCCAGCAGCGCGTCGAGCAGGTGCCCATCACGACGCAACGCCTGGTGCAAGACACGCACGAACATGTGATCGCGATTGGCCCTTCCAGCAGCGGCGCGCCGCTGGTGGCCAACAGCAACTCGGCCATGGGTGGCACCCGCGTGGACGGCACCCAGCCGGCGCCGAGCAACAACGACAATGTGTGGAAAGGCGGTCTCGATCGCTAGACGCCCGCCGCAGCGCTCTTGCGCTCGCCAAAATACAAAACGCGGAGCAAGCTTTTGCTCCGCGTTTTGCTTTTCCACACATTCCAGCTTGGAGAACTCAATTGGGCGAGACTTTCGCCTGCCGTTGCGTCCGGCTCCGGCGCGAAACCTTCGATTGGCCCCATTCCTTGGTCAACGCCTCGAACACTTCCGGCGATTCGTAGCGAATGATGTTCTTGCCCTCGGGCATCGGGCCGATCAAGCCGCGCAGCACGGGCTGGCCGCGCAAGCCCAAATCGGTGCTGCAGTCGTCCACGCCGATTTGCGTGTGGACGCGCAACAGCGATTCCTGCCGGTTATAGTCGCGTGTGTGGAGCTGGCCATCCGTGCCACGAGTAACGATGCGAAAGGTGTCTTTGGCCATCGACGGGGGTTCCTGGGTCAGCGTGGGAGGAAACGCTTGTACCCCACGTATCGTCAGGCTTTACGTCGCCAAGACAAGCAATTTGCCCGCGACCACATAGCGATTCGGACCGCAAGAACCCGCACATACGTCGCGCACCCGACGATGCGTCAGGGCCGCAGCGCCACCGCCGATCAACCGCGACAACCGGCGCGATGCGAGCGGTTATTGCGGGCTGGCCGCCGCCGGTTGTTCCGGGACGGTCGTCTTTAGCATTTGCAGCAACATCTGCAGCAAAACGTGCAAATCCGTATTGGTCAGGATGCCCAGCAGCCGGCCCTCATCCACCACGGGCAAGCAACTGATGCCGTGGTCGATCATCGACGCAATGGCTTCGGTCACCGTGGTGGCCGGGCTAATGGTCACCAGGTCGGTGCTCATGATCTCGCCGGCCAGAATGCCTTCGAGCACTTCCTTATAGGCCGTGCCGGGCCCCATCATGCGCAGCACGTCGCGGTCGCTGATGACGCCCACCAGTTTGCCGTCGGCGTCGGTGACCAGCAAATGGCGGAAGTGCCGGTCGTGAAAGATCTCGACCAACTCGGGCAGTGTCAATTCGACCGGCACGCAAATCGGCGCAAACGTCATCACCTGCTCGGCCGTCAGGCGCTGTCCGCTTTTGCGCTGCCACATTCGTTCCAGCGCGCCAAGCACCTGAATCCGCTTCGCGTCGAGGCGATCCATAGTCGTGGGTCTCACTGCAAGAGATGAGAATTGGCGACAATATGACCCGCCCAGTCGCCCGCTCAACGAACCCTACCTTGCCCAGCCCCGAGCGGCAACTTTCGAGCCGGCACAAGCGCTATAGGCGGTACGACGCGCCGCACAAGCCTCTCCGCAGGCACAACCGCGTTCCGGACGCCAGCCCAAAACGGCCATGACGCAAGCGGGCCCCGGCCGGTTTCACGACCGTCCGCACTGTCGAACCCAGGCGAGGATGCAGCGGTCCAGGCCCCGCCGGAGCCCAGCCAAGCATCGCGCCGCGCCACAACCGGCACACCGCCGTTGCCCACTCGAGCGGAGCAATGTAAATTGAATAACCGCCCCGGAGGGTAAGCGAACTGGCCAGCGGCCTGACTCGAAATCAGGTGCCCCGCAAGGGGTTGTGGGTTCGAATCCCATGCCCTCCGCTTTTCCACAACAAGTAGCCCCGTCTAGAGTTGCGGGGCTTTTCTATTGCGCTCGCCATGCGCCGAAATCAGCGCAAAAGGCGGCCCAATGTAGCCAAACTGTAGCCAATCTCGGGATGGCGACGCGGTGGACGCCCGTGGACTTGCTAGAACTCCGTGGACGCTTGCGCGGCGGACATGTCAGCACAACAATGGACGATCGCGAACGTTGAGGGGCTGGATAACTGGGTTAGCGTCGCCAAGATCTGAGCAGCGATAGAGTCGGCAGCACCGCTACGGCGCTACGCAAAACAGGAAAACTCCAAAGGACCGTCGCTTGCGAGGCCGCCGGAGGCTGGCGTTTCAGAAACGGTCGGGTTGATGCGAATTCGGCAGTACGTTTGTACCGGCCTTTTCGGCGATCATCAACTCAGACCGGATGGGGCGGCTGCACGGCAATTCCACTTCGTGGACACCCAAAATAAGTGGGCTAAGTCTTTGCTCCCGCCCGCCCGAAAGCCTATGGCAGACTCTAAGTGCCTAGATTTCGCCCAGAAGCGACCGGCCAATAGCAAGTCAGGTCGAGTCGCCTCATTGACCGACCGCCCCCATTCCGATACCATTTATCGTTGAAAGGCGATTTATAGATGACCAAGCAAGAACCTCGAAAACAATGCCTTCCAGCTGACCCCAGCGAGGACCTGCGCCCCGTTGAAGGTCGGCAGGCGGACGAAGAATTGGCTCAACTGAGCAAAGCACTGGGGCACCCTGCCCGGATACAGATAGTGCGGCTACTAACTCGGCGTGAGTCATGTATTTGTGGGGAAATTGCCGAGGAATTCCCTCTCGCTCAGTCGACCATTTCGCAGCACTTGAAGATTCTGAAGGAAGCTGGTTTGATCCGTGGCGATGTCGATGGCCCACGGACGTGCTATTGCGTTGACCCCAGAGCACTGCGTCGATTGCGGGCCCTGGTTGCTGCGATGTAAATCTTTTTTGTCGCTTTATTATCGTATTTCGACGAATAACGATTGGAGATTAAGTCATGAAACGGCTCCAAGTTTTTGATCCCCCGATGTGTTGCTCGACCGGTGTCTGCGGACCGAGCGTTGATCCAGCCATTGCGCAATTCGCGGCTGACCTATCTTGGCTTCAAGGGCAAGGCGTCGAGGTGGTGCGTTACAATCTCGCGCAAGAGCCGCAAGCATTTGCCACGACCGATTTGGCGAAGCAATACCTCACACGTTACGGCAGTGATTGCTTGCCGCTGCTGATTGCTGATGGCCGAGTTATCAGTGCCGGTGTCTATCTCACTCGCGAGCAACTGGCCGGGCTAATTACTGTCGCAGGATTGGCCCCGGTGGCGCGCAAATCCTGTTGCTGTGGCACGGTGTCGGCATTTGGAGACGCACAGAAAAGTGGCAGCGGCTGCTGTTAAAGTGAGTTAACTATCGAAGCCAGGAGACACGTCATGACACGGCTAGTCGACAATCCCACACGCCTGTTGTTTTTCACCGGCAAAGGGGGTGTGGGTAAAACGTCACTGGCTTGTGCTGTGGCGGTCTCGCTCGCGGACCACGGCAAGCAAGTCCTGCTAGTCAGTACCGATCCAGCTTCAAATCTCGGACAGGAATTCGGACTCGAAATTGGCGACCACAAACCAACAGCAATCCCAGCTGCCCCCGGCCTGTTCGCGCTCAACATCGACCCGGAAGCGGCGGCCCAGGCCTATCGCGACCGGATTGTCGGACCGGTGCGAGGGGTGCTTCCAGAGGACACCGTAAAAGGCATGGAAGAGCAGCTCTCAGGCGCTTGCACCACCGAGATCGCGGCGTTCGACGAGTTTACCGAGTTATTGACTGACGGCGTCGCGACTAACAAGTTCGACCATGTAATCTTCGACACGGCTCCCACCGGGCACACGCTGCGACTATTGCAGCTCCCGACGGCATGGACCAACTTCCTTGAAACTAATCCAAGCGGCGCGTCTTGCCTGGGGCCACTCTCCGGCTTGGAGAAACAACGCCAGCGATACTCGCAGGCTGTTGAACAGCTCGCTAATCGCGAGCACACCACCGTAGTACTTGTCGCCCGCCCTCAACGAGGTTCACTCGTGGAGGCCGAGCGAACTAGGCGCGAGCTAGCTGACCTGGGGATTGTCAATCAGCAGTTGGTCATCAATGCCGTCATGCCGGACAATGGAAGCAAAGACCCGTTGGCGGCGGCACTGCGTTTACGGGAGCGTACAGCGATTGCTGAAATGCCCGAAGCCTTGGCGGGGCTGGAGCAGCATCAAATTGCACTGCAGCCTAGAAATCTAGTGGGCGTCGACGCCTTGCGGGCGTTCCTACTACCGGCGACGAAAGACCAACATCCTTCAGTGGACGGGCAAGTTGAAAAGCGGGTCTCGTTGACACCATTATACGAGTTGATTGATCTCATCGAGGCCGACAGCCACGGACTAGTGATGGTGCTGGGTAAGGGGGGAGTCGGCAAAACCACGATTGCCGCAGCCATCGCTGTGGAACTTGCCGCGCGAGGTCATGCCGTGCATCTGACAACTACTGATCCGGCGGCACACCTTTCGATGACGGTAGAGTCAAACGTACCGCACCTCGAAGTCAGTCGCATCAATCCGCATGTAGAGAGCGAGCGTTATCGCGATCACGTGCTGGAAACAAAGGGCAAGAATTTGGATGAGGCTGGACGTGCCCTGCTAAAGGAAGACCTGATGTCGCCTTGCACCGAAGAGATTGCCGTCTTCCAGGCGTTATCTCGTGTGATGCAAGAGGCCCGCGACAAGTTTGTCGTCGTCGATACCGCTCCGACCGGCCATACGCTGCTGTTGATCGACGCTACCGGTGCTTATCACCGCGATGTAGTACGACATATGGCGCCGGGACTGCGAGTCGTCACTCCCATGATGAAATTGCAAGATCCCAAACAAACCAAAATGCTGATTGTCACACTGCCGGAGACGACACCGGTGCTGGAGGCGGAATCACTGCAAGCCGATCTTCGCCGCGCTGGCATCGAGCCCTGGGCCTGGGTTATCAACTCGTCGCTATCGGCTGCCGATCCGCACGATCCGTTGTTGGTGGCGCGTGCCGCTGAGGAGTATACGCATATCGAGCGGGTTCAACGGTCGGTCGAGCGAGTCGCTATTGTTCCCTGGCTGACTCATGAGCCGGTTGGTGCCGAGCGGTTGCGAGAAATTGGGAGCGGCAAGCAAGGGGCCCCGTCGATACCGGTGACGGCGTCGGAGTAGGAACGCATTATGCACACGATTCAGGTATTGGGAATTTGCTGCCGTCGCTGCGATGCGTTGTATGCGAGCGCTCAGCAGGCCGCCTCCGCCAGCGGTGTAGACTGCAAAGTGGAGAAAGTCACTGACATCGTCAAGATGCTGGACTTCAACGTCATCGCGCTACCGGCCTTGGTGATTGACGGCAAAGTCATGTGGACGGGCTCGGTGCCTTCGCCGGACGAGATTCGCCGGCTCCTTACGACGAGCCGAATAAGTTGTGCTTGACGCTCCGTGTGTAAGGTCAACAAAATCGCAATTCAGGAGACATCGCCATGACCGCGCTCGCTCGACAAACGATATTGGTTCCCGTGGATTACTCAGACGAGAGCCAGCGGGCGCTCGCTGTCGGCTGCGACGTTGTCGCAACGTCTGGTGTCCTCCATGTGACGCACGTCATTCCCGGTCCGGTAGTCGGCGTGATTTCACCAGGGACCAGCAGCGAGGAAAGAGCACAGCACGGAATGGCCCAACTGGAACAGTTTCTTTGTCAGGCCGGCATTGAGGGCCGCCTGGAGTTGCACATTCTGGAAGGCGATCCAGGTCATGAGATCGTTAAGCTGGCCGACGCTTTGAAGGCCGACCTGATCGTGATGCCTTCGCACGGTCGCACGGGACTGGCTCATGTGCTGATCGGTTCGGTTGCCGAGCGTGTCGTACGGTTGGCGCACTGCCCCGTTCTCGTGTTGCGCAAGTAGCACGTTCATCCGACAGGAGGTTCGGACGTCATGGCCACGCAAGCAGCGGCTCAAGTTCCGTGCAGGAAGCAACTCTCCTTCCTCGATCGTTATCTGACGCTATGGATCTTCCTGGCCATGGCTGCTGGGATCGCAATTGGCTATTGCGTGCCTGGAGTCGAGGAAACGGTCAATCGGTTCCAGGTCGGCACGACGAATATCCCGATTGCCATCGGGCTGATCCTAATGATGTATCCACCGCTTGCAAAGGTGAAGTACGAGGAACTGGGCGACGTGTTCCGCGATGTTCGCGTGCTGGGGCTATCGCTGGTGCAGAATTGGGTGATCGGCCCGCTCTTGATGTTTGGCTTGGCGGTGTTATTCCTGCATGGATACCCTGAGTACATGATCGGCCTGATCATGATCGGGCTGGCCCGATGCATCGCCATGGTGATCGTATGGAATGAACTGGCCGAAGGAGATACCGAATACGCGGCAGGGCTTGTCGCGTTCAACTCGGTGTTTCAAGTGCTGTTCTTCTCGGTCTATGCCTGGTTTTTCATCACGATCCTTCCGCCAGCGCTGGGACTAGAAGGGGCCACGGTTGCGATAACGATTGGACAGATCGCCAAGAGTGTGTTCATCTACCTGGGCATCCCCTTTCTGGCCGGCCTGCTCACACGCTTCGTGCTCCTGAAACTCAAGGGGCGGACCTGGTACGAGACAGAGTTCATCCCACGCATATCGCCGCTGACGCTCGTGGCGCTTTTGTTCACCATCGTGGTGATGTTCTCGCTCAAGGGGGAGTACATCGTTCGGCTTCCGCTGGATGTGCTGCGGATCGCGGTGCCGCTGTGTATTTACTTCGTCGTGATGTTCCTAGTGTCCTTCTGGATGGGCAAGCGGCTGGGAGCTGATTACTCAAAGACCGCGACGATCGCCTTCACGGCGGCCAGCAATAACTTTGAACTGGCGATCGCGGTGGCCGTGGCTGTCTTTGGTCTCAACTCCGGGGCGGCTTTTGCCGCGGTGATCGGCCCGTTGGTGGAAGTTCCCGTCCTTATTGGCCTGGTCAACGTAGCCTTGTATTTCCGCGCAAGATTCTTCGCTGGTGCGAATCAGGCGATAGCCCACGAGAAGACATGAGCTGGATCTCTAGGAAACCAATGAAAGGTGAATGTCATGGCGAACGAAGTTGCAAGTTTCTTTGATGGTTGGCAGACAGACCGACAGAAGATGAAGGAGCAAGTTCCCGACATTACTCGCGGTTTTGGCGGATTCTATCAGAGCATTATGAAGGAAGGTGCGCTCACGCTTCGTGAGAAGGAGCTCATCGCGCTAGCCATTGGTCTCGCAATGCGATGTACCCCATGTATCAATCTGCACGTGCAGGGGAGCCTGAAGGCAGGCGCGACACGCGAACAAATCCTTGAGGCGGCGGGCGTGGCCGTAATGATGCAAGGCGGACCGGCGTTCACGTATGTGCCCGAGGTTCTACAAGCATTGGATCACCTTTCCGGCGAATCCGATTCGTGAACCTCATTTAGCCTTTGCATTTTTCACCGTTCCGCAATTGGTTGCGTTTCCGGGTCATCCCCCAGCATCGGCGCTCCACGGCGTTGTTTCCGATCGTGCCAGTCCAGGAAGCTCATCTCAGAAAGCAAAGTCCCAAAAAACGTCGAACTCGG
>CAVZWY010000024.1:0-136668 GCA_963779015.1 uncultured Planctomycetaceae bacterium | reverse complement strand
GCATGTACTGCCTAGTGCGGGAGTGTTTCTCCAATTCCATTCTGGCGACCAGTTCCATCGCAAAGAAACGCGCCGTCAACGAACTTCGTTCGCTATTTCAATCGGTCATCGACCGGTTACCCGTGCCAGTGGTTAAGATTTGTTGTTCCGGTCCTGGCACCCTTATCGACGTCGCCGAGAAGATGTGGCCGGAAACCGGCGTCTGGCAAACAAACCCTGATGGTGTCGTAGGCAAACGCCAACTCGATCCGCGTCACCGGCGGCGTTCAAGTTAAGTTTGCCACAAGTTGTGTCCTTCTCGTATCTGCATAAGTACCGTCAATAAAACGGTATGCGTCGCGGACAGATTTGTAGTTGCAAATTCGATGCAGCCATCGATCGGCAAAATTGAGATCATATGGGTACGAATGATGGCATCGGGCCGTCATCCAAACCTGGAATTGGAGGGGGAGCGCTAACGCGTTCCCGACAAGTTATGGCGACGGTTCCGGCTACACCACGCGACCCCGATAATTTGCCGCCCTATCTTTCCCCGCATCGGCCGCTGCTCATCACCGTCGACGACATCGCTGATCTGCTAGGCATCTCCGTTCGTTCCGTCTGGCGACTTCACAGTGCTCACCGTATTCCCGAGCCCGTCCGCTTGGCGGGAAGCGTTCGCTGGCGCTTTTCAGAAGTTCAGAGTTGGGTCGATGCGGGTTGCCCGCCGCTCGATAATGGAAAGTCGCGTTCCTCTCACTAGCATTCGAACAAAGAAAGGCTGCCCCGCGAGGGCCGTGTTTTATGGCTTCGATCTTCAAACGTGGTGCGGACAAGAAGAAGCGAAACGTGCCGTACTCGGTTGAGTACGTCGACGAGCACGGTAAGCGACATCGAGTCCTCGGATACACCGACTACAATCTCAGCGTCGAGCTGGGCGCGAAGCTCGACCGCGACGCACGCCTCCGCAAGCAAGGCTTAGTTGATCCACAGGCCGAGAAGCTAGCCGACGAGCGGAGGCTCCCGATTTCCCATCACCTCGCAATGTTCGAGAAGGGCATGCAGCAACGCGGTACCACCGGCAAGCACGTTAAGCTCACGATGACGCGAGTGAGGGCCATTCTTGGCGGATGCGGCATCGAGACTTTGGCTGACCTGACCGCAGAACGCGTGCAAGCATTTATCTGCGATCACCGTGACGAAGAGGACTTGGGGGCCAAAACGTACAATCATTATGTCCAAGCGGTCGACTCATTCGGACGCTGGCTTGTCCGTAGCGGGCGATTGGCCATGAATCCACTGGCTAGCCTTTCCCGCCTGAATACTGAAATCGATATCCGGCATCAACGGCGAGCCTTGATGCCGGACGAATTTAGCAAACTCATTGCCTCCGCCCGATCCAGCAATAAACGCATTCAAGGATACGACGGGGAGCAGCGTGCCCGAGTCTACTTGGTTTCATTTTTGACGGGTCTTCGTCGCAGCGAACTGGCCAGTCTGACGCCGGCAAGTTTTGACCTAGACAGTCCGCAGCCCACCGTGACCGTGGCGGCCGCCTGCTCCAAGCACCGGCGGACCGACGTGCTGCCCCTCCACCAGGAATTGGTGTCGTTGATGCGTCAGTGGCTGGTGGGAGTCAGGGCGGACCAATTGCTCTTTCCGAAACTCGAACGCAAGAAAACCTGGCTCATGGTCAAGAAGGACCTGGAGCGGGTTGGAATCGCCTACGAGACAGAGGCAGGCATTGCCGACTTCCATGCCGCCGGTCGCCACACCCACATCACCGAGTTGCTGCGGAATGGTGCTTCGCTCGTCGAGGCCAAGGAACTTGCTAGGCACTCCGACGTGAATATGACGATGCGATACGCCCACATTGGCTTGCGGGATCAGGCTCGTGCCCTGGCATCGCTGTCGGCTCCCGCTGCCCAGGACAACGGAGCTAGTCAGTGTCCTAGTCAGCAGTCGTGCAGCCCAGATAGGCAAACTGGGACAAAGCGTGGCACAACGCGGCACAAGAGCAAGAAAAAACCCGAAACGCCAAACCCTGTTAAGATTCAAGGTTGTGACGTTTCGGGTCAGTCCGCGGCAGAATCTGGCACAGATTCTGCTGAGTGGAGGCGGCGGGAATCGAACCCGCGTCCCGCGATATTTCCATGGCGGCTTCTACGTGCGTAGTCGGATCATTTACGCGTCTCGCCGCTCGAGCCCCAACCGACGGGGTCTCGAAGCAGCCAGCCGGGAACATTTTTTGACCTCGGGCGTGCCCAGCAGTGACCCGAGGCGATCCGGAATTGGTGACGAGTCTTTGGGCCTCTCCGGCGAAAGCCCGCAACTCGGGTTACCTATCTCTAGGCAGCCAAAGCAAAGCTATCTTCGGCAAATGAAGATATTGGTCAGCTTTTAACGTGGCCCACTGACCAACCACGGCACGCCACCGACACTTCATGCTATCCGGTCGAACCCAGTTCGCCCCCAAGCAAACCAGAAGGTCAGGCAGACCAACAATTATACCACATTGGCACCCACGGCAAGCCGACATGAGGGGCAAGGCCCAGGACGATTGCAAAGTCGTTAATCCAAGGCTCCTAAGAGTTTCAGGGCGTGGAGGGGATTGGCGCAGAGATCATCGGCTCGGGCTCGAAGCGGTTGTTTGGATTTTTGGGTCGTTAGTCGCAACACGCTCAGGGCTACGTTGGTGAGGCTTGCCAGGCGTTCGGCCAATCCTGGCCGACGACTCCAGTGCCGGTCTTCGTCCCACCAACGATCTTTGACGAAGTGCAAGCTGTTTTCCACTTGCCAATGAGCGCGTACGTACTTCAACAATTGCTTGGGCGTAGTCGTGGCCGGGTCGAGGCTGGTGACGAAGTACCGCGTTTCGCGCGTGGTTTTGCCGTTTCGGTCTTTCGTCTCGCGGTCGACTCGCAAGAGCATGCGGCAACCGGCAAGCCCCAGCCGCTGGCAGACATATTCGGCGTCGGCCAGGTCGATCCAAAGAAAACGAGTCTCCCTACGGCCCCCTTTTTTTCCCGCGTCTGAGCGGCCGCCGCGCTGTCTTGGGCCTGCGCAAAGCAGGTCTGCGCCGCATCCAGGATGTCGGGCTGGTTGGCTTTGATTTGGAACAAGTAGTCATGGCCCGAAGTCAGAATCAGTTCGGCCAGATTGCGCTGAGCATAGAGGGCATCGCCCGTGATCAAACGCAACGCCGGATACTTCTCGAACAGTTCGCTCAGGTGCGCTTTGAGCACTTCCGGCTCGGTGCTTTTGTCGCCCGACAGGGGCCATTGCCCAAGACACGCTTTCAAATCCTGGACAAAAACGTTCAGCATCTGAATCGGATCGCCCTGCGGATCGAAGCCTTGCTTCGACGTCTTGCCATCCACCGCCGCGACCAGAGCCTCCTGATCCGCCATTACCTCTTGCAACCACTGGGAAAACGCAGCTTGAAACTCCTCCAACGAGAACTTCGCCAGCGTCCGACTTAACGTGGTAGGATGCGGCGGCTTGCGGCGCGTAAAGCCCAAAGGTCTGCGCAGCAGATGCCAGTTCCGGGCTGCCCACCGCTGCAAGCTGGCAAAATCGTTCAAGCGGCAGACCAGCCCCACGAGCGTCAGTCCCAAAATCCCCGAAAACGGATGACGAACACCACGCCGCTGACGTGGATCGGCCACCTCCGAAAAGGCCACCATCAAAGACGGAAAATACGATGGTAGTTGCATGGCTAGCTCCTTCTCCTAAAGCCAACCCGCATCACCCGGTTAGGATCGCACCTGCATTATACAAAACTCAACTTTGCAATCGTCCTGCTCCACGCCGGGCGCGGCTTGCTTCTTCAGATCGAAGAAACTCGCTCGCGGAAGTTCCGGCGTGAGATGATGGAGCAAGCTGGTGAACTTCAGCTTCCCATCCTTTCGTGCCGCTTCACGTACACCGAGCAATCCGCGCGACCTGGGTACGAACGGCGAACCGTCCGCGTTCTGGCGTTGCATCCAGTCCAGTAGCAATTGCCCCGTGTTCTCCTTGGTCAGCCCCCTTCCCTCCGCCGACTCCGCAGGCAGCGGCACGCCGCCCTTGTTCGCCGGTTTCTTCGGTACTATGGGACTGTCTGACTCCCCGGCGACGTGCGCGTTGGACTTGTGGCATTGCGCCTTCTCCAACCGATCCGCGTCCATGGAAAACGCGGATGTCGCCGGGGCCTCTCGGCTTCCGTGGGAAAGGTTTTCAACCGTGCCTGTGGTCTCAGGCTCCGTGGGGGTAACATCGGACTTGCCGTTAGCGTTCGACATTACTGTTGCCTTCCCCGTATCAGGATCGGGTCGGCCGCCACAAAATAGTGTTTTCGGAGCTCAATACACAGCCCGGCTGTACCTCTGTGAACGCTTCGCCCCGCCAGTTGCCCAACGCGACACATCACTCGAGGCCGAGGCGACTGGCTAGGTCCTACCTCGTACGACTCTTTCATTCGCAACCTCTCCCCGGCTTACGCCGACGCACCCCGACCCCCTCTCCCGATCTGAGAAATCCGTGCAATCTGCGGATCCGTCTTTGTCTCTCTCCTCCCTCCGCGTCCTCCGCGGTTCTCATTCTGTACTGACCACTAGCCACCAGCCACTCCAAAAAAGCCACTTGAAATCAGGCCACCACTTGTGCGATAAGGGAAAGCATCCTGATCGGACAAAGGCATGACTTCGGGAGAACTCGTTAATGGGATGTGAATCGTGCGATGCGTCGGGCCGCTTGTCCTGACAAACCGCGCGGGCCTCGTCCGCTTGACCGTTGGTGCGGCACAGTAATGGGCCTCTGGTCGTGTAAGCCGCCGAATAACACCAGCAGTGAGCCGGCGATAAGCGGCATCCCAAGCCACCGGCCGAAATGTTTTGGAGTTCCTAAGCGCGCGCGACGGTGACTCCAGAAAGCGGGTTTCGGATCTGCCGATCAGACCGACCGGGTTCGAAGGTCCAGGCGTCTTGGTGACCTGCGCTTGGAAATCACCATCGTTCCCACGGCGGAGGGTCACCGGTGCGCCGCTGCTTCACAAGACGCCGTGGCACGCGACCTACAACCCACAAGAAATCGCCACGGCCCCTAGGAACGGGGCGGCAGCGCACAAACCAAACGGGTTTCGCCCAGGCGCCGCTGCGCCACTCAAGTGCGCAGCGGCGTTTTTTGCATATGCAACACACACGAACCCGCAGCGCGCTTTTTGAAGTTGTGCTATTTGGTTGCTAGCGTTTTGGATTGGTATTGCACGAAAAGCGGGCCCTGGCCCATGACTGGATCATTGAGATTCTCACCATTCACGGGGAGGGCCCGCAATGATCATCGTGACGGAATCGGCTCGCGTGCTCAAGACCTTCATCGCAAGAACTTCTCTCCCCGCATTGGCACGAGCTTTCGTCCTCCGCATGGTTCTGACCTTTATCATGCACGTAGGGCGCATGAGTTGCTCGCAGGCGGCTGGATGCATCGCCTCGGAAACCTTCCATCGCGGACAACTCACGCGCTTTCTCCGCCGGCCGCGGTGGCAACGCCACGACTTCAACGCGCCGCTGCGGCGGGCCTTGTTGGAGATGGAAACGGGCAAGGGAACGTTCTTCTTCCTCATCGGCGTCACGCTTTCCAGCCAAAGCGGACGCAAGACGCAAAACACCCACGGCACGGGCAATCGAAAACGACGACCCCGAAAAGGGCGCCGCTACAACAAGAAGAAAGTCACCCGCGAGCAATGCCACGGTTTTACGTTTGGCTTGCTGATTACGCCGTCGGGATATCGCATCCCCTGGCAGATCCCGCACTATACCAAGGAGTACCGTGCCGAAAAGGGACTGCGACATCGAACGACCGCTGAAGCGGCCGCCGATTTGATTGGCGGCCTGCCGGTGCCCGAAGAGGCGAGGGTGGTCGTACTGGGCGATACGGCCTACGATGCGAGGGTCATCCACGAGGTCCGCGAGGAGCGAGGATATATCTGGATCGCTCCGGCCAACCCGGAGCGCGTTTACGAAGGATCGACGGGACAGCGCCCGAAAGTGCGTTCCCGTTTGAAGGATTGGACGAGTCGGTCGCTGAAAACGGTGAGGCTTCGAGCGTCCACGGGGAAGCATGCCAGCTACCGGCGTCTTTCCAAGTGGCGTGTTGGGCCGAAACAGAAACCAGGCGTGTACTACGCCTCTCAGGAAAAATGTGAGGTGCGCGGCGTCGGTCGCGTGCAACTCGTTTTTTCGACAATGAAACAGAACTTGAAAACAGCGACTCCCGACGACGTGAAAATCCTGATGACCAACGCCCTGGATCTGAGTGTGAGCGAAGTGATCGAGATGTATTCGCTGCGTTGGCGGATCGAATTGTTCTTCAAGGAATTGAAGAGCACGTTGGGCTTCGCTCAATACAGCTTCGAAAAGTTTCCGGCGGTGGAAGCTTGGGCACGGATCGCCATCACGACGGTACTGTTCCTGGAGCACGAGCGTGCGAAACGCCTGTGCGATCGCCGCTTGAGCCAGGAGCGTCGTCGTTGGTGGGAGTCTCAACGTTTGCACGGTTTGTGCGTGGCATACCGTCAGGAGTGCCAAGGCCAGGAGCTAAAATATCTCTCGCAGCGATTAAAAACTCCCGGTGGCGTCGCCAAACTGCAACGCCTACTGGCCGCCGCTCTACCCACGGAATTCCGGGCCGCGGCGTGATCCATCGTGAAATAGCGCAACTTCAAAACGCGCGAGCGAGGGCACCTCACAGCACGCCGCGGGGCACGCAAGGATCTTCGTCAGTTCTCCCTCGCTAGCGCTTCGGGTTCGTGTGCGTCGCGCCAAAGGGCTACTTGCGCCGCTTTCGCCACCACAACATCAACGCACAACCGACGATCGCCAGCACGGCCGTACTTGGCTCAGGGACGGTTGCCACGCGGAACCCGAGACCGCTGTACTCGACCCACGGGCGGATGTAGGCCCGGCCCGGGGACCGCAAGTCACCGCCGTCCCACGAACCACCCCGCAAGCACCGAAACCACCCGATGAGCGCTTCGTTCCATTCCCACACATTGCCGCCTTGGTCCGCCGTGCCGTAGAAGCTGTCGCTCGACGGGCCGGCGCTGCCGACCGTCGTCACGTTGCCGTCCTGGCTGTTCCAGTCCGCGCCATAATTGTAATTGGCGACGTTCGTCCCCGGATTACTGATGTTGCCCACGCTGTCGGCCGTGGCGATCGTGGGCGCGCTGTTGCTGGCCGTGGGATAGAGCCAATAGTCGTCCGTGTCGCCCCCTTGCGCGGAGGGCTGATAATAGGCCGACTTGTACCACTCGTCTTCGCTCGTCAGGAACCACGTGGCGCCGGCGTTGCGCGTGATGCTCAGGCCATTACTCGGCTCCGGCGTGCCGCCCAACAGCGTGTAGGCGCCGGTCTCGGTATCGCCCGAGCCCTGGCCGTTGTTCAGCCAGTTGGCGAACCGAATCGAGTCATACCAGCTCACATAGTTCACCGGCTTGTCGGCCATGTTCGTCTTGGGGGTGTAGACGTAAGGATCGGCAATCGTGCCGGCGCCGCTGCGCGTGATCCCGCCGCGGGCATCGATGCCCATGTCGCCCATGGCGGTGTTGTAGAGGGTCAACGGATCGCTGGCGGCCTTGGCGTTCAGGAACGCCGCGTACTGCGCGTTGGTCACTTCGGTCGTGCCGATGCGGTAGTCGTAGCTGACGCTACCGTAGAGATTGCCGATCAAGGGATCGGTGGCATTGCCCAAGTTGCCGACCGGGACGGTGGGAATCGTGACGGCAAAGGCAGACATGGTGCAGGCCGCCACGAGCAGCGTAGAGAGCGCAAGAACAGCGCTCAGAGAAAAGAGGCGTCGAGTTGGTTTGGAGGCCAATAGTGTTTCCTCCGCGAAGGTTGGTGCGTCACGGTAGCTGCCCCCCTTGAATCGCCGTAGCATGGCCAGGACGATTGCAAAGTTGAGTTTTGTATAATGCAGGTGCGATCCTAACCGGGTGATGCGGGTTGGCTTTAGGAGAAGGAGCTAGCCATGCAACTACCATCGTATTTTCCGTCTTTGATGGTGGCCTTTTCGGAGGTGGCCGATCCACGTCAGCGGCGTGGTGTTCGTCATCCGTTTTCGGGGATTTTGGGACTGACGCTCGTGGGGCTGGTCTGCCGCTTGAACGATTTTGCCAGCTTGCAGCGGTGGGCAGCCCGGAACTGGCATCTGCTGCGCAGACCTTTGGGCTTTACGCGTCGCAAGCCGCCGCATCCTACCACGTTAAGTCGGACGCTGGCGAAGTTCTCGTTGGAGGAGTTTCAAGCTGCGTTTTCCCAGTGGTTGCAAGAGGTAATGGCGGATCAGGAGGCTCTGGTCGCGGCGGTGGATGGCAAGACGTCGAAGCAAGGCTTCGATCCGCAGGGCGATCCGATTCAGATGCTGAACGTTTTTGTCCAGGATTTGAAAGCGTGTCTTGGGCAATGGCCCCTGTCGGGCGACAAAAGCACCGAGCCGGAAGTGCTCAAAGCGCACCTGAGCGAACTGTTCGAGAAGTATCCGGCGTTGCGTTTGATCACGGGCGATGCCCTCTATGCTCAGCGCAATCTGGCCGAACTGATTCTGACTTCGGGCCATGACTACTTGTTCCAAATCAAAGCCAACCAGCCCGACATCCTGGATGCGGCGCAGACCTGCTTTGCGCAGGCCCAAGACAGCGCGGCGGCCGCTCAGACGCGGGAAAAAAAGGGGGCCGTAGGGAGACTCGTTTTCTTTGGATCGACCTGGCCGACGCCGAATATGTCTGCCAGCGGCTGGGGCTTGCCGGTTGCCGCATGCTCTTGCGAGTCGACCGCGAGACGAAAGACCGAAACGGCAAAACCACGCGCGAAACGCGGTACTTCGTCACCAGCCTCGACCCGGCCACGACTACGCCCAAGCAATTGTTGAAGTACGTACGCGCTCATTGGCAAGTGGAAAACAGCTTGCACTTCGTCAAAGATCGTTGGTGGGACGAAGACCGGCACTGGAGTCGTCGGCCAGGATTGGCCGAACGCCTGGCAAGCCTCACCAACGTAGCCCTGAGCGTGTTGCGACTAACGACCCAAAAATCCAAACAACCGCTTCGAGCCCGAGCCGATGATCTCTGCGCCAATCCCCTCCACGCCCTGAAACTCGTAGGAGCCTTGGATTAACGACTTTGCAATCGTCCTGGTAGCATGGCAGCGTAGAAGATTATAATCGGGCGCCCCCCTTTGTCTAACATCCGCTGAAATCTTTCTGAAAATTCATTTGGGGGCGGGCCTAATGGGCGGGTGGCCCGAATGACGGTCAACGCGGGCCCGCGTTCGTGCGAAAGCCCTTTCCCGGAAACCATTAATGTCGTCGGTCGATGTTCTGCCGCGCGCACCCTTCGATCCGCGTACATCGTTCGACACGCTGGAGTAAGACTCCGAGACTGACGGCGTTGCTCGGAGTCGTTGCAACGAGCGACTATAGAACGCGGATAGGCCAGCGTCCGACGACGCTGGCCTTTCGTATAACCCGACGGTAGCGACTTTTCGCTACCGCCGAAACAAGTGGCGGCGACAGGATTTGAACCTTGCGCTGATTTTGAGCCAATCAATTGCGCCTCTTGTATTTGCGAAGATTGCGAAATGTGCCGCGCTGCAAATGCGCTGCAAACAGGTCGCCTCAAATGGCTTCACTTGGCGTTGAATGACGCTGATTTGCAACGGGTGATTCTCGCCTGGGACAGGCTACCGCAAGCAATTCGTCGCGCCATCGAAGCATTAGTTGATCCGCAGCTGTTGGAATCTGACTGACAATCTTACGTGATAATACACGTCATTCGCGGCTCAGGGAGCTATCTGGTAGAGCCACATCGCTTTTGCAGGTCATCGATGTCGGCCCAGAGGGCGAGACAATCTTTGCGCTCCACGTCGCTTAGCTTCTGCAATTCCGGCAAGTCACGAAGGCTCGCCAAATCGGGGTCAGTTTGCCAGAGGCCGATCTCGTGCCGGACAGTTTCACGGTTGGTTGCAGGATCATCGTCCAGAGCCTTACCGAACACGACCAGATCTTGCCGTAGCCATGCCCGAGCTTGGTCGCGCAATGGAAGGCTCTGTACCTCTGACACCCGATCTGTGGCGTCACTCGGAGCAAGGGCCGCCAGTGCGGCGGAGCAGGCGGCGTGGTAAAGATGGTCCAATCGCAAGTCCTCGACAAGTCTTGGATTTCTCGAAAATGCGTCAGCGTAGAGACGAGCAAGTGTCAGCGGACGGTCGGCAAATTGGCTCGCGCCAAGCAAGACGTCGAGTTCACCGTGATCTCCTGGTTGGTAAGTCCCTCGAAGAAAGTCATCCAGGTGTGGCAAGATCACCTGCTGTGCCTCGCGGCGAAGAATGTGGCTGGTCCACATCGGTGCAGGCTCATTTTGCGGTGCTTTCCAATTGAATGCCAAAAGTGCTCCCGCCAACGTCCGATTTGCACCATCGGTGTC
The DNA here is from genome assembly GCA_963779015.1 of uncultured Planctomycetaceae bacterium. Lineage (GTDB taxonomy): Bacteria > Planctomycetota > Planctomycetia > Pirellulales > PALSA-1355 > JTS-RE94. Next base: position 126,230 of record CAVZWY010000024.1, on the reverse strand, counting down.
GCCTGATCGAAATTGCGCCATTGCGAGCGCGAACTGTGGGCCGGCGCGGTTAGATAAAGCCGATGCCGCCTCTTGCAACACGGGGATCGCGTCCTGCACTTGGCCTTCGCGATATTTCGCCATGCCGTTCAAAAACTGCAAGTAAGCAAAGCCTGACTCAGGCGGCTTGGGACCATTGGCCAGAGCCAGATCAACCAAGGACCGAATGCGGAGGAGTTCAGCATCCGACGCGGGCGAAAGTAGGCAGGCGAGACCTGCGCGTTCGGCCACGATCCAGTCAGGACTGGCATCCTTGTAGTGGTCCAGTAAAGCCGTGCGCGCGAGCCGATAGGCGTTTTGATTTTCTAGGTAGAGGCACAGCGTTGCGTATCCGTACCATGCGTCGTCGATCGGCGGGTTGCACTCCAAGTATTTACCCCAGACGATGCGTGCTTCCTCTAGTTCACCCTGAGGAACCAACAACATCGCAAGGTCTCTCGCTACGTCAGAAGTTGAATTCAGCGACGTGGCATGTCGAAATGCATCGATGGCTCCGTCCAAATCCCCCGACGCGCGCAAAGCTCTGCCCAACATGCTGTAGGCCTGGTCGCTGCTGGGTCGGATTGCGACCGCCGCCCGGAAGTAACCCACCGCCTCGTGCGGTCGGTCTTGATCCCAATAGTGACCAAGCAGGTAGTTAATCCAGAAATCTTCTGGGTGACGTTTCTGGGCCTCGGTCAATAACGCGGCTGCTTCAGATCGTTGGTGGTACGCGAGTAATGAGCCTCCTAGTCCTGAAAGGAGCACGGCGGGCTGAGCGGCTGCCGCAGGAGAACCTGCTAACTCCTTTAGCTTGGTCGAATCTGGGGCCGCCACCGCAGCGCGAAACTCACGTCGCCATGGATCATCGTCTGCCCGTTCGATAACGGCGCGCACTCGCTCTCGCTGCGAAGTCCAGAAGAGCCAATCATGCAAAAAAGCCAGTAAGATATCGCGAATGCCCGAGGCGCGAACTTGTCCTGCGGCCTTCTCCGGATCAAGTGTGACAACATCGATCCCGTACTGGCGAAATGCGTGTGAATACATTTCGTCAGGAGAAAGAGCGACTGGCTCTAGCCCGCTGGCGCCGGTCGAAAGGCGCAAGCGGATTTCTTCAAGTTCCGCAACCATGCTGGCATCCGCACGAGCGTGCTGCACCCTTTCACGGAGGGGCGCAGGTGTCTCGGCGTCGAGAAGTTCTTCAATTCCTGCCAAAGCTGCGCGCATCTCTGGCCAGCGGCCCTGTTCCCGAAGTGCGGTGGACTTGTCGAGCGCGGCGTCGATCGCCTGCCAGGCCCTCCCCTGATTGAGGGCACTCTCTTCGCGTCGATTTGCGTCTTGTCGTTGTACCCAGAATCCAGTCCCCGCCGCTGAAACTGTCAGAGCTAAAACTGCCGCGCTAAGTATCGCCACCACGGGATTGCGTCGACACCACCGCCAGGTTCTGCCACTCCAGCCCAGACGGTGCGCTTCAATTGGCAGACCAGCCTGGAATCGCCTAAGGTCATCTGCTAGCGCGCCAGCCGTGGTGTAACGGAGACGAGGTTCTTTTTGCAGGCACTTCAGGCAGATTGTTTCCAAGTCGCGCGGGACCCTGGCAACCAACCGGGAAGGTGGGACTGGCTCAACAGAAAGCGATTGAAAGACTGTCTGAGCGACTGTCTCTGCGAGGAATGGTGGACGGCCGGTCAGCAGTTCATAAAGAATGGCCCCCAACGAATAGATATCGACGGTCGGACCCACAGCGTGAACTGCCCCACGCGCCTGCTCGGGAGCCATATAGCTTGGTGTTCCGACAGCGGTTCCTGTTCGAGTGAGACCAGCCTCGGCGCCTAATCTTCGAGCCAGACCAAAGTCCGCGATTTTTGCCACACCATTGACGGTCAACAGCACGTTGGAAGGCTTCAAATCGCGGTGGACGATGCCCGCATGATGGGCAGAGGCAACGGCCTCGGCCAAACTTTGTAAGAGCGAGGCAGAAAAGTTGGCAGGCTGTGGAGTGCCGGCGATCTTCTGAGACAGACTTCCGCCATCGAGGTACTCCATCGTAAAGTATGGCCGGCCGTCGGCTTCGCCCACCTCGTAGATTTGGACGACATTGGGATGCCGAAGCGCCGCAACCGCTTCAGCTTCCTGCTGGAAACGCAGGCGTTCGCGCGGTCCTGCGCAATCGCCAGCGAGCACCATTTTGAGCGCGACGACACGGTTAAGACGAAAATGCCGGGCCTGAAATACCACACCCATTCCGCCACTTCCCAGCGTCGCCACAATTTCGTAATCGGGGACCACTGGGAGCGAGTTCAACTGGGCCGTCGACTTTTGTCGACTCGCTCCAGATTCAGCAAGCGGTGGCAAGAGAGCGTCTAATTCGGCCTGCGCCTGACAGATTTGACGCCAGCGGATGCGCACTTGTGGTAGTAACTCTGGACAAGAGCTACACACCGCTTCCGGCGTGGACTGCAAATCAAGCAGCTCGTCGAGCAGTTGCTGCACGCGCGATTCGTCAGGCATTGCTCTCTCCTGAATTATACGAGCGCCGCCTAGCTCGACGTCTAGACTTGAACAGTCAACATGAGTTCCGCGGATTTCGATCCGGTCCAAGGTCATTCAGTTGTTCGGTCAGCAAGACGAGTCCGCGATCCAATCGACGTCTTACTGTCTTGGGCGCCACGCCTAGAAGCTCCGCAGCCTCGACATAGGTCAGACCTTGAATGCGCACGAGATCAAACGCTTCTCGCTCGTCGGCGGGCAACTCATCGATCGCCTCTAGCATGCGCCGGCCATTATCAGAAAGGCAAGAATCGCTGTTCGGGGGAGCTGGAATGAGGCCATCCACTAGCTCGACGTTCTGAGCACGTTGGTCAATGGCGCGAGCTAAGCCATTCAGCTCCCAACGCGTATGTTGACCGGCGAGCGCGAAGAACTCACGAACCGTCTTCGGCCGTGCCTCGCGCAACGCCTTCAGCAGCCGCTCGACAAGAGCACTCAGCATCTCGTCTGATCGCAGGTTCACCGGTGGTCGAGTAAGTCGCGGATAGCTGCGGTAGAGAAGTGTCGCGCACAACTGATGCAATCGCTGAACCGACCGGTCCATCAGGGGACGAATGACTTCGTCGCCGGGTGCACCATCGGCCAGTTCATTCAGATAGCACTGAATAACGGTTGTCGTGTGTTGTTCTTCCACGGTGAATCACGCCGAAAGCATTGCGGGGACCGAGGATAAGTATACCTGATCGCCAGCCCAGATGTACGCGGCGTTTTTGCGCGCGGCGCTTCCATTGGCCGATGGTTTTACTTGTGGCTGCATCGGTCCGCGAGCCCAATTTCGGCCGTAGGTGTCCACCCCAAACGCTTAGTAAATATGTGACGCACACCAGCGCGATCGACCGCGATAGGAGTCTGACGCACCACCGACAATGAAAACGCGTCGGAAGCCCCAACACAAGGCCTTGTGTGCGCCCCAAGTGCGCGACCAACTGACTATCGAAGGGCCCTCGTTATGCAAACGGGGCAAGTCCACAAATGCTTCTCTGGCAGCGAGTATTCCTATGGAAACCAACCTGAAGACTGCAGACGCGAACGACATCACCGATCTGATGCCCGTAGTTGAAGATGTGGCCTATCTTCGCACGATCATGGTCAACTTGTACTTCATTGGCCAGGCCGGTGCTGGTGACCGCGAATGGGTGCTGGTCGATGCCGGAATGTCCGGTTATGCCGACCAAATCGCAATGGCCGCGGAACGGCGTTTCGGCCAAGCATCCCGGCCGGCCGCAATTGTCCTCACCCACGGACACTTCGACCATGTAGGTTCCTTGGCGCAACTCGCGAGCAGGTGGGAAGTGCCGATTTACGCTCACTTAAGGGAACTGCCATATTTGACCGGGAAATCCTCCTATCCGCCCCCAGATCCGTCCGTCGGGGGCGGGCTCATCTCTGCCCTCTCCTGGAGTTTTCCAATAGGCCCGGTCGACTTTGGCGACAAGGTGATGGCGCTTCCCAGTGACACGAAGGTTCCAGGATTACAAGGCTGGCGGTGGATATCCACCCCCGGCCATACCCCGGGCCACGTCTCGCTTTTTCGTGATGCTGACCGAACGCTGATCGCTGGCGACGCGATCGTGACCACCCAGCAAGAGTCGGCCTACGCGGTGATAAGCCAACGCCGCGAGTTGCACGGGCCACCCATGTACTTCACACCAGATTGGACGTCCGCCGCGAAGTCGGTTGCAACCCTTGCCGAGCTCGCACCTGAGGTTGTCGCTAGTGGGCACGGTGAGCCTCTTGCGGGTGCCTCCGTAAGGGCTGATCTGCACGACCTTGCGCGCCACTTCGGCCAGCGCGCTGTGCCTCGACAAGGCCGATACCTCAAGCAATCAGCAGATGCGGATCACATCGGAGTCGCAGGGTTGCCACCGGTCGATTCGGACCTCGTGCCTCGATTACTTCTCGACCCGGATGGCCCCGCCAAGTTCGTGGAGCGACTTCTTGGTGACGACGAGGGGCGTGAATAGAGGTTGGCGCCACGGCCACTAGGCGTCGACTCGACCTTTTGGTCCTTCATGCAACAAATGAGGTGTCCCACATGGATTTTCATACAGACGACACTGCGGTCGTGATCATTGATCCACAGAACGACGTGTTGAGTGAGAGCGGCATATCGTGGGATCTGGTCGGCCAGAGCGTCAGGGAGAACAATACGATCGAAAACCTCGCGCGGCTCTTCGTGGCCGCCAAGCAGAGGGGTTTTGCCGTCTTCATTTCGCCGCATTACCTCTATCCCCGTGATCAACTCTGGAGATTTGGGGGCATCGCCGAGAAAGGGATGCTCACGAACAAGGAGTTCTTCCGTCCCGACCCGCTTAGTCTTGATGGCTTTGCGGGTTCAGGAGCTGATTGGCTGGAGCATTTTAAACCCTTTATTGAAGACGGGAAAACGATGGTTGTCAGCCCACACAAGGTCTGGGGACCACAAACCAACGACCTCGTTCTGCAGCTCCGCAAGCGTTATTTCGATAAAGTGATCCTTGCCGGGATGCTCGCCAACTTGTGCGTTGAAAGTCACCTCCGCGAGTTACTTGAGCAAGGTTTTGAAGTTGCGGTAGTGAAGGATGCTACCGCTGGCCTGAGGCACCCCGAGCTGGGCGATGGATACCAAGCCGCGTTAATCAACTATGGTTATCTGGCAAACTCGGTCCTGTCGACTGACGAGGCTGTACAAGCAATGACCTAGCGCCTTCCTGTTAACATCAAACGCAGAGGCTGGCCTGCAAATCCGAATTCGGATCGACAAAGGCATTCCGCGATGTCTATTGAGCACTTTCAGAATCTAGTGATCGGCAGCGGTGAGGCGGGAAAGTATCTCGCCTGGAACCTGGCACACCTGGGCCAGAAAACAGTGGTGGTTGAACGCGCGATAGTCGGTGGTGCGTGTCCGAACGTGGCTTGTCTCCCCAGCAAGAACGTCATTTACAGTGCAAAGGCCGTTGCGTTGGTTGATTCCCGCGCCGGCCTGGGAGTGGTGAACGGACCAACCACGGTAGATATGGCCGGCGTCGCTCGTCGCAAACGCGAGATGGTCAACGGCTTGACCGAGCTGCATCTGAACAAGTTCAAAGCCAGCGGTGCAGAACTTGTCATGGGCGAAGCTCGGTTCATCGAGCCCAAAACCGTGCAAGTCACCACGAACGCGAACGACGCTCGGCAGTTGCGCGGCGATCGCGTCTTCCTATGCGTGGGATCGCGGGCCAGCATCCCGAGAGTGCCCGGACTAGCTGAGGCGGAGCCAATGACGCACGTCGAGGCGCTGAACCTGGAGCGATTGCCCGAGCACCTCATCGTGGTGGGTGGCGGTTACGTTGGCCTGGAGTTCGCCCAGGCAATGCGACGCTTCGGAAGTCGGGTCACTATTATTCAGCACGGGGACCGACTGCTTGAACGAGAAGACCCCGATGTGTCCGCTGCACTGCTCGAATTGATGAAGGACGAAGGGGTCGAGGTCTTGCTGCCTGCGGAAATTGCAAGCGCCGCCGGACGATCAGGGACAGGCGTGACGCTACAGGTACGCTCGGGTAACGTGGTGAAAGCCATTACGACCTCCGACATCTTGGTGGCTGCCGGACGAACTCCGAACACTGACCGACTGGATGTTGCCCGGGCAGGAGTAAAGCTCGACGATCGGCGGTATATCCAGGTAAACGACAAACTTCAAACGAGTGCGGCGGATGTCTGGGCCATGGGCGACTGCGCCGGAAGCCCGCAGTTCACACACGTGTCTTACGATGACTTTCGCGTCGTGCTAAGCAACCTCACGGGCGGCAATCGCAACACCCAGCAATCGACTGATTCCCTATTGCTTGTTCACCGATCCGGAATTGGCCCATGTGGGGTTAAGCGAGTCGGATGCGAAAGCGAAGGGTATCCAGTACCGGGTCATCACTCTTCCCATGTCGCTCGTCATGCGAATGCGAACGATTTCGGAAACACGCGGCTTTATGAAGGCATTAATTGGCGAGGACGATCGAATTCTCGGATTCACCGCCTTTGGCGCGGAAGCTAGTGAGCTAGCTGCTGCTGTGCAAACGGCGATGCTCGGAAACATGCCCTACACTGCGTTACGCGACGCGATCTTCACTCATCCGACGGCTGCCGAAGGCCTGGTGTTTCTGTTCAGCAGTGGGACTTGGAAGTCCGTGACGTCGTAAGCGATTTCTCTGGAAATAAATCATGAACACCAGTTTTACAGAATCGAAGACGCCCCTGCACTATCGTTCCTCCGTTCACACTCGAAACGGCGACGCAGAAAGTACGCCTGGCCGAGGACGCCTGGAACTCGCGCGATCCTGACCGAGTCGCTTTGGCCTACACCGAAGACTCGGAATGGCGCAATCGTAGTGAGTTTGTGACCGGGCGAGATCAAATCCGCAGATTTCTGGCTGACAAATGGTCTCGCGAACTCGACTATCGACTTGTGAAAGCACTTTGGGCGTTCACCGGGAATCGAATCGCGGTGCGGTTCCAATACGAATCGCACGACGCGGGCGGCCAGTGGAATCGCAGCTATGGCAACGAGTTGTGGGAATTCGACGAGCAGGGCTTGATGCGTCGTCGCGAGGCCAGCATCAACGATGTATTGATCCTCGAAGCCGATCGGAAGTTCTTTTGGCCTGCCCCAGGGCCGCGACCTGCGGAACATCCTGGCATCCCCGACGTTCGGTAAACCGGCAATGTTTTCGTGACGAGACCGACAGAATCCAGAAGTGCAAATCATGACTAACAAACTTGCGAACAAGGTGGCCCTTGGTTACTGGCGGCAGCAGCGGACTGGGGCTGGCGACTGCCCGGCTATTTGCCAAGGAGGGGGCCAAAGTCTTCATTACTGGCCGGCGCAAAGTCGAACTCGATCACGCGATCGAACACATTGGACATGACGCGGTTGGCGTGCAGGGAGATATCTCCAGCTTGACCGACCTCGACCGGCTATACGAAGTGATCAAGCAACAGGCTGGACGCCTCGACGTATTGTTCGCCAACGCGGGAGGCGGCGAGTTTGTCCCACTCGGGCAAATCACCGAGGCGCACGTCGACAAATGGCTGTCAATCAATATCAAGGGAACGCTCTTCACCGTGCAGAAGGCGCTACCACTCATGCCCGACGGCGCGTCAATCGTCTTGAACGGCTCGATGGTCTCGCGCCAGGGAGTTCCGGCGTTCAGCGTCTACGCGGCGACGAAGGCCGCGATCCGATCGTTTGCTCGCACCTGGTCCGTCGATCTACGAGAGCGAAAGATCCGAGTAAATGTGGTAGCGCCCGGAACGGTCGTTACGCCTGCATACAAGAACGTGTTGGGAATGACCGACCAGCAAATCGAGAGTTTTGAACAGGAGGCCGCTGCGGCAACGCCACTGGGCCGGGCGGGATTGCCCGATGAGATTGCGAAGGGAGTTTTATTCCTCGTTTCGGACGACAGTAGCTATGTGACTGGCATCGAATTGTTCATAGACGGTGGAGCGGCACAAATCTAGCAGCTGGCTCCGCGAGAATATAACTCGTTCAGTGACTCAGACACTCTAACAATCATTTTAAGGGAGACAATCGATGACTCGCACAAAGACACCGATCTTGCTTCTAGGCTGGTTTGCGGTTTTCGCGTTCCTCGCGGGGCTGGCTCACGTGGCAGCCGCGGAGCAACCAGCCGCTGTCCACCACAAAACGGTCAAAGTCGATGGACTGGATATTTTCTACCGTGAGGCCGGGCCACAGGGCGCTCCGGCGATTCTCCTGCTACATGGCTTCCCCACCAGCTCGCAGATGTTTCGCGATCTGATTCCTCGGCTCGCCGACAAGTACCATGTTGTCGCTCCCGACTACCCTGGTTACGGCCACAGCTCGATGCCACCGCACGATCAGTTTCAGTACACCTTCGACAATCTGGCAGAGGTGATCGACGACTTCACCGCGAAAGTTGGATTGAAGAAGTACGCGATTTACGTGCAAGATTACGGCGCTCCGGTGGGCTATCGCCTGGCGGTCAAGCATCCAGATCGGATCACGGCCATCGTGGTACAGAACGGCAATGCCTACGACGAGGGACTCGATAACGACTTCTGGAAACCCATCAAGGAATACTGGAAGGAGCCCAAGAGTCTGGAGAAACGCAATGCCATCCGCAACCTACTCACTTACGAGGCTACGAAATGGCAGTACACCACCGGTGTGAAGAACCCTGAACTCGTCAGCCCCGACGGCGCGGCGCACGACCAGTTCCTACTTGACCGCAAGGGGAACGACGAGATCCAGCTTGACCTATTTCTGAGCTACGGCAGCAACCCGCCGCTCTATCCGAAATGGCAGGAGTACTTCCGTAAATACCAACCGCCAATGTTGATCATTTGGGGCAAGAACGATCAGATTTTCCCCGCGGATGGGGCCGAACCTTATAAACGCGATTTGAAGAACCTGGACTTTCATCTGCTCGACGCTGGCCACTTCGCGCTGGAGTCGAATGGTCCTGAGATGGCCCAATTGATACGCGACTTTCTCGCGAAGCAGTTGAAACCTCAATAACGGCCGCTAGTCCAAGCAAAGGTTCGATTCATGCGTGTAGTGTCCGTCAATGTCGGCATGCCCCAAGAGATTGAGTGGCATGGAATGCAGGTCATGACCGGGATTTTCAAGCAGCCGGCTACCTCCCCGGTTGAGTTGCGCAAATTGAACTTCGTTGGCGACGCGCAGGCCGACTTGAGTGTGCACGGTGGGCCAGATAAGGCCGTATATGCCTACCCATTCGACCACTACCGTGACTGGGAGGCGAAGCTCGCCCGCAAACTCCCGCCCGGCGCCTTTGGTGAGAATCTCACGACCGAGGGGCTCCTCGAAGATCAAGTGCATATCGGTGATGAGTACCGTATCGGCACGGCGAGATTGGTCGTCACGCAACCCCGTTTACCGTGCTACAAGCTCGGCATCCGCTTTGGCGACCCGCACATGGTCAAGGCGTTTCTTAAGTCGGGGCGAACGGGAATCTATTTTGCAGTGCTCGAAGAAGGCTTAATCGGGCCTGGGGACAAGATCGACCGCATCCATACGGATGAGCGCCTCGTCTCGGTCACTGACCTGCTCGCCTTGATTTTTACCAAGCAGCCCGCGCCCGGCAGTTTGGAAAGGACGCTCGCAATTCCCGCGTTGGCAGCCGTGTGGCGTGAAGAGTTTCAGTCTCGGTTGACCGACGGAGATTGACCGCATCAATGCCGAAATTAAGCCTCAGTGCTCAGTGCGGAACGATCCGAGAATTCCGTAAGGCAGCACCGGTAATCCCCATACGGAGGTCCCTGCACCATGCAAGCCACAGACCCCGCCGTCGACGCGGCGATCGACCATCGCATCCGAGCCTTCCTGAAGAAGCTGAACGTCCCTGGCGGAAAGCCGCTCGAAGAGCTGTCGGTGCGAGATGCTCGACAAGTGCTCGTGGACCTGCAAACGTCGGTGGAGACTGAATTGCCTCCGGCCAAGATTTCAACCAAGACGATCACGCAAGATGGACTGACGGTGGAACTTACTATTGTTCGGCCGGCGGGGGCCGACAAGACGGTGGCCGCCTTCATGTTCTTCCACGGCGGCGGTTGGGTACTGGGAGACTTTCCAACCCACGAGCGGCTTGTGCGCGACCTCGTCGCCTACTCCGGGATGGCTGCCGTATTTGTCAATTACACGCCCTCGCCCGAGGCCCACTATCCAATGGCCATTCAACAGGCGTATGCGGCGACGAAATGGGTGGCGGAGAACGGAAGCCAGATTCATGTCGACGGTCGCCGCCTGGCAGTCGTGGGAAACAGTGTCGGCGGCAACATGGCGGCCGTGGTATCGCTGATGGCCAAGGACCGCGGTGAGCCAGAAATCCGTTTTCAAGCCTTGATGTGGCCGGTCACTGACGCCAATTTTGACACCAGCTCATATCAAGAGTTCGCCGAGGGAAGGTTCCTGACACGCAATATGATGAAATGGTTCTGGGAGAGCTATACCTCGGATCCTAACGAGCGGGTCGAAATCTACGCGTCGCCACTGCGAGCGATGACCGAGGAGCTGCGCGGTTTGCCACCGACGCTGATCCAGACGGCTGGTAACGACGTCCTGCGCGACGAAGGCGAGGAGTATGCCCGCAAGCTAGATGCAGCCGGGGTCGACGTCATCGCCGTCCGCTACAGCGGCATGATTCATGATTGGGGGTTGCTCAATCCAATCAGCCAGGTGCCCGCAACTCGCGCTTCGCTGTTACAAGTCGGAGAGGAATTGAAGAGGCGACTTCGCTAGGCAACGACGATACCAACGAAGCAGCGAGTCGAATTGAATTGTCATAATCCAAACGCGTTATCGAAAGGAATTAGGCATGGCTACCATTCAGGCATCTCCGAAGAAACCCGACGCAAAATCGGTCCTCGCGACACCGACGGATCTCTCTGCTGGCGGGGTCACCGCGATCGCTGACCAGCTCCGTAATTTGCTTGCCGACGTTTTCGCACTTTATGTGAAAACCAAGAACTTTCACTGGCACATGAGCGGGCCACATTTCCGCGAATACCACTTGCTGCTTGACGAGCAAGCAGGACAAATATTCGACATGACTGACGATCTGGCGGAGCGTGCCCGCAAGATTGGCGCGACCAGCCTGCGGTCCATTGGCGACATCGCGCGGCATCAACGTGTGAAAGACAATAACGACGAGTTTGTTTGTCCACGCGAGATGCTGAGCGAGCTGGCTGCAGACAATCAACAGCTCACACGATATTTGCGCGCCGCACACGCGGTGTGTGACGAGCACGACGACGTCGCCACGGCCAGCTTGATTGAGAATTGGATCGACGAATCAGAACGTCGAACGTGGTTCCTATTCGAGGCGGCTGGCCCAAGTTAGTGCCGCTCTATACCTCCGAATAGAGCAGCTACCCTCGATTGCGCTGCAAATGCGCTGCGTTTGTGGAGGAACTCGGGCTTGCCGCGACGAGTCACTACCGCAGGCAGCGTCTTGCATAAGTTCGGGCCAACCATGCTTTTCGGCCCATTAGGCCAGCAGCGAGAACGAATTGGGCGACAGGAAAATCGCCTGAAGCTCGCTGCGCTATAAGCCATTTGCACATAATGACTTACGGACACTAAAGTCGGGGCGACAGGATTTGAACCTGTGACCTTGAGGTTATGGCTGGCGTTCCACGCATGGGCGCCCAAGTTCGAAGAGGGTTCCTTTCGGGGTTGCACTGCGCGTCTACGACAGCGCCGCGGTTAGCGCTTGGTCGAGGTCGGCGCGGAGATCTTCGTAGGCTTCCAGCCCGACCGACGCGCGGATCAGGCCGTCGGTGATGCCGTGGGCCAGGCGGTCTTGGCGGGCGTAGCTGGCGTGCGACATCGAGGCGGGCTGCTCGATCAGCGATTCCACCGCGCCCAAGCTCACGGCCAGTTGGAACAAGCGCGTCGATTCAGCAAAGCGCTTGGCGGCCGCGAAGTCGGCCTTGATTTCGAAGCTGAGCATCGCGCCGAATGCGCCGTCCATCTGTCGCCGGGCGACGGCATGCCCCGGATGCTCCGGCCGGCCCGGATAGCGAACCGCGGCAATGCGCGGATCGTCGGCCAGCCAATCGGCCAGTCGTGTGGCGGTGCGCGATTGTTCGCGCACGCGCAGCTCCAACGTCTTCAGCCCGCGCGAGCAAAGATAGGACTCGAGCGGTCCCATCACGCCGCCGGTGGCGTTTTGAATGAAATACAAACTGTCGAACAGTTCCTTGTCGCGCACGACCAAAGCGCCGCCCAGCAGGTCGCTATGCCCGCCGATGTACTTGGTGGCCGAGTACATCACGATGTCGGCCCCCAGTTCCAATGGCCGCTGCAGCGCCGGCGTGGCGAACGTGTTGTCGACGCCCAGCAGGGCTCCGTGACGGTGCGCCACTTCGGCGCAGGCCGCGATGTCGGTGATGGACATCAAGGGGTTGCCGGGCGATTCGATCCACAGCAACCGGGTCTTGGGAGTGAAGGCCTGCTCGACCGCGGCCAGGTCGGCGGCGTCGACCAGCGTGGTGCGAATGTAGAAGCGGTTGACCACCTGGTGCAGCAGGCGGTACGTGCCGCCATAGATGTCGCGGCTGGCCACCACGTGGTCGCCGGCATTGAGCAGCGACACGGCGCAGTGCGTGGCGGCCATGCCCGAGGCAAACGCCAGCCCGCCCACGCCGCCATCCAGCGCGGCCAGCGTCGTCTCGAACGCTTTGCGCGTGGGATTGCCGCTGCGCGAATAATCGAACTCAGCCCAATCGCCCGCGCCCGGCTGCACGAACGTGGCCGCAAGGTGCAGCGGACGAACCACGGCGCCGGTCGCCGGGTCGGGCTCGTTGCCCTCGTGAATCGCCCGAGTGCGGAATTCCATAGTCGTCACGTTATCCGTTTGTTTGGGCGTATCAGGCTTCCAACGCTTGCTGCAAATCGGCGATCAGGTCTTCGGTGTTTTCCACTCCGCACGACAGCCGGATCATGTTGTCGGGAATGCCGAAGCGCTGCGCTCCTCGGGCGTACACTCGAAGTAGCTCATCACCAGCGGCTGTTCGATCAGCGACTCGACGCCGCCCAGGCTGGGGGCGATGCGCGGAATGCGCACGCGGTCGACCACGGCGCCGGTCTGTCTCCAATCGGCATCCTTGACCAGGAACGTCACCAGCCCGCCAAAGCCCCGCATCGACTGCGCGCCAGGTCGCAATACACGTTCGACTCCAGGCCCGGATAAAACACGTTCTCGATGCGCGGATGCTGCTCGAGAAATCGTGCCACGGCCAGGCCGTTTTGATTGTGGCGCTCCATCCGCAGTTCGAACGTCTTCAGCCCGCGCTCGAGCAGGTAGATGTTGTGCGGCGAATTGACGCCCCCCATGATCCCCCGCAGCTTGCGCACCGATTCGAGCTTTTCCCGCGTTCCGATGATCGCCCCGGCCAACAAATCGTTGTGACCGCCCAGGTACTTGGTGGCCGAGTGCAGCACGTAGTCGATGCCCGACTCGATGGGCCGCAGGTTGTAGGGCGTCGCCAAGCGTGGCGTCGATCATCGTCTCGATGCCGTGTTTCGCGCCCAGATGCGGCGAAGCGGTCCAAATCCACGATGCTCGTGTGGGGATTCGTGGGCGACTCGCTCACCAGCAGCCGCGTCTGGGGCGTAATGGCCGCTTCCATCGCCTCGTAGTTGCAGGTGGGCACTTCCTTGGTGACCATGCCAAAGCGCGACAGGTGCTTGAAGCAGAACTCGCGGCTGCGGTGATAACATTCGTTGAACAACACCACTTCGTCGCCGGCGTTCAATTTGGACAACAGCAAGGTAACGAAGGCCGTCATGCCGGTGGTAAACAGCAGCGCCGCCTCTCCGCCGTCCAGCGCCGCCAGTTTCCGCTCGACCACCTTTTCGCCAGGATTGCCGTAGCGGCCGTATTCTTCGCGGGGCAGTTTTTGCTCGACGAAATCAATCACCGACGCCGTGTCGGGAAACGTGAACGTCGAGGCGCAAAAAATGGCGTCGGTTATCGAGTCGCCCGGCTTCTGGCGTGCTTCGCCGGCGTGTACGGCCAGGGTCGAATAGCCCGTGTGGGTCGCGGGAGGCTCCGCCGGAGAGTGCTTGGTTTTGCTCATGATCATTGGGTCCGTTCGGGTTGTCGCCGCAAACATTGCCGGCGAGCGATCGTCACGCCATTGCATCCCCAGGGCGACTCGCCGAGGGCCATTCTCAGGACCCGTTCCACTTGCCTACAAAAAAAGCCGCGACTCTGCCCCAATGCAGTCGCGGCTCACTTGATTGCAAGTAAAATCGCTTTGACACACTTCACGCGAAACAAAGCGATGGCACTTTAGCAGTCTGGCTGCAAGCGGCCGCAAATCCCAGCCGTGGATTCTAACCGCCTTGCCAGTGCAACGCAAGCAACAAGCCGGGCGAATCCGTGGCGCGGCAAAGCCCCGCACTTCTCTCAAGGCCCCGGACCGCCGCAGGTTTGTCTGGACCTTTTCGTGGCGTCCCGCCTAGAATAAAGGAACTGGCCCAGGCGAACGGAAATTGGCGCGTAGAGGGGATGTTTCGTATGCGCTCGATCGTTGGAAGCTTCGCGAGACCACGAGTTCGCTGGCCGGCCCTCTCGCTGACGGTGCTGGCTTGGCTTGCTTTGTCAGCAACGGCGGTCGCCGGAAGTCACGCCACCGAAGGGCCCGCCGCCAAAGGGCCAGCCGGCAGCCGCGACCATATTTCGCAGCTTGTCCGCCAACTGGGTTCCCCCCAAGTTTATCGAGCGGCAACGAGCAACCCGCGAATTTAACGACTTGGGCATTGCGGCCAAAGACGCCCTGGCGGCCGCCATCAATGATCCCGACGCGGAGCGTCGCGCCCGGGCTCGCTCCATCCTCGCGATCGTCACCCAAACCGACTTTCGCAATCGGCTGGAAGCCTTCTCGGCCGACTACGAGGGCCGTCACCACCGCACTTTGCCGGGCTGGGAGCAATTTGCAGAGCTGTTCGGAGCAACGCCGCAGGCTCGGCAACTGTTTGTCGAGATGTCGCGCGACGAGCCGGAGTTGCTGGAGGCGTACGCCGCCGGTGACCGAGACGCGACCGAAGCCCTGCGGGCCCGCTGCCAGATTTTGCTGCAAGAGTTCATGCAAATCTCGGGGCGCGAGTCGCTATTTCCGGTGGGCACGCTGGCCGCGCTGCTGTTGATTGGCTCCGATGACGGTGTCGACGTCGACGAGCAAGTTAGCGCGCAGCTTTTCACCTGGATGCTCTATCAGCCCACCTTTAGTGAGAATGCTCGTAGCGGCGCCTGGTCGTCCATGATGAAGAACCTGTTGGGACGATGGATCGTCAAAGACACCAGCACCAGCGCGACCATGCAGAACCTGATCTTCGCGGCGAACTACGATTTGCACGCCCAGGGCTTGACGCTGGCCAAAAAGATTCTCGACGGCGATCCCGGCAACGCCCAGCTTCGCCAGTTCGCCCTGCTGGCGGTTGGACGTTTTGGCGACAAAGCGAACCTTCCGCTCGTGGAAAAGTTCCTCAGCGACTCCAACGCGTGCGGCTCGTTCCAACTGAGTGATCCACCACGACAAGTCGACGTGCAAGTGCGCGACATTGCCCTGAGTGTGGCCATGCAACTGGCCGGGCAAGATGCGGGCGACTTTGGCGCGGTCACCGTGCACTCCAGCCCGCAGGCGCTTTTCAAAGTGCCGGCATTCGTGTTTGCCGACGCCGCCCAACGCGAGGCCGTACTGAAGCGCTGGAACGAATGGCGCTCGGTACAGCACCGGCCATAGGCGGCCGCCGTCCAACGACTCGACAGAGCCCAGTGGTACGGCGCCCGGTGGTACGGCGCAGGGCGGTCAGCGCGGTCGCGGATCGGCTCCGAGGGAACTGCTAGCAGCCTCTCCACGTCCCCCCCAAGAAACCTGGCACGTTGCGGTCCAAGCTCCCTTGACCCGGCGGGCCGTTTGCCGGACGATTCCACCCCCCATGCAATCAACGTCCGTCTCGCGTCCCCAGCGCGGCGCATCCATCGTCCCGGCACGGACCCGCCCGATATGAACACTCATGCTGACCGTCGTCAAACCATTCGTCTGCTCGTCGCTGGAATGGCCTGCCTGTTGGTGGCCGCCGGCTGCACCTCGCCTTATCGCTCGGACCAGGGCGCACTGTTCGGCGGCCTGACCGGGGCGGGCTTCGGGCGCCCTGGTGGGCAGCGCTTCGGGCAATGCCGGCGCTGGCGCCGCCATCGGCGCGGGCGTGGGCGCGGTGAGCGGCGCCGCCGTGGGCGGATCGCTCGACGAAATCGAAGCCAACAACCGCGCCGAGATCGCCGCACGACTTGGGCGACCGGCGCCGGCTGGCACGGTCACCATCGACGACGTGATCGCCATGACCCGCGCCGGCGTGAGCGAAGATGTGATCGTGACACACGTCAGCCGCCACGGCGCGGCCCGCCCGCCGCAGGCCGGCGATCTGATCGTCCTGCAGCAGCAAGGCGTCAGCCCGCGCGTCGTGCAAGCCCTGCAGAACTCAGAGCCGCCCGTCATGAGCGGGCCGCCGGGCGTCGTGGTTGCCGAGCCCTATCCGTTGCCTGCGCCGGCCTATTGGGGCCCTCCCTACCCGTACCCCTATCCCTATCCTTATGCATATCCTTATCCGCGGCCCTGGTACGGTCCCCGTCGCGGCATGCACTGGGGAGTTGCGGTCGGGCGGTGATCGAGCCAAAGTGTTTGGCAAGTCTCTCTGGCACGTAGCTGAATTCCCAAGAATTCAGCCGATCCCGAACGGAAGTCTTGCGACTTCAGCTACCCCTGACATAACACCTTGCCACACACGAGCCGAAGCAACACGAGCCGTCAGGGCGTAAGAACCTGTTCGTATTTTAGGCGGCGGTAGCGTGGTTGGGGTCGCGGCAGCGGGGGGAGTAGGGGGAAATCGGGCGGTCTCGGAGGAATCGCGTCAGGCGGTGGTCTTGGGAGATGACGGCCGCGCGGATTTGCAGGATGGCCTCCCCGCGAGGGCCGTCGTCCCAGAATTTTTCGGTTCCCTTGACGCGCTTGCTGATCTGTTTGACGAGCGACTCCGCCAGCGAACTGGTGACCGGCAATCCTTCGCGCCGGTAGCGTGGGTAGTCCATCCGCGGGCGGTTGTTGGTGAGATACGTCAGCGTGCGCTGGGCGATTTTTTGGGGATCGACCTCGGTGGAAGCAACCCGCCCCACGCCCGGCAACCGCAGGTGGTCTTGTAACTGCTCGAGAACCTGCTTCACGTTCCCCTGCCAACACGCGCGGGCCCAGGCGACGTACTGCGTCCACCGCGCCGTCAGGTCGGCGTGCAGCGCCTGGGCCGCTTCGTAGAGATATTCCACGAGGTGGATGAAGTCCGCGATGGGGGTGAAGGTCTCGAACCAACGTCGTTGGATCGTCCAGTTGTAGGCCTGGCCGTCGCCGAGAAAGGCTGCGCTTGGCGGCGGTGAAGAAGCCGCGCAGTTCGGCCTCGGCAGCCATCTGGGGACCAAACTCTTCGCTGCTGGCTAGCGAGCTGACGCACGTGCGAACGAGCGACTTGGGCTGCCAGCTTGGCGGCTCTTCCGGCGGATCGAGCGCTTGAGGAACCTCGTTCCGGGCCGCGGCAAGCATCAATTCCGAGGGGGGATTCTTGGCCTTTTTCAGGCCCAAGACAAGCTTTTCGACATACGCCTGATTGCGAAAACAGGCGGGCAATTCCGGCTGCGGGTCCACCTCGTGCGATGCGCTTTGCATGCGGTGGAAGGCGGCGTTCTTGGTTTCTCGCCAGTGCGGCTGATGAATCCCGTGACCGCCCCCGCAAGCACGCGTCCGCATCCGTCCCCCATCGCAGAATACGGCGGCCAGACGCGGAGGCGGTTCGACGCGCGTGGCAATACGCGGCAAGGGCTGCTCGACATAGGCACGCGTGCGGTCATCACGCTGTCGTGCCAATTGTCCGCCGAACCGCGCGCCCAGCTCGTTGACCGTGCGCGGCGAAATCTCGATTTCACCGACCACCTGCAAGGCCGTCGCCGCCGCCTCACACGAATCCGCCGTGCCGGCCATCAGCAGAATCCGGTGCGGCAGCGTGGGGCTATAGCCATGCGCGTCAATCTTCAGTACCCCACGCAGAGGGAAAAAAATCTCGACGGCAAGTCGAGCAGTGGGCCACCGGTTCCACCAGGTCGGCCGTGCCGCCGCGAACCTGGACGGTCCGAACGCGGTGGTCCAAGTGGCACGACTTGCCACAGCCGGGACAAGGATGTTCGCTTGCCAGCGCCTCGTTCTGATCGCCGGTCATGGTCTCGACAGCGCCGCGTACCAGTGACCTGGCAGCGGTGACAGCAATCTCCTCCATCGTGAACAGGTCGACATCCAGCCCCACGCCGTCGGGGAACACCTCACGCGCCAACAATTTACCCCACCCCTTCGCCAACTCCGCGACTTCACGCCGCTGCCGATCACTCCGTGCTTCGCCAGCCATGTCTCGTCCCTCCTTGGACTTGCAACAAAACCCTCCACCAAATTCCACCTCCCAACAATACCAACTACCAAACAAACTACGAACAGGTTCTTACGCCCCGGGAGCCCGGGTGCCCCCTTTTTGGCCTTTACCAAAAACGGCGTGATCGGCACAATACCGCCCCCTCGCGGCAATGATTCGCGCGAGGGTGCAACAATGCCGAACTGTTTCAGGTGATTCAAGGAGTCTCGAGCATGAGGAAACGTCTCTCGATCGTCGCGTTGGTGGCAACGTGTGCCGCGTTGACAACGGCCACCGCGGTGTGGGCCCAACGCCCGGCGCCTCCGAGCACGGTCCTGATCGACGTCAACAAAGTTGCCGACAGCGCTCCACGTCTCAAGCAATCGCTCGAAGCACTGAAAAAAGAGTACGAGGCGACCGGCGAAGCGTTCAAAAAGGAGAGCGAAAACGCCAACACCTTGGTGCAAAAATTGGGAACACTCCAGCCCAATAGCCCCGATTTCAAGCAACTGGAATCACGACTCACGAAAATGCGGGCCGATTTCGAATTGCGCGGCAAGCGCGTGACCGAGGAATTCAAGGACCGCGAATCCAAGCTTTACCACCAGCATTCGCGCGAGCTGAATGCCGAACTCGATCGGTTCGCACAACGGACCGGCATCCTGCTGATGTTGCGCTACGACCAGTCCGAGGGCGAAATCAAGGATCCACGGCAAGTGATGCGCGTCATCATGAATCCGGTCGTCTACCAGCGCGGCTTGGATGCCACGGCCGCCGTGCAACAATCGATGGGCGGGGCCGCCGCGCCGACGGCCACTCGCCCGCCCCAGACAGCGCCCGTTGCACGCCCGCCGCTTCAGCGGTAGGGTCACGCGTGCAGCGCCGCCGTGCAGCTACTCGCCGAAGAACGGGAACAGGGTTCTGATTTCCGCGTCGTCCGGCCGCCGTCCGTACTCGCAGATCTCAAAGGCTTCCGCGTACTTCACGTCCTGGCCGCGCTGGCGCCCGTACCACTTGACCAGCGCGTCGCGATAGTCGTCGGCCCACTGGGCATAGCGACGACCATGATGTTCCGCCGCCCAAGTGCGGCGACCCACCGGATCGGTGGGAATGTCGCGCATGAACTCTTCCGATCCCACGGCGCCTCCTTCATAGACCTGCGACGGCATCGCATCCACCGCGTCGATCTTCTTTTCGATCACGTCGTCGATCGACACCACCACGTCGGGCGTAAATGGGTTCGGCTTCTGGAAGCGGTCCGAGTAGTACATGAACACCGGATTGGCATCCAAGGGCGGTGTGTCCGGACAAAAGAACGGCACCGCCACCATGTAGGCCGCGTCCTGCACCAGCACGCCGGTGTAGCGATGGTCCGGATGATAGTCGTTTGGCCGGTGCGACATCACGATGTCGGCCTTCCAGTCGCGAATCAGCCGCGTGATCTTCTTGCGATTCTCGAGTGTCGGCAACAACTCGCCGTCGTGAATGTCGAGCACTTCGGTCGTGATGCCCAGCACGCGCGCCGCCTGTTGCACTTCGGCGGCGCAGTCGCTGCGCCAGCGGGCCGCCGGCCATCTGCCAGTGGCCGATATCGCCGTTGGTGACGGATACAAATTTCACGTGATGTCCCAGCTTGGCCCACTTGGCGGCCACGCCCCCCGCCTTGTACTCCGCGTCGTCCGGATGGGCGCCGAAACATATTATCCGCAGTTTGCCGTCGGCGGCACGGACTTGGGAGAGCATGGTTGGCGAGACGGCAAGCAACAGCACGGCCAGAGCGGTCAAGTTGCGGCGATGAGCGTTGGTCATGAGAAGTCCATGGTGTATTGAGGGCGGTTGATGAGGCGAGGCCATTGCGCCGCGGCGGCGAGCGTGATAGGCCACGAATGTCCGTCGTGCGGGCAGTGTTCCTATTGTAGTTTGCTCCTATTGTAGTTTCGCAGGCCTGCGAATCCACCTGCCGGGACGCGCGGCCGCTTATTGGCGCCACGGTTTGGTGTTGGTCTCCGGCGATGCTAGACTGCCAGTCTGGGCGTCCACTTTCCACTCGCCCGAGCGTAGGGTTTATAGCCGATGCCGCGCACACGGCGCGGGATCCATTGCGAAGTTACAACGGAGGACGACCATGCCTCGCGATCCGCAAGCCCCAAAGGGTGGCTTTTCGCGTCGACGTTTCTTGCAGGGTTCCTCGACCGCGGCGGCCGCGGCCGCGCTGGGGACTTTGGTCCGACCGGTACACGCCGCCGGCGATGATACGCTGAAGCTCGCGCTGGTCGGTTGCGGCAATCGCGGCACCGGCGCAATCGCCAATGCGCTGCAAACGACCGCGCCGGTGAAACTCTGGGCCATGGCCGATGCGTTCGAAGATCGCCTGACCAGTAGTCTCAACACGCTCACACGCGGCGGCAAGGTAAGTCAGGATACGGTGTCGGCGGAAATCGCCACAAGAGTGGACGTGCCGCCCGATCGCCAATTCGTCGGGCTCGACGCCTACAAACATGCAATCGACTTGGCCGACGTGGTGTTGCTGGTGGGCCCGCCGGGCTTTCGGCCCGAACAATTCGAATACGCCGTGGAGCACGGCAAGCACGTTTTCATGGAAAAGCCCGTGGCTACCGACGGGCACGGAGTGCGTCGCGTCCTGGCCGCGGGCAAGGCCGCCGAGAGCAAGGGCCTGAAAGTCGCTGTGGGCCTGCAGCGCCATCACGATCCCAAGTACCTGGAAACCATTGGCCGCCTGCGTGACGGCGCCATCGGCGACATTCGAATGCTGCGCTGCTATTGGAACGGCGGCACGATCAAGCGGCCCGTCGACCGTGAATCGCTCACCGAAATGCAGTATCAGGTGCATAATTGGTATTTCTTCACCTGGCTCAGTGGCGATCACATCGTCGAGCAGCACGTACACAATCTCGACGTGTGCAACTGGATCCTGGGCGAGCATCCGGTTTCGGCGATGGGAATGGGCGGGCGGTTGCTGCGGGTCGGCAAGGACTACGGCGACATTTTCGACCACCACGCCGTGGAATACACTTATCCCAACGGCACGAAGATGTTTGGCTTTTGCCGGCAGATGCCCGGCTGCGAGCCATTGGTCGGCGAGTTTGCCGTGGGCACGCGCGGCGACAGCGAAGTAAGCAAGGCCCAGTTGCGCGGTACCGAGGGCGAGTGGCACTATCCGCGCGCTCGCGGAGCCAAGGGCAACGCCGTGAACCCTTATCAAGCCGAGCACGAGGCCCTGTTTGCGGCCATTCTCAGCGACAAGCCGCACAACGAAGTCGAAACCGGCTCCACGGCCTCGATGACGGCAATACTTGGCCGCTCCGCCACCTACACCGGCCAAACCGTCACGTGGGACGACGCGTTGAACAGTCCGCGCTCGCTGGCGCCGGAAGAAATTGTCGATTGGAGTACGCAGCCGCTCACGCTGCCCGACGAGCATGGACTCTATGCGCTGCCCAAGCCGGGCATTGTCAAAGCTGTCTGAGCCGGGCCGAACAAGGGGAACTTGCAGTTGATGCACCGACGAACCTTTCTCCAGCAGGCCGGCCTGGCCGCAGCCGGCGCAGCACTGGCATCCGCCGGCGGCGCTCGCGCCGCGGATGCGCCGAGCGCCGCAACCTTCACGCTCGACTATGCGCCGCACTTCGGCATGTTTCGCCACGCGGCCGGATCCGACCTGACGGACCAGCTCACGTTTGCCGCCGACCACGGCTTTCGCGCTTGGGAAGACAACGGCATGAAGGGCCGGCCGGTGGCCGAGCAACAACGCATTGCCCAGGTGATGCAGCGGCTCGATATTCGAATGGGCGTCATCTCCGCCACGCGGGGCACGAGCGATCAGCCGACTTTTACCAGCGACGACGATAACTTGCGCCAGCAAATCGTCGAACAGATGCGACAAGTCGTCGACGTGGCCAAACGCGTCAATACAAAATGGCTGACCGCCGTGCTGGGCGACGTCAATCCGCGGCTCGCGCCCGGCTTCCAAACATCGCAGGCTATCGATTTGCTCAAGCGCTGCTGCGACGTCGTCGAGCCGCATGGGCTGGTGCTGGTGATGGAGCCGCTCAACCGCCGCAACCATCCGGGCAAGTTCCTGGTTCATTCGCCGCAGGCCTACGAGCTGTGCAAGGCGGTTGCGCATCCTTCGTGTAAGATCCTGTTCGACATCTACCACCAACAGGTGAGCGAAGGCGATCTGATTCCCAACATCGACCGCGCCTGGGACGAGATTGCCTACTTCCAGATCGGCGACAACCCCGGCCGCAACGAGCCCGGCACCGGGGAAATCCACTATGCCAACGTGCTGGCCCATCTGCACCAGCGCGGCTACCGCGGCATCCTGGGCATGGAGCACGGCAACTCGCAGCCCGGCCGATCAGGAGACCTGGCCGTGATCGAAGCGTATCGCGCGGTCGATCCGAAACTTCAGCGTCGGACGGCGTCCTGACCAACGTGACTGTCACTACTCGCTTGTCAAGCAGTGACGAATTCTTACTTGGGCAATCTCGTCGTCCGATCCCGAAGTCCCAGAATGCCTACTGTGCTTGCGAATCAAGTATGTCCTTCATGATCTCAATAGGGTGTAACTCGCAGATCTCTATGCCGCGGAGCGCCGGTATAGCTTGGTTTGTTCAGTTTCAATGCGGTAGTTCAGGAAGTCGTTCCATTGTCCGTTGAGGTAGGTGGCGCGCAGGTGGAGCATCGCTTGCGCCGGCGACCGTCCAGCGCATGCCGGTTTGTTCCAGGCGATCCTTGACCACGTGGCGGCAAGCGCCTTCGGCCACGCCGCTGCCGATGGGGTAGCCGGCCGCCAGGTACTCGTCGTAGCGCATGTGCCGGCGGTTGTTTGCGTAGTAGCCGATGGCCGCCGAGACGACGCGCCGCCGCGAGCCATGTAGCGCGTGTTCGTCGCGGAGTCGTTTGAAGCGACCGATGACATAACCCACCTTGCCTTCCAGCAACAGCCGCAAGTGCCGCGTGACAAACTGAGCCGCCTCACGGCTGCCTTCGCGGTGGAACACGTGGGCCACCTGCCACAACCGCTCCAGCACGTGGAACAAGTCCAGGATGCAGACCGCCCGCGGCAGCCACTCGCGCTGCACCTCCCACAGCGCCTTCTCGCCGTCCATCAGGCAGACCAGTGTCTTGGCGCGCTGTGGGTTGCGCTCGTGACAGGCCACCGCCATCTCGACAAACAGACGTTCGCGTCCCGTACACGATTCTCCTTCCCGCACGCGGGTCATCTCGGCCCAAACCTGCTTGTGTTGCGGCGCGGGCCGCTCGGCAGCGCGTTCTTTCCGGTCCAGTTCGTCGAGCACGTCGTCGGCCGTGCGGCGAAAGGGGTCGATCGTATACACCGCGCCCACGTAGGCCATCTGTTTCTTGTTCGCTTTTTCGCCTTTGCCGCGACGCGGTCCGCGGCGGACCCGCTCTTCCAGCGGGCGGCGCATCGGCACCCCTTTGCCGTCGGCCGTGGCTACCAGGATCTCGGCCTCTTCGTCGGCCGGCGGCGCGGCGCGCTCGAACTGGAAGGCTTCGACGTGCTGGGCCATCTGCTGGTTCATCTGCTCGGCCGCCCGTTCACTCGGCGCGACACCCAACCACGCGTGCAGATCGGACACCGCTTCGTGAAACGACTCCTTGACGCACAGCCGCTCGAGCCAGTCTTCCAGGACGTAGGAGAACTCGCCGGCCGGCAGCCCCAGCCGCTCGTCCAAGGGCGCCCGCTCGACTTTCTGCCCTTCCCGCGCCGCGTAGACGTAGCGGCCGATCAACAGTTCGCCGAAGATCGACAGGTAGCGGCGCACGTGCCGGCCTTGCAAACGGCGGACCGTGCGGCCTTGGGTGGTTTCCAGTGTCGCGCCCGCGTCGCCATCCCCCGCGGCGGCCACGAAGGCCGACAGCAGCGTGTGTCCCAGCGCCAGCAGCCGGCCGAACAGTTCACGTTCCACTTGATCGATCCGCTGGCCGCCGTCGGCCGCGCGTTCGACGTACATTTCCAACGCCTGGAATTGCCGTTGCGCCTTGAGAAACGCTTGCTCCCGTGCGACGATCATGGCCGGGCCTCCTGGATGGGTGGGAAGGACTGCAATCACAATCCGTTCTACCCGCGGAGGCCCTCTTCTTCACCTTCACGCTAGCACTTGCCGCAACTCCTTGTGAATCCACCTGCTACCACGCGAGGAATGCGAGTTACACCCATCTCAATAAGCGTGTCGACATCGAATTCTTTCTGGAAGAGCGGGTGTTCCCTCAATCGCAGAATGCCGATGGCAGTCGGTATGGCAAATTGTGATTTAATAATGCCGCGAGCACGTTCGACGTGTCGGTTGCTACCATGTCGTGACGCGAGAGCGATCGCTTCCTGTAGTTCACTTTCAGTCATCATGGCCACGATGCGGTACAGATCCATCGCGTGGTGTCGGCCTACATCTCTTCGGTAGTCATCCTTTCGATCGTCAAAGGCAAAGAGCTTCATTAACAAGTACGTAAACGCCTGAGGCACATAGATAGGCGTCGAAAATCGTTCTCCATCCGTGCAGATTCCAGTAACTTCAATTTGCTTGGAGCGCGAGTCGATGTCGATCGCCTCCGGCGTCATGTGGGCGTGTAGGCGTACGTCTCCTCGTGGCCGTGCGCGGGGTCTTGCTATCTTCAGTTGATTCTTGAATGCACCAAGGGGGCCGACCAGCAGGTCCAGCTTTACGCTGTGGCCGTCTGCTAGTTCGCGCAACCACTGAAAGTATCTTGCCTGTTGGAGGGCCCGGAATCCCATGCCTTCGAGGATATGCGCGATCCTCTGCGCGGCGCTCAACTTTGCGAGAACGTCCACGCGCAGGAAAAGGTCGATGTCGTTCGTCGACCGTGGCTCTGGAAGTCGCAGGAGTGTGCTTGCGTCGTTTGCTTGAAGGTTCTCTTGTTTCAGATAGAGTCCGAATCCACCGCCGACGATTAGCGGAATGTCGTCGTCGCGGAGAGCTCTGGCTAGGTCCAGCAATGTCGAGCGAATTCGGTCAAAGTCGTTCATCGCGCCATTGCCGTATTCAATTGTGTGATGAGGAGGGTTCGCAGTTGCACGGCGGTATCCTGTTCGCGTTTGTCTCCCGATTGTAATTCCAGATAGCTTTGCACCGGTGAAGCAACCAGATTGTCACGACCATCGAAATAGACCGTAGGGTCGTCGGTTTCTTGAAATTCAGAATTTGGAAACCGTGATTCTCTTGAGATATCTCGGCCGAGACGCTTCAGCAATGCCTGGGCGTTTGTGCAGTAGAATCGCATTATCGGTTCCCGAGCCATCGTGGCATACGAGTTTGCAGAACTACTTCCGGCCAGTACAATTCTCTCCGAATTCTCTTTCGACCACGTTTGCAGAACCGAGATCAGAGTTTCTGCAGCGAGCGAGCATTTGCCAGTGAACGAGGCTTGAACCGTCGGTGGCGCAAAATTCTTTGCCAAATTGTCGAGCAGTTTGTCGGGTTGTAGCAATCGGAGCGCAGTTTCTCGCTCTCTCTTTTCACGTGTAATGATGAGGTCATCGACGAGCGTCGAGCAGACTTTCGATATCGTCGAACGCGTCATTGCCGCGCCGCGCTGGCCCGTTTCCGCCAGTAGGTCATTGAGAGAGTTGTATTTCGGTCTAAGTGCGAAAGTCCGTGTGACGATAGAACTCGTGCCTCGATAGATGTTGCGGATGGGCGCTCCTCGGGGAAACTTGTTTCGGGCCCCAGTGCGGAATATGAGGAGTTCCCCGGGCACTTGCAGAATGCAATTGCCGCACATATCAAGCCCACTTAGCCCCTGGCGTTCAAGCGCGCGGAGCTGCTCTTCGCCAAGATATGGGGTTACTATTAGAGGATTTATTCGTAGACGCTGGGCGAGTTGTCGGGCTTGCTCGATTGCGGACTGTATGATCTTTGGCGTGGACAGGGTTTTTACTTCGGCGGCAAAGCGGTACTTGCGTTGGCCGACGGTGGCTTCGATTACTGCATCCGCTTCTGGCCCGTCGTCAAAGAGTTGGGTGCGATTGACAACCTTCATAACCGCTGGTGGAAACTGTCCGCCGATGGTTTGTAACCATTCTATGATTTGCAATTCACTCGGGGGCTTGGGAGTATTGGCCATATTTCGGTTGGGGGTTCGGCGTTCTGTGCGGGCGTGCTGATCGTTTTCCAATAATAGCATATTTTCTTGCGCAAGAAATCGTCCATAATTAGGAAAGTAAATATAAAATAAACCAAAAACGGAGAGAATCCAGGGACTGCAAGCCCCAATCGGCTGAGAGGACCAAAATGCTCTGCCATGTCCGAACCGAAAGGCGATCACCTGTTTGTCAATCTTGGCGCGTCGCAAACACGGCGGCGTTTGCAGGGCTTCGGCCATGGCGTGCGACAAGTGCAAAGCGCGGGCCGCCATCAGGCGGTCATAATCCACACCGCCACTGCGCGTCACTTGCGCGAGCTGGAGAATAAGTTCACCGACGTCGGCTTCGCCAGCCGCCAGCGCGATTCAAGCGAGCCGATTGAGAATCTCTACAACCTGGGCCCCCCCAGCGGCGCCTGGCTGCGCGCCGTGGGCGTCACCACCGCCGCCGATCTCCAGCGCGTCGGCCCCGTCGTGGCATATCGACTCGTGAAACGGCAACAGCCAAAGGTAGCCATCACGTTGCTCTGGGCCCTGGCCGCCGGCCTCCAAGGCCGCAACCCGTGCGTTCTGACCGAAGCCGAGAAACAGCCTTTGCGACAGCAGTTGGCGGAACTCGAAGACGGCTAGCGCACCGATGTCAATATTCACGCGCGAAGCGAGGACAAGGTGCCCTACCACAAGGTATACCCGCCATCGATCACGATTGCCGCGCCGGTCACATAGCGCGCGGCGTCGCTGGCCAGATAGACGGCCAATGGTCCTAAGTCTTCGGCCCGGCCGAAGTCGCCCAACGGGATTTGTTCGCGGTACATTTCCATCAGCTCCGGATGCTCGTGCGACCAGCGCTGGTTGGGTTCGGTCATGAAGAAGCCCGGGCAGATGGCGTTGACCGTGATTTCGTGCTGAGCCCAATCGGCGGCCGCGGCCTTGGTGAAATGAATCACGCCCGCTTTGGCCGTCTCGTAGCTGCGGGCGCCGATGCCGCGATTGACAATCATGCCCGAAATCGAGGCCACGTTGATGACGCGTCCCCCGCGCCCTGCGCGATCATCGCGCCGCCGACGTGCTTGGTGCAAAGAAACGTCGCCGTCAGGTTCAGATCCAACAACTCCTGCCACTTGTCCAGGGGAAATCTGTCCGTGGGCACGTTTAGCCGTCGGCCGCCCACGTTGTTGATCAGAATGTCGAACGGCCCGTGATCGGCGAGTGCCTTTTCGCACATTGCCACGCACTGGTCCGGTTGGCTGACGTCGCAAGCGATCGTGGCGGCCTGCCTTCCCAGGGAGCGCACGTCCTCGGCCGTGGCCTGCAAACTCTCCGCATCCCGCGCGACCAGCACCACGTCGGCGCCGGCTTCAGCAATGGCCAGCGCCATTTCGCGTCCCAGCCCTCGGCTGCCGCCGGTGATCAGAAGCTTCTTTCCGTCGAGCCGCAATCGATCGAAAACACCCATCACTGCTCCTTGGATGCCTGGTCCAGACCAACGTTCCCTTGGGCGGCTGCCGGCCGCAACGGCACGCGTCCCAATTCGTTGCAATCGTCGCGAAATCCGGCTAAGGTTGAGCCATGCGCCCACGGTGTTTGGGCGGTTCCCACCTAGCGTACCACCTGCCGTCGAGACTCTCCATGTTCACACTCACGTGTCGCTCGTCGTTCGCCTTGGCCGTGGTGCTGGCCGCTTCCGTGCATCTTCTCGCGGCGGAGAAAGACATCAAGCCGGCCAAACCCACGGATGCCGCCGACGCCAACGCCGTGGCAGCCAAGTTGCCCGCCGATCGCAAGCCAAGGATCGGGACCGACGAAACGAAGAAGCCGGCAGACCAAGCCAACGAGGGCAAGGCCAACGAGAGCAAGGCCAACGAGAGCAAGGCCAACGAGAGCAAGGCCAACGAGAACAAGGCCAACGAGAAAACCGAGCCGGCCGCGGGCCACTCGATGCACGGCGAAGCGTTCGACGAAGGGCCGCGCCAGGCAGCTTACTTGATGGGTGGCACGGGCGACGTGCACTTTCCCGTCACGACCCGCGTTCCCGAGGCTCAGAAGTTTTTCGACCAGGGCGTGGGCCAACTTCATGGCTTCTGGTATTTCGAGGCCGAACGCTCGTTCCGCCAGGTACTCTTGCTCGATCCGAATTGCGCCATGGCCTATTGGGGCATGGCCATGGCCAACACCAATAACGACAAGCGCGCCAAGGAGCTGATCAAAAAGGCCCAGGAAATGAAAGCCATCGCCAGTCCGCGCGAAATCGCCTGGATCGATTCCCTGGCCGCCAGTTACGAAGGCGAAGACACGAGCGAGCGCCGGCAAAAGTACGTGCGCGACTTGGAAGCCCTGGTGCAAAGCGACCCCAACGACGTCGAGGCAAAGGCCCTGCTGGCGCTGCGTATCTGGCAAAACGGCAGTTGGATGACCGAAAGGAAAAAGCAATTGCCGATCACCAGCCACCAGGCGGTCGACTCGATTCTCGACCAGGTGTTCGCCGCCAACCCCATGCACCCGGCCCATCACTTTCGCATTCACTTGTGGGACCGCGAGAAAGCGGCCCGGCGCTGGTGGCAGCCTCGCGTTGCGGGCAGTCGGCGCCGTCGATCGCCCACATGTGGCACATGTCGGGGCACATCTACTCGAAGCTGCATCGCTATGCCGACGGCGCCTGGCAACAGGAAGCCTCGGCCCGCGTGGACCACGCCCACATGATGCGCGACCGCGTGTTGCCCGACCAGATACACAACTATGCCCACAACAACGAGTGGCTGATCCGCAACCTGGCGTTCCTGGGCCGCGTGGACGACGCGATCTCGCTGGCCACCAACATGATCGAACTGCCCAGGCATCCGCAATACAACACGCCCGACACGGGAAGTTCCCGGTATGGAACGCAGCGGTTGGCCGACGTGTTGTTGCAGTACGAGCGCTGGGAAGACATCGTCCGCTATGCCGAGACGGCGTCCTACCTGGATGCCCTCAAGAAAGACGACCTCGACGAGAAGCTCAAACGGCTGCGCCT
The DNA here is from genome assembly GCA_963779015.1 of uncultured Planctomycetaceae bacterium. Classification (GTDB taxonomy): domain Bacteria; phylum Planctomycetota; class Planctomycetia; order Pirellulales; family PALSA-1355; genus JTS-RE94. The sequence continues at coordinate 96,531 of CAVZWY010000024.1, read as the reverse complement.
GCTGGGCCGGGCGTTGATCGGCCTGGGCAAATCGGAAGACGGCGCCAAACAAATCGCGGCGATTGAAGCATTGCTGAAAGACGAGCGCGCCGCACGCTACCAGGCGGCCGACGAGGCCGAAGCCAAGGCACGCGCCGACAAGAAGTCGAACAAGGACGTAGCCAAGGCCATGGCCGATGCGCTGGCCAAGAACAGTCCGCAGCTCAAGAAAATCGACAACCTGCTGGCCGAGTTGCGTGGCTATGCGGCGCTGGCGGCCGACAAACCGGCGGATGCCAAAGCCGAGTTCGAAAAGATCAAAAACTCCGACGGCCTTCGCCAGGACCACTTGGCGCATGCCCTTTCGCTGACCGGCGATCACGCCCAAGCGGAGAAAATCGCCCGCAAGGCCGCCGACGATGGACCGAACGAAGTCTATCCGCTGGCGGTGTTGATCGACGTGCTCGCTCGTGCCGGCAAGAAACCCGCGGCCAAGGCCGAGTTCGCCAAACTGCGCTTGGTGGCGGCCGATGCCGATTTGGACAATCGCGTGTTCGGGCGGCTGCGGCCGTTGGCCGACGAACTGAAGCTGCCGGTCGATTGGCGCATCGCCCGCGAACCGTCGATCGACGTCGGCGATCGCCCCGACCTGGAAAGCTTGGGCCCGTTCCGCTGGCAGCCGACGCCGGCCACCAGTTGGACGCTGAGCGGCGCCCGCGACGAGCCGGTTTCGCTCGATGACTATCGTGGCAAGCCGGTGGTTGTGATCTTCTATCTCGGCTCGGGCTGCCTGCACTGCGTCGAGCAATTGCAAAAGTTCGCGCCGCTGGCGTCGAAGTTCGCCGACGCCCGCATTTCGCTAGTTGCCATCAGCAGCGAGCCGCTCGATACGCTGCAAGGCTCGCTGACCAATTTGTCTCCCGAGGAACCGATTCCCTTTCCGTTGGCCGCCGATCCCGAGTTGGCCGTGTTCAAGGACTATCGCGCCTACGACGACTTCGAAGCGATGCCGCTGCACGGCACCTATCTCATCGACGCGCAGGGCCTGGTCCGCTGGCACGACATCAGCTACGAGCCATTCAACGACGCCGAATTTCTGCTCGGCGAAGCGCAGCGGTTGCTTGGAACGAAGTAGTTGCAAACCGTTCGAAGGTGCGGAGGCGAGATCGCAGCCTGCAGCGCGACATGATCTGGACCGCGATACGCGGCGTCCGAATTCGAACTAATTGATCTACCTGCCCAGCATTTTGGCAATGAAGAAAATCACGACCGCGCCGAAAAATCCTCCGCCTGCCAGCAAATACACCAATGAGTACCCGGCAGCGGCAAGCAAGATGGTTGCAAACATTGTGATGCTCCAAGAATTGTGTTCGAACAACGAGCGGCTTGGCCGCAACCCCAATGCGTGTTGCAGCGCCGCATCGACGGGATGCCAATAAGCAACTAGTGTGCCGGCGACTTGAAATTACCGAATGGCCTTTAGGGGAGCGCAAGCAAGTTGCCCCCTCATCGTATAACGAGCGCTCCCAGTCCCGCCTGGTCGTTTCGCAGCCAAAGTAGAACGCGATGAAAACTCTGCGAAAGATCGGACTGCTATCCGACGTCGTTTTGCTGCTGGCCGGCGCCGCGCTAGTGCTGCGAATCTTGGCAGGGCCAACATGGGCAGCCGAAGAATCCTCAACGAACGATGGCGCGCAACAGACGGCCGCGATGGCACTTCCCCCGTCCGGAGCGGCGCCGCGCGTGTTGGTGTTTACTGACGGTGGGCTGAATCCGCCCACGGGCGGGCACACACAAGGCATCCAGATGATGCACGATCCCCAGCGGCAGCGTTACGTGGCATTTCTGTCGCACGATTCGCTGCTGTTTGGCTACCTGCTGGTCGTTGAATTCTCGGAGGATCTCAACCGGCCCGGCCGAGCCATCGAATTGCACCAGTTTCCCAGCGACGGAGAATCGCCGCCATTGCGGCACGCCGGCGGGATTCAGGTTTGCGATAAAGTGCTGGCCGTCGGCGTCGAGGACAATCAGCAAAAGACCCGCTCCGAAGTTCAGTTTTGGGACATGACCGAGCCGGTCTTGCCGCGCCAATACGAGCATCTGACCATTCGCCGCAAAGGCGAGCCGGAAGATCAAACGGCCGGCGGGGTAGGGCTGGCGCGGCGACAGCACGACCACGTCGTGGCCGTGGCCAATTGGGACAGCAAGGCCATCGACTTCTATCTCTCCAACGGCAAACCGCTGGAGGACAAGGACTGCCGCTTCGCTCTGCACACCCGTTGGCTGGCAGCCACGGCCAATCGCCTGGACTGGAAACCGGATCAGAAAGTGGACGCCTACCAGGCGGTGAATCTGGTTTCCGACGCCGCCGGAAAGATCCTGCTGCTGGGCTTTGCCACGACCAACCGCGGTCAAGACATCGTCGACGTGTTCGAGGTGGACTTGAACCAGCGAGATGGCGATCAGATGCTGCAAAAGGTAGCGCGCCAAATGATGCGGCTCACCGCGGGCAGCCACTTTCGCCACGCTGGCGGCTGGTGGCACGACGGCGATCGGCCGGCCGTACTCTCCAGCCAGCGCAACCTGACACCGCAAACCAAGCTCAACCTGGCTCGTTAGTCGGCGCGTCGGCCCGTTCCGGCGCCGGCAGCAGGTCGATCACCTCGACCGCCATCGTGTCGCTCTCCAACATTGCGATCGTGGGACGGCCGAAGGTCCAGCCGCTGGTTTCGCCGGGGTTGATCATCAACCGACCGGCATCGTCGCGGCGCACGTTCGGCTTGTGCGTGTGGCCATGCACCAGCACGTCGAACGGCTCGTCCAGCCCGCGCGCCTGGGTGAGCATGTGCACGATCACGAACTTCTTGCCGTCGGGCGACTCGTAGCGCACCGGCGCTTCTTCCAGGCGGCCAATGATCTTCATGCCCGAGCGCAAGCCGACGCGGTTGCCTTCGTTGTCGCCAAAGCAACCGACGAAGGGGCATTCCAGCTTGCGCAAAGGGGGCACCGCGAAGGTCGATACCAAATCGCCGGCAAACAGCACGACCTCGCACTGCCGCGCGTTGAACTCGGCCACGGCGCGGCGCACGTTGTCCAGATGATCGTGGCAATCCGCGAATATCCCGATCCGCAACCGACCGTACCTGCATTCGTGGGAAAACTTCGAACTCGCACGCTAGCCTGCGATTCTCAGCGGTTCGCCGCGCTGCCGCAAGCCGTATCGATGGCAACTCACGTCAACTCGATCGGCCTTTAGCACAGCTCCCGAATCGGTCGCCCGCCTTCGGTGACGATGCCGATCGGGCGTCCCTGGCGATTGACCCACTGGGCGTCCAGTGGAATGCCGAGGTGCTTGAACGTCGTGGCCGCCAGGTCCGCAGGCGCCACGCGGCCCTCTTTGATGCCATAGCCCTTATCGTCCGTGGCGCCGATCACTTGCCCGGTGGGCAATCCTCCGCCCGCCACGAGCATCGACATCACGTTGGTCCAGTGTCCGCGTCCGGCGGTGTTGGTCATCACCGGCGAGCGGCCGAACTCGCCCATCATCAGCACCAGCGTCGAATCCAGCAGGCCGCGGCGCTCCAGGTCGGTGACCAGCGCGTGCATCACGCGATCGACGGTTGGCAAAATGGGCGTCAGGCCTTTTTCGATGCCGCCCCAACGCACTTCGTCGCCGTGATGGTCGAAGTAGCCCCACGCGCCACTCACCAGCACATAGGTGACGCCTGCCTCGACCAGCCGTCGGGCGAGCAGGGCCTTTTCGCCGATACTCCCGCGGCCATAGGCGTCGCGCACCGCGTCGCTTTCGCGCTGAATGTCAAACGCTTCCCGCACGCGGCCCGAGGAGACCATGTCGTAAGCCATTTCGGTGTAGCGATCCGTGGCCCGCACTTCCGCGGCGCGGTCCAGCCCGCGCTGCAGTCGGTCGAACTGCCGCCGCAGTTCCTGGCGGTCTTGCAGCCGCTGGACGTTGATGCCTTGCGGCAGGGCCAGCCGCCCGGTCAGCTCCTTGCCTTGGACCGGCTCGTATTCGCCGCCCAAATGTCCCGCGCCCCACACGTCGGCCTTCCAGCTATCGGCCAAGCCGATAAATGGCGGCATGTTGGCCGCGTTGGCGCCGCGAAGTTTGGCCGCGATCGAGCCCATCGACGGATATCCGCCGCCGTCGTTGCCGTCGTCGGTGCGCCGCGCCAGCGCGTTGCCCGCCTGCATCGTGATCGGCGTGTGATTGCTGGCCGAGCAATCCACGCTGCGGATGATCGACAGCTTGTCCATGATGCCAGCCTGCAGCGGCAGGTGCTCGCACACCCGCACGCCCGGCAGCTTGGTGGCGATCGCGCGAAAGGGTCCGCGAATCTCGGATGGGGCATTGGGCTTGGGATCCCACATGTCGAGATGGCTGGGCCCGCCGGAAAGCCAAAACAGAATCACGGCCTTGCGCTCGCTTTGCGAGGCTGTCGAAACCGTCGTCGCCGCTTGTGCCGCGCTTTGAAACGCGCCGTTCAGACCCAAGCCGGCCATGCCAGCCAAGCCTGTCTGCAAAAACCACCGTCGCGAGCCGACGCGAATCAAATCACCCGGCGGCAACATCGGATTGGCAAACTGGGCGGCGCGATGATCTTGGTCGTGCGATGCGGGGCGGGGCAGGGGGGCCATCGCTAGGCGCTCCGTGGCGGCGGGGCTCAGGCAGGCGGAACGAGCGCAAAGTATAACGAATCAGCGCCCGTCGATGCAACGGTCGAACGCTCTCGATTCCTACGCGACTTGCAAAGGGGCTTGCCGGCGCGTGCCAAACAGTCGACAGTACCGTCCTTGCGACTTGGACGACTTCCTGGAACATCTCGGCACGCAACCATGCGAATTCTGGCGATCGAAACGGCGGACCTGCGCGGCTCGGTGGCGCTGCTCCAGCGCGATCAACTGCTCGCCGAGCGCACGCTCGACGCCCAACGCCGCAGCGCCCGATCCCTCGCGCCGGCGATTGCCGAGTTGCTTGATGAGGCCGGCTGGCGGCCCCAAGATGTCCAACTGGTCGCCGTGGCGACAGGCCCTGGCTCATTCACCGGCTTGCGCATCGGCGTCACCACGGCCAAGGCCTTCGCCTATGCCGCCAGTTGCCAGGTGATCGACGTTCACACACTGGAAGCCATCGCCGCGCGTGCCGACGCCAATGTGAGCCGTCTTTGGGTGGTCCTTGACGCCGAGCGCGGCGAGCTCTTCGCTGCCGAGTTCGCTCGTACCGCCGACGGCGCGCTGCGAGAGGTAGCGCCCACGTCCATCGTGGCCCACGAAGCATGGCTGGCGTCGCTGGCCCCAGGCAGCGTGGTTACCGGGCCCGGGCTGGAGCGCTTGCAAGATCGGCTGCCGTCGGGCGTGACGATCATCGAGCCCGCTCTGTGGGCGCCCATCGCGTCGGTCGTCGGCCGCCTGGGCTGGCAGCACTACGAAGCCGGCCAACGCGCCGACGTGTTCGCGCTGGTGCCGCAATACTTCCGCCGCACCGCCGCGGAGGAGAAGCGCGATCGCGCAACCGGCAACTGACCTTGGGATGCCGCGCTGTCGCGTCGCACTTCGCACCACGCGCATTTTCTCGCGCGGACTGACCGCGCAAAATGAACCGAGCCGCTGGTATTCCATACCAGCGGCTCGGGTGGGTGGTGAGCTTAGTTGCTCGTCAGACTCTCAAGGTTTATCAGGCAAAAACTTTCCCGGGCAATCAAGCCCGACGCTTGCGGCGGATCACGTATCCGATCAAGCCAATCACACCGCAGCCCAACAGGGCCACGCTCGACGGTTCCGGCACGTTCACGAGGACGCCATGGGCGACCACCTGGCCGGTCGTGCGGACATCGTACAGAGTCCCACTGTCCCAGAACGTGAGACGGTTGTCGAGGGGAATGGTAATGGTGAGGGTCCCTGGATCAAAGTTCACGATATTGTACGGGTTATCGATACCATAGCCGACCGGGGTCGGAATACCGGACAGACTAGACGTGTCCGAATAAGCGCCGGCCGCATCCAGCGTCCCGGTGACGGCAGTCAATGACAGATCCGTCGCAAGGTAGGCATTGCCGCCCTGGTTAGGCATCGAACTGCCACCGACAGCGCCGGTGTCGGTGACTTTCGTCCACGCCTGAGTGACGCCGTAGAGGTTTGCATAGCCAATGTTATACCCCGGAGGACCGTTCGCGGTCACGTCGTCGATGCCGTTGATCGTCGAGGAGTACTGGCTAAAACCGTATTGGGCCAACGCGCCAGGAACTCCGCCGACACCGGTGCCGCCGCTCGGGGGATTGCCTGACGGCGTAATGATGGACGCACCGGTACGCCACGGGAGATACGCGGCCTGCGGTACCGGAGCTATGGCGTGCAGCGCCGAGCTGGATGCTGGTACCGACGTCGATACTGGCGTTGAATGTTCCGGCCAGTGGCGCGACGTTACCCGGGTATGGATAACCGAGGTAAGCAGAATAGGAGGGATCGAACGTACTCACATTCAGAGTGGTGGGATCGCCGGGGACAACGTGAGGATAGGGAAGACTATCGTCACCCGTGTTGTCGGTAACCCCGTCGGTGAAGAAGAACGAAAGCCCCAGGCTGCTCTGCTGCTGATCGATCGTGAACGCATACTCAGCAGCACTCACTCTAGCGGCACTCAGACAGATCGCGGCGGTCGCGACCAATGCCACCAATCCACGGCCCAGACGCCGGCCGTGTGGCGTAAAACTCATCGTGTTGTCCACTCGCATTAGCGGTCTCCTTGCAGAAATAAACCGTGATTGCCTGACTCAGCCTTGCAACTAAGGCTACGCACGTTGAGTCCGAATATAGTCACAATTCCTACAACTTACAAGAATCTCACGCAGAAATTTTTATTTTTTTTGGACACGTGCCTCCCGCGAGGGGTGGTGGTGCAACCTCTTGTTAGGACGGCATTTAGCAATTTCCCGCGAGATTTCGCCTTTTCCAGACCGTGCAGGACGCCCGTAATCCAGGCGGAGATGTGCAGTTTCCCGCCAGGATTTCTTGACGCCGCATGGCGAATCTAGGCCAAAGATGACAGCACTTCGGCCGCCGCGCCCGAGGCCAGGTCGATGTCGGCTTCCGTGTGGGCGGCGGAGACGAACAGCGCCTCGAACTGGCTGCACGGGAAGTAGACGCCGCGCTCGGCCAGGCCCCAGAAAAAGCGAGCATACGCTTGCGTATCGCTGCGTTTGGCCGTGTTCCAGTCGACGATCGGACCGGCGTCGAAAAACAAGGTCATCATGCTGCCCACGTGCGCCACGCAGTGCGTCGCGCCAGCCGCCGTGGCGGCCGCATCGAGCCCGGCCGCCAGGCGGGCGCCCAATGCTTCGAGCCGCGCATAAGGCGGCGCGGCGACCAGCGCGCGCAACGTGGCGATGCCGGCCGCCGTGGCCAATGGATTGCCGCTCAAGGTGCCGGCTTGAAAGACTTTTCCGCGCGGCAACACATGGTCCATGATGTCTGCCCGGCCGCCGTATGCCCCCAACGGCAATCCGCCACCGACAATCTTGCCCAGCGTCGTCAGGTCGGGCGTCACTCCGAAGAGCGACTGCGCCCCGCCGTACGCCACGCGAAAGCCGGTCATCACCTCGTCGAAGATCAGTACTGCGCCGTGTTGGTTCGCGAGCGCGCGCAGAGCCGCCAGGAACTCTCGGCTGGGAACGACGCAGCCCATGTTGCCCACGATCGGCTCGAGGATCACCGCGGCAATCGTGTCGCCGTGCCGGGCAAACGCGGCCTCCAAGCCGGCCGGATCGTTGTACTCTAGCACCAGGGTGTCGCGCGTGGTTCCACGCGTCACGCCGGGCGAATCCGGCACGCCCAGCGTGGCCGCGGCGCTGCCGGCCGCCACCAGCAGGCTGTCCACGTGCCCATGATAGTTGCCCGCGAATTTGATCACCTGGTCGCGTCCCGTGAAACCGCGCGCCAGGCGAATCGCGCTCATCGTGGCCTCGGTGCCCGAGTTGACCAGTCGCACTTTTTCGATCGAGGGCACCGCGTCGACAATCATCTGGGACAACTCATTTTCGGCCAGCGTGGGCGCGCCGAAGCTGGTGCCGCGCGTGGCCGCCTCACGCACCGCCTCGATGACCGGTTGCGAAGCGTGCCCCAGGATCATCGGTCCCCAGGAGCCCACGAAGTCGAGGTAGCGGTGGCCGTCGATATCGACCAAATAGGCTCCTTCGCCCCGCTCGAAGAAGATCGGCTCGCCGCCGACGGCGCCAAACGCCCGAGCAGGACTGTTGACGCCCCCGGGGATCAGCATCTGGGCCCGGGCAAACGCCTCGTGGCTGCGGGGGCGGCTTGCCGGCGTGCGGCGTTCACCGGGTTTTGCCGATTGGGACGTGCTCATCGAGCGACCTCGATTGATAGGTTGGTGTACGGACCACCGGAGATGCTCATCGAATGAGCGATTGCCGGCGGCGGTGTGCGGATTCTACGAAGCGAGCCAACGAGCGGCTTGCTTGGCCCAATAGGTGAGAATGATACCGGCGCCGGCCCGCCGCATGGCCACCAGCGACTCGAGCGCCACGCCGCGCTCGTCGATCCAGCCTCGCTCGGCGGCGGCCTTCACCATGCTGAACTCTCCGGAGACATTATATGCCGCCAAGGGCACTCCGGGAAACTGCTGATGCACGGCGCGTACGATGTCGAGATAGACCAGCGCCGGCTTGACCATCACGATATCCGCGCCTTCGGCCAGGTCCAGTTCCACCTCGCGCAGCGCCTGCTCGGCGGCTGCCGCCGGATCCATTTGATAGCCGCGCCGATCGCCAAATTGCGGCGCGCTTTCGGCCGCCTCGCGAAATGGACCGTAATAGGCGCTGGCGTACTTGGCGGCGTAGCTCATGATCGGCACGTGCGTCAATCCGGCCCCGTCCAGGCGTTGGCGAATGGCGCCCACCATGCCGTCCATCATGCCGCTGGGCGCCACCATATCGGCGCCTGCCCGGGCGTGGCTCAGGGCCTGGCTGGCGATCAGTTCCAGCGTGGCGTCGTTGTCCACGTCGGTGCGGCCGGTGCGGTCGTTGATCGCGCCGCAATGGCCGTGATCCGTGTATTCACAAAAGCACACGTCGGTCATCAGCAGCAACTCGGGCGCGGCCTTCTTGGCGGCACGAATCGCCTGCTGCACGATGCCCTCGTCGCTGGTCGAATCGCTCCCTTGGACATCCTTGGCATCCGGAATGCCGAACAATATGACGCCCCCCAAGCCCAATTCGGCCGCCTCTTGCACCTCGCCGGCCAATTGATCGACCGAGAGCTGAAAGTGCCCCGGCATCGAGCTAATGGCCGAGCGGACGTTCTTGCCGGGCCGCACGAACAACGGCAGCACGAAATTCGCCGGCGCCAGTTGCGTTTCCCGCACCAGACGCCGCACGCCCGGATGATAGCGCAAGCGCCGCAAGCGCGTCGTGGGAAAGCTGCCGGCAGATGGTTTGGGCGAAGGCGCCATGCTATTCCTTATAGTGCGAATGACTGCGAAAAGTTCAATCCAACACCGCTACTCGCGCGGCGGGTCTGCCATGAGCCATCGAGGTTCGAGGCCGAATCTGCCAGGATTCAGCATTCCTGATCTCAGTGCAAGGGAAACCGCATCTTCCAAGCTTACTCCTCCATGGCCGCCTGCGCCGAGTCGATCTCGGCCACGGCCGAGCGGGCTTGCTGCACCAGCGGCGCCGCCCACGGCTTGTCCGCATATAGCGTCACGATTCCCTCGTAGATCTTGCGCGCCGCCGGCGGATTGTCCGCCGCCAGCGATTGGGCCTTTTTCAGCCGAGACTCCACTACGGCACGGTCCTCGGCCGCGCGTTGGGCGATTTGTTTGTGAAGTGCCTTCAGTTTGATCCGGGCCAGCCGCACGTGATGACGCACCGTTTCGGGACTTTGCTTGCCGTCGTCGTAGACGTCGATCAGCGCCTGAAACTTGTCGGCCGCTAGCTCGGGATTGAGCACGGCCAGCCGCTTGGCTTGGGTATAGTCGCGTTGCACCGGATGATTCTGCTTGATTTCCTCATCCAGCGATTGCACCTGCTCGGCGCGGATCGGATGGATAGTTTTGCAAAAACGACTCGATGTCCGGCACGGCCTGTTTCATCTGCTCCAGGTCGCCATCGGCCGTGGCCGCTTCGATGCGTTCGTACAGCCGATCGGCGCTGGGCGGCTGCATCAAATACCAGCCCGCTGCCAACAGCAGCACCAGTGCCGCGACCAGCAGCCACGTTTGTGGCGAGAACAACCCACCATGCTCTTCGTCGCCCGTGGACAGAGGACTGGCGTGCTCGTCGACCTTGATGAACCGTCCGCTGCCGGTCTCGCTCGCCGGCGCAGGACGCTCGGCCGGCGGCGCGGCGGGTTTTGGAACGTCGAGGTCGTAGGCCATGGTCGCTTCCGTGGCCTGAAGATCGGCCGAGTCGCTCCCCGCGTCGTCGCCCGCGACGATGGCATCGAGTTCCGTGGGCGACAGCGTGGGCGACAGCGGGTTGCAGCCGGGACGAGCCGGGGGAGCGGTCCCGGGCGTGGAGAGCACGAAGTCGTCGCCGTGGCTCAGCGAGATCGACAGACCACGCTCCATGGCTTCCAGGCTGCGCCCCAGGATCATCGTGTTGGAAAACCGTTTCCGCGGGTCTTTTTCCAACAGTTGATGAACGATGCGCGCCAACTCGGCCGGCGTTTGCGGTGCAAAGCGCGTTACCGGCTCGGGATCGGCGTAGCGCTGCACCTGCAGCATCTCGACCAGCGTCTTGGCGCGAAACGGCGCACGACCGGCCAACAGTGAGTACATCAAGCCGCCCAGGCTGTATTGGTCCGCGCGTTCGGTGACGGCCCCGCCGCTGGCCTGCTCGGGCGCCATGTACTCGGCCGTGCCCAGCACGCCCCCGTCGGCAGTCAGCCGCGTGTTGCCGAACATCCGCGCAATGCCAAAGTCCGACAGCTTTACTTCACCGTCGGCCGTGATCATCACGTTGGCCGGCTTCAAATCGCGATGGATCACGCCGTGGTCGTGCGCGTGTTTGAGCGCCCGGCACAGCTTGATGCCAACGTGTGTCACTTCGCGCCAGTCGAAGCGGCGGCCGCTGCGCAATTCGTCTTCCAGGCTCGTGCCCTGCACCAGCTCCATGGCATAAAACAGCGTGCCGCCCTGCTCGCCATAGCCATACAGCCGCACGATGTTGGCATGTCGCAACTTCTTGAGCGATTCGATCTCGGCCTCGAAGCGGACACGAAAGCCCTCTTCCGCGGCCAGGCTCGGCGACAGGATCTTGATGGCGGCCGGCTCGCCGGTCTCGCTGTCGACGCCTTCGTACACCGTGCCCATGCCGCCTTTGCCCAGCACCTTGCCCAGCCGATAGGGACCCAATTGCTGGAGTTGCATGGCGTCGGAACCGAATCGAGAAAGGAGCGAATGCGGACGTCGACGATCGCGCCAGGCACGATCATTTTACACGAATTCATCCTAGCATCGACCACCAGAGCCGGCCAGCATCCCAGCGCAACCGCGTGGGTTTACAACGCACACCCCACACCGCTAGATTGCCAGATCAACAACTTGCGTCGGCGAATTTGCCGAGTCGCGAGCAATTGCAATCAGCCGCCGGCTTTGCCGCGGGACCACGCTGACCGCGTCAGTTGCCAAGGAGACTTTGCGTGCCCAACGAATTCGTCGAACTTCCGCGGACCGAAAACCAGGCGCTTGGCATCGGACGCTACGCGGTCGACTTCATGTCCGGCAAGTTGGACGGACCGGCCGACGGCGTCTACACCCGGGTCGAGCAGTTTCACCTCGATAGCATCGCTTGCGGCGTGTCGGCGCTGGCCTGCGGCGCCAATGCTCCCACCGTGCTGCGAGCCGAAGCGCTCGAATACGCCAACGACGCGGGCGTACCGGTGCTCGGATCGCGCACCAAGGTGATGCCCGAGAAAGCCGTGGTGGCCAACAGCTCCGCGGTGCGCGAGTGGGACTCCAACGGCACGAACTTCGGCTACAACCCGGCCCGCAACGCTACCAAAGGAGAGTTCGGCCACAACGACTTCTATCCGGTGGCAGTGGCCGCCGCGCAGCTCCGCGGTCTCGACGGTCGACAGACCCTGCGGGCCATGATCCTGTTGGACGAAATTCGCGGACGACTGGCCGAAGTCTTCGCGCTGAAGAACTACAAGATCGATCATGTCGTCCACGGCGCCATCGGCTCGGCCGCTGCGTACGGCGCGGTTCTGGGCGCCACGCCGGAACAAATCGAATCGGCGATCGGCCTGGTGGTGGCCCACTATATTCCCTTCCGCGCGATTCGGGCCGGCAAGCAACTTTCCGATTCCAAGGGCGCCTCGGCCGCCATCAGTGCGGAAGTCGCCGTGCTCAGTATGCGGCGGGCGATGCGCGGTTTCGTCGGGCCAGCCGACATCTTTCGCAATCCCGAGGCGATCTTCTGCCTGTTCGAGTCGCCCAAAGCGATAGGCTCCAGCCCGTTCGACCTGGCGTTGGGCGCCAGCGGCGACGACTTCGCCATCATGGGCATGCACTTCAAGCTGGGCCTGTACGAGCATCAGTCGGCCGGCGCGATCCAAGGGCTGATCGATCTGCTCACAAAGCACCCGGCATTGTTGGACGACGCGGCCAAGATCAAGTCGCTGCGGATCACCATTTACGAGCCGGCCTTCGGCATCATCGGCGATCCGGCCAAACGCGATCCTGCGCACCCGGCAGAGCGCCGACCACTCGATGGTTTACATCGTCGCCACGCTATTGCGCAAGGCGTTGGAACAGAAGCAAGCCGGCTGGCCCGAACTGATGCTGGTGCCGGCCGACTACGGCGAGCAGGCGCTGTTCAATCCCCTGACGCGGCAACTCATCGACCGCATCGAATTCCGCCACGGCGGCCAGGAGTACGACGACAAGTATCCCGACGGCATTCCCACCACGTTGGAAATCGAGCACGCCGACTTGGGCAATCTCTCCAGCGGCCTGGTGATGTACCCCGAGGGGCATGCCCGCAATACCAGCGGCAACCTGGCCATGCTGCTCGAACACAAGTTCCGCACATTGGCCGGACTGGGCGTGAAAGACACCGACGCGCTCTACCGCCGCTTCACCGGCACCGTCGATAAGTCGGCCAAGGATATTGCCGAGCTCTACGACTTCCAAATCGCAGGCTTGTGACGCACGATGTCACTCTTCGGCCTCATTAACGTCAACAAGCCTTCCGGTGTCACATCCCGCCGCATCGTCGACCAGGTGAAGCGGCTGGTCAAGCCGGCCAAGGTCGGACATGCCGGCACGCTCGACCCGTTGGCCAGCGGTGTGTTGATGATCGGCATCGGTCAGGCAACCCGGCTGGTCGAATACATCCAGGAACAGCCCAAGAGCTATTGCGCCAGCTTTCTGCTCGGTCGCACCAGCACCACCGAGGACATCGAGGGCGAAGTGGCTCTTCTCGACAATCCGCCCGAGCCGACCCGCGAGCAACTTGCCAGTGCCGCGGCCGGGCTCATCGGCCAGATCCAGCAGCGCCCGCCGGCTTATTCCGCTCTCAAAGTGGAAGGCCGCCGCGCCTATGCCAGGGCGCGGTGCCGGCGAGACCGTCGAACTGACGCCTCGGCCCGTACGAATCCACCGCCTGCAGATCCTTGCCTACGACTATCCTGAACTGCAGTTGGAAATCGACTGCGGCTCGGGTACGTACGTCCGTTCGCTAGGACGCGACCTGGCCGAACTGGTCGGCACGGGCGCCGTCATGTCGTCGCTGGTGCGCACCGCCATCGGGCGTTTCCGAATTGAAGACGCGGTCCGTGCAGATCAACTGACGCGCGAAAACCTCGACGAATTCCTTTTGCCGGCCCAACTAGCCGTGGTCGACTTGATGCCGTCGGTCGAAGTCAGCCCGGCGGCAATCGCCCGGCTCGCCAATGGATTGGCGATCGAAGTGCCCACGGCGTCCGCCCAGACGTGCGCCGCGCTGGACGCTGCCGGCAAACTCATCGCCATCCTCACGCGTCGGACCGACGGGCAGTTCGCGCCCTCAAAGTTCTTTCCGACCGGTTCCTAGAGTCCACCAACTGTTCGCTGTGCGCAACGCTGGCGGGACTGCGCATTTTCGTCGCGCGTGCGCGTGAAACCTGACCGATTGGGCAAGCGCTGCGGGCCGCGCGGAACGCCCATTCGTCACGGTCGGCGAGCCCGCGGGCGACAACGGCCCACTTCGTGCCGTCCGGTCCGTCTCGGTCGCGGCCTGCGTGCTAGACTTCCCAGTGGACGGACAACCAGGCGCTAACATCCCACCGAGTTCGTGCCGCACCTGTGCCGGATGATCCTGCACGTGCGGCAGCCAACCCCGAACACGCCTGAGAGGACGCCTCGAACCACCGGGCATGGACGCGCCCAACAGCTAAAGCTGGCCGACGATGGCCGGCGAACCAAGATATTGCAATAGCGCGTATGCTCGAATCACGGAGTCTCAAACTCGACCTGGCGGCGCTGGCGCTGTTCGCGCTGTCGATCTTTCTCGGTCTGGCGCTGTTCACCTATAGCCCGGCCGACTCGCTCGACATTCTCGAATACCCCGCGCCGGTCAAAACGCACAACGCGTGCGGCCGCTCGGGCGCGTTGGCGGCCGACCTGATGTTTCAAGGCTTCGGCGTCGGCGCCTTCTACTTGCTGGTGTCGATCAGCGTGTTGGACGCCTGGCTGTTGGCGCGGCGGCTCATTTCCGATCGCTTCTTACGCGGCTTCGGCTGGCTGATGTCCTTGGTAGGCTTGAGCACGCTGGCGTCGCTCAGCCTGTCGTGGTCGCCGGGACCGGTCATCGGACCGGGGGGATACCTGGGGGCCTCGGGCCGCGCCTTCCTGGAGATGCACTTCGCCAGCGCCGGCGCCTACTTGCTCACCTTGAGCGTGCTGGTCGGCGGTCTGCTGTTGTGTACCGAATACACGTTGCCACGGCTGTTGGGCCTGCTGCTGGCAGCCCCGATACGCACGTTGCACTTCGTACGCTTGAAAACAACGCGCGCCGACGCCGCTGCCAAGGGCAAGTCGGCTCGCCGCACCGATCTTGATGACGAGCTCGAGGACGACGAAGAAAACGCCCCCACGATCAAAATCAGCGGCAAGTCGACCAAGGCACGCGGTGAGGAGAAAGAGCTCGAGGACGAAGAGGACGAGGAGGTGTCCGACGAGGACTCGGCCGAGGAGGAATGCGAGGAGGACGAAGAGGAAACGCCCGCTGCCAGCAACCAAGGCGCCCAGCGGCCCCCGCTTCAAGCGGCCCAAGAAGAGCGAGCGCGAAGAGGTGATGACTCAGCTCGACGCCGCCAGCCGTACCGACGACACCCACGATTACGTGCTGCCCTCGCTCGACCTGCTGCTCGAAGGGGAAGAGATTTCGTACGAAGAGCACGAGAAAGAAGTCCGCCGGCAGGCCAAGATTCTGGAGAAAACCTTCCTCGACTTCGGTTTCCGAGTGAAAGTCGTCGAGATCGAAACCGGTCCGGTGATCGCCCAGTTCGAAGTCGAACTCGAAGCTGGTTTGCGGTTGTCCAAGATCACCAGCCTGGCCGATGACCTGGCCATTGCCCTGCGCGTGCCTAGCGTGCGCATCGTGGCGCCCATTCCCGGCAAGAACACCGTGGGCATCGAGGTGCCCAACTCCGAGCGGCACCTGGTGCGCATTCGCGAAGTGATCGAAGAAGCCAACGGCCTGCGCGCAAAAGATGCGCATTCCGCTCTACCTCGGCAAGGACGTCTCGGGCAAACCCATGGTGGCCGACCTGGCCACCTTGCCGCACTTGCTGATTGCCGGCCGCACGGGCACGGGCAAGAGCGTGTGCCTTAACTCGATCATCGTGTCGATGCTGATGACGCGCCGCCCCGACGAAGTGCGCATGCTGATGATCGACCCCAAGATGGTCGAGCTCAGCCCCTACAAGAAACTGCCCCACCTGATGCACCCGGTAGTCACCGACATGCGCAAGGCCGAGGCCATCTTGGCTTGGGCGGTGGAGAAGATGGAAGAGCGCTATTCGCTGCTGGCCCGCGCCGGTGTGCGCCACATCAGCTCGTACAACCAGTTGGGCGAAGAAGAGTTGATGGACCGCTTGGAGCCGGAGGACGACGAGCAGCGGCGCGCGATTCCCACCAGCCTGCCGTATATCGTCATCGTGGCCGACGAAATGGCCGACTTGATGATGACCTCGGCCAAGGAGGTCGAGCAGCACATTATTCGCCTGGCGCAAAAGAGCCGGGCAGTCGGTATCCACCTGGTGCTGGCCACGCAAAAGCCGACCGTGGACGTCATCACGGGGCTCATCAAGTCGAACTTGCCCGCCCGCATCGCGTTCCAAGTCGCCAGCCGCACCGACAGCCGCGTCGTGCTCGACGAAATGGGCGCCGACAAGCTGCTGGGCAACGGCGACATGCTCTTCCTTTGGCCCGGCACCAGCACGCTGTTGCGCGGCCAGGGCACGTACGTCGACGACGACGAGATCAACGCCGTGGTCGATGTGTGCAGCGAGACCGAGCAGCAGTTCGTCAAGGAACTGGTGCAGCTCAAGACCGCCAAGCCCGAGGAAGCGGGCGCCGGCGGCGGCGTCAGCTCCGGCAGCCGCGACGAGTTGTACGACGGCGCGGTCGAGGTGATCGTGCGCGAAGGACGCGGCAGTGTGTCGTTGTTGCAGCGCGCCTTGGGCATCGGCTACGGGCGCGCCGCGCGGTTGGTCGACTACATGGCCGAAGACGGCATCGTCGGCGAGTACAACGGCTCGCAAGCCCGCGAGGTGCTGATCACCATGGAGCAATGGCAAGAAATGCAAGGCGGCGGCGCAGCCGCGCCCCGGAACCGCCGGCAGCCAAGCCGCGCCGCTCGCATCGCGTGCTGACCATGGCGCCGCGCTCCGAGCCGAAGATCGACGACGAAGACGACGAGGAACTCGACGACGAGCTGGACGAAGACGAAGTCGACGAAGGCGAGACCGATGAGGCGGAGGACGCTCCCTTCGACGACACCGAAGACGCCGACGAGGAATACGACGAAGAAGATGCCGACGACGAAGAGGAGTATGAAGAGGACGACGACGAAGAGGAAGAGTACGAGGAAGACGAATACGAGGAGGAGGACGAAGCGGCGGTCGACGAGGTCGAACAACCGGCCGCCAAACACCCCCGACTCGGCAACAAGCGCGAAAGCGCTTGAGCCGCAGTTCGTCCGCCCGCTCCAATCGAACCGGGGAGTCACCCCAGTTCCGCGCGTCCACCCGCTTGCGGCTTGACAGCCACCACCGTCCGGCTTGGCACTTCTCGAAAACCCCCATTTCCCCGTGGTTGCACGCCCGCTCGCGGCATGCTTGAATGATGGTGCTGCCGCTGCCTTCCCCGCGATACTTTGCCTCAGGAGTTCCCGCCGTGATCGATCGCCGAGTTGTCAGGTTATGCGCCGTTGCGTTAGCTGCGGGCGTGGCGATGGTTTCGACCGTCGCGACGCGGGCCGAAGACGCTCCCAAGAAGAACGCCCGCATGCTGTTCGTGACGCAGAGCGCGGGCTTTCAGCACGGCTCGGTGACGCGCAAGGAAGGGCAACTCTCACCGGCCGAACGGGCCATGACCGACTTGGGCATTTCGAGCAATTTGTTTCGCGTCGACTGCACGCAGGATGCCGGCTCGATCACCAAGGAGCAGTTGGACAACTACGACATCGTGATGTTCTACACCACCGGCGATCTGCCGTTTGCCGACGACGTGCGCGACTATCTATTCAACGACTGGGTCAAGCAAGAGGGCCACGGCTTCATCGGCGCGCACTCGGCCGCCGACACGTATCACAACTACGAACCCTATTGGGAAATGCTGGGCGGCACGTTCAACGGCCACCCTTGGGGATCGAACCAAACGGTGACCATCACCGTGCACGATCCGAACCATCCGATCAGCAAGCCCTGGGGCGATGAGTTCGAGATCACCGATGAGATCTATCGCTTCAAGCACTGGCAGCCGGAAAAAGTGCGCGTGCTGATGAGCCTCAACATGGCCAAGACCGCGCTCAAGGAGCCGTACCACGTGCCCATTGCCTGGGTGAAGGAATACGGCGAAGGCAAAGTGATGCACATGAGCCTGGGCCATCGCGAGGACGTGTGGACTAATCCCAAGTACATGGAGTCGATCTTGGGCGGCATCAAATGGATCCTCGGCATCGAGCCGGGCGACGCCACGCCCAACCCCGAGCTTTCGGCCGCCCAAGAAGCCAAGGCCAAAGCCGACACCGAAGCGGCCGCGGCGAAGTAGCTGCCCCCTCGATGCCGCCGCCGCTCATCGCGCGGCCGCACGCTCCTTCGTTTATAGTGGGTTGGAGTGATTGAATGGATTCGATCGCCCGAGCACACCAAAGTCTATCCTTGCCGAATGCGCGGGGCGTGCTACCCTTTCTTGTTGCGGGTGCTTCGACAGCCTCCGCGTCGGCCAATTGCGCAATTGCTCGTTGATGGATTCGCCATGACGGAGTCGGCCCACTTGCGGTTCATCTCGATTGCCGTGCTGGCCTGCGCCAGCCTGCTTGGCATCTCCGGCTGCGGTCAAACGGCGGCCAACGTGCCCGTCTCGGTTCCGCCGCGCGTCTCGGTCGCTACGCCCATCGAACAGGAAGTGATCGAAAACTTTTTCTACGAGGGCTACACGGCCGCCGTCTCGACGGTTGAAGTGCGGGCCCGGGCGACCGGCTATTTGAGCAAGGTCTATTTCACCGACGGACAGGACGTCAAACAGGGCGAACGGCTGTTCCTCATCGACCCGCGACCTTATCAGGCCGACCTGGCCCAAGCCAAGGGAGAGCTGGCTCGCGTCGAGGCGCAAATCAAACGCGTCAACTCCGACTTTGCCCGCGCCGAAAAGCTGTTGCCGATGCGCACCATCTCGCAAGAGGAGTACGATCGAATTGCCGGCGAGCGCGCTCAGGTGCTGGCCGACAAACAGGCCAAGGAAGCCCTGGTGGAAACGGCCAACCTGAATTTGCATTTTTGCGCCATCGAGTCCCCCATCGACGGCCGCATCAGCCGCACGCTGGTGACCGAGGGCAACCTGGTATTGGCCAACGAAACGCTGCTGACCACGATCGTTTCCATCGCGCCGATCCATGCCTACTTCGACGTCGACGAGCCCACCGTGTTGCGCGTGCAAAAAATGATTCGCGAACACGAATTGGCGCCGCGCCAGGAAGTGGCCCCCGTGGTTCACTTGGGCCTCGACATCGACTCGGGCTATCCCTACGAAGGCACGGTCGACTTTGTCGACAACCGCATCGATCCCAAGACCGGCACGCTGAAACTGCGGGCCGTGTTTGCCAACAAAACGGCGCGCTCTCGCCCGGATTGCACGCCCGCATTGAGATGGCCCTGGGCAAACCGCACCAGGCCCTGATGGTGCTCGAACGGGCCATCGGATCGAGCCAGGGCGCAAGTACGTGTTCGTGGTGAACGACAAGAACGAAGCGATGGAGCGCACCGTGCAAGTCGGCCTCTTGCAGGGCCACCTGCGGGCGATAACCGATGGATTGGAGCCAAACGACCGGGTGATCATCAACGGCATGCAGCGCGTGCGCCACCAGATGGTGGTGGATCCGCAGCCCGACACGATGACGGCCGACGAGCCGATTTCAGCCGATACCAGCGTTGCCCCGAATGCCACGGTAACGCCCACCGAGGCGGCGCCAGCGAAAGCCGCGCCCGCGAAGGCGCCGGCGACCCCAAAGGCAGCGTCACCGCCAGCAGCGTCACCGCCGGCTTCACCCGCCGCCGCGAAATAACCCACGGCCATTGCCTAGGAGCGTCGTTCGCCATGGCCCGGTTCTTCATCGATCGCCCGGTCCTTGCCTGGGTCATCTCGATCGTGATCGTATTGGCGGGGTTGGCCTCGGCGTACATCCTGCCGGTGGCGCAGTATCCCGAGATCACGCCCCCAACGGTGCAGGTCACGTGCCAATACCCGGGCGCCAGCGCCGTGGTGGTGGCCGACACCGTGGCCGCTCCGATCGAACAGCAAGTCAACGGTGTGGAAGACATGCTCTACATGTCTTCGCAATGCGCCAACGACGGCACCTACAACCTGACCGTGACGTTCAAACTGGGCACCAGCCTCGACATGGCGCAGGTGCTGGTTCAAAACCGCGTCTCGCAAGCCATGCCCACTTTGCCCGACGTGGTCAAAGCGACCGGCGTGACGGTGAAGAAACGCTCGCCCAGCATTCTGCTGGTCGTCAATTTGTACTCCGACGAGAATCCGCGCACGAAAAAGCCCTACTTCGATCAGCTCTTCCTGTCGAACTACGCCACGATTCAAGTGCGCGACGTGCTGGCCCGGCTCGAAGGCGTGGGCGACGTCACGCTGTTGGGCCAACAAGACTACAGCATGCGGGTGTGGCTCGACCCGAACCGGCTGGCCTCGCGCGACCTGACGGCCGACGACGTGGTCAAGTCGTTGCGCGAGCAAAACGTGCAGGTGGCCGCCGGACAACTCGGCCAGCCGCCGGTGCCCGCCGGGCTCGACTTTCAGTACACCATGACCACGCTCGGTCGTCTGACCGATCCCGATCAGTTTGCCGACATCGTGATCAAGTCGGGCGGCGACGGCGAACTGGTGCGTCTCAAGGACGTGGCCCGCATCGATCTGGGCGCCAAGAATCAGGACGTCCGCTGCCAGCTCGACGGCAAGCCGTCGGTGGGCCTGGCAATCTTTCAATTGCCCGGCTCCAATGCGCTGGACACGGCCGATCGGGTGCGTGCGACGATGGAACAACTCAAAGGCAACTTCCAGCACGGATTGGAATACGCCATCGTCTACGACACGACGCCCTTCGTGGAAGAGTCCGTGGCCGAAGTGTTCCATACCTTGCGCGACGCCGTCATCCTGGTGGCGATCGTCATCCTGCTCTTCCTGCAGGATTGGAAGTCGGTCATCCTGCCGTTGATCGATATCGGCGTATCGCTGGTGGGCACGTTCGCCGTGATGTACATGCTGGGCTTCACGCTCAACAATCTCACGCTGTTCGGCCTGGTGTTGGCTATCGGCATCGTGGTGGACGACGCCATCGTCGTGCTGGAAAACATCGAGCGCTGGCTGGCCAAGGGCTTGCCGGTGCGCGAAGCCACGATCACGGCCATGCACGAAATCACCGGCCCGATCATCGCCATGACGCTGGTCATGTGCTCGGTGTTTTTGCCCAGCGCCATGATCTCGGGCATCTCCGGCCAGTTCTATCGCCAGTTCGCATTGACGATTGCCGCGTCGATGATCATCTCGGCCGTCAATGCCATGACGATGACACCCGCGCGGGCGGCGGCCATTTTCAAAGACCGCAAGGTCTCGGCCAGCGGCCACATGGAAGGCCACGAAGCGCTGCCTTGGTGGGGCATTGCCGGCCTGGCGGGTTTTGCCTCGTACTACTTCCTCGAACCGCTGATCGCTCCGCTCGTGGGTTTGCCCATCGCTGGCAACGATTGGAAGACTTGGGCCGTACACGCGTTGTTCTTTCTGCCCGCCGCCGGCATCGGCTGGCTGTTTGCCAAACCGGTGAACGCTTTCCTGGGCGGCGTGTTCAAGGCGTTCAACTGGGGCTTTGAGCGCGCGACGCTCATTTACGGGGCCTGTGTCGGCTGGGTGCTGCGGTTGAGCGTGATCGTGCTGTTGATCTATATCGGCCTGCTCGGCCTGACCTATCTCGGCTTCACGCGCGTTCCCAGCGGTTTCATTCCCGAGCAGGACAAGGGCTATCTGGTCGTCAACATTCAGTTGCCCGACTCGTCGTCGTTGGAACGCACGATGGCGGTCGCCAACAAAATCGAGAAGATTGCGCATGAAATCGAAGGCGTCGAACACACCGTGGCCATTCCAGGCCAATCGTTCGTGCTCAACGCCAACAGCTCGAACTTCGCCTCGATGTTCGTGATCCTGGAGCCGTTCCGCGATCGCCACGGCGCCGCGATGTCGGCGCCCGGCGTGGCGGCGCAATTGCGTCGTCGCGCTTTTGCGGAAGTCGAAGAAGCCATGGTGGCCGTGTTCGGCGCCGCCCGTCGATGGTCTAGGAAACTCGGGCGGCTTCAAGCTGATGGTCGAAGATCGCGGCGACGCCACGCTCGACGTGCTGCAAGGCCAGGCCGACAACCTGGCCGAGCAGGCCAATGCCCAGCCGGGCATCGTGGGCGTCATCAACACATTCCGGGCCGACACGCCGCAGCTATACGTCGACATCAATCGTAGCAAGTGCAAGATGATGGGCATGGCGCTCAACGACGTGTTCAACACGCTGCAATACTACCTGGGCGGCTACTACGTCAACGACTTCAACCAATTCGGCCGCACCTGGCAGGTGAACGTGCAGGCCGAGGCGCCCTACCGAATGACGGTCGCCGGCGTCAAGCAATTGCGCGTACGCAATGCCGATGGCGCCATGATTCCCCTGGGCACGGTGGCCGAGATTCGCGATTCGGCCGGACCGGTCCTCGTCACGCGCTACAACATGTATCGCGCCGCCGCGCTCAACGGAGCCTGGTTGCCGGGCGTCAGTTCCGGCCAGGTCATCCAGACCATGGATCAACTGGCCCAAGACAATCTGGCGAGCGGCATGGCCACCGAATGGACCGAACTCACGTTCCTGCAGAACCAGGCTGCCGGCACCGCGGCCATCGCTTTTGCCGGCGCCGTGGTGTTGGTGTTCCTCGTGCTGGCCGCGCAGTACGAAAGCTGGTCGATGCCGCTGGCCATTATTCTGGTCGTGCCGATGTGCGTGTTGTGTTCCATCGCAGGCGTGGCACTGGCGAAGCTCGACATCAATATCTTCGTGCAAGTCGGCTTTGTCGTGCTGGTCGGGTTGGCCGCCAAAAATGCGATCCTGGTGGTGGAGTTCGCCCGCGAGTTGCAAAAGAGCCAGGACATTTCCGCGTTCGACGCCACGATTCTGGCGTGCAAGACGCGCTTGCGGCCGATCATCATGACTTCGTTCGCGTTCATCCTGGGCGTCGTGCCCTTGGTGTTGGCCAGTGGCGCCGGTGCGGAAATGCGTCACACGCTGGGCACGGCCGTCTTTAGCGGCATGCTGGGAGTGACCGCGTTCGGCTTGTTCCTGACGCCCGTGTTCTACTACACGATTGAACGGTTGCGTCCGCACCAGAAAAAGCCGGCTGAGCCAACGCCCCAAACCGCCACGACGGTGGGCGCCGACGGCCGTGCCGACGACCATCGAGCGGCCGGTGATTCCTTGCCTGCTGCCGCCGGGCCCGAGTCGCGTCCGCCTAAATGACGCGAATGTAACATTTGCGGCACGAATCGACGAACGATTCGCACTCCCATGGGCCGATACGTGAACTAGGCGATTGCCCACCGAATCGAACGGGTGGTTCCACCCGCACAGTCGCCTATTGCCCGCTTTCCTGCCACGTACTGCGAGTCTCTCGGTGTTTGCGCCTGGCCGGGCGCGTGTCCGCGCGGCGAACATTCCGCGCATTGCTAGCGGAATCGGTCTAACTGAGTTCATCCCAATTCAGCTAAGCTGGCGCAATCCACCTTGGCGCGACCCCATCGAAAGTTCAACCCCATGACCGCACTTGTCAAGCAGCGCGAGCAGATCAACTGGACGGCCTTGGCGGTTGTTGGTGGAATTCACGTGCTGGCGCTGGCGGCGCTCATCCCCTGGCTCTTCAGTTGGACGGGCGTCGTGCTGGCGGTGTTGGGCTGCTATGTGTTCGGCACACTGGGCATCAATCTGGGTTATCACCGCCTGTTGACACATCGCAGCTTCAAATGCCCTTTGTGGTTGGAACACATCCTGGCCTTGTTGGGAGTGTGCTGCCTGGAACGATCGCCGGGGCAGTTCGTCACGACGCATCGGGCCCACCACCAACACGACGACGAAGAGGAAGACCCGCATTCGCCACTGGGATCTTTCTTCTGGGGCCACATGGGTTGGATCTTCTTCGACAATCCGCGCCTCGACAATTTCATGTCGTACGACAAGTACGCGCGCGACATCTATCGCGACCGGCTCTATCTGTTCCTCGAGCGGAATTTCCTCTGGCTCAAACTTTATGCACTGCATACGGCGCTCTTCTTCGTCGCCGGCTTCGCCATCGGCTGGCTCGAACCCGGCGGATCGCTGACCGCGGGCTTGCAATTCGGTCTGAGCCTGTTCGTGTGGGGGGCGCTGGTGCGCACCGTGCTGGTCTGGCACATCACCTGGAGCATCAATTCCGTCACGCACGTGTGGGGCTACCGCAACTACGACACCCGCGGCAACTCCCGCAACAATTTCTTCATCGGCCTGATCAGCAACGGCGACGGTTGGCACAACAACCATCACGCCGACCAGCGCGCCGCCTCGCACGGGCACAAGTGGTGGGAACTCGACGTGACGTACCTGACGCTGTTGGCGCTGGCCCGTTGTGGCCTGGCGTGGGACATCGTGCCGATCGGCAGCAGCAGCACCGCCACGCCCGATGCTCTGCGGAAAGCCGCCTGAGCCATGCCCATCAAGCGCTGGGTGGGAAGCTATTACCTGTGGCTCTTCGGCTGGACGCTCGCCGGTCGAAAGCCGCCCTACAAGAAGTATCTGATCCTGGCGGCACCCATACCAGCAACTGGGACGTGCCGGTCATGCTGGCCATGTCGTACGTGTACGGCATTCGCGTTTCCTGGATCGGCAAGCACTCGTTGTTTCGCGGCCCGATGGGACCGTTGATGCGCTGGCTGGGCGGCGTGCCGGTCGACCGCCGCGCCGCGCACAACGCGGTGCAACAGATGGTCGACGAGTTCGCCCGCCGAGACGAACTGGCGTTGATGATCATGCCCGAGGGCACCCGCAGCCGCGCCGACTACTGGAAGAGCGGCTTCTATCACATCGCCCGCAAAGCCCACGTCCCCATCGTGCTCGGCCTGCTCGATTTCAAGCGCAAGGTCGGCGGACTATTCGAGGCGATCGAACCCACCGGCGACCTGACGGCCGACATGAACCGCATCCGCGCCTTCTACGACGGTGCAATGGGCAAATACCCAGACGACTTCGGTCCCATCCGCCTGCGCGAGGAAGTCACGGCGGAAACGTCGTGAGCTGCGCGGCCGAGAGACGTCAGTTCTTATAGATCTTGTGCTGCGGCCGGCCGGAGAGGATCTCCTCCTTGCCCCAAGTGGTCACGTCCTTGAACGCCTGGCTGTGAATGAAGTCGAGAAATGCCTGTTCCTCGGACCATTCGCTGGTGATCAGATACGACGCGTCATCGCTCACGTCTTTCCACAGCGTCGAGGTGGTATGCCCCTCGGCTGCCCGCAGCGCCTGCATTACGGCGGCAAACTTTTCTTCAAAGGCCTGCTGCTTGCCCGGGATAACGTGGTAATTCATACCGACAGTGATCATGTTGGTGTTCCCTTTGTTGTATTGCGTTGGATGCAAGTCGCAAATGGCGCGAGTTGGATAGTGCCGCCCCGGATGGGGCTTGCGCGTCCGTTGCGTGTAGGTTACCAGGGGTTGGCGCTGCTGGCTATTCACTCACCGCCGCACAACGGTTCACACGCCGATGTGATGTCGGGCCCCTTGGTATTGGTAGGCCTCAAGAGGCGGCCCTGATTCTCCTCTTGCCAGAGGACCGCGGCGAACCGATCATTCGGGTCGGTCGCATTTCGTCCTTCGACCTGAATTCCCTGGGCATGAAGGAGCGCAGCCATTTTCGTCCTCGAAGTCAACGCGACGTGGCAAGCGTTTTCCGAGCGCCGCGCCGTCTATGCCACGCGACTGAATCTGCTCGCCCGCTTCTTTGCCAGCCCTCCCACGCAATGGATCGGCGACCGCACGGTGCTGGTGCATCGCCATTATCCGCATTTCTAAAAGTTGAAGGCCGGCCTGGTATGCAGTCCGACTACCTCCAGCAGCTATTTTCCCTGGAACGTATGTTGGATCAGTTCGACGCCGTCAGGGGTGGCCGTCGCCGGGTCGAGTAGCGGCGCGGGCCGCGCCAGCAGATAGAAATCGAAAAATGCGCGCGTGTAGTCTCGGATCACCTGCATGGCGCCCTCGCGGTTCTTTCTCGCTTCCGGAGTCAGGTGGCGCTCCAGCAACGGCACATCGCTGAAGCTTTCGTGGACGATGTCGGGCATCTTTAGTACGACCTCGTAGCTGGGGCCCTTGACACTCTCGCAAAACGTCTTGCGCACGGGCCGCAGCTCTTCTTCCAGGTCCTTACCGGCGTTTTGCAACCTTCCCAAGAGCTGCGAAAGCCGATCGCTTGGCACGCGCGTCGCGTATTGGATCATGATCGGCTGCTCCATCGTGCTGCCGTCGGGCCTTCTTTCGACGGTCATCGTCCGTCCAAAGCTGTCCAAGATCGCGCCAGCTTTCAGTCGGTTGTCCAGTTGACATGCCCGCGCCGCCACGCGCCCGCCAAACGAGTGGCCGATGATGCCGACGTGATCCAGATCGAGATGTCCTCGAAACCGGCTGGAGATCGCGCCCGACTGCATCCGCTCCAATTGGTCCAAGATGAATACGAAGTCCTGCCCACTCCGATTTACTTGCTTCTGTTCGAAGGCCACGGTTTCCTTGCGCGTCTTGTGATGAGTCCACGCCGCTTCGTCAAATCGCGTCACGCTCTCATCGGGAAAGAGAACCGCCATAGCAGTCGCGGGCTGGTCGACTCCGACGACAACATAGCCGTAGCTCGCCAATTCCTCACAGAGCATGGCATAGCCGAGCGAGCTAAACCGCAAGCCATGTGCCAGCAGTAGCACGGGATAGGTCGGGGATTCGGAACTGAGTTCGGCGTCGGCAGCAACGTGTGTCGTTGCCGAGGATAGACCTTCAAAGGCGCGTCCGGCTTCACCTTCCAAACGTTCCTTGCCGATCGCAGCTTCGATCAGCGAGTACCCCGGGATGTAGTCCGCGGTTTGGTACTGCGCCGCGTGCGTCGCAGGATACCAGAAGTGGACCATCAGTTCATGCCTCGTGTCGCCCTCCGTTGGCGGTTGCGAGTCGACCCAGTGATACGACGTTCGGCCCAACTGCCTAGGACCGGTCGGCGATAGCAGCTCGAAGTCCTTGCATTGGGCAGCTTCCTGCCCATAGACCAGAACGCTGGCAACAAACGGTCCCGCGTGGATTCCCACGGTTGCCAAAAGGCATGCCCCAATCAGATTCCATGGCATTCTCGTCACTGTGTCGCCCTCAAGGCCGGTTCGCACAAGACGCCATTGTCGCGTGCTACTGGATATCTATTCGCAGTATTCGCGCGGGTCATTGGATTCTTGGAATGGTGTTGCTGCGCTCGGCTCGATGTGCCTTGCTACGGCGTCTTCTCCGATTCAATGTCCAGATACTTCTCGAACCAGCCCAAATAACGCTCCAGCCGATCGCGCTGGTAGCTGGGCCGGGCGATGCCGTGCGTTTGGCCGGGATAGATAACCAATTGCGTGTCGACTCCCAAGCTGCGCAACGCCTGGTACATTTGCTCGGAGTTCAACAGCGGCACGTTGAAATCTTTTTCGCCACACATGAAGAGCGTGGGCGTCACGATACGGTCGGCGTGTAGAAACGGATAAGAAACCCGAGACCACGCAGCGGGATTGCCCCAGGGCGTGCCCAGCTCGATTTCATACTCGCGAATGTACATGTCGGTGCCGTAGCCAGCCCACATGTTCGAAATGGCCGCACCGCTGACCGCCGCTTCGAAGCGCGTGTCGCTGGCGATCGCATAGTTGGTGAGCATGCCGCCATAGCTCCAGCCGCCCACGCCCAACCGCTGCGGATCGGCCAGGCCTTGTTTCACCAAGTGATCGACCGCAGCCAGCACGTCGTCGCGGTCGAGGTTTCCCCAGTCGGCGTAGATCGCCTTCTGAAACCCTTCGCCCCGTCCCGAGCTGCCCCGCGGGTTGCACGCCACCACGAGATAACCCCGCGCGGCGAACAACTGCCAGTCGAACACGAACTCGTTGTCGAACTGTCCCACCGGCCCGCCGTGGATGCGGAGGATCGTCGGATACTTTCGGCCCGGCTCGAAGTTCGGCGGCGTGACCGTGAAGCCGTGAATCTCCGTGCCATCCTTGCTGGCGAAGCGGACTTCTTCCATCTTGCCCAAACGCCACTGGTCCACCAGCGCGTCGTTCTGTTTCGAAAGCGGGCGCAAGGTCGAGTCAAACGCGAACACTTCGGCTGGCTGCTGGGGCGTGCTGTCCAACAGGGCAATCGTGTCGCCCGGCCCAATGTCGAACGCCGACGTCGCCCGCCGACCGGCTAGCACGCGCTCGACGTCGCCGCCGGCGTCGATCTTCGCGAGTTGCCGATTGCCATCATCTTCCAGCAGGAAGTAGATCGACCGGCCATCGGCCGACCAACGCGGCTGCACCATGTTGCGGTCGAGCGCTGCGGCCAGCAGCTTCGCGGGGCCCCCCGTCGCGGGAATGACCGCCAGTTGGTGCAACGCATAGAAGATCAGTTTGCTCGGCCCGCCCTGGATATAAGCGATGGTCTTGCCGTCCGGGCTCCAGGCGGGACGGCTTCGCCAGGCCGGATCGCAATCGGTTCCTTCGAAAGTTGTCAGTTGCCGCGCAATCGCGCCGGCTTTCGCTTCGATGACGAAGATGTCGTGATTGTCGTGGCGGTCGAAGTCGCCGCTCCGCTTACTTACGAAGGCGATGGACGTGCCATCCGGCGACCAGGCCGGCAGCCATTCGTCATAGTTGCCTGGCGTCAGGCATTCCGACTCGCGCGTCGCCACGTCGAAAACGTGCAAATGCCGTCGTCGCGACGTGAGATAGCCGGCGCCGTCCTCCTTGAAGTAATAGCGGTCGATCACGATCGGCTTGGGCGCCTGTTTCTCCTTCTTGGTCTTGTCGCCGTCCTCGTCCTCCGTCCCGAGAGGATCGGGATCCTGCACGATGATCGCCAGTCGCTTGCTGTCCGGCGACCAGACATAGTCGGCCGCGCCACCTTTGAACTCCGTGACCTTCACCGCCTCTCCGCCCGCGCGCTCCATCAGCCACACCTGCTCGGCCTTGTCCTCGGCGCCTCGCCCCGAGAGAAATGAAATGTACCGCCCGTCCGGGCTCCACCGCGCGTGATGTTCGCTGTCGGGCCCGTGCGTCAATTGCACCGCACGCGAGCCGTCCCAGCGGGTCATCCATACGTCGCTCGTGGATTTGTCTTTCTCCAAGTCGGCACCGCTGACGGCATACGCCACCCACTCCCCGTCGGGCGAGATTTGCGGATCGCTCACGCGCTTCAGAGCGTGCAAATCGTCGAGCGTGACGAGGCGCTTCTCGTCGGCCGCCGCGCCGAAATGGCAGCAGGCGACAAACAAAATAGCGCACCACGAGAATCGAAACGGATGGCAGAACATGTGACAAGCAGCGCGGAGCGTGCGCCGTTCCAAGAATCCGGGCGGTCAACAGGCACGAACTAACACGCCGCCGATTGTTGGCAGCCGCAAGCGTTGGTGTCAAATGTGAGGTCCCTGGGTCGGGTCGAGGCGCAAACTACTGGCTGCGCGCAACCCGATCACGGCCCAAGCACTGCCGCCCCCGACGATTGGCACCAGGTTCTTGGAACCCTCGCCACCCGGCGTGGTTGGCCGCGAAGTCATCGGCCAGGACCCGTCCACGCGCTGCGTCGCCACCAGGAACGCTTGGCCGCGTTGGATTGCCTCGACGTTGGCCGAATCGGCCGTGTGGGCCAGGGCGTAGAGCGCCTGACCGGTGGCCCAAGCGTCGCTGGCCATGTCGGCTGTTTGACTCCAGCCTCCATCGGCGTTCTGCCGAACTCGAATGCGCGCGGCCAGCGGAGCCAATTCATACGCCGGGTGCCCCATGCGTTGCCACAGCACCAGTCGCATCGCCACCGATTGAGGATCGTCGTCCGATGCAGTCCGGTCCAACCAGTGCAAAGCTTCGTCGTGCGCTGCACCGGCTGCCTCATCTCCGGCCGCGGCCGCCGGCAGCAATACCAACGCCGCCAGCACCGTCATGCTCTCATCCGATGGGCCAAAAAACGGCGGACGCGTCTCGGGCCACGCCGCCCATTTGCCCGAGGCGGTCTGGTCCGCTTCCAGCGTCGTCCAAAAGCGAGCGAGCCCTTGCCGCGTCACGTCGTTTGGCTTCGGATCGGCTATCAGTCCCTGCGCGAAGTAAAGCGCTTTCGTATTGAACGCCTCGGGGACGCCCTCTGGACGCGGCACGCCGGTCTTGCCGTCACCCGACTCCGCAATCCAAGCCGTTAGCTCCGCCAGCAACGCGTCGTCGACCGCATGCCCCCGCAACTGTCCCTCATGCATCGCCCAGACAACCAAGCTCGCATGATGACACGAGACGCACTTGTATTGTTCTCGCCAAGCCATGGCGTCCTTAGCCAGAAAGGCGAGGCCGCGGTCGATCGCTTCCTTCACGCTTGCCGATCGTGATTGCGATTCGGCGGCACGCAGGCCGCTTGCTGAGACTGCCAAAACGAGGATAGCGATTGCGAGTCGCATTGTCGGAGTACCTGATTTGCCAGTTTGCCACCGATATTCGAAATATCTCACCCCAGCAACTCCCCCCGCACCTTTCCTTGCCCCGCGATCGCGATCGGCCGGCCCAATCGGTCGCGGATCAACGTCTCGGGATCGATGCCTAGCAGGTGGTACATCGTTGCCAGGATGTCTTTCGGTGAAATCGGCGTTTCCTGCACGCTGCCGGCGATGCGATCGGTGCGGCCGACGACTTTGCCTTGCGCGGCGCCGCCGCCGATCAACAGCGTGCTGTAGGCTTGCGCCCAATGGCCGCGTCCGCCTCCCGGCACGTTTTCCAGCTTGGGCGTGCGGCCGTGCTCGGTGGTGACCACGATCAGCGTATCTTCCAGCATGCCGCGGTCTTCCAGATCCAACACGAGTGTGGAGAGCGCACGATCGAGGCCCGGGCAGAGCTGCTCGCGCATCAGTTCATAGTGATAGAAGTGCGTGTCCCAGGCGCTGTTGACCAGCTCGAACTCGTCCCACAGCACGGTGACGAACTGCGTACCCGCTTCGAGCAACCGCCGGGCCACGAGCGACGCCTGACCGAAGAGCGTCATGCCGTAGCGCTCGCGCATCGCCGCCGGCTCGCGGTCCACGTCGAGCGCGTCGCGCAACGTGTTCGTCGTCAGATACGAAAACGCCTGCTGCCGAAAGCCCTCGAAGGAGCGGGTGGCCGTGTTGGCATCGGCCAGCCTGCGGGCATCGTCGAACTGCGCCAATAGCGACCGCCGCCGGTTGAGCCGATCGAGCGTCAAGCCCTCGGGCAAGGTCGCATCGCTCGACAAGCCAAACCGGCAGTCCGGCTCGAGCGGCCCGTAAGGGTCTTTGCAGGTGATGGTCTGTTCGCCGAACGTGTACGTCGAGGTGCGCGTGCCGCGCCCTTCGAAATCGGTCCACAGCGGATCGTATGCCCGTCCCAGCCAGGCGCCGTAGGGCCCGGCGTTGTCGCCAGCCGCATAGGGCCGCCGCGAACTGAGCCGCCATGGCAGGCCGACGTTGCGAGCAATCGGCGGCGCGGGCTCGCCGCGCTCATCCGCCAGATAGTCGACCACCGAGCCGATGAATGGCCAATGCCGCGGATCGCGTGGGCTCATCTGCAACGGCACGTCGATCGTGGGAATCGACGTGAGCGTGAACGCCGAGGCGTGCAGCGGGTAGGGATGCGTCATCGAACGGACGATCGTCGCCCGGTCGATGATCTTCGCGGTCAGCGGCAGCAGCTCACCGATCCGCACGCCGGGCACACTCGTGGAAATGGCGCCGAACTCGCCGCGCACTTCGGACGGAGCGTCCGGCTTGGGATCGAACGTTTCGATCTGGCTGGCTGCGCCGTAAAGGTACAGCAGAATGCACCGCTTGGCCTTGCCAAACGAAGCCGGCCGCGCCACGTCGGTCGCTGCTGCAACCGCGGACATTGGATTCGCCAGGGACTGTGCGCCCAATCCCAGCAGCCCCAAACCGCCGGCCTGCAGAAAGTCGCGCCGCGACAGTCCGTCGCACAGCCGCTTGTGGGAACCGAGAATCCGCAGCATCGAACGACCTCCCGCCGGCACAAGTCGGGTCATTCCACTCGCCACGCCGAGGGGCAACTCCCCGCCATCCGGCGAGCAGCATTGTAGCATAGAGTCCCGCCGTCGAGTATCACGCGAAGCGCGGCACTTGAAGAGCGGCATTGTCGCTAGCGCAAAGCGCGCAACAACAGACTTGGGCGGCGGGATCGCCTGAAAACGGACTTCTGGCAACGGTTGAGGTCAGTCGTCCATCGGGCGTATGACCTGAATGGTCCAGCCCAAGCCCCGCGAATTCACGACGGTTGTCTGCTCGACCAATTGAAAATTGCGGGCAATTTCGTTGGGGAACCTCAACAAATAGCGAGCGACGAAGTTCGACACGATCAGCATTCCGCCGGGTTCCAGGTAACTCGCATAGCGGCTCAAAAGCTGGATCGGGTCGTTCATGTAGTACATCGTCTCGTTGAAGACGATCACGTCGAACTTGTCGTTAGTCGCATAAGTATTGGCGTCGGCCTCGAAGAATTCGGCCACGGCGATGTTTCGATTCTTGGCGTTTTGCACGCTTGTCCCGTCGAACTCAATGCCCCGAAAATGGCGGACGTCGTGTTTCAATTCCTCGGCCAGCACGCCATTGCTCGTGCCCACGTCGAGCACGGTTGCATTGGGCTTCATGCGGCGGATATAGCCGACGATCACCGCATAGCGCGCCAATTCGCCGAGGTCTTCCAGGTACTTCCACCGTTTCGCGTCACCCCGGTTTGGATCGGGAGTGACTAGCGCATCGGGGCCGTGCCGGCCAACGCGCGTCAGCAGCGTCGTTAGCCAACGGCTTTGCAACGCCATCATGAGAAAGTAGGTTTTCCAGCGGTCCCGGGTCGAGGTCGTCTCGACGGTGCCGAAGCTCTCAACGGCAGTGGGTTGCTCGTCCTCGCGCGGGGCCGCACTGGCGGGCCGCACGTCCGCCAACTCAAGGTCGATCGTGTCCGCCAGATGCGAAAGCCGATCAAGCGTCTCCTCGAGGCGGACGTCATGGTCCGTGGCGCCGGCCTGCGCCATTTCATGCGTTTTGTGGAGAGCCTGTTGGGCGTGTAGGGGTTCTTCGAGTTTCATCGTGCGTGCCAGTATCTGTGACTTAGGAAAATCCGCTGTCTGTCAAAGCATAGGACCTCGTTCGTGACCCGCGCTGGGTGCCACGATGTGCACCGAGTGAGGAAACGAAATAACCGCGCCAGTGACGACAACCGGCCCAACACACCTTGGAAAAGGGCTGCTCGCAATCGCGGCCCAGAGGACCCATGACGAGCACCACCGATTGCGCGATCAATCAGACGTGCTGCCGCGCATCCTCGTCGATGGGTCGTTCAACGAACATGTCCGCCAGCGATTCGGCCGACGACTGCAGTGCTGCCAGCGTCTCGGCGATGTCGTCTTCCATGCCGTGCGTTTCCGCAAGCACGGGCTTGCGTCCCACGGCGATGATCGACAGGGGCGGCAGCACACCGATCCGTTCGACGACTTTCGCGACCGGCAGCAGCCGTTCGTAGAGTTTCATCTGTCCGGCCGAGAGCGTGGTGCGTCCCAGTATCTTCCCTGAGACGAACCAGCCCAGCGTGCCCAGGCGATTGAAACCTTGATCGGCCACGACGTCGAAACCGGCGGTTTGCAACTTGCCCACCATTTCATCGCGCGTGTAGCGGCGATAGTGCCCCAGCGTCTTGTCCATGGCCGAATAGAGCCGCGGATGCGCCGGTACCAGCAACAGCGCGTGGCCGCCCGGCCGGAGGAGCTGGAAGAAGTTACGCAGCACTTTAGCGTCGTCCTCGATGTGCTCCAGCACGTTGATGCAAACGATCGTGTCGAGCCGCGCCGAACGCAAGTCGGAGCAACGCTCCAACTGACTCAGATCCGCCTCATGGAACGACAAGTTAGCCAGGTG
This sequence comes from uncultured Planctomycetaceae bacterium, assembly GCA_963779015.1. Classification (GTDB taxonomy): domain Bacteria; phylum Planctomycetota; class Planctomycetia; order Pirellulales; family PALSA-1355; genus JTS-RE94. The sequence goes on along the minus strand of CAVZWY010000024.1, from coordinate 62,586 downwards.
CCCATAGCGCTGATTCAAACGCTCGACGTAAAACGGATCGGCGTCGACGCAGGCCAGTCGTTCGCGATCGAGGAAGAACTCGGTCAAGTTGCCGATGCCGCTGCCGGCCTCCAGCACGCGTCCGCCAACGTAGGGCGAAAGCTGCCGCACCAGCCAGCGATTGAATCCGCGCGCCGGCGCACGCTCTGCAGGATCAAAAACCCGTCGTGGGTTGTAAACTGGCGCGAAAAGAAGCGGTACTTCACCAGCGCCAAAAGCGCGGCGAACAGATCACGCAGGCCGATCTTCTTGCCTTCGGCATACGTGCGCCCCTGGTACGAAATGGGCACTTCGTAGAGCCGCAAATCCCACATCGCCAGCTTGGTGGTCAGCTCCGGCTCCAGGGCGAAACCGTGCGACGACAGCGGAATCGATCGCAGAATATCGGCGCGAATCAGCTTGTAGCCGGTTTCCATGTCGGTCAGGTTGATGTCGTTTAGCACGTTGCACAAGGTCGTCAGCAGCCGGTTGCCCAGCGTGTGCCAGAAATAGAGCACGCGGCGGTATTGCCCGGAGAGAAACCGCGAACCGAAGACGGCGTCGGCCAGCCCTTCCAGCATGGGCCGCAACAGCGCCGGGTAGTCGGCCGGATTGTATTCCAGGTCGGCGTCCTGGATGAGCGCCAACTCGCCGGTCATCGCGCCGATCGCGGTGCGAATGGCGGCTGCTTTGCCCTGGTTATGTTCGTGGAAGACGTGCTTGATGCGCGGCTCGAACCGGGCGAGCTCCAAAATGAGCTCACGGCTGCCATCGGTCGATCCGTCGTCGACGATCACCAGTTCGATGTCGAGCTCGATCGGCGCGTCCAGCACGCGCTGGACAATGGTGCGTAGCGTGCGTACTTCGTTGTATACCGGCATCAGGACGCTGAGCGTGCGGAACAGGGGCCGCGCGTCCGGCATAGTTTCAGTCATGGCGAATCCAGCAGCAAAGTTGCGTGCGCTCCAGGGCGCGAGATACCCCGGCGCGCAGTGCGGCGCACCATCGCCAAAAACATAGCTCGCTGACGGTCACCGTCAGGCCCTGTTAAGCGGGCTGTGACGGCCGTAGCGGCGGCAATCCGCAAAACTCCGACCTGGCCCGCGGCGAGAGCCCTTTTTTGCGCGTTGTGGCCGGGCGGGCGCTCGTTTTCACCTGACCGGTGAGCTAATTCCTTAGGGAGGCGGGCTGTCGGCCTGCGGCGGCGGTCACCAAGGATTTCTGGAGTATTGCGACTCATGTCCGACTCTGTTGCGGCACTCAATCGGCGTGATGCAGCGACCGCCGTGGGCCTGGCCCTGCTGGTGCTGCTGAGCGGCAGCCTGCGGATGGCGCCGGGCGTGTGCGGCAGCTTTCACGACGACGCCATCTATGTCTCCACGGCGTCGGCCTTGGCTCACGGACAGGGTTATCGCCTCGTCGACGTGCCGGGCGAGCCGTTGCAGACCAAGTATCCGGTGCTGTATCCGGCCGTGCTCTCCGTGGTTTGGCGAATCGCACCGGACTTTCCCGCCAATGTGTGGGCAATGCAGGCGATAACGCTGGCCTTTGGCGCTGCGGCCGTGGCGTTGGCCTACTTGTACCTGGTTCGCTTTGGCTACGTTTCCCGCAGGGTTGCCGCCAGCGCGGGAGTTGTCTGTGCGACGGCGCCCTACTTCTTGTACTTCGCGGTGCAAACGATGGCCGAGATGCCGTTTGCGCTATTCTCCATCGTCGCGCTGTGGGGCGTGGAGAGCCTGCTCGTCCGAGGCAATATAAGCCGACCGAAGCAGTTCGCCTGGGGCGCGGCGCTGGCATTGCCCTTTCTCTGCCGCACGATCGGAGTCACCGTGATCGTGGCGGGTCTGGGCGTGCTGTTGCTCAAGCGCCGCCCGCTGCGCTGGTGTGCAAGCGGGACCGTATGCGCGGCGCTGCTGTGGATCCTGTGGAGCCTGGCCGGACGTGGCATCTGGGATCAGAATCCGGTCGACGGCTACTACACCGATTACTTGGGCTGCTGGTCGAGCACCGGCGTGACGATGGTCGGTCGTGTATTCTCCAGAAACTTGCTAATGGTCGCGCACGGCAGCGCCGAGTTGCCGCTGGAAGGACTCTCGGCCGCGATCAGCCACGAGATCGGCGCGAGAACATGAACGTTTTGATGATTTTCACGGGGCTGGTGTCGTGGCTGGCGATGATCCCCGACTTGCGGCGCGGCCGCCCGTTGCCGTGGATGCTGGCGGCGACGCTCGGCGCGATGCTCGTCTGGTCGTGGCCTCCCTACCGCTTCCTCGTGCCGATTCTGCCGTTTCTCGTCGCCTATATGCTTCGTGCGCCGGCGGCGCTGGCCGAGGCTTTGAACCATCGTACTGCCTGGCGATTCGCGGCAGCTTTTGGGCTCGGCGCGATCGTGCTGGCCAACGGAGCACTGCTGGCGCGGCATGCCCAGCAAGTGCGCCGCACCGGTTACCCACTGGCGCGGCTCACGGACTCGCCGGTCGAGTGGTCGTCGTACCAGCGGACTTTCGACTGGCTAAAACGACATTCCGAGCCGCGGGATGTTGTCGCCTCGGGGCTCGACTCGATGACCGCCCTCTATACCGGCCGGCAGGCATTTCGTCCGTTTGTCTACGATCCGGGCCGGTTGTTTTACGGCGAGGGACAGCCCGAACTGCTCACGATGCAAGAGCTGGTCGACATTTTGAAGCACTACCAGCCGCGCTATCTCGTGGAGTCGCCGATGCCGGGCTTCATGGAAGAGCACCCACTGACGAACCTGTTGCACGAGGTAGTGGATCGCTACCCCCAGTGGCTCGTTAGAGTCTACCAGGACGCTGATCCAAGATTCGCGGTCTTCGAACTCGATTGGCGGCAGGCGCCGGGCGAATCAGATTAGCGTACACGTGCCGCCACGATTGAGCGTCGCAATGTGCATGCTTCGCGCTCGTCAGGCATCATCGTGGCCTACTTCTCCGCCTTGCCGTTTTCAATCTTTTGCACGTCGACGCTGACGCGCATGCTGTGCTCGCCACCGCCGACGAACACGCCCTTGATCGGACAGACGTCGTCGTAGTCGCGGCCCCAAGCCACGGTGATGTGTTCCAGGTCGGGCAGCAGGTTGTTGGTCGGATCGAAATCGACCCAGCCAAGTCCGGGGCACCAGGCGGAAAGCCACGCGTGGGAGGCATCCGCCCCAATCAATCGCGGCTGCCCTGGCGGCGGCGAGGTGAGCAAGTAGCCGCTGACATAGCGGGCCGCCAGACCCATCGCGCGCATGCAGGCGATTTGCAGATGGGCAAAGTCCTGGCACACGCCACGGCGTAGCTCCATCACGGTCGCCAGCGGCGTGCTGATGTTCGTGGCCGTCGCGTCGTAGACGAAGTCGCCGTGAATGCGTTTCGTCAAATCGAGAATGGCCTCGAGCCACGGTCGGCCGCGCGGGAACGAGGGCTGCGCGTAGCCCGCCAGTTGGTCGTCAACGGTCACCAAGGGAGAGTCGTATATAAACTGTGCCGCCTCGAAGGCGCCCGGGTCTTCCGCGGCGCGCAGATGCTCCACGACTTGCGTCCAAGCCGGCGTGCGCTCGGCGTCGATCGCGCGGGCCGGCGCCAGCCCGACTTCTCCCGCGCAGTGACGGAGAATTCCACGTGCGGCTCACTCACCCGAAAGAAATTCGCGCGATTGCCGAAGTAGTCGATCGACTCCTCGATTTCGCTGACGGCAGGTGTCACGTGCAGCGAATGTGTCAGGCAAGTCTGGCGGGCCGTGGTCCGGGGCACTAGGTGCAATTCGTTGTGGCACAGCGCGACCGGCTCGGTGTAGTAGTACGTCGTCGCGTGAACGATGCCGTATCGCGCGCCAAAATCGTGAGTCGTGTGCATCGACGCGCCGCCTGGGCTAGCTCGGGAGGATATCCGCCATTTGATGAACCGGACCGGCGTGTACCAGATATTTGTGCGAGATGCCGCTGGCCAGTTCGCGCAGTTGAGCGGCCAGTTGCGACAACAGCCGATCGAGCGACGAGCGAACGCCCCCTTCGTCGAAATCGGCCAAGGCGTTGCCCTCGGCCAGCCGCAACGAAGACGACATGGCGATCATCAGCCGTTGCTCGGGACTCAGCAACGGGTCCGATTGCTGCCGCGGCAAATGCTCCACGTGATCGGCCAGCGCCGCCAATTGAAAGCCGATCGACCGAGGATTGGTCTCGTCGATGAGCAACAGGTCGAGCACAGGACCCGCCTGCAAGTTCGTGGCGTAGCGATTGCGATAGGTCATGGCGCTGTCGGCAATCTCCAGCAAAGCGTCCAGCACATTGTGCTCGTTCAGTGAAGCATCGATCACCGTGCTGCGCAACAGATCGATCATGGTCAGCGAGCGTTCGATGCGGCGGCCCATGTCGAGGAATTGCCAGCCGGGACCGCGGGTCATGTTCTCCGTCGCCACGCCGCTAAAGGCCGACAGGTTCAGAATCACCTGGTTGAGTATCGGCAGCGCGTCGGAGAGCGACACGACGCCCAGCGGATAGCTGGGATGGAAATCGTCGTCGATGCGGTTCAAGATGCGCCAGCTATCCAGTGAGATGCGGTCGCGCACGATAAACGCCGCCCGTGTGAGCGCATCGAGCATGCCTTGCAAACTGCCGCCGTGACTTTGGTCGAACAGGCAGGACAGAGCCAGCGATTCGCTGATAGCCGAGTCTTCGAGCGCAGGTGGCGCGTTGGCGGCAGTGGTCCAATTTGCCGTCATGCTGCGCACCAAAAGCGGCAACTCGGGCGAGCCGCCGGGCGACGACTCACTGATCAGCCGCGAGAAGATGCTTCGCAACAGACGCGCGGCCGCTTCCGCCCGTTCCACATGACGGCCCAGCCAGAACAAGTTGTCAGCCACGCGGCTTGGCAAGTCGTGGCCGCTGCGCCGCGGCGCCACCTGAGCCCCCGGCGGCTGCAACAGCGTAACCGGGGCCACCGGGCCCTCGGACAATATCCACACGTCCTTGCTGCCCGTGCCCACGAACATCGACTCGCCGGACATCAGGCCGCTGGTGCTCACATGGGCCAGGGCGCCGGGCATCACCTGATACGAGTTGCCGGCTGCCGTGGCAAAGGTGCGCAAGCCGACGTGTCCGGGCCGCAGCGTGCCGCCGCTCCAGACGGGCGCCGTCGAGCGCACCACGACTTCCTGCGCGATAAACTGCTCGGGGCGCGCCTTGATCCGTGCCGCCAGTTCCACCAATTCCGTCGTGCTCAACGAGGCGCAGTGAATCAGGTTGGTCGCCCGATCGCCCATCGCCGGCCGCACCACAAGTTCCTCCAGGTGCGCCAGCGCGTAGGTCAGCGACGCTTGATCGCCGCACCACCAGGTGGGCACGCTGGGCAGGTCGAGTTCTTGTCCGAGCAGTCGACGGCAAATCGCCGGCAAGAAGGCCATGAATGCCGGCGTTTCCAGAATGCCGCTGCCCAGGGCGTTGGCCAGGTGCACGTTGCCGCGCCGCGCCGCGTGGACCAGTCCCGGTGGTCCGCCGCTGGCCGAGCCGTCGAGTTCCAGCGGATCGCAATGCCGATCGCGGACGCGCCGCAGAATGACGTCGACGGTGATCAAGCCGCCGAGCGTTTTCAGGTACGCACGGTTGTCGCGCACCGTGAGATCTTCGCCTTCGACCAGCGTATAGCCCAAATAGCGCGACAGATACGAATCTTCGAAATACGTCGGGCTCGTGGGGCCCGGGCTCAACAGCACGATCCGCGCAGCGTTGCGCCGGTCGGTCGCCAAGGCGTGCAATGTCTCGCGCAGCGAAATAAAGAAGCTGGCCAGCCGCTGCACGCGGCAGTGATGAAACACGTGCGGCAACATCTGCGAGATTACGATGCGGTTTTCCAACGCGTAGCCCGCGCCGACCGGCGTCTGCGTGCGATCGGCGACCACCCACCAGCTTCCCTCCGGCGAACGCGCCAAATGGGCCGCCGACCAGTGCAGGTAACAGCCTCGCGGCACGCTCAGGCCGTGACACGCGCGCAAGAATCCCGGATGTCCGAACACGAATTGGCCGGGCAGCAATCCTTCACGCACCAGATGCTGCGGGCCATGGATATCCGCCAGCACCGCGTTGAGCAGCCGAGCCCGTTGCACCAGTCCGTCGGAAAGCTGGCGCCATTCATCGGCGCGAATCACCAATGGCAGCGCGTCGAGTTCCCAGCGGCGGTCGCGGCCCTCGGGATCGCCGTGGGCGTTATAGGTGACACCGTTTTCCTGGATCAGTCGGCCGGCCTGCTCCCAGCGGCGGCCCAATTCCAAGGGGCCGATCGCATCGATCAACTCGCTGAATTCGCTCCAGTGCGGGCGCAGTGTCCCGTCGGGCGCGAACATTTCGTCGTACACGCCGGGCAGCGGCTGATAGCCTTGGAACAAGCTTGCGCTGGCCGGTTTGGGCGCCGCGATTTCTGACACGTTGTTGTTCGCTCCAACCAGTCACTCGGGCCCAGTCACTCGGCAAGGTGCGCACCAGCCGATCGCGCTGAAAAGGCCGCCACGTTCCAGCATAGTGTCGGCGGCCCGATTCACTCAAGAACAATCCACATCCCGGCTGCCGGTCATCCTTGTTGTTGGCTCATCGTGACGCTGCCGGCCACGGGCCGCAGGGCGAAGAAGGTCTCCTGGATCGCTTCGCCCACGTGGTTCAGTTGAATTTGGAACTCGTCGATGAATTCGTGCAGCCCCTGGTCGATGATCTCGCCGATCTGGGTGTAGTCCAATTCGGAGCGGAGCCGACCTATCCGTTTTTCGGCCTGCGAACGAAACCGACCATGCTGCCCGCCGGTGATCGTCAACAGCGAGTCCTCGATGCGGATCAGGCAGAAGTGGATCGCCCGGGGAAAATCGCGATCGAGAATCAAAAAGTCCGCCACGTTGACCGGCGTGATTCGCCCGAAGCGTTTGCGATACATTTCCAACGCGCTGGCCGATTCCAGCAACGCCGACCATTGCACGGTGTCTAGCGGCGTGCCCACGTCAGCCGCCGAAGGCAGTAGCACGTAGTACTTCACGTCCAGGATGCGCGACGTCTTGTCGGCCCGCTCGAGCAAGCGGCCCATCCGCGCGAAGTGCCACGCTTCGCCGTGCGACATCGTGGCCACGGTGATGCCTTCGAGCAAGTGGCTGGCCAGCTTCACCTGCTTGAAAAACTCATAGCCGGTGTCGACCAGGTCGGTGTTGCCTTTGGCAGCGCGCACCATCAGGTAGAATTTGTTGATCTCCTCCCACATGGACGAAGAGATCATCTCGCGGACGGTGCGGGCATTCTCGCGCGCCGCGCTTAGGCAAGTGATGATCGAATTGGGATTGCGATCGTCGAACGTGAGGAATTCCAGCGTCTTGCGCTGATCGGGCTGGCCGTACAGCTCGGTGAACAGTTCGTAGTCGCCCGTGGTGATGACCAGCGGCGCCCATTGATCGGCCGGTGTCGTGGAGTCGCTGCCGACGTCCATGGCCAATTGCATGTTGACGTCGATAAACCGCGCGACGTTTTCGGCGCGCTCGATGTACCGGGTCATCCAAAAGATCGAGTCCGCCACTCGGCTGAGCATTTCGTTCACTGACTCTCCCGCAGCCGCCTAACAAATAACGCGCGCCCGTCGCGCCAATTGGTCGCGCTAGTTCGTCGCGCTAGTTCAACCTGCCGTTGCGCAACACCCAGGTATCCTTGCTGCCGCCGCCCTGCGAGGAGTTTACCACAAGAGATCCCTTGCGCAACGCCACGCGGGTCAATCCGCCCGGCAGCACGTACATGTCCTTGCCATACAGGATATAGGGCCGCAGGTCGACGTGCCGGCCTTCGAGTTGATCGTTGACGATCGTCGGCACCTGCGACAGCGAGAGCATGGGTTGCGCCACGTAGTTGCGCGGGTTGGCGCGAATCATCTCGCGATACTTGGCGTGTTCTTTCGACGAGGCCTTGGGCCCCAGCAAGATCCCGTAGCCCCCCGACTCGTTCGTGGGCTTGATCACCAGCTTTTCGAGGTTCACCAGCACGTGTTCGCACTGCTGCGGATCGCCGCAAACGAAAGTCGGCACGTTGGGCAGGATGATTTCTTCGTCCAGGTAATACTTGATGATCCGCGGCACATAGGCATACACGGCCTTGTCATCGGCGATGCCCGTGCCCGGAGCGTTGGCCAGCGCCACCCGGCCGGCGCGGTAAACGTCCATCAGTCCCGGCACGCCCAGCGTCGAATCGGCGCGGAACGTGAGCGGATCGAGAAAGTCGTCGTCGATCCGGCGATAGATCACGTCCACGCGTTCCAAACCGCCGGTCGTGCGCATTTGCACGAAGCCGTCGGTCACGACCAGATCCGAACCTTGTACCAACTCGACGCCCATCTGTTGCGCCAGGAAGCAGTGCTCGAAATAGGCCGAGTTGTAGACGCCCGGCGTCAGCACCACCACGTTCGGCTCCTTGGCCGTTGGCGGCGCGATGTCGTGCAGCATGCGCAGCAGTTGTTCCGGATAGTCTTCCACCGGCAGGATCGACAGTCCGTCGAACACTTGCGGAAACGTCCGCTTCATTATCTCGCGGTTTTCCAACACGTACGACACGCCCGAGGGGCAGCGCAAGTTGTCTTCCAGGACGTAGAACTCGCCGTCGCCATCGCGCACCAGGTCGGTGCCGGTGATGTGGCACCAGATGCCGTGCGGGGGCTTCAAGCCGGAGCACTTTTGCAACATGCACTTGCCCGAGTCGATGAGCCAGTCGGGCACGATGCCGTCGGAAATGATCTTCCGCTCGTTGTACACGTCGTCGATGAACATGTTGAGCGCGCGAATCCGCTGCTTCAGGCCGCGCTCCACACGGTCCCATTCGCGCGCGTCGATGATCCGCGGCACGATGTCAAACGGCCACACTTTTTCCGTGCCGGCCTCGTGGCCGTACACATTGAAGGTGATGCCCATGTTCAATAGCGCCAGGTCGGCCGCGTTCTGCCGCCGCGCCAGTTCCGCGTGCGACAGCGCCATCAAACGCTGGGCCAGGGCCTCGGCCCGCGGACGCGGTCGTCCGCCCGTTTCGAACATCTCGTCGTAGAAGCCGTGCGTTTGGTAGGTGTCGAATTTCATCTGTTGCCTCCTGACTCGGGCGCGACGGGCCATCCATCGCGGCTGGGCCCACTCCAATTGCTTGCCCGCCAAGCAGGCAAGACCCGTCGCGGGATTAAGCATCCCGCGGGGCAAAACCTGTCCAGCTAACCGTTTGCATCAATTCCCAACGCATTGACGCAAACCGTATGCCCAAAAAAAGTCCGGGCGATCCACCCAACGACCACGTCCCGGCCTGCCGACGCAACCCGTCAGCATATCGACTTGGGCTGGAAGTGCCCAGGTTGAGAATCCTGCATCGCAAACGGTTCGCCGCCGCCTTGACCGCTGCCAGCAGAAGTGGTTGCCAGCCACCTTCGAACCCCCTGGCGCCGACGACGCTGCTAGCCAAGTGATGGGCTCTGCGATTCTGCCCAACAGGGGCGTTCGTTCACACCCCCGGGCTATTGATGCCAACCCCTTCGGGGCCGAATGACTCTGGCTGCACGACGGCGATGCCCACCAGCGCCAAGGTCGATGGCTCGGGCACGGCGGTGATCCGGATGGTCGCGATCACGTCGCCGGCGCTGATCAGGTGACTGATGTCGTAGCCGCCCGCGGTGGCCAGCCCATTGAAGCTGGCAAAGTACGTGCCGACGTTCGGGTCGTCGAGAATGAAGTGGATGACGCCGTTCTCGTCCGTACCTCCCGTGGCATCGACGCCGACGACGAACGCTCCGCCATCGGTGATATCGTTCACCTCGGTGCCCGCATCCCATACGTCAGCCCCGAGGATCGTAATTGTCTGCGGTCCCAGGAAATTGCCACCCGCGTCAAACAGCGGATGCGCCAGCGGGTCGCCGTTGCCGATGAACATGTCGTTCGACGGCACGACCATCGCCAGGAAACTGAGAAAGCGCGTCGTCGTCGGGTCGGCAATGTCGATGTCCATCGACGCAGTCGCGCCCGGAATGAATGGACCGGGCGCGCCGAGCGTTGCTTGCGGACCGTTGCCCGTGAACGCCGTGGTGATCGGCCCCGTGTCGGCCAACTCGGCCACCGTTTCCACCTCGCTGCTGGCGGCCGCGCCGGGGTCGAACGTGTCGAACGTGCCGTCGTGAATTCCCAGCCAGACGGGCGAGATGCTAAACCCACCGGCGGGCTGGCCATTGGTCACTGTGAAGTTCAGCACGTCGGCAGTGGCCTGGCGCATTCCCGCGGCCACAACTAGCAACAACACCACGCAGGCGGGCAAGGTTCGTTTCAACAAACGCATCGGGTTGGTCTCCTCATGGACTGTTCATTAGTAAGAGTGAAACGAGATGAACCGGCGCATCGCCAGAGCGAATGCGGATCGCTCGGGCGATGCTGGGGGGCCACGCGTGAAATGTGCATGCGCGTCTGTTCCGGCCCCGCGACAAGAGGGTTCGCGCCGACGCACTTCGGCTCGCTCGCGCAGGCAACGACGGCTACGCGAGCAACAAAGATGCGAATCGTGGCGCGACGGTCACTAGCGGCTTCTCGGAGATGACATTGCCGGCAGGCCGAACGCACGGTGCGCGGACCGCCTTTGGTTCGCACGACGCGGTCGTTCTTCCGAAATCGGCGTCGTACGTGTTCTGTAGTTAGTCGGGCAATCCGCCCCTGCGTTACACCCGCGCCGATAAAAAGTTTCACGCCTTGACGCTGTTGGCGAAAGGAACCACGATTGGAGCAGAGCCTTCGCTTTCCACGGCACGGCCGACGTGCATGCGGTTTGCCGGGAAGAAACCACCATGACCCATCGCGAAATGCCGTCTCCCGCAACCCCGCAGGCGCAAGCGTGCTCTGTCGATCCCGAGCAGTGGGTCGCCGCGCATGGCGACGCATTGTTTCGCTATGCGCTGTTGCGCGTGGGCCGGCGCGAGGCCGCCGAGGATCTCGTGCAAGAGACGTTCGTGGCCGCGATCCTGCGCCCGCGATTCGTTTCGCAACACGGCCATGGTCCGCACCTGGCTGATCGGCATCCTGCGCCGCAAGGTCGTCGACCACTATCGGCAGTTGTCCGCCGGCGCGGCCGCGCAAGCAGCGACGCGAAAGCCGAGCAGGCCGACGACCCTTGGTTCGACGCGCGCGGTTCGTGGGCGAAGGCGCTGGTGACTTGGCGCACGCCCGACAGCATTGCCGAAGACCACGAACTATGGCTCGTGCTGGAACAATGCCTGGCCAAGCTGCCCCGGTCGTCGGCCAGCGCCTTCGTGCTGCGCGAGTTGGAGGGCCTGGCCTGCGAGCAATTGCAGGAGGCGCTAGAACTTAGTCCCGAGAATGTGCGCGTGCGGCTGTATCGCGCCCGGCAGTCGTTGCGCGTCTGCCTGGAGAAGAACTGGTTTCACCGCGACAGCGCCGATCGGGATTCGCCCGAGGAGGGGAAGGCATGAATCATCTGCAATCGTTTTGGCGCATCCTCACCTTGCACTGCCACGGCGCGGCGGAACTCACCTCGCGCAAGATGGACGAGACGCTGCCCACGAGTGACAAAGTCGCCCTGGCCGTGCACGTGGCCATTTGCAAAAGCTGCCGCGGCTTTCAGCAGCAGTTACACGTCATGCGCAATGCCCTGCACCGCATGACCGACGCATCCACGGAAGAATTCCAAACCGCCACGCTCAGCGACGCCGCCAAAGCGCGGATCGTACAGGCGATGCGGGAGATCTAGCTACGTGCAGGGTGGCCACGTGCCTGGCGGCGGGACTGGGCGACACCGAGCCGGGAGTGTGGCCCCTGGGTGCCGGACGCCAGCGAACAACGCGGCATAGCACGACACCGCGCATACCCCCTCTAGTCCCCCTGTCGACGCCCGCTCACTCATGATGGATTCGGTACCCCACGCGCCCGATTCTTTCGCTGTATCCGCTGCAATCGTCACCTATACTTGAATGCAGTTTCCTCGCGCACTCCCTCAGGTCGTCACCCATGAACCCCGAATCCAAATCAGCGTCCTCGTCCAAGACCGAAGCCGAACGTCTGGACACGACCATTGAGTTCGTCGCGCCCCAGCAGGACGCCGGCGCTGCGCACCAAAACGCCGACAATCCGTTCGACGCCACCGTCGCTTTCGACTCGGCGGTCGATCGCGCGAACAAGGAAGAACGCGACATCGTGTTCGCTCTGGCCGCCATGCAGTCGGCTCAGGTCAACTCGCGGCAGGTCGTGCGGGCGTTGGATTCGTGGACCATCCACGGACATCGTTCGCTGGCGGAACATCTGGTCAATCAAGAGGTGATATCGCCAGACGACCGCACCAAGATCGAACGTACGGCGTTTCAAATCCTGGCCTCCTGCAAACCTGATCAGGGCGGCGACTTGCGTGGGCGCATGCGCGACCGCGTGGGCCACGACACCTGGGACCAGGTCTGCCGCATGCTGGGCATCACCGTTGCCAGCCAAGCCGCCGACGAAGAGGCCCCGCACAGGCCATGGCCGAATACACCATCGTCCGCCGCCTGGGCATCGGCGGCTTGGGCAGCGTGTGGCTGGCCCGCGATCAAACGCTCAAGCGGCTGGTCGCCATCAAAGAGGTCAACGAGCGCGGCGCCGAAAGCCCCACGGCGCTGGCCCGTTTTCGCCGCGAAGCCGAGATCACCGGACAACTCGAACATCCCAACATCGTGCCCGTCTACCAGGCGGGCGAGGACACGCACAGCAATCATCCGTTTTACGTCATGCGGTTCGTCGGTAAGAAATCTCTTTCCGACGCGATCGAAGACTATCACACGCGTCGCGCGGCCGGCCTGGCCGACAAGGTCGAGTTGCATCGCCTGCTGCGCGCGTTCCTCTCGGTCTGCCAGGCCGTGGCTTTCGCCCATTCGCGCGGCGTGCTGCACCGCGATCTGAAACCGGAGAACGTCGCGCTGGGCAACTTCGGCCAGGTGATCGTGCTCGACTGGGGGCTGGCCAAACGCACCGACGACGCCGACTGGGGCGACAGTTCGCCGAACGAAATCAGCGGCGGCTCGACCGTCGAGCACACCACGGCCGGCCAGGTGCTGGGCACGCCGCACTATATGTCGCCTGAGCAGGCCGCCGGCCGCGTCGACTGCATGGACGAACGGACCGATGTCTATGGCCTGGGCGCCACGCTGTTTGCCATCCTCACCGGATACGCGCCGCACGAGGCCTCGCAGGCCGGCTCGACGCGCAGCGCCCGCGGCGCCGAACTGTACGCCGCCATCGTCGACAATCCCACGCCGCGAGTGCGCACAACGCTGGCCGACGTGCCCGCTCCCTTGGACGCCATCTGCGCCAAAGCCATGGCCGCCGCGCCGGCCGCCCGTTATGCGGCCGCCTCCGAAATGGCCGAGGACATTCAACTGTGGATGGCCGGCGAACCGGTCTCTGCCCATCGCGAGCCCGGCACGAAACAGATCTCGCGGCTGCTGCGCAAACATCGCGGACTGTCGATTCTGGTGGCGACCATCCTCGTGGCCTTGATGATTCCGCCGATCGTTCTCGCCTACGCCGCAAACCAGCGGCGCGAAGCGGCCGAGCAAGCCAAGATGGAAGCCCTCTACCTCGACGGCAAAGGTCTGTGCGTCAACATGGAAGCCGCCGCCGACAACGGCCGGCAAAACGTCCGCTTCATGTCGCGCATTCCGCCCATCCAGGGAATCATCCGCGCGCGACAGCCCGACAGCAGCGAGGAAGACCACGAAACCGTCTGGCGCGACCGATTGGAGACCATTTACTTTGGGCTGTTGCAAGCCAATCCGGAGTATCTCAGCATCGGCTACAGTTCGCTGGGCGAAGACGCCAAGCAGATCGTGCGCGTGGAGCGCAATCGCTTCGACCGCACGACCATCGAAGCCGTGCCCGGCGCACGAATGATCTCCCTATCCGACGATGCAGCCGAGCACCGCGTGGCCGTGCTCAAGCCGGGCGACGTCGCCATGTCCAACCTGAGCGCCGCCGACATGGCAACCCATCAAGCCGACCACGACAGCGAGCAGCATCACCTGACGCTGCAACTGGCGGTGCCCATCTACGACGACGCCGACGGCGAGCTATTCGGCGCGGTGAGCCTGGCGGTCGATCTGGAATACCTGCTGGCCGAATGGTCGCGCGACACCGCGGCACAAAGCGTGCTGTTGGCCGATCGCCAAGGCAACGTGATGGCGGTGTTCCAACCCGAGTCGGGCCGCGACTTCGCCTGGCATCCCGAAGACAACGCCGCGCTATTGCCCACCAGCTTCGTCGACAGCCGGCAGACGGAATACAAAGTGCCCCCGACCGACAAACACCCCGGCGGCCTGTTCGCCATCAAAGTCCCCATCGATCCCCGCCACCCCGAGAACTTCGTCATTCTGATCGTGCGCGGGGAATAGGAGGCACACATGGTACCCTACGCCGTTAACCGTTCCTTCTGATCCTCGATCCGCAGATTGCACGGATTTCGCAGAAATATGAGTTCAGAATTCGGCATCGCGCACTGGGAGAGCCCATCCGACTGAATTGTTCTTTTTCTCTGCGAAATCTGCGGATTGTTCTTCAGGGCTAAGGGCGTAGAGTGCCACCCAGAAAGCGCTCACTTCGCCGCCTTCGCGGCAACCGGCGCCTCTTCAGCGCCACTTGCAACCAACCGCCGGCGACTTGCACGGCTTCGACGCGCATCGTGGTTTCGGTGGTCTCGTCGATGGGCAGCTTGGGAGAAGCCCAAACGTAGGTCTCGGCCAGGGCGCGGTTGAGTTTGCGCTGCACGGCCACGCGGAGCGTTTGCTGGCGGCCGCTGATTTCCGCCGGCTTGTCTTCCTCGATGTGCCAGGGCGCACGCGCAGGCTGCCTTGGCGAACTAGCGCCAGATCGCCTGCGCACTGTTCGACGTGGTACTCGGCGTCGACCGCCATCGCCGGATACTTCACGTCGTCGGAATCGAACGCGGTGATGTAGAACCTGGTGCGAATCCGGCCGTCGGCAAGTTCCACCTTGCAAGGATGCTGGGCGAACGTGGCGGTAAAGTCCTGCTTGCGGTCGTCCTCGTCGGTGTCGCCGCCCAGCATTTCGGCCATCGCCTGGGCTAGCTCGGCGCCGGTCATTTGCTTGCCTGCCAGCGAAGCGAACGCTTGCTCCTCGAGCGCGCTGGACGCCAGGCACAACGTCACGTCGGCCGTGGCATCGAACGGCGGCGGCCCGGGCGCGGCGAACAGCTTCGGACTCTCCAGGCGGCATTCCCACCGCAACGTGTTGGCGTCGGTCCGTACGCGAATCTCCGGCGGCCGGCGGTGCATGTCAAACTGCCGATCGCGCAGCGCCGTGTACGACTTGTTGAACTCCTCGACCAGCTTGGCCCCTTGCGCGTTCATTTCGGCTTCCGTGTCGCGCCGGGCGTCGGCCGCCGCGCCGGCCTCGGCTTGCGGACGACGGGCGTACGTGCGCCGCCGCGCTTCCTCCTGCCGGCGACGCAAGCCGGGCGAGTCGATGCTGTTGAAGCCCACCGACGCGTTTGCCGAAACCGTGGCCGGGCTGGTCGTCAGACCCTGGGCCCCCAGCACGAACGGCTTGCGGCCGCGTATCCGCGTAGTCGCCGTGCTCACCACGTTCACGCCCTCGCTCGAGCCACGCGTGCGGGCGCGCGCCGTGCCGTCGAACACGAACTCCGCATGCCCGACCGACTGCGACGGCAGAATGCGACACTTCATCGTGCCCGTCAGCGTGCCTTGGCCATATTGCCGCACGCCGGCGTACACGTCGTTCACGGTGTAGCGCTCGTCGATGTTTTCCGAAAGTTGCTGCCGCACCCAGGCCGTGCGAGCCCGCAGGATGACGTTGGGACGCGAGAACTCGCGGCGGATCGATGCGGTGAGTGCCGACGCCTGGCCCAGGCCTTCCCGCTCGTCGACCAGCGCCGCAATCCGCGCGGCATTCGCCGATGCCGTGGTCGCACCCTCTTCCAGCAACGTGCCCAGTTCGGTCCAAGCGGCGGCGCGCTGTTCGGGCGACTCTTTGGCCAGCCACGCCCGATACAGCGGAATGTAAGACTGCACGGCCAGCGACGCCTCGACCAACTCTGGCGAGTCCCACACCAGCGGCGCACCCTGCCAGCGCGACTCCAGCCGGTCGAGCAGCGCAAGTCGCGCGTGTCGGCGAACACCAGATCGTGCGTCGCATCCCAGAAGAGGAATTCGTTCCAAGCGTCCCCCTCCGTGGCGACCGCGGGCAATACGCGCTGCAATGTTTCCAATCGAGCCAGTAACGCCTCGCGCGCGGTCTGTACTTCCGCCGCGGTTACCTTCGCGTAGTTCCGAGATTCTTCGCGGCAGGCCGCGGGCCATTGATCGCGGGCAACGGTTTGCAACTCGCTGATGCGGCGGGCTAGCGCCGCCGGCCAGTTGCTGATAGATCGGGTCGGCAAAATCGGTCCGCGCCCCGGTGCGCAGTTTCGCAACCGTGGCCGCCAGCACCGCCGGCTCGGCGCGATCGCCAAACAGCAGCTCATATTCCACGTCGGCTAGCGCCAGGCGATACGCCAACTCGGGCCCGTTCGCGCGCGACGCATTGTGGCGATTCACCAGGCGCAATGCCGCCCGCGCCTCGCACGCCGCTCGTGTATCGACCTGAGCCAAGGCGCTCGAGGCAATCGCCGACAACACCAGCGCTAAAAGGATCAAAACCATTCGGCGCCGTCCGCCGCCAAACGCTCGGCACGACGATGACGCGTAGCTTTTCCACTTGCTCGGCAGCGTGCCGTGTCGTGTCATCGTTGTCAGCGCTCCGGAGTGATTAACGCGCGCCGGCCATGGCGCCAAATTGTAGCAGCCAGCCATCGGCCGTTTCCGACATGACCACCCCGCCACGCGTCAATGCGTCCTGCAATTGCTGATAGGGCGGAGCGGCGCCAAACGGCATTGTCTCGTCGGCCTTCGTCGCTCCGAACAACATCAATCGCCACAGCCGCGCCGCAGGCGGTTCGGCGGGCTCATACACTTGTTCCTCCGCGTCGTCGGCGTCGTTCGCGGTTGCAGCGTCAGCCGGTTCCGCCGCCGGCGGCGTGATCGCCGCCTGATACGACGCCGCGGCCACGTGATCAAGCCGCACCAGCGACTCTACGCGCCGTCGCGGGCGTCTGCTTCGACTGGCACCAGCCGAGCAACTGTTGCCAGACGGCGTCGCCCGCGAGCTTTGTGGCGCCCGATGCTTCCGGCGTCACGGCCGATCGCAGCAATGCCACATCGGTGCTGAACAGTAGTTGTCCTTCTCCCAACGCGATGCCGCGCACCGTGACCAGCGAGTCGCTTTCGCCTTCGACGAACAGCGAGGCATTGTCGCCGACCGTCCACACCTGGTACGCGCCCCACTTGTCTTGTTTCACCCGGTCGTCACCCTTGTAGAAACGAGCCAGAGCGTCGGCGACCTTGGCCGCGTCGCGCACCTTGGCAACGAAGATCAAGCGTTCCGTGCTGGCTTCCTCATCATTTGAGTCCGCGTTTTTTGCCTGCGCTGCCCTGATTGTCGGTAACCTGAATGACTTCGGGTCCAAGTTGCTCGAACAGCTCGCGGCGCAAGTCGACCTGTACTCCTTCCGGATCGTCGCGCAAGCCGTCGAGCACGTCCTGGAACAGCCCTTCGCCGTCGGGTCCCGGCTCGTTGGCCTGGTCGTACAGCGTGCCGAAGCCTTGCATGGCCAGCGCGAAGTCCCACCGCCAACGATCGGCGCCCGTCACGTCCGCGGCAATCCAGTCCGGGAATTCCGGCAAGGGCCCCGGGCGAAGTTCCAGGCTGCGCATCGCGCCTTGGTAGGGGCGCTTGACGATCAAGGCGGCCTCGACCGACCACTCGCACGGCTCGGCCGCGTCGAAACGAATGCTTCCGGCGACGCCTTGCAGTGCCGTCAACCCCATGCGATCGGCGGCTTCGAGCGACGTTTCCTTCGGCTCTTCTTCTTCGGCCGATGGTTGAGCGTCGGCGCCTTGCGCCTTGGCCTGCGCTTTGGCTTGAGCGGCGTCGCGCGCTTGCACGAACTCCATCAGCTCAAATGGCCGCAGAAAGAAACTCACGTTGGCCGGGTTGCCCGTGCCAATTGCCGCAGCCTGATTGGCCAACTCGGGCGGCATGCCCAGCGGTGCATGACCGTGCGCTGCCAGCAGCGCCGCGGCGGTCGCCCGCGAATCGGCCACGCCATAAAATGATTCCGCGCGAAAGATCACGGGCGACCCATCCGAGTCTTTGGCGTTGCGATCGGTGAATTGCGTCAATGCCGCGACGGGGTGCTGTTCCACCACCGCGTCGTAGCCTTTTTCCTTGTAGTACTGTTTCGCTGCGGCCAGACAGGGAGGCTCGCCGGCGAGCGACTTCTCCCTGGTAAACAACCAAGCGATGCCGAACGACTTGTCGCTGAGCGGCATGATGATCACGCCGCCGGGATCGTGCGTTTGCGCCAGGTCGCTCCAGTCGAAACCGAAAAGGGGCCGCATCCGCAGCAAGCTGCCGCGGTCGTCCTTGGCCAGCGCCGCGATCAGCGGCTCGAACACCGGTCCTGTAAGCTTCCGGCCGATCGTCGTTTTCTCAAACGCGGCGCAGGTCGCCGCGGCGTCGCCGGCGTAGACGGCCAGCGCGACATTCGCGGGCACGCGGGCAAGGAACAAATCGCGTGGGTCCGCGGCCCGTGCGGTGCAAATCAAGCTCAAGAGCACCGCCAGCCCGGCCGCCAAACAACGAGACACAATCACGGTGCGAAATCCAATGCGTGTAAAACTCAAAGTGCCAACCGACGAGTCGCCGAAACAAGGCGGAAGGGGAGGGAGATCGCGCAAAACCCAGGCGCGCTAATAGCTGAAGCGAGATGCCGTGGCGTTCATTATGGATACGCACTCCGAAACCCGCAAGGCACCGACGCCCTGCGCAAGCTGCCGGTGCGCGCCGGCCGCGGGTGGGAGCAGTTCAATGAAATAAGCGTGCAAATGCGGAAGGATCGTGCCATTGGCGACGACCGACACAGGCGTTGCAGACGGAAGGCGTCGTGGCGAGATCCCGGCCGGTCGACTATCATGTAAGCTCATTCCCAGCTACGCCGAAACCGGCGTCTCCTCCTCTCTCAGCACGCCTCATGCCGGTCCTCGAAGCGATTCAGATTTGGAAGGAGTACGGCAGCGCCGGCAGCGTCAAAGTGCAAGCGCTGGTGGGCGTCGATGTGCGCGTCGAAGCCGGCGAGTTCCTGGCCGTGATGGGGCCCTCGGGCTGCGGCAAGAGCAGCTTGCTGCACCTGCTCGGTGGAGTGGATACGCCCACCGCCGGCCGCGTCCTGTTCGAAGGCGCCGACTTCGGTAACCAAAACGACTACGAGCGCAGCATCGTCCGGCGCCGGCGCCTGGGCTTCGTGTTTCAGAAAATGAACCTGCTGCCGACGCTCTCGGCGCTGGAGAACGTGGCCCTGCCGCTGCGCATCGACGGCGTGGCGCAAAGCGGCACACCGTCGAGCACGCGCCGTGCTGGAACGCGTCGAACTGGCTGGCCGCACCGATCACTTTCCCCATGAAATGTCCGGCGGCGAGCAACAGCGCGTGGCGATCGCTCGGGCGTTGGTGGTCGAGCCGGCCGTGTTGCTGGCCGATGAGCCGACCGGCGCCCTCGACAGCGCCAATGGCCAAAGCATTCTGGCGCTGTTGCGAGCATGCGCCGATGCGGGGCAAACCGTGGTGATGGTGACCCACGATGCGGCCATGGCCGAAGCGGCCGATCGGTTGCTCGTGATGCGCGACGGTCGGATCGTCCACGAAGAACGGCGCGCCGCCGCCGGTACGCGTGGCGCCGTCGAACATTCCGAAAAAACACCATGAATCTCCTCCATCTGATCGCGCGACAATGGCGGCAGCGACGGGCGCGCACGGCGCTGTCGATCGCCAGCGTCGCCATCGCCGCGGCCGCCGTGTTGGGCGTGATGCTGGCGCAAACGTCGGTGCGCATGGCCTACCGCAAACTACTGGCCGCGACCGAGGGCCAACCCACGCTCGAAATCGTGTCTGCCGAAGGCACGCGGTTCGATGCCGGCGCCGTTCCCAAACTCACGCACATTCCTGGCGTGCAAGCCGCGACTCCCCTGGTCACGCGGGCGACGATGGCACGCTCCGGCGGCAAACGCTTTCGCACGGTGCTGTTGGGCGTCGCACCGGACGATGCGCCGGCGTGGGCCATGTTGCCATTAACGGAAGGAACCGTTTGTCGCAAAGACGGCGAAGCACTGATCTCTGCCGATCTGGCCAAACGTTCGAAGATCGAAGTCGGTGACCGCCTGACGATTATCGGCAGCCGCGGACCGCGCAGCTCAAAGATCGTGGGCTTCGTCAATAGCGCTGCCCTGCGCGAAATGGCGCCTGCCGCGGCATTGATCATGCCGCTGGAGGCCGTGCAGGGCTTGTACAGCTTGGGAGATCGGATCAACCGTATTCGCGTAGTGCTCGCTTCCATTGAGCAGCGCGACGCCGTTCGTGAAGCGCTGGAAGCGCGCTTGCCGAAGACACTGGCCGTGCAAGCCCCGGTGGCACAGCTCGAACTGGCCGGAGGCATTCTTCGCTCGACCGAGTTGGCGCTGAGCTTCGCCGGCGCGTTGAGCCTGGCCATGGCGGCGTTCATCGTGCTCAACACCTTGCGTATGAACTTTGGCGAGCGCCGCCGCGACATGGCGGTGTTGCGCGTACTGGGCGTCACTTCGCGACAGTTGGTCGGCCTGCAGTTGGTCGAAGGCCTGCTATTGGGCTTCATCGGCGCTCTGCTCGGAATTCCGATCGGGCTGGCGCTGGGAACCGGTTTGGCTTCGCTCATGCAACAACTGGTCGAGGCCGAAATTCCCACGCCGGAAACGCCCTATTGGATGCTGGCCGCGGCTCTGGTGGTTGGACCCCTGGTGGCTGGCATGGCCGCGCTGGTGCCGGCTCTGCAATCGCGCGGCGTTTCACCGGTCGAAGCCTTGGGCGACGTCGAGGTGCGCCGCGGCGAGCGCTTTCCCTGGTGGTCGGTCATTGGCGGCGCCGCGGTCTGGTCCGTCGCCGTCGTGCTATTGCTGTTGGTGTGGCTGGAACGATTGTCGACCGAGGCTGCCATTCCCGCCGGCGTGCTGATGCTGGTGGGCTTCATCGCCGTCATTCCCGCGCTGCTCAGGCCAGTCGTACGCTCTTTGGAAACAATCTTAGGGCCGTGGCTGAAGATGGAAGGCGATTTCGCCGCCGAACAGTTGTTGCACCGCGCCACGCGCACCGGACTGACGGTGGGCGTGCTGGTGGTGGCCATCAGCAGCGGCGTTGGCATGGGCAACGCCATCATCAACAACGTCGACGATGTGCGCGGCTGGTACCGCCGCATGACCGCCGGCGACATCATGCTCTCCGGTCCCTCGGCCGACGAAGTCTCGGAAGTGAGCCGCGACGATACCGACGTGCGCCAACTCATCTCGGACGTGCCAGGCGTCGACTTCGTGGTCGAAACCAACTTTCTTCCCGCACGCGCCGAGGGCGTGCCCACCGTCTGCGTGGTACACGAGTTTTCGCCGAACCTGGAACTCCCCTGGGCCGTGTCCGCGGAAAACGACGCGCATTTTCGCGCGCGACTCAAAGCGGGCGACGCCGTCATCGGCGCCGCGCTGGCCAAGCGCCTGGGTCTATCAGCCGGCGACACGCTGCGCCTCGAACTGCAGGGCCGCCAGCTTGCTTTGCCGGTCGCCGGCACGGTCCGCGACTATACGGCGGGCGGCATGGCCGTCTTCGTCGATCGAGATCGAGCCGTCGACCTTGTTTCGCTCGGTCGCGCTCAAGTCTATACGGTCACCGCCCAGCCGGCGGCGGCCATCGACCCGTTGGTCGAAACCATGACGAAGCTCGTCGACGCCGAAGGATTGAATGTCCACTCCTACGCCGTCATTCGCGGCCAACTCGACGTCCTCATTGCCGGCATCGTCGGCGCGCTGTGGGGATTGCTGGCCATTGGGTTCGTCATCGGCGGACTGGCCGTGGCGAATACTCTGTCGATGAGCGTCTTCGAACAAACCCGAGAGTTAGGCCTGTTGCGCATCATCGGCATGACGCGGCCGCAAATGCGAAAGATGATCTTCTGCGAGTCGCTGCTCTTGGGCGTCCTGGGGACGCTGTTGGGCACGCTGGCGGGGCTGACGACTGCTTGGATCATCCATCTCTGCAATGAGCCCCTGTTGGGTCACGCCATTCCCTTCACACTGCACACGTGGCTGGTGGCCGCCAATGCCGTGGCTTGCCTGATGATCACGCTGCTGGCGGCATGGTTGCCAGGCGAACGCGCCGCGCGGCTCGATTTCCTCTCGGCAATCGCCTACGAGTGACGTTTGTACGACCGCGGCGTCGCTTTGCCGTAAATTCCGTGCGTCACTTCTTGCGGGCGACGACGTAGATCCGTCGCATGCGGTCCAGCTTTGGCAGTTCCGCTTCGGAACAGAAGATCCAGACATTGGCCGAGTCTTTGCCCATCTCCGCGATCAGCTTGTCCTTGTTCGCCAGAATGCGCTCGTGGACGCCCCGCTGCCGTGCGAGCCAGCCCTCGCACTCGTCGTACGTTTCCACCTCAAAGCCGCTGGCTTCCAACAGCGGGTGATAGTCCTTCACGCGGTGCCGTTCATCGAGCTCCCAGGTAGTGAAGGCGAATCGCCCGCCAGGTTTGAGAAGCCGCGCCGCCTCTCGGATCGCGCCAGGCTTGTCGGGCACTAGGAACAGCGCGTCGATGCTCATTGCCGCGTCGAACGACCCACCCGCGCATTGCGTGGCCGCGATATCGCCAACCTGGAAGCGAACGCGGTTGCCGACGTCGAAGGACGCGATCCGTTGCTCGGCATCTTCGATCGCCACCGGCGCGATGTCGATACCGACCGCGCCGGCGCCGTCGCGCGAGCCAGCCACAAGGTGGCGCCGCCGCGTCCGCACGCCAGATCGACGAACGTGCGGCCCGGTCCGACGTGCAGGTCCTCGGCAAAGCGGTTCAGCTCGCCGAGGGTCAGAAAGCCCGAGCAGTCAACTTCTTCCGGGTATTCCGCGCCGAACACTTCTCGATAGATTCCACGGAACGACTCGCTTTGCGATTGGCCTCGATACAGCGAGTCGAACACGCGATTCACGCCCCAGTGTCCCAGCGCGGAGAACCAGTACAATGACGCGAGCAGCGATTTGAGCCAGTTCACAAGTCGATTGGCCACGGGCGATATCCTCGGAGTCGGCGGGGAAGGGTGCGCCGCGCGTGTCGCCCGGAGCCCCTATGATTCTGCTTGCGCGCCGCCCTGAATTCCAGGTTCTTGTTGGTCCCTGGCCGGCCAATTAGAATCGCAGCCACGCCAGTTGCACGGATTATTCCGGCGGCATGCCGCCGCCCCAGCTCTTGAAAAGCGCCCATGGCCTCTCCAACCGGTCCGTCTATGTCGTTGGTGGCGCTGGATATCAGCGACGGCGTGGCCACGATCACGATCGATCGCGCCGACGTGTTGAACAACATCAACTTCGTCGTATTGCACCAACTTCAACTGGCGTTCGATCGCGTGATCGCCGATCCGCAGGTGCGTGGCATCGTATTGGCCGGCGCCGGCAAAGTGTTCGTGGTTGGCGCCGACATCGAATTTCTGATCCGCAACATCGGCGTCGACGTGCCGCGGATCGTGAAATTCAGCGAGTCTGGCCACCGATTGTTCAGCACCATCGACGCCTCGCCCAAGCCGGTCGTCGCCCGCGTGCAAGGCGCGGCGCTGGGCGGCGGCACCGAAATCGCCTTGGCCTGCGACTACGTGATCGCCGCGCCTGGCGGTAGCTTCGGCTTTCCGGAAACCGGGCTGGGCATCTATCCGGGCTTCGGTGGCACGCAGCGAGCGCCGCGCAAACTCGGCATCGGACTGGCCAAGTGGATGATTTTCACCGGCAAGACCCTTTCGGCCAACGAGGCCTGGAAGATCGGTTTGGTCGACGACGTCGTAATGCCCGACCGGTTGGAAAGCGTCTGCCGCGCCGCGGCGCTGGGCCAACATACGTTCTCGCCGCGGCCTCCACGCACGCCCGACCACGACGTGGTCGAAGAGTTCTTCGCCCGTAGCCGCGCCGAGGATCTGCGTACCGGCAGGGCGGATCCCCGCAACCAACCTGCCGCCATCCGTGCCATGAAGCTGGTGTCCGGCAAAGCGCCGATTGCTTTGCGCCTGGCGGAGTCGATTATCGACGAAGGCATGCGGATGCCGTTGGAACAGGGCCTGCAACAAGAGATCGCCCACGTCACCGAACTGTTCAGCACGGCCGACGCGCTGACGGGGCTCACGTTTCGCACCGGAAAGCAACTCGGCTCGCCCGCATTCGAGGGGCGCTGAGTGGACCGGGATTCATTTCGTGGGAGGATGCCGCGAAATTGGAAGCCTTGGGCCACGCCACGACGCGCCTTGCTACTTTATCCACTCCCACACGCCGTCGTTTTCGGAAGTGAAAGCCCAGCGCGCGTACAACTGTCCGCGGGCGTCCAAGACGATGGAGCGCTTCACGTCGAACGAAAATTCGGTATCCTTGCCGGCCCAGATCGAACGCCGGACGCTGTCGTTGCCGAAAAACGTCACGTACTCGCGCAGCGGTCGGATTGTCACCTTGCCCGTGGTGGTGAGGCGGCCCCGGCACTTGCCCATGTATTGCTCGGCGCCAGCTTTGATGATCACACGCTCCGTAGGATCGTTGGAGACGGGCGCCAGCACCTGTTCGGCCAGGCACTGGTCGCTCGCGTCGGGCTCGGGCCAGGTTTGCGTTCGATAACACGCCACCATGGCGTTCTGAACGGCATGGCCAAAGTCGTATTGCTGCGTGCCGTGGACGTCGCCAAAGGGGCCGCCCAGCGGAATCTCTCCGACGGACTTGCCGTCCTGCATCTCGCGAATGCTGCAGCCGAGTGTATCGCCACCCGTCGAGACCAGGGAGGCTGTGCCGACCTGCAGGTTCTTTCCCGCGAGGTTGACGAAACGCCCATCGTCCATCGGATAGGTGTTCAGCCTCGAGTGGGTTGGCACGTCGCTGTCCGTCACGCCGGCGTCGAGCAAGGCTCGTTTGATCAGCGGCCATTGGCCGCTCACCGTGTCTCCGGTTCGCCCCGGGCAGAATCCAACCCAATCCCACGGCGTCCCCGGCGCTCGATAGAACGAATCGCGCCAGTTGACCAGCGACGGCAGCGCACGCACCAACGGGCCCCGATTGCCGGTTGCGAAGAACAAAACGGTTAACAACGTCAGACCGCTGTTGCAGTTCTGGTCCCACGAGGATTTGTCGTACCAGGCGGCTGCTTGCGACAACCAGGGCACGGCCTCTGCGCCTTTCACTTGCCAAAGTGTGTAGGGCCAGAGTGGATCGTTCAACGCCGTCCCTTGCTCTGCCAGCGGCTTGGCCATCAAGAAGTCGGCGGTGCGGTGAGCGTCGGTGAACCAGAACGGGTCGCCCGTCATCGTCCAGGCGAGCCAGGCGTGTACAAGATGCGAGTGGGCTTCCCGCGCTTCGCCGTATCCTTGACTGACGATCGCGTCGGGGCTCTTGGTCAGATACGCCCGCATCACTGCCAGCCAGCCGTTCCAAACCTCGTGGGCGCGCGGGTTGCGACTTGCCAGCCGGGCCGCGTTTTCCACGGTGTTGGCAAAGTGCCCCGTGATGCCGCCCCCCTTGTTATTTTCCCACCCGAGCGCCCCTTTGTGGGCGAAACGAATCTCGTGGGGATCCGGGGGCATGTTGAAGCCCGGCTGCATGTTGTAAACGGACGTTTCGACGCACGCCGACAGCAATCCGCTGCTCGTCGTGTCCGCCGCCGCCGCCAGCCAGGGCAGCCGGTCGTGGCACTTCCAGATGGTTCGCCCATCGGCGGCGCTGGGAGGCACGAACGGCTTGCCATCCTTGAAGGCCACCAATTCGCCACACTCACCCAGCGGCAGCCCCATCAGCGGTCCACTCTGCAGATGCGCCGCGGGCCCATGCGTGGAGCACACGTCGAACGCCGCGAACGGACCCTCTCCGTCGAGCGTGGCAAGATGTCGCGAGTTGACGTCGGGAAGCTGCATGGCACCGAGATCGACAGGGAAACAGCTACAGTAAATTCAGTATAGCTGACGACCTTCCCATTCGGTGATTCCAACCCACCACGGCCGCGGATTGAGATACCCAACTAACCACAACGGCACGACGACACGAGGAAGAAATATTTGCCACAAAGGCCACGAAGGTGATCAAGGGAGGTCAGAGGATTCGACGAATTCCATCGCGGCGATCCCCTTGTCGATCGCTCGGTGTCCTCGGTGGCTGAGGCGAATGGTTTCTGCCACCGAGTACACGGAGCACACTGAGACAACGTCCACAAATGGATTCGACTTCGCGCTCTTCGTGGTTGGCATCGTCGTCGTGCCGTGTCGTCGTGGCAGAGCAAGGATCACCGGTTGACTCGGCGTCCCCTCGCTCTGCGAGTTCCGCGACCTGCGGTTCGCTTTGACCGGTGGCGTTCATTCCACCATGCCAAGGCTACAGCCGCTCGCGACGGTCGACGACCTCGAAGCCGCGCTTGGCATGTCGTCGGAGGCGTGCAGCCGGCGTGCGAATATCGTGCGGCCAGATGACCCACCAATTCCCATCGGCGGCCTCGCCCAGCAGTTGCGGCTTCACCCTGCGGGTCGTCAGGGGGAACGTGTCGTATGAGAGATTCCACATCGGATGCAAATGCAGCGTCGTGGCGCACACGTCGCCGATGAAGAACGCCGTTTGCCCGGCCGACTCGATCAAGAACGCCAGGTGACCTCGCGTGTGTCCGCCGGTCTGCCGGGCGCGCAAACCGGGCACGATCTCCTCGTTGCCGTCGAGCAGATCGACCACGCCCGCGTCGGCCAGTGGTTTGAGGTTTTGCAACGGGTAGGCGGTTTCCAATTCCGGCGCCGAGAGAGCGCGTCGTCCCATTCGTCGCGGCCGATCACGCAACGGGCGTTGGGAAACGTCGGCACGATGGTTCGCCCGCCGTCGTGGCGAGTCAGCCCGCCCGCGTGGTCCCAGTGCAAGTGCGTCATCACCACCAGGTCGACGTCCGTGGGCATCACGCCCAGCGCCGCCAGGCTATCGAGCACGGGGTTACCGTTTTCCAGTTCCCAGAAGTTGCGGTCGAGCTTGCCGTACTTGTCGCCATAGCCGGCGTCGATGAGCACGGTGTGCCGTCCGTTGCGTGCCAACAGGCAATTGGCCCCCAACCGCACGCGATTGTTCGCGTCGGGCGTGATGACGTTGGACCAGAGCGGCTTGGGCACCACGCCGAAGGCCACGCCGCCGTCGATCGAGAACGTGCCGCCGTTGATCGTGTCGAGTTGCCAGTCGCCCAGGTTCATCGAGACGATTCTCCGCCCGGAGGTAGCAAATGGCAGCCGTCCGCAGCGCTGCGGCAACGCCGCCGCACGCTTAGCAAGGGTACCTTACGGAAGCTGATCGCGAATCACCTTGCCGTTGGCCGACTTGGGCAGCGCATCCAGCAGCGTCACGATCGCGGGCCGCTTGTAGTACACGAGCTGGCTCTCGCAATGCATTTTGATCTGCTCGACGCGCACTCCTTCGTCGGCCACCACGGCCGCGCGCACTTGCAACGTGCCGTAGCGCGTCTTGCCGGGATAGACTTTCACTTCGGCAATGCCCCCCAGCGTGGCGATCACTTCTTCGACTTCGCGCGGCAGCACCTTCATGCCCGAGAGGTTAATCACCTCGGCCTGTCGTCCATACAGATGCAAAGCGCCGTTGTCGATGCGTCCCAGGTCACCGGTGTTGAACCATCCGTCGACGAGACACGACGTGTCGAGCTGCTCGTCGATCAGATAGCCGGCCATCAACGAACGCGAGCGAACGTGTACCGAGCCGATGCCCGGCGAAAGTTCCGCGGGCTCCTCGGGCGGGCGAATTTCGATTTCCACTCCGTCGAACGCCGGTCCGACGTAGCCGCCGATCGCCATCGGACCATCGGGCCGCGCCACGGCAATCGCGCCGGTTTCGGTGGTGCCATACAACGGACAAACGCGCGAACCGGAAAACCGCTCGAAGTTGCGCCGGTTCGTTCGGTGAGCGCCGCGCCGCCGGTGATCACGCGGCGCTCGGCGCATGCAGCCGCTTGCCGGCGCCGAACATCAGCGTGTCCAATAGCGACGCCACGGCCGGCAGGATCGTGATCTGATGATCCTGGCACGCCTCGAAGACGGCCTGCGGACGGAAGCGGCGCGTGGTGACCAGGCTGGCGCCGGTGATAAGTGGCGTGATGACGCACCAACCGTGCGAATAAGCATGGCTCATCGGCGAGAGCGCCAGCAGCGTGTCGTCGGCGCACACGCCCAAAGTGCTCACATAGGTCTCGACTTCGGCGATACCGGTCGCGACCGGGCGGATGGCCATCTTCTGTTGACCGGTCGTGCCCGAAGTGGGATGCAGCGGCACGCCGGGCAGCGCAGGAATTCCGAGGTTTCGGCGGCCCGCCCGGTGTCACCCCAGACGACTTCGGCCCAGTCGGCGCCGGCAAACGTGCTGGCCTGAATGCCGGCGGCCTCCAGCTCGCGCTCGGCTTGGGCGTCGGTGACGATGAAGCGCGCATGAAAGCGATCGGCAATGCGTTTCAACTCGGCCGGCGGTGTGTCCATGTGAACCAAAACCGGCGAGCCGTCTTGCGCCAAGATGGCCGCCCACACCGCGATGAACAACGGACCGTTGCCGACGGCAACGATCACGCGATCGCCCGACGAAAGGCCGCTTTCGACCATTCGCCGCGCCAAGCCATGCCAGGCGGCGACAAATCGGGCAGGCGCGATAACCTGGCCGGCGTCCAAATCGACGATCGTGCCGCGATAGTTCTCCACCGCTTCGAGGATCCGCGCCGGGCTCATGCTCACGTCCTGTTGATTCGACTGACGCAACATGGCCATTATCGCGGGCAGGAGAAGATTGAACAGGCAATCGCGCGCCGACTGCGATAGGACGCCGTAACCCAGTTCGATGGCAGCCTACGTCCGGTGAAAGTGCGCGCCGCGGTGCGCCAGCTAGCCGGGCAGGATCTCGCGGCTGTGGAGTTTCTCGGTGATCGTA
Source organism: uncultured Planctomycetaceae bacterium (assembly GCA_963779015.1). Classification (GTDB taxonomy): domain Bacteria; phylum Planctomycetota; class Planctomycetia; order Pirellulales; family PALSA-1355; genus JTS-RE94. The sequence continues at coordinate 33,457 of CAVZWY010000024.1, read as the reverse complement.
TCAATGTCGTCCGTAATCACCCGATCTTCGTCCATCGGCGGCACGAGCTCTCGAATGCGGCGATACACTTCGTCGATTTGCGGCGAAGCCTTGAACGGATGGCAAAGGTGCAGCGCTTGCGCCGCGGTCAGCAATTCGATCGCCAGCACGCGACGCAAATTGTCGACGATCCGCAGTGTCTTGAAGCCCGCCACCGGGCCCATCGAGACGTGATCTTCCTGGGTGACGTTCGTGGGAATCGAATCGACCGTGGCCGGAAAGCTCAAGGACTTCGACTCGCTGACCAGCGCCGCGGCCGTGACGTGCGCCATCATGAAGCCGGAATTCAATCCCCCGTCGGGAATCAAGAACGTCGGCAAGTGCCCGCGCGGAGGTCGCATCGCCTGGCTGATGCGCCGCTCGGAGATGTTGGCCAAGGTGGCAAACGCACTGGCCAGCCGGTCGCTCACGCGGCCCGGATAAATTGCGTGAAAATTGCCGCAGTACCGCACCATGCCCTCGTCGGGGAACAGCAGCGGATTGTCGGTGATGGCGTTGATTTCGCGCTCGAGCACCACCTGGCTGTGATCGATCTCTTCCCACACCGCGCCGTGCACCTGCGGCACGCAGCGCAACGAGTAGGGGTCTTGAATCCAATGCGTATCGCGGTGGCGTTCCGAAAGCTCGGACGTTTCTCCCAGCCAGTGGCACAGCGCCCTGCCGCATTCGATCGTGCCGGGATGGCCGTGGGCACGCATCGTGGGCTCGGCACTGGTCATGCGATCTCCGCCCAAGGCCTCGATCGTCATGGCCGCGGCCAGGTTGGCCACCTTCAACAGATACTCGCCCTCGGACCAGGCCTTTACCGCCAAGGCCGTGGTGAGGTGCGTGCCATTGATCAAACTCAGGCCCTCTTTGGGGCCCAACTCGATCGGTTCCAAACCTGCGCGGTTCAGTGCGCTGGCAGCCGGCACGCGTTCGATGCGACCGCCGACGGGCATGGTGCAGTAGCCCTCGCCCAACAAAGGCAGCATGGCGTGCGCCCCGGGGCCCAAATCGCCCGAAGCACCCACACTGCCTTGCGATGGAACGCAGCCAAGGATGCCGGCTTCGAGCATGCGAGTCACGCTGCGAATCGTGCTGAAGCGCACACCGCTATATCCTTGGCACAGCGTGTTCAGACTGATCAGGCACAGCGCCATCACCAGGTCGCGCGGCAGAGGATCGCCGACGCACGTGCAGTGCGACCGCACGATGTTCTTTTGCAGTGCGGCAACTTTCTCCGGTTCGATGGCCACGTTGGCAAAGTGGCCGAAGCCCGTGTTTACGCCGTAGACCGGCTCTTCCGACGCCACGATCTTGTCCAGCAAGTCCGATGCTGCGCAAACGCGCCCCACGGTTGCTGCCGTGTAGTCGATGCGAAACCGCTTCGCGGGGTCGAGCGCAATTGCGCAACCCTCCACAGCGCGGCCGGCTCGAGCGGGCCATCGCCAAGGATCAGCCGGCTCGAGCGCGGTCCCTTTTCGACCGCGATGCGCGGGCGCGTTGCGGACACGTTGCCATTGGTTGCATTTCCATTCGCTGCGGTCGAATCGATCATCGCGATCTCATGGTGGGGAATCGGAGTGCTAGCACGCAACGCGCCCGCCCGGATTAGCGTCCGGATAGCCGTAAACTCATTCTAATTTATCCATTATGCCTAGAGTTCAGCTATGGTAACAACACCCTTGAATGCCGTCAAACCGCCAAAGTGAGTGCCGCGCGCCGTTACATTCGGAACTCGAGCGTGGGCGAGCCGCGGAGCCGCAATGCCGGACGAATTCTGCGGATAAGGGATAGCCATTTCTCTTTTCCGCGTGCTTGGACGCTCGTCAGCGCACGGTGCTGGCAACTAGGTGGATCGAACCGCTGCGCGAAGCCAACTTCGCACGCAACGCGATTGTCCGGCAGTTTGAATGGATGCGTTGAGTGCTAGTCTTGGGTATCTGGGGAAAGCATTCCATTGGCGGCTAGCACCTGTGGCGGCCCCCACATGGTTGCTCAGCCTGCAAAATCGGACCAATCCGCCGAGCCAGTCTTGGCGGCAAATCCGTCCCATTTCGCAAAGGTTAAACTCATTGACATCTTATGGTTACGGCACGTTGACGGATTCAAGAACGGCAGGTATCATCGGAGGCTTACCGGATCGTTTAAGTTCCCCTCATCGACCTAAATTGCTATCTTTGCGTTCTTGAGAACGCGATCCCGCGCAACTAGAACGCTCAAGCTAGCTGGTAAGTCCTCATGAAGTACCTGCTCCTGACCGGCGCCACAGGCCTTGTTGGTCGCTATCTGCTGCGCGACCTGATCGCCGCGGAGGTGCCGGTGGCGGTCATCTGTCGGTCCAATCGAATGGAGTCCGCCAGCCAGCGCTTGGAAGTGCTGATGCAGCGCTGGGAACGACTGGAAGGGCGTAGCTTGACCCGGCCGATCGTGCTCGAAGCCGACTTGCGCCAACCGCTGCTGGGCTTGAGCGCCGACGACCTGGCCTGGATCGGCAACAATTGCGATCGCATCCTGCACAACGCAGCTAGCATGACGTTCCGCGAGGACAAGCACGGCGAGCCGTTCCGCAGCAACAACGAAGGCTTGCAAAACGTGTTGGACGTCTGTCGGCACGCCGGCATTCGCAAGTTCCACCACGTATCGACGGCCTATGTCTGCGGGCTGCGCACCGGTCGCGTCCACGAGCGCGAGCTCGACTTGGGCCAGCAAAACGGCAATGTCTACGAAGTCAGCAAGATGACCGCGGAGAAGATGCTCCGTGGCGCTGATTTCCTGGATGAACTGACCGTCTATCGCCCGGCCAGCGTCGCCGGCGATTCGCAAACCGGCTACACCGTTTCCACGCACGGCTTCTACCTGCCGCTGCAATTGGCTTACGTGATTGCCGACAAGATTCCGACACGACTGATGGGCGAGCGGTTCTTCCAGTTGCTCGGACTGCGCGGCGACGAGGGCAAGAACCTAGTGCCCGTCGACTGGCTCTCGGCCGCGATCGTATACGTGGTGACGCATCCCGAGTTGCACCGCGAGACCTACCATCTGACCAATCCCAAGCCGGTCACGGTCAAGTTGATTCAAGCCGTGGTGCAGGAAGCGATCGAGAAGTACTCGTCGCGCCGCTTTGTCGGCGAGCTCAGCGAAGAGCAAATCGTCGAGTACGAGGCATTGTTCCAGCAATACATGGAAATCTACCGTTCGCACTGGCGCGACGATCCCGAGTTCGATCGCACGAACACCGACCGCGCCTTGGGACACCTTCCGTGTCCCGAGATTGATGAAGAGATGCTGCTTCGCATCGCGAGTTACCCAGTGAAGGAAAACTTCGTGCTGAAGCGGATGGAGTCGCCCGAGCCTGGTTTCCAGGCGTTGGAACATCTCCAGCGCGTGGCCTCGTCCGGCCGGCGGATCGTGCCTGGCACGGCGCCGTCTGACGTAGTGGGCTTTCAGGTCACTGGCCGCTGCGGAGGTCAGTGGCGCCTCGTGATGCGTGAGGGGACGGTGGTCGGCGTGGAGACCGGTTTGGCGCCCGACGACCACATCCAATATCACTTGAATTCCCACACCTTTTCCTCGCTCGTCGAGGGGCGCAGCACCGCCGAGCAATCGGTTCACGCCGGCCGCGTTCTGATCGAAGGCGGCGGAAGTGGCAGTGGCAGCGAGGAAGACTACGTCCGATTTCTCCAGTCCATCGTTTCTCTCTCATGACGATTCAGCCATCGTGCTGATGCAAACCTCCCGCGACCTTGTCCTGCAGTCGAGACGGCCAGCGCGCTTGTCGATTCACCAGGGTTGCCTGAGATGCCAAGGGTAACAGAGCATGGAAACGCAGTTCGATCATACGAGTATTCCTGTCGCCATTGTCGGCATGGCGTGTCGCCTGCCGGGCGCGGACAACTTGGACCAGTTCTGGCAGTTGCTCCAGAGCGGCGGTTGCGCCGTCGTCGAGTTGCCGCCCGACCGGCTCGACCAGGAACTCTACTACGATCCCCGCCGCGGCCAGCGCGGCAAGACGTACGCCAAGCTGGGCGCGGTCATCTCCAGCCGTCAATTCGACCGGCAGGCGTGCCCGATCCCTCCGCAATTGGAACGCGCGGTCGACAACGCCCATCTGCTGATGTGCCAGACGGCGTGCGAGGCGCTGCGCCACGGCGGACTCGATCCGTTCAATCTGCCATTGCGCAATGCCGGCGTATTCATTGGCCACGCCCAGGGAAGTAATCTGGCAGGCGACTTTACTTACGGCACGTGCATTGAAGAGGCGGCGCAGTTCCTGCGCGAAGTGCCAGGCTTCACGCAACTGCCACCGGCCGAGCAGGAATCGATCATCAACGACCTGATCGCGACGGTACGCGGCCAAACTCCCCAACGCACCGCCGATTCGCCGGACGTGGCCATCAATATGGTGGCCGGCACGATCTCCAAGGCATTTAACCTCAACGGCCCATTTGCCGGGGTGAACTCGGCCTGCGCCTCGTCGCTGCAATCGGTGATGATGGGCGTACGCGCCTTGCAACTGGGCCACATCGACATGGCCATCACCGGCGGCGCGTCGGATTGCAAGTCCGATTCGCTGGTCCTCTTCTCGCACGCGCAGTCGATGAGCGAAACCGGCACGCGGCCCTTCGACGCCAACGCCGACGGGCTCATTTGCTCCGAGGGCTATGTGTGCCTGGTGTTAAAGACACTGCCTCGCGCGCTTGCCGATGGCGATCGGATTCAAGCCATCATTCGCGGCGCCGGCATGTCGTCCGACGGGCGCGGCAAGAGCCTGTGGGCTCCCCGGCGCGAGGGACAGGTCAAGGCCATGGAACGGGCCTATCGCCACGGCCTGGAAATGAACACGCTGCAATACATCGAAGCGCACGCCACCAGCACCAATCTGGGCGACGCCACGGAGCTGAACGCTTTGTCCGAAGTGTTGGGCAAGTGTTTTCCGCCAGGCAAGAAGATTCCCATTACCAGCGTCAAGGCAAATATCGGCCATGCGCTGGAAGCCGCCGGCGTGTCGAGCGTCATCAAGAATGTGCTGTGCCTGCAACATCGCACGTTCGTGCCGGCCATCGGCATCAATTCGCTCAACCCCAAAATCGACTGGGAGAATTCCCCGTTCTACATTCCCCAGCAATTGACGCCCTGGCCCGAGCAAACCAACGGCCTGCCCCGCAGAGCCGCGGTCAATGCGTTTGGCATCGGGGGTCTGAATGTACACCTGGTGTTGGAGGAGTTCACCGAGGAGCGGCGCCGAACTGTGTGCTCAATACTTGCAAAATGGCCAACCCGTGGCCCTCGGCCGGCCCCGTGCCGCCAATGGCGAGGAGGAAGCTGTCGCCGTGATCGGCATGGGCTGCATCTTTCCCGGCGCCGACCACCCCACGAAGTTCTGGGAACTGCTCTCCAGCGGACGCGATCCCAAGGGCACGACACCGGCCGGTCGTTCGCGCGCCGATCTGAGCTTCAAACCCGGCGCGTATCGACCCTATCGCACGCCCGGCACCCGCGGCGGATACATCACCGACTTTTCGTACGACTGGCGCAAGCACAAAGAACCGCCCAAGCAGGTGCAGCAAGCCGACCCGCTGCAGTTCATGTTCCTGACCGCGGCCGATCAGGCGTTGCAGGACGCCGGCTACGACAAGAAGGACTTCGACCGCACGCGCGTCGGCGTCCTGGTCGGCACCGAGTTCGGCGGCGAATTCTCCACGCAATTGGAAGTCGGCCTGCGATTGCCGCACATCGAAAAAGTGCTGAAGGAATCGTTCGCCCAACGCGGATATTCGCCCGCGGACGCGGCCAAAATGGCGACCGACTATGGCACGGCGCTCCTCAAACACTGGCCGGCGCTGATCGACGAAAGCGGCAGCTTCAGCACCAGCACGCTGGCGTCGCGCATCACCAAAACCATGAACCTGATGGGCGGGGCCGCGGCCATCGACGCCAGCGACACCTCGTCGGCAGCCACGCTCTCGGCGTGCGTCGACATCCTGCTCTCGGGCGATTGCGACATGATGATTTGCGCCGGCGGCCAACGGTGCATGAACCTGCCACAGTTCGAAGGCATGGCCGCCGCCGGCATTCTCGCCACCGGCGAGAATCCTCGCGCTCCGTTCGACGCCCAGGCCGCCGGCATGGTGCCCGGCGAAGGCGTGGGCGTGTTGCTGCTCAAACGATTGAGCGAAGCCCGCCGCGATGGCGACAAGATCCACGCTATCATTCGCGGCATCGGCGCCGCCCACACCAACAGCCTCAACCCGGCCGAGAGCATGCAGCTTGCCATGGAGCGTGCGTTCGTCACCGCCGGGGTCGACCCGGCCGATGTTTCGCTCGTGGAAATGGACGGCACCGGTTTGCCGCGGAGCGACCAGGAACAATTGCGCACCGTGGTGGCCGCCTATCGGCGCACCCCACGCAGCGAGCCGCTCTTGATCGGCACGGTCATCGGCCAGATCGGCCATACGAATGGCGCATTCGGCCATGGCGTCGCTCTTCAAGGCCAGCCTCGAAATCGAAAACGGCGCCATGCCGCGAACCTTCGGTTTGGAGAATCCATTGCCCATCGTCGCCCAAAACCCCGGCATCTTGCAGACGGCGACCCAGGCCATGCCGATTCGCCATACCACGCGCGACGGCCGTCGTCTGGCCGCGGTCAGCTCCTGGGGCAAAGGTCAGGCCTACCACATTCTGTTGGAGCGCGGCCAGCGCGTGCCGGTGAGTACACCGACAGCGGCGCCAATCGCGCAGCAGCAACCCGTCGCGCAGCAGCAACCCGTCGCGCAGCAGCAACCCGTCGCAACAGCGCAGCCCGCGCCCTTGTCTTGCCGCCGGCTGACGTACGCATCTATCATGTTGGCGGCGCCACACCCACACAGATCGCGGCCAAGCTCGAAACCGCACAGGCCGACCCGGCGGCTGCATTCGCCGCTGCCACCCAAACGAAATTCGCGCCGACCGACCGCGCGCGTTTGGCCATTGTCGCCAGCAGTGCCGAGGCGCTGGCCAAGAAATTGCAACTGGCCGCCAAGCAGTTCACCAATCCAGACGCCCGCACCGTACTCGAGCAGCAAGGCTGCTTCTATCGCCAGACGCCGGTGCGCAAACCGCGCGTCGCGTTCCTCTTCCCGGGACAAGGATCGCACTATGCAGGCATGCTCCGCGAGCTAGTCCGCGACGTCCCCGCGGCCGCCACCGCCATGAAACGTATCGACGACGTGATGGCCCAGCGAGGGTATCAGACGTTTTCGCAAATGGCGTGGGACAATCCGGCCCAACTAGGCGCCGACGTGTGGGTCACGCAGGTCGTGATGTTGTTGTCCGACGTCATCGTGTACGCCGCTGTGACCGACTTGGGCATTCGGCCCGATCTGGTTGCCGGACATAGTTATGGCGAGTTCGCCGCTCTGACGGCCGCGGACGTGTGGGATGTCGAAGGCGTGGTGACCGCGGCTCGTGCGCGCTACGACGCGATCGAAGCCACACCGACGGCCCGCGGCACCTTGATGGCCACGACCGCGCCGCCGCACGTCATCGAACAAACGGCCGCCTCGCTCGCCGATCGCACCTATCTGGCCAATTTCAACGCGCCGGATCAAACCGTCGTCGGCGGATCGCCCGCGGCGCTGGCGCAATTGAGCCAGCTTTTGAACGCGTCCGGTCACAAGTCGCAAGTGCTCAGCGTGCCGTGCCCGTATCACACGCCCCTGTTGGACGGCGCCGGCGCCATTCTGAAACGGACGCTCGATACGCTCCGCATGCGTCCGCCGCGCGTGCCGCTGTTGTCCACCGTGACCAACCGCTATGTGGCCGAACCGGATGACATTCGCGCCAACCTGGCGGCGCAGCTCACCACACCCGTGCGGTACGTCGACTTGATCCACCGTATCGCGGAAGAACAAGACACGGTATTCGTTGAAGTCGGCCCGCGGCAGGCGCTCACCAAACTCAATCGTCGCATTCTCGACGGAGAAAACAACGTCGGCATGATCGCCTGCGACAACGCGAAGCAACCGGGCGTCGAACAGCTCTATTGCATCCGAGCGCTGTTGGAGTGCCTTGGCGTGCTGAGCGAACCCGTCGCTTTCACCGCAGCCGCCACATCTCACAAGCCTGCTGCCGAAGCGCCCCCGCAGTCCGCGCAGCCGTAGCACCCAGGAGTTCGCAACCGGCCATGACGAAGCCCGACAAAGGAACGATCACGCACATCGATGCTACGCAGCGTCGCGTGGAGAAAAAGCGGCAGATGGCAGCCGGCGGCCCCAAAGCCGGCAATGGCCATCAGACGCCGACGGTGGCCAACGGCACGCCGGGCGCGCACGGCGGCAACGGTTCGCCATCGACCGCGGTGCGCAACGGCGACGCCGCGTCGCATGCCGCCCCGCCGGCGGCACCCCGCGCCGCTCTGCCTCCGCAACGATCCGTGGCTCCTCCGGTTCCCGCTGCTCCCGCTCCGGCCGTGTCGGTGGCTACTCCGCCAGTTGCGTCTGCACCGGCCGCCCCTGTGCCGCCGCAGGCCGCTCCGGCGGCTCCTGGCCTCAACCCGGCGGAGCTGGAAAAGTTTTTGATCAACTTCGTCGTCGAGCAAACAGGCTACCCGCCGGAAGTCGTCGAGCTCGACGTCGATTTGGAAGCCGACCTGGGGATCGACAGCATCAAGAAGGCGCAACTGTTCGGCGAGCTGGCCGAGTATTTCGACGTGCAGCCGAACGAGAACATGACGTTGGATGATTTTCCGACCCTGCGTCACGTGATGAACTTCCTGGCCGCGGCGCCCCTGAAGAGCGGCGCCCAGCGCCGGTCACCTCCGCGCCGGTCGCGCCTGCTCTCGCCGCGCCGGCTGCCGTTGCGCCGGCGCCCGTCGCCGCCGCTCCTGCCGCAGCGCCGCAAGGTGCGCCGGCGTCGCCGAGTTTGAATCCGGCGGAACTCGAACAGTTCATGATCAACTTCGTCGTCGAGCAAACCGGCTACCCGCCGGAAGTTGTCGAGCTCGACGCCGATCTGGAAGCTGACCTGGGCATCGACAGCATCAAGAAGGCGCAACTGTTCGGCGAGCTGGCCGAGTACTTCGACGTGCAGCCCGATGAAACCATGACGTTGGACGACTTCCCGACGTTGCGTCACGTGGTGAACTTCCTGGCCGCGGCGCCCATGAAGGGCGACCTGCCCACTGCGCGCCGGCAGCAGCACCCGCTTCCCCGACGCCGGCAAGTTCGTCAACCCCAGCAACGTCTTATGCGTCCATCGCGCCGGCATCCGCGCCAGCCGCCCCGCCACAGGCCGCCCCGCCACAGGCCGCTCCGGCCCCGCCCGGACTGGACCCGGCGGAGCTGGAACAATTCATGATCAATTTCGTGGTCGAGCAAACGGGCTATCCGCCGGAAGTGGTCGAGCTCGACGCCGATCTGGAAGCTGATCTCGGCATCGATAGTATCAAGAAGGCGCAACTGTTCGGCGAGCTGGCCGAGTACTTCGACGTGCAGCCCGATGAAACCATGACGTTGGACGAATTTCCGACGTTGCGTCACGTGGTGAACTTCCTGGCTGCGGCGCCTGTGAAGGGCGACCTGCCCGCCACGGCGTCTGTCACTTCCGCGCCTGCCGCGCCGGCGCCCCTCGCCAGTGCCGCCGCACCCGCGCCCACTCAATCGCCGCTCAGCCACACAGCCGCGCCCGCCATTTCGGTGGCGTCACCCAGCCTGGATCCGGCTGAGCTGGAACAGTTTCTGATCAACTTTGTCGTCGAACAAACGGGCTATCCGCCGGAAGTGGTCGAGCTCGACGCCGATTTGGAAGCTGATCTCGGCATCGACAGCATCAAGAAGGCCCAATTGTTCGGCGAGCTGGCCGAGTACTTCGACGTCAAGCCGGACGAGAACCTGACGCTCGACGATTTCCCGACATTGCGTCACGTGATGGACTTTCTGTCGGGCAGCGGCTTAAAAAAAAACTTAACACCTGGCCCTAGTGAGCCCTCACAGGCGGCGCCGCCCGCAAATTTGTCGGCTCCCCCGCGCGAAATGGCGCCGCCGGTTGCGCCCCAACCCACGCCGCAATTACCGGCCGCCGCTGCGCCGACCGCGCGCTTTGCCGCAGGGCTGGCGCGCGGAAACGAACGCCGCGCCGCGTTGCGACGCCTGCTGCACCGCCTGGCCGATCAAGCGGATGAGACTGCCGCCAATCCCGCCCAGCAGTTCACGACCGACGAACTCGAAGAACTGCGCGGCATCGCGGCAGGCATTGATGTCTCCGTCAGCGGAGTGCTCGCCCACGGCAGAGTAATCCTCGCAAACGACACGGCTGCGGCAGCGCCCGCTCCGCCACCGAATCCCCCAACCGCGGCGCCGGCAACTGCCGCCCTGCGCGGCCCCCAGTACGATCTGCAGCCCGAAGACTTTCAGCGCGACGACACGCATCGCTTTTTCTTGCGTGAACTCGAACTGCCGTTCGATCCCGCGGCGCCTGTCATGCCCACCTGGCATGGAGCAGCTCTGATCGTCGGCGACCACCCACTGGGCGACGCGTTGCGGCGTCAGCTCGAAAGCGCCGGCGTGCCGGTGCGCCAACTGCCGATCTCGGACGATTTGGACGAGACGCTGGCCGCCTTCGACCGCATTTGGGCCGAACAGCCGACGCCGCACGTGTTTATCGTGACGGGCCGAGAGCCGGCGGTCGATCCGACCGACGAATCGGCCTGGCGTCGCCGTTGGTATCGCGTGGCGCTGTTGCCCTACTTCCTCTGCCAGCGCTGGGTGCAACGGGCAGGCGAGGCCAAGCTGCTCGACCGCTGCTCGCTAATCGGCGCCACCAGCCTCAATGGCACGCTGGGCTTTTCCGGCGAGATCACCTCGCCCGAGTGCGGCGCGATCACCGGACTAATGAAAGCCATCTACATCGAAGTCGCCATCATGCGCGAACAGCGCAGCATGCGGGCCAAGGCCGTCGACGCTCCGGCCGACGAACCGCTCGATTCATTGGCCACCAACATTTGTCGCGAGCTGGCATCGAAAGAAGTCGACTACGAAGTTTCGTTCGTCGGGGGAAAGGCGCTACGTCCAGTGTGCGTATCCCCAAAAGGCGCCCGCGGCCAAGTTTGCCGACGTTCGCCCCGGCGGCACGTGGGTGGCCACGGGCGGCGCCCGCGGCATCACGGCCCAGTGCGCGCTCGAAATGGGCCGACGCTTTGGCCTCAAGTTGCACTTGATCGGCACGTCGCCCTTGCGCGAGATCGATCCCAGTTGGCGAAATCTCTCGCCCGACGGGATGAAATCGTTGAAGGCCAGCGTGATGCGTGAGGCGCGGGCAGCCGGTCAGTCGATGGAAGCCGCCTGGAGCCGAGTGCAGCGCGACATTGAGATCGACCGATCGCTACGGGCATTTGCCGAGGCGGGCATGCAACCCGTCTACCACGCCTGCGACGTTGCCGATGCCAATGCCTTGGCTGGCGTGCTCGACGAAATTCGTCGCACGTCGGGGCCGATCGAAGGCATTCTGCACGGGGCGGGAATCGAGCGCTCCGCCGGTTATGAACGCAAGTCGCGCGAAAGCGTCCTGGCCACGCTCGGCGCCAAAGTCGACGGCGCGCTCAACCTGCTGCGCCTAACGCAGCACGATCCGATCAAGTGGTTCATCGGCTTTGGCTCCATCAGCGGTCGCTTGGGAAGCAACGGTCAAACCGACTATTGCCTGGCCAGCGACATGCTCTGCAAACTCATGGCCTGGGTTCGGACGCGCCGCTCGGAAGTGCATGCGGTCGGGTTCCATTGGCACGCCTGGGGCGAGGTGGGCATGGCCGCGCGGCCCGAGAGTGCCTCGGCCATGAAGTTGGCTGACGGACCCACCACCATGCCCAAGCGCGAAGGACTCAACCACTTGCTGCGCGAAATCCATGCCGGCGCGCCCGAAGGCGAAGTGCTCTTTACCAGTTGGGAGTATCACGGCCGTTTCTACGGCACGGAGTATCATCCGCGCAAGGACGGCACGGTGCCCGCGCCGGGCTCGATCGACTTCGCGTCGGCCGCGGACAAGCCTGCCTCATCGAATGGCTGGGCGGCTTGGGCGTTTGAACCGCTGGTTTCGCGGCACGAACTGAAGATGGTCAGCGCGCCGTTGCCGCCTGACTCGCCCGCTGCTCCGGCGTGGGAAGGATCGGCCTGCATCCTCGGTCACAACCCCTCGGCCATAGCGCTGCGCGAACGCGCTGCAAGCAGCCGGAGTGCGAGTTCACGTACTGCCCGATTCGGACCGCTCGGACGAGATGATGGCGGCCATGGAAGCCGTGTATGCCGCCGACCCACCGAGCTATTTGTTCTTGATGTCCGGACGCGACGAGTCGGCGCCCGACTTGCTGGAGCGCGACGGCTGGCTCGCCCGCCGAGCTCGCGGACTGGCCATTCCCTTCCATACGGCGCACCACTGGTTCCGTTTGCGCATCAAGGCCAAAGACAAGCGGCCCGTAACGATCGTGGCGGCCACGTCGCTGGGCGGCGACTTCGGCCTGTCGCACGACGTTCCAGCGCCCGAGGGTGGCGCTCTGTGTGGCATCCTCAAGTCGATCCATATCGAAGACACGCGCCAGACACCCAGCCAGGTTCGTGTGAAGGCAATCGACTTGCCGGCGGATGAGACGCCCAGCGCGGTTGCGGAAGCGATCTTCCGCGAGCTTGCCGCCGGCGTCTCGGAGATTGAAACGGGCTGGTCGCGAGGACGGCGCAGCGTGCCGAAGTCGTTCCCGGCGCCCGTCGAATCGTTGCCCCACAAAGGGGCCCCGCAAGGCGGCAATTGGGTGATTACCGGCGGAGCGCGTGGAATCACGGCGGCCGTGGCATTCGAGCTGGGGCAGCGCTACGGCATGAAGCTGCACCTGGTCGGCCGCAGCCCGGCCCCGCTGGCCGACGCCCCTTGGCGCAACGGTACCGAGGAACAGCTCAACCAGCTCAAAGCGGAAATCGTCCGCCAGGCCATCAGCGAAAGCCGTTCGCCCGAGAAAGAATGGGAGCGGGTCAAGATCGACGTCGAGATCCACGACACGCTGAAGAAGTTTGCAGCCGCCGGCGTGCATGCGGTCTATCACCAGTGCGACTTGAGCCAGCGCGAGCAATTGGAGCGCACGCTCGCCGAGATTCGTCAACAGGATGGTCCCATCACAGGCATCGTACACGGCGCCGGCTGGGCCAACTCGGGGCGCTTCGGCATGCGACATCCCGACTACTTCGAGCGCACCATCACGGGCAAGCTCGACGGCGCCGTCGGCCTGATGTCGCTCACTCGAAACGACCCCGTGCAGCACTTCATTGGCTTTGGTTCCATCAGCGGACGCTATGGCTCCAACGGGCTGAGCGACTATGCCGCCGCCAACGAAATGTTGGCCAAGCTCTGCGATCGCTACCGAGCCCAACGGCCCGAGACGGCCGTCTGCTGCTTCCACTGGCAGTCGTGGGACGAGGTGGGCATGGCCATGCTCGGCGACAGCAGCGTCGGCACCAAGGGAATTCTCAAAATGACGTTTATTCCGCCGCGCGAGGGCGTTGAACACTTGTGCCGCGAACTCGAAGCCGGCCTGCCCAGCACGGAAGTGCTCATCACCGACGGCTTCTTTCAAAAGACGTTCTACCCGACGGCCGAGGCCGCCGAGGCAACACCGGCGAGCTCGACAACGGGCGCCCTGGCGCAACTGCCCCTGGTCGATACGACCTCGCCCTACAACGATGGCCCCTACAAAGATGGCATCGAGGCGCATATTTTCTTCGACCCCAAGCTCGATCCGTTCCTGGTCGACCATCAATTTCGCGGCAAAGGACTGTTGCCGGCGGTGATCGGTCTGGAATCCGTGGCCGAAGCCGCCCGGCTGGCCAGCGGCAAGCAGGTCGTGGCCATTCGCGATCTGGAACTGATCGAAGGGCTGCTGTTCCACACGGATCAAAAACTCGAAGCCCGTATCCGCACGGGCGCGGAGTCCGGTGGTGCGATTGCCTGCGAACTGGTGAGCGACTTTTACAATCGCTCGCACAAGTTGATCAAGAAAGATCGCGTACACATGCGGGCGGTCGCCGAAGTGGCCGACAGTGCTCGGCGACTGCAAGTCGCAATGGGCGAGCCGCCGGCGTCGATGCACGCGTTTGAGTTTCAACACAACGGCCCGCTCTACCACGGACCGACGTTGCACGGCGTCCAAGCCACGACGTTCGACGAGCACGGCGGCTGGGGGCAACTCACGGCGCTGTCGCTAGTGAAACTGGGCGGTGCGCGGCCCGGTCACGACTGGACCGTCCCTGCCACGCTGCTGGACGCCGGGTTCTATGTCTGCGGCATCCACGCCTGGTTCCTGGCGAATCAGTCGTTCTCGCTGCCGGCATCGCTGGAGCGCGTGCAATTCGGTCGTTTGCCCCGCGAAGACGAAAACTGCCTGATGAGCTTCACCTGCCGCGAAGTCAATGAAAAGCACGCGATATACGACTTCACCGTGTTTGGCGAAGACCGCACGGCCATCCTGCAAGTGACCGGACATCGCCTAGTCATGGTCCGTTCGTAGACGGTTGATCCCAAGAAACACAATGAGCCCTAGCTCCGCAAACCTGTCCGCCGACGTTGCCGTTCCAACGGCACACGCCGCTCGCACGCCATGGCAACCGCCCCGGGTCATGCGGCGCTACGGCGCGGTAGTGCAGTTCGACGGGCTGTTGCGCGAGATGGATGCCGACTGGCTCAGCCCACGTGAAGCGAACGAGTTGGCCCAATGGCGCGACGAGAACCGGCGACGCAGTTGGTTGCTTTCGCGCATCGTGGGCAAGCGGCTGGTTGCCGAAGCGGCAGGCGCGTATCCGCGTGATATCGAGATCTTGTCGCGCGACGTGCAGGGTCGAGTCAATCGTCCGCTTTTGTGGAATGCGGGCGCCCGGCTGCCCTGGTCGTTGTCGATTTCGCACACGGAGCGCGGCGTGCTGGTCGCGCTGGCCGCAACCGAACATGCGTCGATCGGAGTCGACCTCGCGCTGGACGATAGCTTCTCACCTCGGATCGCCGACCTCTGGTTTACCCCGGCCGAGCAATCGTGGTATCGCGAGGCCAACAGCCGCAACATCGGCGCGACCATCTGGGCCGCCAAGGAAGCACTGTACAAGATCATCAGCAACGGCGAGAGTTTTGCCCCGCGCGCGTTTGAGATTCTCGCCAATGGGCAATGCCGTCATCGCGGCGTTCTGCTGGCCGATTGCCGGCTGCAGTCCTGGAGCATCGACGGCCACCTGGCGGTCCTGGCCGTGCTGCCTGCCAACCGAACTTCAAACACATCCTGTGTCGAGCACCAACAATAGGTACCTATCCCATGATCGATTTATCCGGACGCGTGGCATTGGTAACGGGCGGCTCGCGCGGCATTGGCCGGGCGTGCGCATTGCGTTTGGCTCAGGCCGGCGCCGACATCGCCATCAATTATGTCGTCAATCGACAGGCCGCCATGGCCGTCGCCGACGAGATCTCGGACCTTGGCCGGCGCGTAGTCGTGGTCAAGGCCGACGTCAGCGAACAGGATGACGTCGAGTCGATGCTCGCCGCCATCAAGGAACACTACGGCCGTCTGGACGTGCTGATCAGCAACGCGGCCACCGGCGGCTTCCGTCCGCTGCTCGGAGCGACGGCGCGCAATTTCCAAGCGGCCTATAACACGAACGTGCTGGCGCTGCTCTACCTGGTGCAGGCGGCCATGCCGCTGTTGGAGCGCAAAGAGGACGAGGGACGCTCGAAAGTGATCACGCTGTCCAGCCACGGCAGCAACATCGCCTTGCCGTTCTACGGCTTGATCGGCAGCTCGAAGGCCGCGCTCGAAAGCCTGGTGCGGCACCTCACGCTCGAGATCGGCAACCGCGGCGTCAACATCAACGTGATCAAGGCCGGTCTGGTCGATACCGACTCGACCCGGCGGTTGCCCAACGCCGAGGCCATCTTCAAAGGCCGCAAGAGCAAGGCCATGATGGGTGAGCGCATGCTCACGGCCGATGACGTCGCCGACACCGCGTTGTTCCTGGCCTCTCCCTTGAGCGACCTGATTCAAGGCGAAGTGCTCACCGTCGACGGCGGCGCGGCGATTCATCCGTAGGGCAGCAACTGGCCCGCTACCCGCCACTTGCTGGCGGCACTAGCCTTGGCGGATCGACGTGCCGACGCGCGTGACGTATGCGTTCAACAGTGCGCGGGTGTCGGCGGGCCGAAACGAGTGCGTGTCGCAACGCAGCGCGATGGCCAACTGTCCGCCGTATTCCATCGCGACCATCGATCCACGCGTCAACGGCCGCACCGGCGGCACGCCGGCCACGTGTTCCAACACCACGTTGCCGCAGACCAGTCGTCCGTCGTCGCGGCGCGGCAGGCGGCTCTGCGTGAGGACCTGGGCGAGATTGCTCAGCACGAACGTCGCCAGCGGTCGCCGGCGCAAGCACGCGACGCATGATTGCCGGACGATCCTTGACCGCCGCCAAGCCGCCCAGGAAGTACAGCGCGAGCTTCCATTGTTTGATTTGCCGTGTTTGCTCGTGTACCTCGGTCAGAATCGTTTCGGCCGAGTGGCGGTCGGGACGGACGGTGACGAATGAAAACCCGATCCCGTTCGAGGCTGGCATCGGCGGAACCGCGCGTCCGCGCACATAGACCGGCATATTGATGCGGCACGCGCCCACGCGCCGGGCGCCTTGCGCGCGGTTCCAGTCGCGAATCGTCAGCAGCGCGTCGCGCAGCAATACGTCGTTGGTTGTCACGCCCAGGGCGGCGGCCAGTTTCTGCAATTGATGCGTGTCGTCGGCCGACAGCACTTGGGTTTCGAAAGCCAGAAACTGGCGGTGCGATTCGGCCGCTCCAACGATCGCCATCTGCTTTTCGTGTTGCTCGGGCGGTAACAGCGGGGCGCATCGCCGTAGCAGCACCCGGCCCCACACGCGCGTCGTCACCCACAGGTCGCGCAGTCCGGTCAAGAACGTCGCATCGCCGGCGTCGCCGGTGTCGACTGCCGCGCGGTCGCATAGCCGTTCCAACGGCAACTCGGGCAGTAGATCTCGCGGATCGGTTGCTTGCTGCGCCGCCGCGTAGTGCGCCAGCAGATCGCCGATGAACTGCAGAGTCGACACGCCGTCGCAGCAGGCATGATGAAGCTGAATCAGCAGCCGCGCCTCGTGAGGCGTCGCGCGCACCCACACGCGCAAACCCGGCTGCTGGGATAGATCGATGAATTCTCCGTCCGGATGACCGATCGGCGCTGCCGCATCGTTCCAATCGAGCCATGGTTCTTCCACCGGACAGGTGATCCACTCGGGGCCCGCGGGTCCCTCGGCTACCAGCGCGTGCAACAGCGGATGACGAGCCACGTTTTGCCGCAGTGCCTGCCGGAAATGCGCCTCGTCCAGCGTGCCGGACAAGACGACTTCGACCGGAATGGTCGTGGGATACTCCGGGGAGTCGTCGGCCAGATAGTAGCGCTCGAAGGGCGTAAGCGGCAGTGGAAATAGCATGACCGATCCAAGATAGTTCGCACTGCGGCAGCATGCTTGGCTTTTCCCACCGCCTTTGGCCTACAGCCTACAGCCGATTCACAACTCGTCCAAGTGCTTCGGCCAGGCATCGTGCAGCAGCCGCGACAACGAGCGGTCGGCCAGTATGCGGCCGCCCGTCTGACACGCGGGGCAGTAGTTTGTCTCATTGTCGGCGTAGCGAATTCGCTGAACGGCCGCGCCGCATGCCGGACATGGCATACCAAAACGGCCGTGTACCGCCATTTCAGGGCGAAAGGCCGTTACCTTCTCGGGAAATCCATCGCCAAATGCTTCCCGCAGCCGCTCGATCCACTCGTTCATGACATCCCGGATTGCAAGATAAAGCCGTTCGACGTCGTCGTCGGCCAGCTTGCCGGTCAGTTGAAAGGGCGACAGCCTGGCACGATGCAGAATCTCATCCGAGTAGGCATTGCCAATGCCGCTGAAGATATGGGGATCGGTCAACGCGCGCTTGAGCGTATGGCTGTGCGCAACCAGGGTGGAGGCAAAATCTTCACGACTTGCCGTGAGCACGTCCAGCCCGCCGGGATCGTGCGCCGCCAACGCCTCCTCGCCGCGCACCAAATACAGCGCCGCGCGGCGTTTGGTGCCGGCTTCGGTCAAAACCAGCGAGCCGTTGGAAAAGTCAAACGCCGCCAGGTTGTTCTTGCCCGTCAACTTCGCCCCCGGCGCCTTCCAGTGCAACCGACCGGCAATCATCAGGTGCAGCACCAGCCACAAGTCGTCTTCCAGGCCGATAGCAATCCGCTTCCCCAACCGTCGCAGCTCTCCAACCGTCTTTGCGTAAGCTGCCTCCAGCGGAGGATCGAACGAACGGACAAGAAAGGGACTGTTGACGCGGATGCGCTCGAACCGCTGGCCGGCGATGCGAGAACCGAGGGCTTCGAGATAGATGGTGATATCGGGCAGCTCGGGCATCGCATGCACTCTCTCTGGAGATCGATCGTCCGAGACGATTACATCATGCCGCCCGGCGTGGTACAAATGCCCGTGCGCTCTACCCTTGACCGGGTCAAGCGACGTGGCTGCGGACGATCGCCGTCAGCCGGATCGGCGCGAGTTTCCAGACAAAAGCACCGGCACATTCTCGATGTTTGCGGCACGAGGCCCCTGTTGCAATGACCGATTCTGCTGATCCGGCGTACGTCTTGGCCGTCGATCTCGGCAGCAGTGGCCCCAAGGTTACGCTGTTCTCCGATCGCGCCGAACTGGTGGCGCAATCCACGGCTTCGGTCGAAACCTTCATCACGGACGATGGCGGTGGAGAACAGGATCCGGCCGCTTGGTGGCAAACAACGACCGATTGCGTCCGTGCCGTGCTGGCGGAGTGCGCCGTGCCCGTCGAGCGCATCCGAGCGATCAGCATCGCCAGCCAGTGGTCGGTGACCGTACCGGTCGATCGCGAAGGCCGGCACCTGATGAATGCGGTGCATTGGACCGATTCTCGCGGGGCACCTTTTACCAAGCAGATTACCAACGGTTTGATCAAAGTTAGCGGCTACGGATTGCGGCGCATGCTGGCCTGGGTACGGCTTACCGGCGGCGTGCCCACCCACTCGGGCGCCGACGCACTGGCGCACATTCTCTTCATCAAGCACCGGCGGCCGGACGTCTATGCGCGGACGTACAAACTGCTCGAGCCGATGGACTACCTGAATCTGCGGCTCACGGGTCGCGCCAGTGCCTCGTACGCGACGGTGTTTCCCTATTTGCTCACGGACAATCGCGACAACAACCGTGTGGTGTACTCGCAGCGTTTGATCGACTGGTGCGGCCTCGACCGCGACAAGCTGCCCGAGCTGCGTCCGGTCGGTACGGTGCTCGGCCCGCTGTTGCCGGCCGCGGCCGAGAAGTGGGGGCTTGCGCCCGGCACGTCGGTGATCGCAGGCACGCCCGACAGCCAAGCCGCGGCCGTGGGCTCCGGCGCCGTCGACGACTTTGCCGGCCACGTGTGCGTCGGCACGACCGCGTGGCTCAGTTGCCACGTGCCGTTCAAGAAAACCAATCTGCTCGACTACCTGGCCACGATGCCCTCGGCCCTGGCTGGACGCAACATGGTGACGGCTGAGCAAGGCGCCTCGGGCAAGTGCCTGCAATCACTGGTCGACAACTGGCTTTTCCCCGAGGGCGTCGACGATTCGCCCCAGCAGCGGTCGCGCGTCTATCAGGAAGTCGAGCGACTGGCGGCCAGCGTGGCGCCGGGCAGCGAAGGGCTGTTGTTTTTGCCCTGGCTCAACGGCGCAGGCCCGCCAACCGGCGATGACTCCATGCGCGGCGGATTCTTGAATCAGACGCTGCGCACGGGCCGCGCGCACGCCGTGCGCTCCGTGATCGAAGGCGTGGCGTTCAATTTGCGGTGGCTGCAAGGCGCCGTCGAGCGATTCGTCGGCCGACAGTTCGGCGAGTTGAACTACATCGGCCGCACGGCCACCAGCGACGTCTGGTGCCAGACGCTGGCCGACGTGCTCGAGCGCCCCATCCGCCGCATGGCCGATCCCGGCGTGGCGACCTCGCGCGGCGCCGCCTTGGTGGGGCTGATCGCCATCGGTCGGATTACGGCCGACCAGATTCCCGCGCTGGTGCCGGTGGAACGCACGTTTTCGCCCCGTCGCCGGTATTCCAAGCTGTACGCGGACCTGTTCGCGGCATGGCTGGCAAGTTATAAAGCAACCAAGCCCCTATTTCGCCAATTGCAACGCATCGCGCCGGTCCCAGGCGGCGCGGTCGAATAGCCAAACCATTTTGATTTGAGCGGAGGTTTATCGTGGCATCGCAATCCGATTCTGAACTGGGCATGCTGGCGCCGATCGACGAAATGATGCACCCCTATCGTCAGCGGCTGGAGACGATCTCTCAATTGCCAAGCGAAGGGCGCGATCGGAAAGCCATCCTGCGCGAAATGGAAGAGCTGCAATCGCTCGAACAAGCTCGCTGGAAAGAGGGCTTCGCCTCCGGTTCGGTCTACAACGGCGACGCCGAGCACATCGACTTCGTGAACAAGGTCTACGCCATCCAGTCGCAGTCCAACCCGTTGCATCCAGACATCTGGCCTAGCGCCGCCAAGTTCGAAGCCGAGATCGTGGCCATGACGGCCCACATGCTGGGAGCAGGCGAAACCACGGCTCCCTTCGGCAGCGAAGAGGGCATCTGCGGCAGCGTCAGCTCCGGCGGCTCGGAGAGCATCCTGCTGGCAATGAAAACCTATCGCGATTGGGCCCGCGAAACCAAGGGCATTACCGCGCCGGAAATCGTGCTGCCGATTTCCGCGCACGCGGCGTTCCACAAAGCCGCGCAGTATTTCAATCTCGACAAGAAGGTCGTGCCACTGGACGACGACTTTCGCGCCGATATGTCCGCGGTGGCGGCGGCCATCACGCCCAACACGATCGCGCTGGTGGGTTCGGCTGTGAATTTTCCATACGGCACGATCGATCCGATCGACAAGCTGGGCGAGCTGGCGCAGTCACACGGCATCGGCCTGCACATCGACGGTTGTCTGGGCGGATACTTCCTGCCCTGGGCCGAGAAGCTGGGGCAGCCGGTGCCGCCGTTCGATTTCCGCGTACCGGGCGTAACCTCCATGTCGTGCGACACGCACAAATACGGCTACGCGCCCAAGGGCACGTCGGTGGTGCTCTACCGCGGCGCCGAGTTACGGCACTATCAGTATTTCACCATCGCCGACTGGCCCGGCGGGCTGATGGGCAGGCGGCGGTTGTGGCTCATCATCAGGAACCCGACGGTCTCGAGGCCGAGCTCCCAGGCGATGGCGAAGTGCTGGCGGGAGATGTCGGCCTCGGTGCAATGCGTCGCGATCCGCACGACCGACACCCCGATGTCGCGGTACGCCCGGATGTCGTCCATTGTCCCCACACCGGGGAGCATCAACGCGGCGATGCGGGAGCGGCCGGCCGCGGCCTCCACCGCGCTCGCATGAGCACCCGCTCGTCCACCGCGGAGAACCCGTAGTTGTACGACGAGCCCGAGAGGCCGTCGCCGTGGCTGACCTCGATGACGGGGACGCCCGCGCCGGCCAGCCCGCCGACCACCTGGCGGACGTCGTCCACGGTGAAGCGGTGCTCCTTGGCGTGGGAGCCGTCGCGGAGCGACGAGTCGGTGACGCGCACGTCGAGGTCGTCGGAATAGGGCAACTCAGCGCTCCTGGGGAACGAGCGACCGGGCGATCTCGTCGCCCACGCGAGCGGCGGCCGCCGTCATGATGTCGAGGTTGCCCTGTAGGGCGGGAGGAAGTCGCCGGCGCCCTCGACCTCGACGAAGATGGCGACCCGCCCCCGCCCGTCGGGGTCGCTCCCGCTCGACCTGGGGCTCGGTGAGGAGCCGGTAGCCGGGGACGTACTCCTGCACCTCGGCCACGACCGCCTCGATCGAGGCCGTCACCGCGCCGCGTCGGCATCGGGCTCGAGGGAGCAGAAGATGGTGTCCCGCATGGTCAACGGCGGCTCGGCCGGGTTGAGGATGATGATGGCCTTGCCCCGCTCGGCGCCGCCGAGCACTTCGACCGCGGCGGCGGTCGTCCGCGTGAACTCGTCGATGTTGTCCGAGTCCCGGGCCCCGCCGAGCAGGACGCGACCGTGGCCACGATCTCCGTGTAGACCGACCCGGGTCACCCGGGAAACGGCGTGGACCATCGGGATGGTCGCCTGGCCGCCGCAGGTCACCATGTTCACGTTCGCCTCGCCGAGGTGGCGGTCGAGATTCACCGGTGGGATCACGGAGGGCCCCCGGGCGGCAGGGGTCAGGTCGATCGCCGCGATCCCCGCCTCCTCGTAGCGCGGAGCGTTGCGGACGTGCACGTGGGCCGACGTGGCCTCGAAGACGATGTCGGGGAGCTCGGCCCTCGACAGGAGCCAGTCCACGCCCTCGGCCGAGGCCTCGAGGCCGAGGTCGCGGGCCCGGCGCAGGCCCTCGCTGTCCGGGTCGATCCCCACGACGTAGCGCAGCTCGAGCGCGTCGGACCGCAGGAGCTTGTACACGAGGTCGGTCCCGATGTTCCCCGACCCGACGACGGCAGCAGACGGGCGCGTGCTCACGGCGTCGATCCTCACGACCGCGTCGGCCGGGCGCACCTGGCCGTGCCGGAGAACGGGACGGTCGACCGCGCGGCGCACTCCACCGGCATCACCCGCCGGTCGGGGTGAAGGTCGCCCGGACCGACCCGAGGCCGCTGATGCGCGCCTCGTACGTGAGGCCGGGCCGGACCGGAACCAGCGGGCCGAGACTCCCCGACAGCACCAGCTCGCCGGCGCGGAGGGGCTCGCCCCGGGCGGCGACCGCGTTCGCCAACCACACGACCGCGTTCAGCGGATGCCCGAGGCAGGCCGCCCCGGTGCCGGAGCTCACGACCGCCCCGTCGACGGTGAGCGCCATCTCGCTCGCGCGCAGGTCGTCGATGTCGTGGAGCGAGCGAGGGGACCCACCGGTGACGAACACCCCGGACGAGGCGTTGTCGGCGACCGTGTCGAAGATCGAGATGTCCCAGTCGGCGATGCGGCTGTCGACCACCTCGATGGCGGGGAGGACGAACTCGATCGCCCGAAGCAGCTCCGGAGCGGTCACGTCGCCCTCGGGCAGGTCCGCGCCCAGCACGAAGGCCACCTCGGCCTCGACGCGGGGCTGGAGGAGATCGCCGAAGGGGATCGGCTGCGAGTCGCCGTAGGCCATGTCGGCGAACAGCACCCCGAAGTCCGGGGTGTCCACCCGCATCTGCTGCTGCACCGCGGGCGAGGTGAGGCCGATCTTGCGCCCCACCCGGCGCCGGTCGGCCGGGCCGCGCGCGTGCACGAGCTTCTGGACCTCGTAGCCGTCGTCGAGGCCGCCGTCGGCGAGGAGCTCACGCACCGGCCGGCACGGGCGCTTGCGCCGGGCCGCGTCGAGGAGGCGTTCGGCGGCGGCCTCGTGGGCGGACCGCCGCTCCTCGGATCCAACCGACGCGGGTTCGCCGCCGAGGTGGCCGCGCTGCGGTCCGGCCACGGCCCGCTCAGCCCTGGTCGCGCAGCAGGAAGGAGAGCACCACGCTCTCGAACTCGTCCTTGCGCTCGATCATCGCCCAGTGCCCGCAGTCGGGGAACACATGAAGCTCGCAGCGGGGAATGAGGCGCAGCGGCGCGATGGCGCCGTCGAGCGGGGTGACGCGGTCGTCGCGGCCCCACGTCAGCAGCGTCGGGGCCTGGATCCGGCCGAGCATCCCGAGCACGTCGGGGTTGCCGAGCAGCAGCGGCCGGAGCACGTCGAGCATCTGCCTGCTGTAGATCGTGCGGATGGCGGCGAGCGCTTCGGGATCGCTCGCGGTGGCCCAGCGCGCCTCGACGAACTCCTCGGTGAGCACGGCGGGATCGAACACCATCGAACGCATCCACTGCACCAGCCGGTCGCGGGTGGGGTCCTCCACGTACTCCACGAGCCGGATGATGCCCTCCGACGGCAAGGGGCTGAAGAACGGCACCCCCACGCCGCCCAGGGTGACGAGCCGGGTCACCCGATCGGGGTTCGTCGCAGCGAGGCGGGCCACGACCCCGCCACCGAGGGAGTTGCCCAGCATCGCCAGGCGGTCGATGCCGAGCCCGTCGAGGAACGCCAGGACCGCGACGGGCGCGTGCAGGACCGGGCTCGTTGCCACCGGGTGGCTCCGGCCGAACCCCGGCAGGTCGAGAACGAGGGTCCGGAAGTGGCGGGCGAAGCGCGGGAGGTTGCCGCTGAAGTTGGCCCAGCCACTCACCCCGGGTCCGGAACCGTGCAGGAGCAGCAGCGGCGGGCCGTCGCCGGCCTCGTGGTAGTGAAGCTCGCCGTCGGGGGTGGCGAGCGTCCTGCTGGTCCCGTCAGCGGTGAGCGCGGTGGGGGTCATCGAGGTCCTCAGAAGGTGACGGCCGCAGGGCCACTCGGTTTCTCGCCCATGAGCATCCCCGCGGCGTCGTCGTACACGGGACCGGGGACGAACACGGCGTGGTTCATGCCCGCGTGCATCGAGCGCCAGAACCGCTGCACCGGCTTGTCGAGCCGGACGGCGTTGCCGCCGCAGCAGGTGAAGGCCCGGTCGGCCGCGTCCACGGCCCGCCACGCGACCCGCACCTGGTCGCGCCGCATGGCGACGCGATCGGCCAGGGTCACCTCGTGTCCGGCGGCGAGCGCCTCGTAGAGCTCGCCGACGTCGTAGAGCATCTGGGCGCGTGCCCCGCGCAGATCGGCGGCCGCCTCACCGAGCGTCCGGCGCGTGTGGGGGTCGCTCACCTGTGCCACGCCGACCGCGTTCACCCGCCCGGCCTGGTACTCGAGGGCGTGCGCGAGGACGCCCTCCGCGATCCCGAGCAGGCCGGCGGCGACCGAGCACGGGAAGATCGTCGACCACGGCATGCGGTAGAGGGGCTGGGTGCGACCGGCTTCGACCGCCGCCCGGCCGTTCATCACCTTCGTGGCGTCGATCGTGCGGTAGGTGGGGACGAACGCGTCCCGCACGATCACGTCCTTGCTCCCGGAGCCTTCGAGGCCCATGACCTTCCACGAGTCGGGGTCGATCTCGTAGTCGGCGCGCGGCAGCATGACGTGGACCATGAACGGCACCCCGCCGGTGCCACCGCCGGGGACCATCGCGCCCAGCACCACCCAGTCGCAGTGGTCGGTCCCGGACGAGAAGTTCCACCGGCCCTTCACCGTGTAGCCACCGTCGACCGGCACCGCGGTGCCCATCGGCGCGTACGGGGAGGCCACCCAGGTGTCGGGGTCGTCACCCCACACCTCCGCCTGGAGCCGCTCGTCGTTGAGCGCGAGCTCCCAGGGGTGGACGCCGACCACCCCGGAGACCCATCCCGCCGAGGGGCAGGAGTGGCCGACCTCCATCACCGCGGCCAGGAAGTCGCGGGGGTCGGCCTCGTCACCACCGAACTCGGCCGGCTGGAGCATCCGGACGATCCCGATGTCCTTCAGGCGCTTGGCGACGTCGTCGGGGAGCCTCCCGAGCTCGTCGGCGGCCTTCGACCGATCGACGAGCTCGCTGCTCGCCCCTTCGATCCGCTTGAACACCTCGTGCCCCACGATGCTGCTCCTCCCGGGGTCGGACTCGTCCCACCTCGCCGGCGTGCGAGGAGACCCGCGATCGCACTGTAGGAGTGGGGCACCTCGCGCGCTCCGGTCGGTCCCGCGCAGTGGAATCCGCCCGTGGAAGCCGGGGCGGCCGGTGCGGTCCCGCGCATCGGGACGGAACCCTCTCCGCCGCCGCCCCAACGCGGACAGAATGCCGAGGATGAGCACAGACAAGCCCACCGCCGGGTTCGGCGGAACCATCGGCCGCACGGTCGCGGAGTCGGAGCCGTGGTGGCCCGCGCCGGCTCATCCCGGCGAGCACGCGCCGAACGTCGTCGTGATCCTCTTCGACGACCTCGGGTTCTCCCATTTCGGCTGCTACGGCTCCGACCTGCCGACCCCCAACGTCGACCGGCTGGCCGCCGGCGGGATCCGCTACAGCAACTTCCACGTCACGCCGTTGTGCTCGCCGACGCGGGCCGCGCTGCTCACCGGGAGGAACCACCACACCGTCGGCATGCGGGCCATCTCCAACTTCAACACCGGCTTCCCCCACATGCGCGGTCGCATCACCGACCAGGCGGCCACGATGGCCGAGGTGCTGCGCGGCGTGGGCTACGCGACCTTCATGGTGGGCAAATGGCATCTCTGCCCGATGGACGAGGCCTCCGCAGCCGGGCCCTTCGAGAGCTGGCCGCTCCAACGGGGCTTCGACCGCTTCTACGGCTTCCTCGACGGCGAGACCGACCAGTTCACGCCCGATCTCACCTACGACAACCACCGGATCGACCCGCCGCGCACCCCGGAGGAGGGGTACCACCTCACCGAAGACCTGGTCGACAAGGCCCTCGAGTTCGTCAACGACTCCGTGTCGATCCGGCCCGACCGGCCCTTCTTCACCTACTTCGCGTTGGGGGCGACCCACGCGCCGCACCAGGCACCCGCGGAGTACCTCGCCCGGCACCGGGGCCGCTACGACGACGGCTGGGACGAGGCCCGCCGCCGCTGGTTCGCCCGCCAGCAGGAGCTGGGCGTGATCCCGCCCGGCACCGAGCTGGCGCCCCGCAACCCCGGCGTCGAGCCGTGGGACGAGCTCCCCGAAGCGCAGCGCCGCCTGGCCGCGCGGCTCCAGGAGGCCTTCGCCGCCTTCCTCGAGCACACCGACGAACAGATCGGCCGGCTCGTCGACGGCATCGAGCGGATGGGGTTGCTCGACGACACCGTGATCGTCCTGCTCTCCGACAACGGCGCCAGTCGCGAGGGCGGCCCGTTCGGCGTGCTGCACGAGATGAAGTTCTTCAACATGCTCTTCGAGTCGCCGGAGGAGGCGCTCGACCACCTCGACGACATCGGCGGGCCCCACAGCCACGCCAACTATCCGTGGGGCTGGGCCCAGGCCGGCAACACGCCGTTCAAGTGGTACAAGTCGAACACCCACGAGGGCGGGGTGCACGTGCCGTGCATCGTGCACTGGCCGAACGGGATCGACGACGCCGGCGGGATCCGCCACCAGTTCCACTACGTCACCGACGTCGCCCCGACGATCTACGACCTCGTCGGCGTCGAGGCTCCCGACGTCTACCGGGGTGTCCCCCAGCTCCCGGTCACCGGCACCTCGATGGCGTACACGTTCGATCCCGGCGCGGCCGACTCCCCGAGCCGGCACACCGTGCAGTACTTCGAGATGATGGGCCATCGGGGCATGTACGTCGACGGCTGGAAGGCGGTCACGCACCACAACGTCGGTACGCCGTTCGACGAGGACGTCTGGGAGCTCTACGACCTCACGACCGACCCCTCGGAGTGCCACGACCGCGCCGCCGAGCAACCGGAGCGGTTGGCCGCGCTCGTGGAGCGGTGGTGGGAGGAGGCCGACGCCTACGGCGTGCTGCCCCTCGACGACCGCATGGTCGAGCTGTTCGCCTCCCGGTTCGCCGAGCACACCCCGCATCGACCCGATCGCCGCTACTCCTACCGGCCGCCGATGTCGTACCTCCCGGCGCAGGTGTCGGCCGCCATCTCGGGTCGCAGCTGGGACCTCGACGCGACGGTGGAGCGGGCAGCCGGGGAGAGCGGCGTGCTCTACGCGCTCGGCAACGGCAACGCGGGACTGTCGGTGTTCGTCCAGGACGACCGGCTGGTGTTCGACTACAACGCGTTCGGCGATCACACCGTGATCGAGTCGGAGGTACCGGTGCCGACCGGACCCTCCGGGCTCGGCGTGCGGTTCCGCCGAACCGGCACCGGTGCCACCGCCACCGTCGTCGTCGACGACCAACCGGTCGGGTCGGCGGACATCCCCTTCGTCATGCGCGTGATCTCGAGTGTCGGGAGCAGCATCGGCTACGACCACGGCATGCCGGTGAGCGACCGCTACGACCACACCTTCCCGTTCGAGGGGACGCTGCACGCGCGTCGACATCACGCTTGTCGAGCAGGTCTCGGCGCCACGAAGGCGACGTCGCCGCCGCCGAGGGACGCTCCGCCATGGGGCGGCAGTGATCCTCACGCCGGCCGAACTCCGGCGGGAGAATTTCGAGCCTCCTACCGCGTTCGTCACCGTTCCATCACGACACGGGGACGACGGTTTCGGATCTCCGAGAGGAGTCCTCGGCCGCCGCTCGACTCCGGCGGGGCACGAGCCGTGATCCGGCGAGACTGTGTATTGCGATCGCGACGCCAATCGCGATGCAGACGTCACCGATGCTGTAGACGTTCGCAAACGGAACCGCGCGCGGCACGGGGAAGATGTCTCCGAGGAAGAGCAGACGCGGGTGCGGCACCGCGGCCGAGTTCAGGAAATCGGTCGGCCTCGAGAGAATTCCGGCGGTGCGCAGGGCACTCCGCGATGCGGGCATGACGCCGTTGTTCGCAAGGATCGCGATCAGGTTGAGCGTCGCGCCGAGCGCGAGCAAACGCATCCCGGCGAGGCGCCGGTTCGCGACGACGAAGACCGCGGCGAGGGCGTACGACCCGATGTAGAGGACCCGATGGAGGCCCGGGCTTCCACCCGGGACCACGGAGATGATCGCGATCTGTATCGCGAGGGCGCCGAAGATCGCCGGTGCGTACCGCACATGCACCCGGCCGAGGGCCGCGAGGCTCCCGCCCGCGGGCCACACCGTGAGCACGCTGAGAATGACGACGGCGACCAGTAACACGGGCGGAATTCCCCTGACCTGCGGACTCAGATCCCGGCGATCCGACCCCCTTATCGACCCGTACGGTCACTCCCCTGATGTGAAATCGGGCACAGACCTTCAAGTGCGGGGGCCCGAATGCCGAAGTCCTGGTCACGCACCGCGCGAACCGCGCCCACCGAAGGGGAATTCGGAATGAAACTGCGCCTCGTCCGTATCGCCACTGCCATCGCGACCCTCGCCGCTCTCGCGGTGGTCACGGGCGCCTCTCACAAGTTTCACTGAAAGACGCGGCGGCTTCCGGCCGCGCCGACCGCCACTGAGACGATCGGCAGTTAGACGATCGCGCGGCGATGAGCCTCGGAGACGGCTTCGACGCGCGACGTCACGTCCAGCTTCCGCAGGATGTTCGATACGTGCGCGGCGGCGGTGCGGCGGCTGATGAACAGGGTCTCGGCGATGACCGGGTTGCTCTTGCCGCTCGCCACCAAACGCAACACCTCGAGCTCGCGCACTGAGAGCGCTTCGTCGCCATCGATCGTCGTGCGCGCCGGCCCGAGCCGCAGCTGATGGGCGTGGGCGAGCGCCACGATCGCGATGTCGAGACCCGCGAAGCCGTGCGTCGTCGCCGTGGCCCGAGCCCGCTTCAGGAGCTCCACCGCCGACGGACGGTCACCGGCGTCCAACATCGCCTCCGCCTCGCGCCACCGGAAGTAGGTCGCGTAGTACTGAAACCCAATCGCCGCGAAAGCTTCGGCGGCGCGGTGTGCACGGGCAACAGCCTCTTCTCGCTGCAAGCGGCCGACCTCGGCATCGATCCCCATCGTGTAGGCGTGGAGGAGCGGACTCGATCGCGCAAGCTGCGCGACGGCGGCCTCCCACGCCGCAACGATGGCGGCCGCGCGCCTCTCGCGTTCTCGATCGCACCGATCGACTGAGCCGCCATCGCCGCGGCGGCACTATCCGCCTCGACACGCGCGCCGACCATCGCGAGGTGACCGTGCCAGTACGTTTCTCGGTAGTGCTCGGCCGCGACGGCAGCCTCGCCCCGGTCGACGGCGCGCCGGGCACCCTCGACATCGCCGTTCCAGGCCAGGGCATCGGCGCGCAGCATCTCGGTCTCGATGACGAGTTCGGAGTCCGTGGGCGCGGCGGCACCCACCACGTCGGGCCGCAGACCCCTGAGCACGGCCTCGGAATTCCCTGACGTGAAGTCGACATAGGCGCGACCCATTGCGCTCGCCCACGCGTCGTATCCCTCGGTGAACACGTCGTCGATCGATGCCATCGCGGCCGCGGCTCCTGCGAGGTCGCCTTGCATGCAGAGTGCCAGCGAGCGTTGCCGCCGACTCACCACGAGGTAGCGCCGCAACCCGAAGCGGTCAACGAGCGCATCAACCTCGTCGAGGAGCGTCACGGAACCCTGGAGGTCCGGAACGTCGGTCTTGAACGCGGCGTGGTTGTAGAGCACGAGCGCGAGCATCGACGGCGCGTTCGGTTACGGGCAATGTCTGCCGCCCGTGCGTATTCGGCCTCGACCTGCTCGAAGTCGCCGTACGCCTCGCAACACCACGCGCTGACGAGATACGCCCGAGCTTCGAGCACGGGATCGTTGACCCCTCGCAGCGCGGCCATCATCTGCGCAGCCGGCTCGCGGACCTCGGCCGGCGTGCCGTACGCGACAAGGTGCTCGACCCGGCTCACGAGGAACCGTGCCGCACGGCGGGGTCGACGCGATCCAGGACCGCCAACATGGTTGCCGTCGAGAACTCGAACCACTCGGCGGCGCGATCGGCCTGCCACAGCAGGGGGTACACGCGACCGGCCGCCTCGACGCCCCGGCTCGCCTCGAGCGCGTAGGCCTCGTCGAGACCCGCCCGTGCGAGATCCGCGGCGCGTCCGGTGTGACCGGCCAGGCCCGCGGCGTCGGCCGCGTCGAGCAGCAACGCCGCGTGATCGATGCCGGCGACCGTGGGCGCATCGTCAACTGATTCCCACCAGCCCAACGCGCGTTCGTAGTCGTCGAACGCGGCCTCGAACGCGAAGCTCTGCTCCGCTTGCTCCGCCGCGGTAACGAGGCACCGCAGCGCCGAGGACGCATCGCGAGCGGCATCCCAATGCCGTGCGAGCTCTGCAATTCGGTCGATACCCACCGCGACGGCCGGGTGAGCCGTGAGCGCGGCCGCGATCGCGTGGTGCAGCGCGAGCGCCCGTCGGGGAGCAGTTCGTCGAGCACGGCCTGGCGCAACAACGTGTGCCGGAAGTGGTAGCTCGTGCCGTCGCCCCCCACGATCAGCAAGCCACGATCGACCGCCGCGCGCGCGGCACCGCCGTTGTGTTGTCGTCGAGCCCGGCCGTGGCCGCGAGCCATGCCTGCGGCGCGGTCGCGCCGATGACCGCGGCCGTCCGCACAAAGTGACGACTGGGTTCATCGAGCACATTGAAGCGCGCCAGCATGAGGTCACGAACCGTCTGCGGAACCCCGGTCGTACCGAGCGCGGCCACGAGCTCCTCGACGAACAAGGGATTCCCGTCGGCGGTCGCCGCGATGCGCCGAACGTCGGCCGGGCTCGCGTCCGGGCCGAGCAGAATCTCGGCCATCTCGGCGGTGAGTCTTCCGCGAGCGGTGTGAGTGCGAGTTGGCGAGAAGCGAGCCGTGCGAGTTGGGCGATCAGGTCGCGCTCGGTCGCCGCGTCCTCGGCACGGTACGTGACGACGAGCAAGATCGGCACCCGGCCGAGATTGTTCGCGACGTAGCGGATCAGCTCACTGCTGCGGGATCGACCCAGTGCAGGTCGTCGACGACGAGGACGAGCCGCGTGCGAACGGACATGCGTCAGCAGCTCGACGACCGCTTCGAACAGCAGGTGCGGACCACCGGACTCATTGGCGGATTCGCCCACGCCACCGGCATCGGCCTCGTCGAGCGACAGGTGCGGGAGGAGACGCGGATCTCGGACCGGACCCGGCGCGGGAGATCGTCGGCCGCGACGAGGTCGGCGTTGCTCAGCAGCCGTCGCAGCACCTCGGTCCAGGGCGCATACAGACGCCCTCGACGCAACCACCGCGGACGACATGCGCCTCCTCGGCGACCCGCGCCGCGAACTCCTCGAGCAAGCGGGTCTTCCCGATGCCCACCTCCCCGCGAACCAACACGAGTGAGCCGGCGTGGCCACGCCGCCCAGCGCCTCACCCAGGGCCGAGAGCGCGGACTCGCGCCCGATGAGATTCGGGGTCCGCTCGCGTCGCCTCACGATTCCTCATTGTGGGCGATTCGATCTGAACGTGCATACCCGCGGCGTTGATCCACCGAGCGCGTTCAGTCGTGCGCTTTCTGCGAACTGTCAGCGTGACCAATAGTCCCGGAAAGGCAGCGGCTGCATGATGGTGCTGCGCTCAATCGCGACTCCCTGGCGATGGCGCCCGAGCCGAAGGTCTCGTTGCGATCCTCCACCGCGACTACGAGGCATTCGGCGAACGACGTGAGAGTGGGGTCGGCTGGGAGTGTCCGCGCTCCGAGCCGACTTCCGGGTACAGCTCTTTTGTATCTCTGGGCCACTGGCCCCACTCCGCTATCGCGGACAATACCCATGACGACGCGATCGGTCCAGCGCGCCGCAGGCGCCGGATACGACATGAGGCTGTTCGCCTGACGTTCGTGTAACGCATGGAGATCCGACAGGATGGTCGGATGCCTGAACCCCTGAAAATTGCCCCCGCCACCGGAAGACTCGGCGTGTTGCTGCCCGGACTCGGCGCCGTCGCGTCGACCGTCATCGCCGGGGTGATGACCGCGAGGCGGTCAGGCGAAGCGCCGATCGGGTCGGTCTCGCAGATGGCCCACATCCGTCTCGGCAGCCGCGGCGACGGGCGAACCCGCTCATCCGCGATTCGTGCCCCTCGCCTCGCTCGACGATCTCGTCTTCGGCGGGTGGGACCGATCTGGCCAACGCCCTCGAAGCGGCGCGTACCGTGGGCGTTCTCGAGGAACGCGATCGGCGCCGATCAGCGCCGAGTTGGAAGGCATCGTCGCGATGGATGCGGTCTTTGACCGTGAATGGGTCTCGCGCCTCGACGGTTTCCGGGTGAAGACGGGCGCCGACAAGATGGAGCTGGCCGAAGCGTTGATGGCCGACATCGAGCGCTTCCGTCCGAGAACGGCTGCGACCGACTCGTGATGGTGTGGTGCGCATCGACCGAGGCCTACCGCGAGCCGGGCGCATGCATCAGAGCATCGAAACGTTCGAGCAGGGCCTCCACGACAGCCACATCGACGAGCCGAGCCAGATCTACATGTACGCCGCGCTCCAGAGCCGGTGCCCTATGCCAATGGCGCACCGAACCTGAGCTGCGATCTCCCGTGCATGATCGAACTGGCCGAGCGCAACGGCGTGCCGATCGGCGGCAAGGACTTGAGACGGGGCAGACACTGTGAAGACGATCCTGGCGCCCGGTTTCAAGAGCCGCATGCTCGGTCTGAACGGCTGGTACTCGACCAACATCCTGGGCGACCGCGACGGCGAGGCGCTCGACGACCCCGAGAATTTCAAGTCGAAGGAGGTATCCAAGCTCGGCGTGCTCGACCGGTCTCCACCCCGAGTACCCGCGGCTCTACGGCGACATCTCCACGTCGTGCGCATCAACTACTACCCGCCCCGCGGCAACAACAAAGAGGGCTGGGACAACATCGACATCTTCGGGTGGATGGGGTACCCGATGCAGATCAAGGTCGAC
>CAVZWY010000023.1:0-64099 GCA_963779015.1 uncultured Planctomycetaceae bacterium | reverse complement strand
GGGCTCTGGTCCGATACTTTCTTCTTCTTTTGCAGCTTCTGCAGCAGGTCATGATGACTCGATCGGCATGGAGTTCGGACTGGCGTGCAACGCATCGGAACAACTACCTAATGGATCGATTTTGGGGACAGAATGGGGACAAAAAGTGCCATCTAAAGCCCACTCGTCCAAAATTCAAATCGCTGTGATTCTCATTCCAAAGGCTTTGGACCAACGCAATTGCGACGCAAATCCTTTGTAGGCAATAGGTTGCTCTTTTACCTTGAGGGCCTAGTGGTAGAAATACCGTGCAGGTTCAAGTCCTGTTTCCCGCAGTTTGCTATTCGCTGGCGGTTGCTCGATCGGGGTTGGCATTCGTCCATTCCCAAATCGCGCCCGTGCCGTCCGCGCGTTCGCCGGACGCCAACAGCCGCTGGCCGTCGGGAGAGAACTCGACGGCGCAGGGCTTGTGCGCGTCCGTCGCGACGCGTTGGCCGGGAGCTTTGAATCGGCTATTCTGGCGGCCGCCAGGCTCTCTGTGAGGAATCGATGAACAAGACTCGTCTGGAAGCGTTCAGCGACGCCGTGATCGCGATCATCATCACGATCATGGTGCTGGAAATGAAAGTGCCCGAGGGTTCCGACTGGCAGGCGCTGCGGCCGCTCGTGCCGGTGTTCCTCACCTACGTGATGAGCTATGCCTACTTGGGCATCTATTGGAACAACCATCACCACATGCTGCAGGCAGCCGATCGCATCAACGGCCGGGTGCTGTGGGCGAATTTGCATCTGTTGTTCTGGTTGTCGCTGATTCCCTTCGTCACCGGCTGGATGGGCGAGAACCACGTCACTCCGCTGCCCACGGCCGTCTATGGGTTCGTACTGTTGATGGCCGCAATTGCCTACACGCTCTTGCAAACCATGCTGCTGCGCGACTGCGACGCCAACGCCCAATTGCGCAAAGCCGTGGGCCGCGATTTCAAAGGCAAAGCGTCGATCGCGCTCTATCTGACGGCCATCGTGCTGGCCTTCGTTCTGCCGTGGCTGGCCGTGGCCATCTATGTCATGGTGGCGCTCGCTTGGCTGGCGCCCGACCCGCGGATCGAATCGCTGGTGCGGAATGAAACGTAGCCGGCTATTCTTCGCTGTTTCCGCACGTCGCCGGTGGACTGCCGTGGACCACCTGATGCACGAAGCGCAGCCGCTCGATCGCTGGCTCGGAGAGCACGAACGGATACAAGTCCGCTAGCCCCATCGAGCGATTGAAACTATTGAGCGCCACCGTGAGAGGCACCCAGGCCGCGATCAACTCATCGAAACTATCGCTCTCGATTGATGGCGCTTCGACCTCGGAAGGCATGTCGGCTGCGTCGGGTTCAAGTGACAATCCATAACTGGCGGCCGTATCGAGTGTGTCGGTCATGTGCAGGTAGTGCGCAAACGCCTCGGCCCAGTCCTCCCAGGGGTGCATCGTGGCGTAGGCGCTGACGTACGACTCTTGCCAGTTGTCCGGCGGACCTTGCTCGTAGTGTCGCTGCATCGCTTCGCTATAGTCGGCCCGCTCGTCGCCGAACGCCTGCCGGAAGGGCTCGAGCCACATCGACTCGCGAATCAGGCGATCCCAATAGTAGTGTCCCACTTCGTGCCGCACGTGTCCCAGCAGCGTGCGATACGCTTCGCCCATCTCCTCGCGCATCCGCTCGCGGTAGGCGTCGTCCGCTTCGGAGATATTGATCGTAACCAGCCCGTCCGCGTGCCCCGTAGTGACCGGCTCGTCGGGCTGGTCGGCCATGAACGAGAACGCCAGCCCGGGATCATCTTCCTTCACTGGCTCGACAGGCAGTCCCAGCACGAACAACGTGTACAGCAATCGCCGTTTGGCGATTTCCAACCGCCGCCATTTTTCGAGTGTCGCCGGGTCCGACGCGTCGGGCACCATGCGATTCAATCGGCAAGCATCACACAAAGCGTTTTCCTCGTCGCTGGGCACGGCCCAATTGCACACGCCGAACTGCGTGGAGTTGCGCACAGCCGATAGGTCGTGCCCTGGGATTCGGGCGCCAGCGCCGTATAGACGGTTGGCGACGCCATGGCTTCGTTGTCCGCCGGCGGCTCGACTTCTTCCAGCGAGCTCATCGTCCGCACGTCGGGCAGGAAAGCCACGGTATGCCCGCAGCGCGTGCAACGCACGTTTTCGAAGAACAGCGATTGTCCGCAGGACGAACAGTGAAAGTGTTGCATGCTAGCGCGCACCCAAGGCGTTGGCAGTCCCCCGCACAACGAGCCCGCGGACGGTTGCACCGATTATAGCCAACGGCGTGCCAAAGCGCGCGGTCCCGGCCACGTCAGCCCAGGACGATTGCAAAGTTGAGTTTTGTATAATGCAGGTGCGATCCTAACCGGGTGAGGTGCGATCCTAACCGGGTGATGCGGGTTGGCTTTAGGAGAAGGAGCTAGCCATGCAACTACCATCGTATTTTCCGTCTTTGATGGTGGCCTTTTCGGAGGTGGCCGATCCACGTCAGCGGCGTGGTGTTCGTCATCCGTTTTCGGGGATTTTGGGACTGACGCTCGTGGGGCTGGTCTGCCGCTTGAACGATTTTGCCAGCTTGCAGCGGTGGGCAGCCCGGAACTGGCATCTGCTGCGCAGACCTTTGGGCTTTACGCGTCGCAAGCCGCCGCATCCTACCACGTTAAGTCGGACGCTGGCGAAGTTCTCGTTGGAGGAGTTTCAAGCTGCGTTTTCCCAGTGGTTGCAAGAGGTAATGGCGGATCAGGAGGCTCTGGTCGCGGCGGTGGATGGCAAGACGTCGAAGCAAGGCTTCGATCCGCAGGGCGATCCGATTCAGATGCTGAACGTTTTTGTCCAGGATTTGAAAGCGTGTCTTGGGCAATGGCCCCTGTCGGGCGACAAAAGCACCGAGCCGGAAGTGCTCAAAGCGCACCTGAGCGAACTGTTCGAGAAGTATCCGGCGTTGCGTTTGATCACGGGCGATGCCCTCTATGCTCAGCGCAATCTGGCCGAACTGATTCTGACTTCGGGCCATGACTACTTGTTCCAAATCAAAGCCAACCAGCCCGACATCCTGGATGCGGCGCAGACCTGCTTTGCGCAGGCCCAAGACAGCGCGGCGGCCGCTCAGACGCGGGAAAAAAAGGGGGCCGTAGGGAGACTCGTTTTCTTTGGATCGACCTGGCCGACGCCGAATATGTCTGCCAGCGGCTGGGGCTTGCCGGTTGCCGCATGCTCTTGCGAGTCGACCGCGAGACGAAAGACCGAAACGGCAAAACCACGCGCGAAACGCGGTACTTCGTCACCAGCCTCGACCCGGCCACGACTACGCCCAAGCAATTGTTGAAGTACGTACGCGCTCATTGGCAAGTGGAAAACAGCTTGCACTTCGTCAAAGATCGTTGGTGGGACGAAGACCGGCACTGGAGTCGTCGGCCAGGATTGGCCGAACGCCTGGCAAGCCTCACCAACGTAGCCCTGAGCGTGTTGCGACTAACGACCCAAAAATCCAAACAACCGCTTCGAGCCCGAGCCGATGATCTCTGCGCCAATCCCCTCCACGCCCTGAAACTCTTAGGAGCCTTGGATTAACGACTTTGCAATCGTCCTGGCCGCTTCGTGCGGTTGCTGGTATTTCGCAGTTGGTTCTCGCTGGCCAACGGCATTTCGCAATTGGTGCAAAACGTGATCTATCCGAAGGCGGTGCTCGGCTTTGGCGTGGGGCCGTTGCAAGTGATGCGGGTCGGCATGCAAGTCGGCCAGGTGGGCATCAGTCCGCTGGCCGGCTCGGCGAGCGACCACTACGGCAATCGGCCGGTGCTGATGCTGGCGCAGGCATGCGTCTCGGCCAGCCTACTGTTTGGTACTGGTCACCTTCCGTGTGGGATTTCCGCAGGCCCATTGAACGCCTGAAACCATGCCGCCATTATACCGGGCATGGACGTTTTCACCGAACTACGGAAGCAGGCGCGCGATCGACGAGCCGGGGGCCTGGCGCTGGCGCGAGATCTTGCTGGGTCGCAAATCTATGTCTGCGTCCAGCCCGGCTGCGGAGTCGTGAACACCTGCGGCTTGCCGCCGCCCTGTAATTTGGCGATCGCTTCTTCGGCGGCGGATACGGCCGCGGCATCGGGCAGGATGTCGAGGTCGACGGTGAACTGCACGCTCTCGCCGGGCGCGAGTTTGACGAAACGGCCCTGCGTTCCCTCGAACGTGCGCGGGTTTGGATAGTTCGTGCCGGGCTCCAAGCCGGTCACGTAACCATCGGCCGCCAGCGGCGTGTTCTTCCACAGCGTGAAGCAGGGGAGGTGCTCGGTGCTGTACCGCAACGTGACGCCTTGCGACGCGTGGGCGTTTTTCAGCATCACCTGCGTGCGGCCCTCGGTATCGGCCGCCAGGTCGAAGAAATAGACCTGTTCGCTGAAACCCTGCTCTTCGTTGGCATAGCTGTTCCACGTGCTGATGCCTTCGGCGGCGCGAGGATCGCGCGGCACGATGGTTTTCGCCGGCGCCACGACCATTGCCCCGGGATCCAATAGCGGAGGACCGAAATTCACGTGGTAGAGCAATTGCAGCTCGGCCGGGTTGCCGGAGAGGTTGGTCACTTCGTCGACGATGGTCAGCCCGGTCCGCCCCGGCGTGGTTTTGTACGTGGCCGCCAGCCGCAGTTTCTGGAACAGGAACCGCACTTCGTCGACGATGCCGGTGGCGCTGATTTCGCCCGTGGCGTCGTCACTGACGACTTCGACGTGGTGGGCCGGCAAGTTGCCGACGCGTCCGTGCAACGGATACTGGCACACACCGTTGGGCGCGAAGTCGGGCGCGCCGTTGCTGGTGAGGCCGCAGCGGCACATCAATTCGTCGAAGCCTTCGAGCCAGCCCAAGCCGCCCGGATCGGCCACCGGCACGAAATTCGGGTGCACCGGCCCTTTCACCGGCGAGCCCCAGCCGATCGCGGTGTCGCCGACCCACGCTTTCCAAAGGTTCATGCCCCGGGTCGGCACGACGGCAAAGCGAAACGTGCCGTTGTCGATTTCCAGCAGATCGACCCCCTCGCGCACGCCACCGCGCAAGGTGGTGCGTCGAAGCTTGCCGCCAGGAATTTCCAGATGAAAGTCCGGCTCGTGAATGCCACGCGCGGTGTCGGTGAGCAGTCGGCGATGTTGGGCCATGGTCTTCCTCGCCTAGGGAAAGTTTCTTACCAATCGCGGGGGAATTTTTCTTGCAGTTTGACGTGCCAACACTCCACAATCTACGTGCTGCTCTACTGCTACGCCAGTTCCTTGCCAAGCATACGACCTGCCGGCCGGTTTTATCTGTTGAAGGAGGGACGCTAATGACTTGGAACATCAATATTGCCCAGCGGCTTGTATTTCTGGCCGCCGCGACAGCAACTTTGACTCTTTCAATCCGTCAGGCTCACGCCGAATTTGTCGTTGGCAGTTGGGATCTTTCGCGCGGCGGATTCGACAGCCTCGCCGACGCCCCCGAGCAAGCGGTGCAGCGGGCGTTGATTCAATCGTA
Organism: uncultured Planctomycetaceae bacterium; assembly: GCA_963779015.1. GTDB lineage: Bacteria > Planctomycetota > Planctomycetia > Pirellulales > PALSA-1355 > JTS-RE94. The sequence goes on along the minus strand of CAVZWY010000023.1, from coordinate 58,584 downwards.
CCGGTCAGATGCCGTCTTCACTTCGACGGACATACTGACAGCGTCTTATCTTTCCACGGTGGATTCATTCGATTTGGGCGGACAGACGGACGTGAATGGCGTCATAACGCCTCTCACCTCTGCGGAACAGACTGCGCTGTTCGACTTCGTGTCGAACGGCGGTACGTTGCTAGTCGCGACGGACAACGGCGACCTCCAGGGGGCGGTCGGCGATGCATCTCGGGCGAGCATTCTCGCACCGTTTGGAGTGGCAACTGACGGCTACGCAAACGGCTCGGGGGTGGCCGTCAATCAAACACATCCGATCGTATTGGGTCCGTTTGCTCCGCTGCCTTCGTTTCCTCTGAGCAATTCGGGTTGGTATACGGATCTCGGACCGTATGCGGAGGCCGTCTTCAATGAATCGCAATTTGGCAATCCGATGCTGGCGACAATCGAAGCGGGTGTGATCTCTCCGACGAGCGGTCGCGTGGTTCTAGTTGCCGATGCCGATGCGTTCAGTTCGCCCGTCCTCAGCGGCAACATCCTGGCGTATTTAATGCCGGTTCCCGAGCCGGCAAGCGCCGTCTATGCCGGCACCGCGCTAGTCATGGCCCTGTGCGCCGTTGGCCGTCGACGCCGGCAGAGCCGCGTGGGATCAAAGTGTCGGGATCGCGCCGAAACGCAGCGGCAGCATGGCTAAATCCACCGCATTTTGAGGCATTCGGCGGCGTCGCGCCTGCTTGCCGGAACACCGACCAGCGGGCCGCATTCTGTGGCGGCGCTTCCTTGCCAGGCGTATCCCAAGCGAATAAAACAAGAGCTTCACGTGTTTTGCAGCGGACGCCCTGTGCGTTTCGGCTTGGGGCGCGTGGGCGAGTTTTCTCGAGGGCGACCGGTCCACCACGGAGTCGCCCTATTTTTCACTCCAAATATGGCGACGTACCACCATGGCCACTGCCACCACCTTGCAGAAAGACAGCGTCTCAAAAGCTCTCTCACGGGCGCTCGATGCCGGCGAAGGGCTGCTGCGGCTGACTCCCACCTGGGTGCCGCGCAGCTTTTTGCATCCAGGCAAGCGCATCAAACTGGCGCCTGGCGATTGGTATGCCTTTGGCGCGCACCGCGGCGGCATCGACGAGCGATGGTTCGCCAGCACCACCGAGGCGGCCAACGAAAACCGCACGCCCGACGAAGGGCTCAGCTATGTCACCTTCGAGGGCAAGCGGTTCACGCTGGCCGACGCCGTGGCCGAAGACGGCGCGCGGCTGATCGGCAAGGCCATGTTCGGAAAATACGATCGCTGGCCCGTGTACTCCAAATTCTTCGACAACATGGGCCCCATCCCGCACCACATGCACCAGTCGTTCGAGCATGCGGCGCTGACCGGCCAGCAGGGCAAACCCGAGAGCTACTACTTTCCGCCGCAATACAACAACGTCGACAACAACTTCGCCTATACGTTCATGGGCCTGGAGCCCGGCACGACCAAGGCCGACGTGCGCCGCTGTCTGGAAGACTGGCACAAGGGCGAAAACGGCATTCTCGATCTGTCGCGGGCCTATCGCCTGAAGCGCGGCACCGGCTGGCTGATCCCCCCGGGCGTGCTGCACGCCCCGGGTTCGCTGTGTACCTATGAGCCGCAGTGGGGCTCCGACGTGTTCGGCATGTTCCAGTCGCTAGTCGAAGGGCGCGAAGTGCCCTGGTCGCTGTTGGTCAAAGACGTGCCGAAGGACAAGCACCAGGATCTCGACTTCATCATCGAGCAGCTCGACTGGGAGAAAAACGTCGACACGCACTTCAAAGAGCACAACTACCTGGAGCCGATCGTCGACGAGAGCCGCAGCGGCAAGGGCGCCACCGATCGCTGGATCGTCTACGGCACGATCGACGGCGAGCAACTGTTTAGCGCGAAGGAACTAACGCTCGAGCCGGGCGCAAGTGCAGGCTGCAAGACCCCGGCGCCAGCGGCTGGATCACGGTGCAAGGCCGCGGCCGCATCGGCAAGCTGGAACTGCAAACGCCCGCCATGATCCACTTCGGCCAGGAGACCAGCGACGAAGTGTTCATAACGCACGACGCCGCCAACGCCGGAGTCGAAATCGAAAACACCGGCACCGAACCGCTAGTAAGCCTGCGCTACTTCGGACCGAACACGCACGCCAAACTGCCGAAAACAGGGGACTCTCGGGGAGTGGCTAGTGGCTAGTGGCTAGATAAGATTGCGAGCGGAACGTGCAAGAGAAAACTTCGATCACGAGCACTGTTCGATCATATCAGGATCTCATTGTCTGGCAAAAGTCGATGGATCTGGCCGAATCGGCCAAGCGGCACGACGTTCACCCACGCCAGTTGAGCGTCAAGGGCGCAATGCAAGCGGTCGAGTCCTTCACGCCTGCTATGATGGCCCTGGACGATAACAAGACGGTCTACGATGCGTTCCTGGCGACGGTATCGGCCCATCGGGTTGGAAACCGACCTGGACGGGTCGAACCGCGATTCAAGAAACGTCGACCAGCTTGGGATGAGTACATGACGATTCCTCGGCACAAGTCCTACCGCCGGCAAGCGGCTGGGGCGCGTGCCTTAACCTGACTTAAGCAAATGAGCACCATTGACGCTTTGCTGTCTGACAAGGAACGATTGCTGCTGCAAGCATACAGAAATCCGCGCCGAGATTTCAACCGCTCGGTTAGGCTCTCGGTTCAGTATGCAATCGGCATGGCCCTATTCGTCTACCTTGCTATTTACGAGGATCCGCTGTGGTCGCTCGCCGCCTATGGCATTTTTGTTGCTTGGCTGGTGGTGCGCCTTATTCGCGGTCGGGCGATTGCCGGAGTTATGCCTGGAATTATCGACAAGTATGAGAGGCGCATCCAAGAACTAGAGCGCCCCTTAACCTAGTGCCATTCGTGGCTGGTGGCTAGAGAAGATTGCGAGCGGAACGTGCAAGAGAAAACTTCGATCACGAGCACTGTTCGGTCATATCAGGATCTCATTGTCTGGCAAAAGTCGATGGATCTGGCCGAATCGGTTTACGCAGTCACGAGGGGGTTTCCGAAAGACGAGATGTACGGGATGGTCAGTCAAATGCGCCGTGCTGCAGTTTCGGTAGCCAGCAATATCGCCGAGGGACAAGGTCGGAATAGTCGTGGTGAGTTCATGCAGTTCCTGGGGCATGCCCGAGGGTCGCTAGCCGAACTGGAAACCCAAACCATTCTGGCCATGCGCCTGAATTATCTCGCTACACCGACAGCACAGGAGTTGTCAGACCGCATCGCGGAAGTCGGTCGATTGCTAAGTGGGCTGCGCAATTCTCTGAAGCCACCAGTTGTTCCTACTAGCCACTAACCACCAGCCACCAACCACTCGCTTCCCATGCCATACAAAAATACTTTTCCAAAACTTCATAACGCGGCCTGGCCTGGTGTCGTGGGCAAGGGCCCGGACTCGGAGCCGCCGATCGAACTGGACACCATGCTGGATCTGACGGCGGCGGCGGAAGTCGACGGCGTGAAATTCGACGGGTTTGACCTGTTCCTGTCCGATCCACACATCAGTATCGATGCGGACGACGGAGAACTGCGGACGCTGGCCGAGAAAGCGCAAAAACGCAACCTGGTGATCGGCTCCGTCGTGGCCCCGGTGTGGGGACCCACGGGCGGCGGTTCGGCGATGGGGGACGAGGGCGAACGAAAGAAATTCCTTACCCAGGTGCGCAAGGGATGCCAGATCGCCCACAAGCTGCGCGAACTGGGCATTCGGCCCTACGGGGTGGTGCGTATCGATTCGGCCACCAGCGTCGAAGCGTGGGCCCAAGGCGACGTGGAAGCCAACTCGAAGCGCATTGCGGAAACGTTCACCGAAGCGTGCAAGATCGCCGAGGATTTCGGCGAACAACTGGCCGCCGAGGGGGAAATCTGCTGGGGCGGCATGCACAGTTGGAAGCGAATGCTGCAACTGCTCGAGATGGTAGGGCGTCCTCAAACCTTGGGTTTTCAAGCCGACATGGCGCATACGCTGCTATATGTGCTGGGGCTCAACGCGCCGGAGGATGCCATTTTGCCTGCCGATTTCGATTGGAAGGACACGGCCAAGCTCGACGCGGCGCTCAAGCAGCTTACTTCCGCCTTGCGCCCCTGGACGATCGATTTTCACGTGGCGCAGAATGACGCCACGGTGCACGGCGCCGGCTCGCACGACAAGACGGGGCGCCATTGTCTGCCCAACGATCCCAACGGCAAGCTCGACATCGTGAAGGTGGCCGGCTACTGGTTGCGCGACGACGCCGAGCATCTGACGAAGCGGTTCGAGCACATTTGCTGGGACGGATGCATGTTCCCCAACAAGGTGATGATGGACCCCAACACCTGGAACACGATTTTGGCCACCATGATTGCCGTGCGCGAGGAGCACGGCTGGCGCGATTGAGGTTCGACGGCACTGGACGGCCGGGCGATCGTTTGCCCCAACACTAGCTTTGCTATCCAAGAGGTGCCCTGATGCATTGCCGCGGACTCATCTTGCCGCTGGTCGCACTGGTGCTGTTGACCGCGCCGGCGCTGGCCGAACATCCCAATCCGGCCGATCCGGCCGCGCCCAGCGGCGACGATCTCGTGGAGTTGATGGTCGACCTGGGCGACCACGAGATGAAGATCACGACCGACTCGCCCCTGGCCCAGCAGTATTTCAACCAGGGGCTGCGGTTGATGTACGCCTTCAACCACGACGAGGCGCGGCGGGCGTTTCGGGCCGCGGCCCATCTCGATCCCGAGTGCGCGATGGCATGGTGGGGAATCGCGCTTTCGCTGGGCTCGAACTACAACATGCCGATGGACGAGGAGATGGGCAAAGCCGCCTATGCGGCCGAGCAGAAAGCGCTGCAACTTGCTCCGGGAACCACGCCCAAGGAGCAGGCGTTCATTGAAGCGCTCAACACGCGCTACGCCGATCCTCCGCCCGAGGAACGCAAAGCGCTGGACGAGGCCTATGCCGTGGCGATGGGCAAGTTGGCCGAGCAGTATCCCGACGACGTCGACGCGGCAGTGCTCTATGCCGAGGCGATGACGAACCTCCGCCCGTGGGAATTGTGGACTCCCGATGGCCAGCCCCAGCCTGGCACCGAGCAGATTCTCAAAACGCTGGAAGGCGCCATGGCCAAGGCGCCTAATCACCCGGGCGCGAACCATTACTACATCCACGCCGTGGAATCCACCGTGCCGCACAAGGGCATTGCCGCCGCCGAGCGTTTGGCCAAGATCGCGCCCGGCGCGGGCCACCTCGTACACATGCCGGCTCACATCTATTTTCGCGTGGGCCGCTACAACGACGCTTCACAAGCGAATCAAGCGGCTGCCAAGGCCGACGAAGCCTACATCGCCAAGTACAAGCCGCAAGGGCTGTACCCGATGATGTATTACCCCCACAACGTTCACTTCTTGTGGGCCTCCGCGGCGATGGAAGGGCGCAGCAAAGTGGCCATCGACGCGGCCACCGAAACGTCGAAAAAGATCTCCGACGCGATGGTCAAGGAAATGCCGATGGTCGAGGCGTTCGTGCCCACGCGGCTGTTCGCGCTGGTGCGATTCCAAAAGTGGGACGAGATTCTGGCGGCGCCGGCGCCGAATCCTGAGTTTCGCTATGCCACCGGCATGTGGCACTATGCGCGCGGCATGGCTTTCGCCCACAAGGGTGAGGTGGAAAAAGCCAAAGAAGAGGACCAGAGGCTGGTGGAAGTCACGCAAGCCACGCCGGCGGATCAGCTCGTGATGCAGCACAAGGCGGCCGACCTGCTCAATATCGCGGTCAATCACCTGAAGGCGACGCTATTGGCCCGCACCGATCAGGATGACGCGGCCGCCGAGAAGCTGCGCGAGGCCGTGGCGCAGCAAGACGCGCTGCGCTACGACGAACCGCCTCCCTGGTACATGCCGATGCGGCAGGCGCTGGGCTCGCAACTCTTGAAGATGAATCGGCCCGCCGACGCCGAGCAAGCGTTTCGCAAGGACTTGGAGCAGTATCCGGAGAATGGCTGGTCCCTTTCCGGACTGGAACGAAGCCTCCGCGCCCAGATTCGCAACGACGAGGCCGACGCCGTACACGAACGATTCAAGAAAGCCTGGCCCGACGCGGACGTCGAGCCGTATTAGGCCGCCAAAGAGCATCATGGAATGCCGCATGCGCGAAGCAGTGCCGGCGCGTGGCACTCGACAGACGAACCAACGCAATTTAACCAACCCATCACGAAGGATCATTCGAATGTCGAAGACGCTCAACGTGGGCATGATCGGTTACGGCTTCATGGGCCGCACGCACTCCAACGCCTATCGCCAAGTCAGCAAGTTTTTCGAATGCGAGCACGTGCCGGTGCTCAAGGCTTGTTGCGCCCGCAAGAAGGAGAAGATCGCAGCCTTCGCCCAGAACTGGGGCTACGAATCGTACGAAACCGACTGGCGGAAGCTCATCGAGCGGAAAGACATCGATCTGATCGACATCGGCTCGCCCAACAACACGCACAAGGAAATCGTGCTGGCGGCGGCGGCGGCTGGCAAGATGATCCTCTGCGAGAAGCCGCTGGCCATGAACGTGGCCGAGGCGGAAGAGATGTGCGCCGCGGTGGAGACCGCGGGCGTGCCCAACATGGTGTGGTTCAACTATCGCCGCGTGCCGGCCATCTCGCTGGCCAAACAGGTGGTCGACGAAGGACGCGTCGGCCGGCCGTTTCACTACCGGGCCACGTACCTGCAGGACTGGACCATTGCCACCGACGTGCCGCAGGGCGGGGCGGCGCTGTGGCGGCTGGACGTCGACGTAGCCGGCTCCGGCGTGACCGGCGACTTGCTGGCCCACTCGATCGACACGGCCGAATGGCTCAATGGACCGATCGCCCGCGTGATCGCCGCCACCGAGACGTTCGTCAAGCAGCGAATGCACTCCGAAAGCGGCGAAATGAAGCCGGTGGGTATCGACGACGCCTGCATGTTTCTGGCGGTGTTCGCCAACGGCTCGATGGGCACGTTCGAGAGCACGCGCTACGCCCGCGGCCGCAAGAACTACAACACGTTCGAGCTCAACGGCGAGGCCGGCAGTGTGTTCTTCGACCTGGAGGACCCGCAGTATTTGCAGTACTTCAAGTACTCGGATCCCGACACCGGCAAGAAGATCGAAAGCCACCTGACCGGCTGGCAGAAGATTCACGTCACCAATCCCGAGCATCCCTACATGAAGCACTGGTGGGTGCCCGGCTGCACGATCGGCTACGAGCACACGTTCACCAATGCCCTGGCCGACTTCCTCACCGGCCTGGAAACCGGCCAGCCCACGCAACCCGATTTCAAGAGCGGCCTGCGCACGCAAAAAGTGTGCGACGCCGTGCTAGCCAGCGCCAAGAGCGGCCAGTGGGTGGAGACTGGATAGGCTGCGCCTGAGCCGTCGGTCGTGGCCGGGCGGACCGGCGATGCGCGGTCGTCAACCAGAGTCGTAGCGACAATCCCAACGGGATTGCAGCATCCAGCCCAGGGTTGCGAGTCTTCGAGCTACCCTGGGATACTATGATGCGCACCAGGCCAACCCTGAAAGGGTTGCATCCGCCGAGCCCCATGCGCAACGTGCCAACATGTCGCAGTCTCTGGCCAAGATACTCGTCCACACGGTGTTTTCCACCAAAGACCGTCGCCCATTTCTGCGCAATCGTGCACTGCGTGACGAATTGCATTGCTACGTCGGCGGTATTTTGACCAACCTGGCTTGCCAACCCATCATCGTGGGCGGGGTGGAAGATCACGTTCACATCCTTTCCACGCTGTCACGCACATGCCAAGCGGCAGAGATGGTGAAGGAGGTCAAACGCGGTTCGTCGCTATGGATCAAAGCGAAAGACCCGGGCCTCAAGCAATTCGCATGGCAGAGTGGATATGGCATCTTCTCGGTCGGATTCTCACAAATCACGGCGGTGCGCAGTTACATTGCCGGGCAAGAGGAGCATCACCGCCGGGTTTCGTTTCAGGATGAGTTTCGCTTGCTGCTGTCAAAATACGATATCGATTTCGACGAGCGCTACGTGTGGGACTGATGCAACCCTTTCTGGGTTGGCGTGCTTGGGCGGCATCCGAGTACCCAGGGTAGCCGCTGCGCGGCAACCCTGGGCCGAATGATACAATCCCGTTGGGATTGACGCCGGCCGTTGGGATGGAGGCCGGCCGTTGGGATGGAGGCCGGCCGTTGGAATTGAGCGGTCCGGCTTCGAGCACCAACGCGCACGATTTCAAAAAATCCATCGCGCGCCGGAGGCTGCGCCTCCGGCGGGAACGAAAAAGAAAAGGGTAAAAGAGAAAAAGGCCAAAGGACTACTTGCGCCTCTTGCTCCACCACAACATCAACACACAACCAATCATCCCTAGCATTGCCGTACTTGGCTCAGGGACCGATGCCACGCGAAATCCGATGAGGCTGTACGGGAGCGCCGGCGTGAAGACGAACGGGACCGAAGCCCGCATGCTGTCCGAGGGATGGATCCACGAACCACCCCGCACGCCCCGATACGCGTTAAACGCGGCTTCATTCCACTCCCACACGTTGCCGCCTTGATCGTACGTGCCGTAGAAACTGGGCGAGGAACTGTACGCTCCCACGTCGGTCAGGTAGTTCTGGCTGCTGCTACGACTGGTTGACCCCGTCACGGCGTAACCGTCGTCGTAGCCGTTGGCCAGGCCGTCGCTGGCAAAGAAGTTTCCGACGCGCGTATTGTCCGGAGTCGCGCCCGGCGGCTGGTCGGAGTACGGCACGCTGTTGGTGCCCATGGGATATTTCCAATAGTCATCGCTGTCCCCGCCCTGCGCGGCTGGCTGGTAATAGGCCCCCTTGTACCACTCGTTCTGGCTGGTCAGGAACCAGGTTGCGCCGGCGTTCCGTGTGATGTTCGGGCCATTGCTGGGCGTGGGCGTGCCGCCCTTCAGCGTGTAGGCGCCGGTTTCCGTGTCGCCCGTTCCTTGCCCGTTGTGCAGCCAGTTGGCAAAGCGCACGACGTCGTACCAACTCACGTAGTTGACGGGCTTGTTGCCCATGTCGGTCTTGGTCGCGTAGCCAGGGCCGGCGCACACTAAGTTGGCACTCCGAAAAGAACTTCTGACAGGAATGTCGTGCTCCAGCCGGCGAGGCGTCGTTTCATCACCAGGCTTTTCTTGGTATCGGGATGTTGCTTGAGCAGCGAGAGCGTGAAACGCCGCAGCCACGCCAGGCTCTCGGCCAAGCGGCGATTGCGGACGCGGCTTTCGTCTTCGCGGAAGGTCATGTCCAAGCTCCAATGGCAACTGTTCTCGATGCTCCAATGACCTCGCGACGCGCGGGCGAACTGCTTCGCGTTGCGCTTCATGCTGCTGATGTAGCACTGCACTTCGCCCGTCTCTTGGCCCGCGATTTCACGGGTCCTGATGGCAATTCCCAGGGTGCGAAGTCCAGCCCACTCCTGGCGGCCAGCGAGCGCGAGCGGCACGTTGACTTGCAGGTACGTGCGACGTTCGATGCGGCCGTGCCGTTTCTCTTCGGTCTCGAAGCGGCTCACTTTGACTCGCGCGAAGTCGTCTTCCAGATGCTCGTCGAAGAATGCCTCGACGGCTTGTTCGAGATTCCCTTGATTACCTTTGACGGGCACGACGTAGTCGCCGCCTCGCTCGATAATCTTCTCGGCGATCGCCTTCTGACAGCCCATCGCGTCGATGGTCACGATCGCGCCCTTCACGTCGACCAGGTCCAACACCGCGGGAATCGCCGTGATTTCGTTCGATTTTTCCTCGGTGGCGACTTGGCCCAACGTCAGGCCTTGTTCGCTGGCCCACACGCTGACCAGGTGCAACGGACCCAGCCCGCGTTTGCGATCGTGCGACCGACGCAACGTCTTACCGTCGATGTTCAGCAGCCGCGCCCCTTCGGAATCGGGAATCAGCAGCGACTCGATCCAGGCGGTAAACGAGCGCTGAAACGCTTGCGGATCGACGCGTTCCAAGAACCGCCGGAGCGTGTCGTGCGATGGTATGCCATGCGGCAGTTTCAGATGTCGTCGCAGCCAGTTGCGATTCGCCTTCGCCCAGACTTCAATCGCCACCGGGCCATCGGCGCCGGCCAACACGCCGCACAGCGAAATCACCACCACGTCGACCAGCAGATGCCGACGATTGATCGTAGAACGCGGATCACGAAGCTCCGCAAAATGATGCTTGATGCTCCTGATATCCGGTCTTACTTGCACAGCCATGAGTGACCTCCGTGAACGAACTGCAAACCGCGGCCTTGCCGCCCATACTCACGGACTCTGGTCTAGCAAATCAACGTTTGCCGCGCCAGCCTAAATCCCCCAAAGTGCGCGCCGGCCCTGGTCGCGTAGGTGAAGCTGCCGCTGACGCCGCTGCGGGTGATGCCGCCGTCGGCGTTGCTGCCCATAGACGTGTTGTAGAGTGCCAAGGGATCGCTGGCGGCCTTGAAGTTCAGAAATTCAACATACTGGGCATTAGTGACCTCGGTCGTGCCGATGTTGTAGGCGTAGCTGACACCCCCGTAGAGATTGCCGGTTGCAGGGTCGTTGGCATTGCCCGCATCGCCCACTGGCACGGTGGGAATCGTGACGGCATTGGCAGGTGCGGAAAAGGTCGGCACGACGAGAGCAGAGAGCGCAACAACGGCGCTCAGCGAAAAGTAGCGTCGAGTTGGATTGCAGGTCACTAGCGTTTCCTCCACACGTCGGCAGATCGATTACAATAGGCTATCTATTGTTCTTTTCAATTACGTCAGCACGCAGACGAGCCCCACTATAACCCCCGCCCCCCTTTGGCTAGCATCCGCAGGAAGCTTTCTGGAAATTGGTTTGAGCAAAGTATGCCGGGTGAGCAGCCTGAGGTAGACGTGCGCGGGGCTGGAGGGTGACGAAGTTCTTTTCTGGAGATAAGTAACGCCCATTGCCATACCGCGCCTCCCGCCTACAGCCTCAGGCCTCCAGCCTGCTCCCCCATGAACTACTTCGCGCACGGACGGGCTTACGTCGACGATCCTTACTTTCTGGCGGGCACGGCCGTGCCGGATTGGTTGAACGTGGTGGATCGGCGGGTGCGGGTGCGCTCGAAGCATGCAACGGAGCATCTGGCCGACGACGATCCGCGGGTGGCGCGCCTGGCGGCCGGCATCTTGCAGCATTGCGCGGACGACGCCTGGTTTCACAATACGCGGGTCTTTGCCGAGCTGTCGCTGGCGCTGTGCGGCATGTTGCGCGAGCAGTTGCCGGCGGATGAAGGCTTTCGGCCGCATTTTCTCGGGCACATCCTGGTGGAGTTGCTCTTGGATGCGGCGCTGATTGCTGAGGAGCCCGGACAGTTGGATGCCTACTACGCGGCGTGCGAGTCGTTGGACGGCGCGGTGGTGGAAGCGGCCGTCAACCAGATTGCCCCGCGGCCGACGTATCGCCTGGGCAAGCTGGTGCCGCTGTTTTCGCGCGAGCGGTTCTTGTTTGACTACGCCGAGGATGGCAAACTGTTGTTTCGCCTCAACCAGGTAATGCGCCGCGTGGGCCTGCCACTGTTGCCCAACCAACTCGAGCCCTGGCTGAGCACCGCCAGAGGCGCTGGTCACCGAACGCAAACACGAACTGCTGGCGGCGTAGTCACGCGGTGATTGCAGAACGATCCCCCGGCAGAGCCGGAGGCTGAAACCGCAACACACCATGCGCATTGAACAAATTCCTGACCACTAGCCACTAACCACTAACCACTAACCACTAACCACTAACCACTAACCACTAGCCACTAACCACTAACCCCTATCCCCTACTCATGAAATACGGAATGAACTTGCTGCTGTGGTCGGGCGATCTGACCGACGACCTGTTGCCCGTCTTGGAGAGTCTGAAGGCGATGGGCTACGACGGCGTGGAACTGCCGATCTTCGATGCCGACCCGGCCAAGTTCGGCAAGTGGGGCAAGCGGCTGGACGACCTGGGATTGGAACGCACCGCGGTGACCATCCGCACGCCGGACACGAATCCCATCAGCCCCGACGCCAAGGTGCGCGCTGCCGGAGTGGCGGGCAACAAGCTGGCGCTGGAATGCTGCGAAGCAGCCGGAGTGAAGCTGATTTGCGGACCGTACCATTCGGCCATCGGCGAGTTCACCGGGCAGGGGCCCACCGCCGACGAGTGGAAGTGGGGCGTCGAATCGATGCGGCAAACGGCCGAACACGCCCAGACGCACGGCGTAATGCTGGGCATGGAATATCTCAACCGCTTCGAGTGCTACCTGCTCAACTGCGCCGCCGACGCCGTGCGCTTCGTGCGCGAGGTGGATCATCCCAACTGCCGCATGATGTACGACACGTTTCACGCCAACATCGAAGAGAAGAATCCAGCCCAGGCCATCAAGGTGTGCGCCGAGTACACCGTCCACATTCACATCTCCGAGAACGACCGCAGCACGCCGGGCAAAGGCAACGTGCCCTGGGACGCCACGTTCAAGGCCATCAAAGAAACGGGCTACGACGGCTGGCTCGTGATCGAGGCGTTCGGACTGGCGCTGCCCGAGTTGGCCGCCGCCACCAAGATCTGGCGGAAGATGTACGACAGCGAGGAACAACTCGCCCGCGAAGGCCTGGCGTTCATGAAGAGGCAAATGGCCTGATCGCCTGCTGGCACACCAACTCCACGTCCGACAGGACATCGCTCCAGGGCCGCCCGAGCGCCGGCCAGCTTGCCTTGCCCGCGGGAGCAAAAACGGCCTATAGTGCGGCGTATGTCCGCCAAACGCGCCAATTCGAGTGATTCCGGCGAAAAGACCCTGGACCTGGGCGCCTTTCGCGATCCGCCCGAGGAGGCAGGGCTGTCGCTCAATCAGCTCAGCGAAGCGCTGGCCGGCATGCTGCGCTCGGGCGACGATCCGTACACAACGACCGAAGCGGAGTCGACGGATCATAGCGAGCCGGAGGACGATTCCCAGGGCGAAACGGTCGACCACTGCGAACTCGGCCCGCGGCACGATTCTCGAAGCGATGCTGTTTGTCGGCCACCCTCAAAACGAGCCGCTGACCAGCAAGCAAGTGGCATCCTTAATGCGAGGCGTCCGGCCGGCCGAGATCGACGCGCTGGTGCGCGAGTTGAATCGCGACTACGAAGCGCGCAGGTGTCCCTATCGCATCGTGGCCGAAGGCGCCGGTTATCGGATGGCGCTGCAAAACGAGTTCGCGCGAATCCGTGACAAGTTCCATGGAAAGGCGCGTCAGGCCCGGCTATCCCAGGCAGCCATCGAAGTGCTAGCAGCCGTGGCCTACAACCAACCGATCACGGCCGACGAGGTGAGTCACCTGCGGGGCACGCCGTGCGGCCACGTGCTGCTGCAATTGGTCCGCCGGCAATTGCTGAGCCTCGCGCGCGTCGCAGGGCAAGCGCGTAAAGTTCAGTATCACACGACGCCCCGCTTTCTCGAGCTGTTTGGACTGGCCAGCCTGAGCGATCTGCCCCGCAGCGCCGATTTGGAAGAAACGGGCTAGGGATTCGTCGCCGCCGATAACCATGCTCCCCCCTGCCACGCGGGGATCCCTGTGCATTTCGTAATGTGCTGGCATACCCCGATTTATGTCAATTGCGATGAAGCTGCGCAGGCGCGTGTCGGGCCTATTGCTAGAATAATGGACTGTCACTTGCTGGCAAACAATCGTCACGGGAACCAATGGTCAGTGTGACCAAACGTTACTGGGACGCTGGACCGGTTGCAGACCAACGTGGTCGGCGCCGGTGGGCCTTGAAACTCTTGGGGCCTTAACTTTTCCTGGCGGTGCGGCATGAGACGTGGGCGGTGTTTGCGTGGCGCGGTTGGCCCGTTTGCCGATTTTGTCCGACCACTGCGACGCCCCGCCGATGGAACTCCAATTTGCCGGCAGCCTTTAATGGATTCTCTGCACTGATGCGTCCACGCTCGTGGTAAATACGCACGCTCGAACACCTCGCCGATCTCAGTTTGTTGCCCTGCGCCCGAAACGCCCATCGTCGTGCCGTCGCTGCTGTTGTGCGATTTTGCGCACCTGGCCGACGAGGTTCACAAGCTGGAGGATGCCGGCGTGCACTCGTTCCACCTGGACGTGATGGATGGCCATTTTGTGCCAAATCTGACCTATGGCATGCCCATCATCGAGGCGGTCCGCCGTGAAACGAAACTGCCGATCGAGACGCATTTGATGATCTCGAATCCCGAAAAGTATTGCGAACAATTCGTCGAGGCCGGCGCCGATGCCGTGACGTTTCACGTCGAAGCCACCGCCGACCCGCGACCGATTCTCCGGCGGCTGCGCCCTTGGGTGCGATAGCCGGGCTGGCATTCAATCCCCAGACACCGCTGTCGACGATCGAGCCCTATCTCGACGACTGCGATCTGGTGCTCACGATGAGCGTTCATCCGGGTTTCGGCGGCCAAGGCTTCGAGGAGATCGCCTTGACCAAACTGGCACAACTGCACGAGCGCTGCGGCGCGGACGTGTTTCTGGAAGTCGATGGCGGAGTCAACCACCAGACCATCGGCCGCTGCGCCGCTGCCGGCGCCCAACTGCACGTGGTGGGGTCGGCGATTTTCGAGCATCCGGACTATGCCGGGCGCATCGCCGACCTGTTGCGGGCGGCTCATTCCCCTTCGAGGACGCATTAAGACCATGCCCCACTTCGTACTGATCCGCCCAGGCTCCACCGACTACGACCAACAAGGGCGTATTCAGGGCACGCTCGACATTCCGCTCGACAGCCAAGGCGCCGAGCAAGTGCAGCAGGCGATCGAAGCCCTTCGCCCATTGGGGATTACGGCCATTTATCGCGCTCCCTGTCAGTCGGCCGAGCAGACGGCCAACGCCATTGGCGCGGCACTCGACGTGAAGATAAAGGAACTGGATGCTCTGAGGAACATTGATCTGGGCCTCTGGCAGGGTATGCTTGTTGAAGATGTCAAGCGCAAGCAGCCCAAGGTGTTCCGGCAATGGCGCGAGCAGCCCGAGACCGTTTGCCCGCCGGAGGGGGAACGATTCACCTCGGCGCAAGCGCGCGTCGAGGCGGCCTTGACCAAATTGCTGAAAAAGCACAAAGAGGGAACCATTGCCCTGGTCGCGCCCGAACCGGTGGCCAGCGTAGTGCGAGGCATCCTCGCGCACACGGAAATCGGGGATTTTTGGAAGAATGGGGCGTTTTGTGGCAAATGGGAGGTCATTTGCCCCGAGCCTCAGGCGGCACTTCCCAGCGAGTTGTAACGCCGGCGGAGAAAAAATCGGCCAGGACCACGCCCAAATGCCGATCCCCAAAGAAGGCCCACGGTTACTAACCGCTTGAGCCAGCACGAACAGCAGCCATCGGCCGCGGAAAACCAACCAGCTATGGCGACCAGTCAAACATCGGCAACCAACCTGTCCGCTGCGTCGGCGCCGCGCCGCCCCAAGCGGGGCGTGCCCGAGGGACTCTGGCAGCGGTGCCCCGGTTGTCAGGCCACGATCTTTCGCAAGCAGGCCGAGCGGGCGCTGGGGGTCTGCCCCGAGTGCGACTTCCATTGGTACGTGTCGGCGCAGCAGCGAATCGAGCAGGTGCTGGACGAAGGCACCTTCGAGGAGTGGGACGCCCAGCTCGAGTCCACCGATCCGCTGGAATTCGTCGACAAGATGCCGTATCGCGAACGGCTCAGACACGAACAGGCGCGCACCGGGTTGCGCGAGGCGGCCGTCGTGGGCACGGGCATGATTCGCGCCCGCCGCGTGGCCTTCGGCGT
The DNA here is from genome assembly GCA_963779015.1 of uncultured Planctomycetaceae bacterium. GTDB lineage: Bacteria > Planctomycetota > Planctomycetia > Pirellulales > PALSA-1355 > JTS-RE94. The sequence goes on along the minus strand of CAVZWY010000023.1, from coordinate 42,841 downwards.
GACCGATTCGGCATTCATCATGGGAAGCATGGGCGCCGTGGTCGGCGAAAAGCTGACCCGGCTCGTCGAGCGCGCCACGCAAGACCGATTGCCGCTGATCATCATCAGCGCTTCCGGCGGCGGAGCCCGTATGCACGAGGGCATCTTGTCGTTGATGCAAATGGCCAAAGTCTCCGCGGCGCTGGCCCGCTACGACCAGGCGGGCGGCTTGTTCATTTCCGTGCTGACCAACCCCACGATGGGCGGCGTGGCAGCCAGCTTTGCCTCGCTGGGCGACCTGGTCTTTGCCGAGCCCAAGGCCCTGATCGGATTCGCCGGTCCGCGCACCATTCAGGCCACGATTCGCATCGAGCTGCCCAAGGGGTTTCAGACCAGCGAGTTCCTGCTGGAGCACGGATTCATCGACCGCATCGTGCGCCGCGGCGATCTGAAGAGCGAGATTGCCCGCTCGATCGACTATTGCGGCAAAATGAATCGAGACGCCAAGGCCGCGCATTGATCGCCCGGCGATTCCGCCGCGATCGGCCGGCGCATCGGCTCGCTTGCCCGCGCACCGCGTTCGGAATAGAGTAGCGCTCGACCGGCCAGGTGAATGCCGCACTTGCCGCGGAACAGAGAATCGTGGCTCGCCGCCGGAGAGGAAGACCATCGCCATGGGTTTGTTCAAGTCGCTGTTCAGCGGCGGCGCCTCGAAAGCCAACATTGCTCAGCGCTTTGAACTGCTGCGCGAGACCATCTCGGGCACGATGTCCGAGTTTCACATGGCTCGCGACCGCACGACCGACCAGATCGTCGGCCTGAAGATTCTCGATAAGGAAAAGACGCAGGCGCTGGAAGCCCGCTTCGTCGGCGCCAAGAAGCCGAAGGAAGGCGAGATCGCCATACAAATGGAGCATCCCCACGTCGTCAAGACATTCGAACACGGGATGACGACCCATGGCGAACAGTACCTGGTAATGGAATTTCTGGAGGGGCCAGGGCTGAATTCGCTGATCGTTGGTCGCAGCAAGCTGCTCGAAGGCCGCCGTATGCCGCTCATTCGCCAAATGGCCGAAGCGCTCGGGGCCGTGCACCGAGCCGGGTTTATCCATCGCGACGTTTGCCCGCGCAACTTCGTCGTGGACAAAGCGTGTACGTCGCTCAAGCTGATCGATTTTGGTTTGACGGTGCCGGCCACGCCGCCATTCATGCAACCGGGCAAGCGCACCGGCACCGCCAATTACATGGCCCCCGAAGTAGTTCGCCGTCGTCCCACCAGCCAGAAACTGGATATCTTTGCGTTTGGCGTCACCGTGTACGAGTTATGCGCGTTCGAATTGCCCTGGCCCCGCGGCGCCGGATTGGCCGCCATGGCTCACGGCTCGGTCGAGCCGACCGACATTCGCACGTATTCCCCCAACATCGACAAACGGCTGGAAAGCGCGATCAATGCCTGCATCGAATCCGAACCGGAAAAGCGCCCCGCTTCGATGGAGGAGTTCCTGAAGCTGATCAAAGACATCAAAATGGAAAGTGCAGCATAGTTGCCCGTGGCATGGTTCGTTGCGCCGCCAGGATGCGCTGCCACGCAGTTCAAAGGAATGTCGCTATGAAAACGAACGCTCTTTCGTACTGCACGCTGGCGATGGGAGCATTGCTGTGCTGTGGATGTTCGACGCCGCCGGATCAGCAGGCCGTGGCCGCGGTGGAGAGCGTGGGCGGAAAGGTACACATCGACCAGGATGGCCGCGTGACGGAAGTCGACTTGAGTCGCACGTCGGCCAACGACGAACTCGTGGCCATGCTCGCGGCGCTGCCGGCCATCGAGAGGCTCAATCTCAGCGAGACGAAGGTCACCGGATCGGGACTGGCAGCCCTGGGGCCGCTCATTCAACTCGAAACGCTGTACCTCGTGGGCACGCCGCTTACCGACGACGGCATGCGCCACATTGCCGCCATGGGGGGGCTGCGCACCTTGCACCTGGGCCGCACGAAGGTCACCGACGCCGGGCTGCCGGCGCTGCGCGACCTGACGCAGTTGCGCACACTCTCGCTGGGGCATACCGACGTGAGCGACGCGGGATTGGTCCAACTCCGCAGTCTGCACGATCTAGGCACGTTGATCCTGCACCACACGCGCGTGACGCCCGCCGGGGTCAAGGAATTGCGCCGCAGCCTGCCCGATACGCGGATCGACGACTAGCCACGGTTTGTACGGCAATCGCGAAACGCAATACAATGCACGACAAGGGGCAGAGGCCATTCTTCGGCCACCGGGGAGGCAATTCCCTATGCTGCACTTCGTGCGCGCTCGACGCGGTTTCAGCTTGGTGGAGCTGTTGGCCGTGATCGGCATCATCGGACTGCTGATCGGCCTGCTGCTGCCCGCCGTGCAAGCCTCGCGCGAAAGCGCCCGGCGAAGCATTTGCACGGGCCATCTCAAGCAAATCGGCTTGGCACTGCTGAACTATGCCGACGCACACAAGCAGTTGCCGCCGGCCAGCACCAGCCCGGTCGACGAGGGCGTGTGGAGCTACGCGTTCGATCCGGCGGCGCATTTGCACAGTTGGGCCGGGTTGATCCTGCCGTTCATCGAGGAAAAGCCGCTGCACGGCACGATCGACTTCAACGTGTCGTCGCTTGCGCCGGCTAATCGCCAAGCGGCGGCGACTAGCGTTGCGCTCTATCGATGCCCCTCGTACACGGGCGCGGACTATTCGCAAGGACAGAAATATCGCGACCTTTCCCAGCACTTTGCCATTCGCAATTACGTGGCGCTGGGCGCCACGGACATTGGCACGCTGTGGGGGCCCGACCCGCAGGGCAAGCGCAATCCCAACGGCACGATCTACTACCAATCCACCACGCGGCTGCGCGAAGTGACCGACGGCTTGTCGCACACGCTGGTGTTCGCCGAAACGCGCGAGCAGAACGTGGCGGTGTGGATCGACGGCACCGCCGCCGCCGCCGTGGCGCGGCCGTTCTCATCGGATGAAGTGCCCAGCTACGCGGTTGCCGGCGTCACGTCGCTCAACTACGAGCCGTACTACGAGTGGGGCGACACCATCGATTCGGTCGATTGCCGCTTCGGACCCTCCAGCATGCACCCGGGCGTGGTGGCACCTGTGGCCGGCGACGGCTCCGTGCGTTTCTTGTCCGATACGATCGAAGTCAAGCTGTACGCCGCACTGGTGACGCGCGCCGGGGATGAAGTGATGGACGCCGAACCGTAAACGCGGCGCCGCATGTCGTGCCGGCGCTGGCGTCATCGCAAGAACTCTTGCTTGGCCAGTTGATGGGGAATCAGCGTAATGTGGCACTCCGGAAAGAGGCGCCGAATTCGCCTTGCGTCGGCAATGGTGTAATGATCGTCCGTCAGCCAAATGTCCATTTCCAGTGGCTCGGCGCCCAGCATTCGCCAGGCACGCGGGATGTGGCGGCCAAACCGGGGCCTATACTGGTAGGGGGCCAGCACAATGCCTTGTCGTGCTAGCCGTGCGGCGTGTTGGATGTCGCGTGGGTCTTTGCCGTACGGTTCCAGCGTTCGCTTGAACTCCTTCGACCGCAACAGCCGTTGCCGCTCGATGACATAATTGGCGTTCCAGCCGAGCCAAATACTCAAGACCGTGATGACCACCAGCAATGCCCGCAGGCTGTAGCGGAAACCGGTGCGGCGCGTGGCGTTCGAACGGTCCATGGCCCCATTCTACGCCCATACGTCCGTAGCGGCGCGGCGGTCGAGCGATTCTCCTTGCCGGAGCGCCGTTCGGCGAGGACAATAAGAACGGAGCATCGCGAAGGAGTCGTTTCCATGAAGGCCTATGAAACATCGGCCACCGTCGAAGCCCAGGGGCAGGTACGCTTATCGGGGGTTCCCTTCGCGCCGGGCACGCAGGTCGAGGTCACGATCAGCCCGAAACGCCGTTCGGCCGAAGAATTCGCCGCCGCCTGGCAACGCGTATCCGCCCTACTGCGCAACCGCGCCGGCTCGCACGGTGTGAGTGATGATGACATCCTGAAAGAGATTGGGGATCATCGGGCCGGTGAATGAATGTGCTGATCGATACCAATGTCCTGATATCGGCCGCACTGCGCGACAGGTTGCCCGAGCGCGTCGTGCTGTACGTGGCCACGCGCGACGACTGCCGGTGGCTCGTCACACCGGAAATCCTCGCCGAGTACGTCGATGTCTTACGGCGGCCGAAGTTTGGGCTGCCCGAAGATGTACTAAAACAGTAGGCGGAACTGCTCAACATGCGGACCGTGAACGTGGGAAATCCGCTGCGAAGCGTGCGGTTTTCCCGTGATCCGAAAGACGCGCCGTTTCTGGTGGCGGCACTCGCGACACACGCCGATATTTTGATTACCGGCGATACGGACTTGTTACAGGCCAAGGATCTCATGGCCACGCGCGTGGTCACCGTCGCCGAGTTCGCGAGCGAATTTCCGATTTCATAGGCACGTGATGGCCATGCCCTGCGACCACAGAATCGTCTAGGCCCGTATCGTCCCCTACGCGCAGCAAACCCGCTTGACTCTCAAATTCCCCGCGACTAACGTCAATCCAGCAACGGAGAGGACAGGATTCGAACCTGCGGACCAAACACTGGGAATTCAAGCGGTTCGGAGCAAAGCGGCACAGAATGCGGCGCACTTGCGCACGAGAAGTCCCTTTGGCCCCCGAACTGCAAGCAGTGGTCGATGCTTGGCCGGCGCTGCCGGCAGTAATCAAGTCAGCCATCCTGGCGATGATCGGCGTCGCAAGGTGAGCGGACAGACTAGTCAATCTGGCAAAAATCGAGATGCATCTTCAAAAACTGGATGAAGCAGATAGCCACATTCGGCGCGCCATATCGATTTTTGAGAAACTCAACGGGCCGAACCATCGGTCCGTAGGATTTTGTCTGGAGCAATTTGGTGATATTCGCAGGATGCAAAACAGGATTCCCGAAGCAATAGAGTTATTTGAGCGCGCCGCGTCCATTCAAGTATCCGCGTTCCCTGCCGACGATCCAATCGTGTTGACCTGCATGAGCAAGCTTGCCGGCGCGTATGCCGGCGCGCGAAGACTTGACGATGCCGAACCACTTCTTGTCCGGGTTTTGGCCATGCAAGAGAAATCGCTCGGCCCAGAGAGCCTCGGCATTGTGAATACTCTCTGGGGACTCGCTGAAGTCAAGGTAGAGAAAGGCGACCTCGCCAACGCGAGAGCGTTGCTAGAACGCGCTTTAGGAATACTGGAGGGCTGCCAGCTCTCGGAAAATCCCGGCATTGCTCACACTCTTGACAAGTTGGCCGATGTTCTTGACAGACAAGGAAACATGGAGGAGGCTGGCGCCCTCCGTTCCCGGGCCGGCAGATTGTGGTCGAAGGATTCCGACCGAGAGCATGATAAGACCGTCGAGCGCTCGTCCGCGATCAAGTCATAAGGTCTCAATGCATTCGTAGTTTGGGCGCGGCGCCAAGATTTACTAGCGGTCCACTTGAAGCCATTGAATCGACGTGAAATGCGATGCAGTAGGTGCGGCAACGAAATCCTGCTGGGCGAAGACTTGCTCATTACGACGTACGACGACCAGCCGGAGGATGCGGGCCCCGCGCCAGCCATCATCTACCCGATAGTATTCTGTGCTAGGTGTGCCGAGCACCGACGCAAAATGTGGCTTTTGTTCATGTGGATGCCGATCATCCTGGTGCTGGGGCTAATCGTAGTCGTTGGTTTGCTGTGACTGCTTTAATTGGGGGGGGATACAAGGGGTCGGGAGGGCTCTGTAGAAAACACTCGCTCACACGTCGAAACCGGCAAACAGTCCAGTCAGAAGCCACGCGATTTTCGAGTTCAACGACGTGCTTTCGACCGGTTCGAACATGGCACCCTGGTAGAGTTCTCTACAGAGCCGGACATTCTGCTTTTTGGGTTCCGTTGTCCCTGTTGTCGAGCTAGCGCGTGTTCTGAATGGTGTCCGACAACGTGGGATCGGTCGGCGATGTGATGGTGGCCGACGGCGCGCTGCCGTCCGGCGGCCACTGTACACCGCGCTGACCGCACTACTTCAACTCCACCTTGCCAATCCGGTCGTTGATCAGGCTGCCGAGGTAGAGATAGCCGTCGCGCTCGAATGCCGAGGTGACGGCGAAGAAATGCTTGCCGGTGGGGTCTTGCAGGCTGTCGACGATGTTGCCGTCGGCGTCGAGCTTGACCACGAACGCGTACGGCTGGGGCTTGGGCCACATGAAGCGGGGAAGTTTGGCCAGCATGCCCTTGACGAACGGCCGGGGCGCGAGCCATTCGGCCTGATCGTTGCGGATGGTGAACAGCGCCAGCCAGAAACCGCCATCGCTGGCCGCCGTGATGTTGTCGGGAAAGCCCGGCAGGTTGTCGACCAGGATTTCCGCCTCGCCGGCGCGCGGGCCCTTGAGCCAATAGCGCTGGATGCGATAGCGATACGTCTCGTTGATGAGCAAGAAGCCCTCGTCCCGCGAGAGCGCCACGCCGTTGGCAAAGTGCAGGCCGTCGAGCAGCACTTCGGTCTTCTTGGTCGCCGGATCGTATTTCATCAATCGCCCGTGGGGACGGCCTTCCAGCATGTCGAGCAGGTACTCGTCGTGATGGAACTTGTCGCTGGCGTCGGAGAAGTAGATCGCGCCGTCGCTGGCCACGGTCACGTCGTCGGCAAAGCCCAGTGGCACGTCGCCGTCGGCGGGCACCAATGTCGTGATCTTGCAGTCGTTGCTGATGGAGAGCAGCCCCTTCACGGCGTCGGCCACGATCAAATTGCCGTCGCCGTCGAAAGCGATGCCCACCGGCCGCCCGCCGGTGTTGACGACTTCAGCCACTGTGCCGTCGAGATCGATGCGCACGACACGTCCGTCTTCGGTGCCGCTGAAGATGCGTCCCTCGGCGTCGACCTCCACGTCTTCCGGCCCTTGCACCTTGCCCGCGGCAACCGAGTCCGCCGCCGCCAGGCGGTCGTTGGGCTCGAGCGCACCTGCTAGCGGCGGCGGCGAGTCCGGATAGTATGCCACCGGCGCAATGGGCGATGGCCAAATCAAAAGATAACCCAGCGCCAAGGCCAACAGCATCAACAGCACGCGGCCGCTGCGCCGCCACGGACCAGACTTACGCGGCGGTTCGGCCTGTTCGTTTGCAACTTGCTCCCCTTGGTCGTCGCTCATGGTGGCAATCCGAATTTTGTGTGGAGTAACTGACCCGCTGCCAAGCCGCAAGCGGCTGTTGCGGTGGGCGGTAGGACACTATGCGCACCGTCCGAATTCCTTGTCCTTCACACGATGACGCCGGCCGCGCCCAGGGGGAGCCGTAGGGGCGATTGACCATTGCTACCGCTTCGTTGACGGCATCTAGTCACGAATCCAAACGCCGCCGCATCGCTCGAAGTCTATCACGGGGCCGCCTCGATCGGCAACGCACACTCGACGCACTTTGGAACGGAATTGACGGGAATTCGAGCGCCGTACGGCCGGCAACTCGCCCGTCGAATGCGTCCCGGTGCAAGCTATGTTTTGGATAGTAGCCCGCCGACCCCCGGAGCTAGGCGACCAATGAAGGGAACCGTCAGGACAAGCGAATTAGTGTGCATGCTGGCTCTGGCAAGCGTTTGCCTGTGCGCAAATCACCGCGCCGCGGCCGGCGTGCCCGAGCCTTCCGCCGCACACCGACCGTGTATGGAGTACGACCTTCCCGGTCTGTGGTCGGTCGTACACTGGACGACCTACATCGACCCGAGCCGGCTCAATTCGTACGCCGCGCCGCACCAGTGGTTCTGGTTCTCCATCGACGGCTCGGTCCGGTCGGTGGTGTCCAATCGTCCGAACGAGCAAGTCGGAGCGATTCGAGAAACGCTTGAAGCGATGCCCGAGGTCGTACACTTCACCAGCCCGGCGAGAGGCGTGATCGAAACGACGCGCAGCGACCAGCCGGGCGTGACCGAGCGTTGGCTGGCCTACACCATCACGGCCAATCTGCCGGCCGGCGAAAACAATCCGGAACTGTTGGCCGGCGACATCGTGATGACGCTCGTCGATCCAAGCGGCCGGCCGATCTACACCCGCCAAATGCGCAAGTTGCAAAGCTACGCGCCGCCGGGGTCGTTGCCGCAGTAGCCGCGCATCACCGAATCCCCGGTGCGCATTTCTTGCACCGCGTGTCACTCATTCCACCGGGCAACGTTGTCGCGCGGCGCGACCGATGCTTTTTTTGCACGCGCAGCCACGCCAACCCCACCACAGTCGCGGCCGCCAGCACCAGACCGGACGGCTCGGGCATTTCCACCAGCGAAAGCCAGAAGCCTTGGTCGATTCGTTTGAAGCCAGTTTCCAGCCCAAGGCGTCACCTTCTTCAACCGCCCAGGCAATCTTGGTACGATGCGGTCCGTGTTCGTCCGAATCCACCAAGCTGCAATGCCGGAATCGCCAAAATGGGCCGAAACTTGCTCCCCGTACCAGCCAGCATGGTTGCACTAGTCGTTGCGGCCACGTTTCTGACGACCAACATTTGCTGGGTTCTTGCCCACGAGGAACATGATCACGACCACTCGACCCCGCCTTTTCAACAGGCCAGCGCCTGGCCGGATCGGGTGGTGACCACGTTTGGCAGCGATCCGACGACCAGCATTTCAGTTACTTGGCGCACCGACGACTCGGTGAACTCGACTCAGGCGCAACTCGTCAAGGCATCGCCCGACGCTCGATTCGATCTTTTGGCCAAGACCATCGCCGCGGCCACCGAGCGGGTGGAACTGGATGCGTTAACGACCGCCGAAGGCACGGCCGAACGTGCCACCAACGACGGACTGCCGACGGTACACTATCACAGCATCACCTTCGCGGGTCTCGAGCCGGCCACGAAATACGCCTGGCGCGTGCAAGGCGCCAAGGGCAAGTGGAGCGAGTGGTTTCAGACGCGCACCGCGCCGCGCGAGGGCCCGATTTCGTTCGTCTACATGGGCGATGCTCAAAACGGCATTCGGTCGCACTGGTCGCGCGTCATTCGCGCGGCGCACGAAGCAGCACCGCACGCCGACTTCATGTTGCACGCCGGCGACCTGGTGCAAAACGGCGATAGCGATCTCGACTGGGCCGAATGGTTCAGCGCCGGCAGCTTTCTGCACGCGCGCATTCCCAGCGTGCCCGTGGTCGGCAACCACGAGTATATTCCGGTCATCAATCCCTCGACGGGCAAAAAACGCCGTGTGCTCACGCCGCTGTGGCGGGCGCAGTTCACGCTGCCGGTGGTCAGCGAATTGCCCGAGGCGCTGCACGAGGCCGTGTACGACGTGAAATACACCGACGACTTGCACCTGTTCGTGCTCAACTCCGCGCCGTCCGACTTCGACATCCAAGCCGCGTGGCTCGACCGCAAGCTATCGGAAACCAAATCCCGCTGGCGGATCGTCACCATGCACCATCCGTATTTCATCCCGCGGCATTCGAACAAGGAGGGCGACAACGCCGCACGGATTGCCGCCTTCACGCCGGTGATCAACAAGCACGCGGTCGACCTGGTGATCGTCGGACACATCCATACCTACCTGCGCAGCACGGTGCCGAGCGATCCGGCGCAGCGGCCGGCCCGACTGGTGGCGGGCGAACCGCGCGACGTGAAAACCGTGTTCGTCATTTCCTCGGCGGGCGCCAGCGTGGGCCAGATTCGCACACCCGAGTGGATCAAGGAGAATGTCGGCGACGGCAAGGTTGAGGAGGGATTCGACGACCTGTCCGCCGATCGCACCGCCGGCAATTCGCCCATGTTCCAGGTCATCCGCATCAACGGCGACACGCTCGACTACACGGCCCATACCGCCCTGGGCGACGTTTACGACCGTTTCAGCGTCAAGAAAACCGGCGAGACGAAAACGCTCACCGATGGCGCCGAAGCCTTCGGCGACACCCGTCTATTTCAGAACACCGGACCGTATCGGGACTGGAAAGACCTGGACGAGAGCCGGCGGTGAGGAAACGATTGGGTGGCCGGCGATGTCTTCGCTCGTCTGGTGACCGCCGGTCCTAAATTGGCCCCGGCACTAGCTCAGTCCTGTTGCGCCACGGCGCCGCTTTCTCGGGCGCGGCCAGCGCACACGATCAAACCGATCGCTCCACTGGCGACGAGCAGCCAGGTCGAGGGCTCGGGCACGACGGCGATGAACCCGTTGTACAGACCGTTGGCGCCGTAGTAGTAGCCGACGACGGTCGTGCCGTCGATGTCTTCGGCATAGGTGCCATATTCGTACGAATTCGGATCGAACAACGTCGTGAACGTCGACCCGTCGTATACAAAGCTCTTGATCGCGCTTGAGCCATCGAAATATGAGCCCACGATGAGGTTGCCGGAGATTCCATTAACCGATGTGGACAGGCCCAGCGGGTCGTCAATCGTGGTGTAGGTCGATCCATCGTAGAGAAAACCGTGGTCGAAGAACTCATCGGCACCCTTGTAGGCGCCGACGACGTTTTGGCCGTCAATGCCAAAGACGTACGTCTCGTAGTCGAAGCCATCCGATGTGATCGACAGCGGATCGGAAACCTCGGTGTAGGTCGATCCGTCGTAGACAAAACCCTTGTAGTTGAACTCTTGATTGTACTGCGGGTTGGGCGCGAAATACCCGACCACCTTGCCACCCGAAACGTCGGTCACGTAGGTCTCGCCGAAATTCGCGTTTGGGTAGTTGAGCTTCGTGTAGGTTGAGCCATCGTACGAAAAGCCGTTGTAGAAGCCATGGGGCGCCGTGTAATATCCGACGATGGTCGTTCCGTCGATGCCCAACGCGTAGGTGCCATCGTCCTTTAGGCTGGCTGACGCCAACGGGTCGTCGAGCGTAGTGAACGTCGAACCGTCGTAGAGGAAGCCGTGAGCAACCTTGGCAGCATCGCGGTAGTACCCGACGACGTTGCTGCCTGAAACGCCCATGGGGTAGGTGCCGTTGACGCCCAACGGATCGTTGATCGTCGTATACGTGATCGCATGGGCCGGCGCCGACCCAAAACCGAACAACGCGAGCGCCATTGAGAAAACCACCGCCTTGCGCATCAGCGCTGCCCTCGCTGCAACGTCACCGAGCACGCATTCCCAACGGTCGTTCCTATAGCCAAAAGCCAGCCTCTCGTCGATGGTAGACAGCCACCAGACCGGTCTCCATAGCCGAAAGATTAATTATTCGTCAGGAAGCAAAGCGGCGGGCCGGATCGCGAGGTGGTTGGCTCTCGAACGGTTCAGAAGATGATCCGCAACGCCACGGCCGTGTTGAGGTGCAGGTCGGCGCGTCGTTGCTTGATCAGCGCGTCGCGATATTGTCGCACGATTTCGCTGTATTCGCGCTGGGCATTCAGATACTCGATGGCCGACACGTGACCGGTTCTAAAGAGTTTTAGAGTTTGGTCGCGGATCGAACGTGCCCGCGGCAGAACATTGTGCTCCAGGCGTTCAACGATGCTGCGCGTGGTCACGACATCGCGGTGCGCCGTGCGGACGTCGGTCTCCACGTGCTTTTCCAGTCCGCCAAGCTCCGTTCGGGTCTGCGCCACGTTGATTTGCGCCCGGCGAACGTTTCCCTGGTTGCGATTGAAAATCGGCACGGCAACCAACGCTCCAACACCCCACGAACTGGCGTTCTGTCCTCCGGTGGGCACGTTGTTGCGGAACCCCCAGGGCGTATAGAGCACGAAGATGTCGGGAAACGCCTCGCGCTGGGCCAATCCCACGTCGGTTCGCGCGCGTTGCACTCCCAGCCGGTAGGCGATCACATCGGGGCGGTTTCCCAAGGCGATGCCGACGAGATCTTCCACGGGCGGCAGGTTTGCTTTGGGCGTGAGCAGCTTCCCGCGAATTGCCAATTCGCGGTCGTCGCCCACCGGAAGATCCAATAGGGTCGCCAGGACCTCCCTGGCCCGCGTTTGTGCGGCTCTCGCTTCTTCGAGGGCCAGCGCCACCGACTCGCGTTGCAGCGACAAGCGATCCAACGTCGTGACCGGAATCTGTTCGCCTCGAAGTTGCTGTTTGACAACGCGTATGACTTCGTCGAGGGCAATGACGCTCGCCTCCAGATAACGCACCGACTCGCGCATGGCCAGCACGTCGACGAACACGGTGTAGAGGTTGTCGATTTCGAGGCGAACCGCGTCCTGATACTGCGCCTCGAGCACCCGCTTCGCTCGACTGGCGACGGCGATCCGCATATCTCGTTTGTGATTGATATCGACGGGTTGGATGACGGTAACGTCGTAACTGTTCTCGCCGGGGCGTTGCGGAGAGTAGCTGCCGTAGGGCACGTTGTCGGCGCTGCCAAACACCATGGGGTTTCCGCGCAGTCCGGCCGACAGGACGTCCGCGTCCGCCTTGGGAATCTCCTGGAACTTGGTGCGCAGGTCGTAGTTGGCGCGCACCAGCCGATCGATCGCGATGTCCAACGTGAGTCCGTCGGCAGGCCCTTCATCGTCTTCGGTGGGGACCTCCAGGAAGCTGTATTGTGGCGACGGCGAAGCCATGGGCGCCAGCGCGGCGGGCGCCGCGATCACAGGCTCGGCACGTGACAGAACACCTCGTGGTCCGCCGGCGGCCGCCGATAGCACGTCGTGCTGGGAAACCGACGTGGTTGCAGTGTTTTCACCCAACCGTGGCGCACCGCTACCGGGAACGATCCGAAGACGACTCCCGCCCGCGCCGGGCGATTCACCCAGGTGAGAAGTTGTGCGCTCGCTTTCTTGTTCTCGCAGCCCTTTGGAAATGATGACGATGTCGTCCGCCAGCATGGCCTGCGCGCAGGCACGGCGGGTCGAGCCGAGCAGGGCAATGCCCACCAGAGCGATGCCGGCGAGCACACCGGTCGCGCAGTTACGAAGGGGCGCGCGTGCTCGCGGGGTTCGACAATCGATGCGCATGAGAACGACCTTGTTCGCACGGACGGAGCCTAAACGCGGAACTCCGTGCAGGAGGAACTTCGTTGTGGATGAGGGCTGGTCAGCTCTTCGGGTTCAACGGCGACGGTTTATTGCACGGGACGCTCGGCAGCGCTTGCCATTTTGTCGACAATCAAGGCCCGCCGGCGGCGAGCCGTTCGGTTGTTGTTCCAAGGGAGCGGCTGGCAAGGAAATGGATTTGCCGCTCAGACTGCGCGGCAGTGCAACAATGGCTTGTAGACGTAGTTGCGCATCAGGCTGCTGGAAACCGGCTCGACCAGGCGCTCGGCCGTTTCGTGGCGTTGCTGAAGGCTGTGGACGTCGGCCGCCAGGTCGCCGGGATAGTCGGCGACCTGCCGGGCATACACGGTCGACGCTACGCAGTCGTAGACCTTCTGGTCCTCGGCGTTCGCCTGTTGCATCCGCCGCTGTGCGTCGTCGGACTTCAGATAGCTCGTGTCCGTCTGCTGGCGAGCGATGTCACGCGGACGCTGCTTGTGAGCCAGTTGATTCAAGGGGCGATACTCGGCGCGAAAGCCCGGCTCGCGAAGCCAATGGCCCAACAGCACCAGCGACTCGTCAAACCGTTCGGTCAGCCCGACGAATCCGAAGCGTGACTCGAGCAGCTCGATTGCCTTGTCGGCGCTCGGTTCGCCGGCGATCATGCGGGTTTGCCAGTTCCGCACCCAGGGCGAATCGGTCCAGCGCTCGAAATCCTCGCGCGTATAGCGTCCGCTACGGTTGAGAAAGTGCGAGCGGAAGCGCGAAACCGGCTCGCGCAACACGGTGAAGAACTGGATTTCGGGAACTTCGTTGGTCAGATCAGCAAACGCCTTCACATTGTGTCCGGCGATGCCGCGCAGATTGCGATACAACCGCCGCACGCGCCGCAGGTCGGCGGCTTCCACCACGCCGCGATGGTCGCGTCCGTCGTCGCGCCGCTTGGCAATCGGCAGGCGAATGTCGCAATGGCGCGTGCCCAGCGAGCGGCGCAGAATGTTGTTGAGCGTGGTGCCGGCGGTCTTGTCGATGTGGACGAAAGCGTACATGGGAAGGGCTCCCAGGGAGGCGGGCATGAGGAGGTTGAGAGGTGAGCTTCGGCAGCGGAGAGGTGTGTAGGTTGTATCGGTTGGTTGACCGAAGCGCCTGAAAGAGCGGCGTTTCGATCGTTCGACCTTGCCGTCAGCCCGCCGTTTACCACGCGGCGCACGTTAAACCTTGCGGGTTGCCCGGGTCGTGCGGTCCCTATTTCATTCGCGTGAGATGATCCTGAGCTGGCAACATGACGGGCCATTAACGCAGCCAATCGATGCGATCGCCTGCTTCGCCGCGTCGACTTGCCTGTCGTCTCTCCCCCGCTGCACAACGCATCTGCCAGCGACTACACTAGAGGCAGTTTCAAAACCAAGGAGCGTGGCCCGTCGGCGCCACTGCTTGCTTGTCAAGCAGTGCAAGCCCTGGGACAGGCACTGCCAGGCGAACTAGCTGGCATCCAGATTCGGTTTTGAAGCTGGTTCTAGTTGTTTGCGTTGCACGTCCTCGTCGCCTACGTCTACTCGCCCTGCGCTATGTCTACCACATCGCAAGACCTCGACCGTTGGCGTCGCGCGCTCTATTCGGCGGTGGTCTCCGACGTACTGGACTCGTTGGGCATGCGCAATCAGGTGCTTGGCGTGCCGTTTCAGTGCGTCAGCGGGCATGACACGCTGGTGGGACGGGCGAAGACGACGTTGTGGGAAGACGTGCACGGCGAGGATCCGCGGCCCTATGAGTTGGAACTGAAGGCCGTGGACGAAGTGCAGCCTGGCGAGGTGTTGGTGGCCGCGGCGGCAGGCAGTGCGCGGTCCGGCATCTGGGGAGAATTGCTCTCAACCGCGGCGCGGCATCGCGGCTGTGCCGGAGCGCTGATCGACGGCGGCGTGCGCGACGTGAAGAAAATGCACGAGATTGGGTTCACCGTCTTCGCTCGTGGGACCAATCCCCGCGACAGTCGCGATAGGCAACGCGCCAGCGCGGTGGACGTGCCGGTGGAAGTGGGGGGTGTGCGGATCGCCCCGGGGGATATCGTGTTTGCGGATTCCGATGGAGTGGTCGTCGTGCCGCGCGAAGTCGAACGCGAGGCACTCGAAAAGGCGTGGGAGAAAGTGACGGCTGAAAACCGGGTACGCGATGAGATTCGCGCCGGCAGCAAGGCCGCGGACGTCTTTCGGAAATATGGGGTCCTGTAATGCGCGTGGGCATCATCGGCTTGCAACACGAGTCCAACACCTTTCAAACCACTCCGACAACTTGGGAAAGCTTTCAACAGGGCGCGCTGTTGCGCGGGCCGGAAATCGCCCGCGAGTATGGCACGTCGCACCATGAGATCGGCGGCTTCCTGCGGGGGCTGGACGAAGAGGGCATCGAAGCGGCGCCGATCTTTTTTGCCTGGGCCATGCCCAGCGGCACCGTCACCGCCCGCACGCTGGACAAGCTGCTGCAGACCATGCTGGTCGAGTTGAAGAACGCCGGCGAGTTGGACGGGATGCTCGTGGCTCCACACGGCGCGGCGGTGTCCGAAAACCGGCCCGATATGGATGGGGCCTGGCTGCGCGAGTTGCGCTCGCGCGTGGGGCCGAAGATGCCGATCATCGGCACGCTCGACCTGCACGCCAACGTCTCGCAAGAAATGATGCAGGCCACGAATGCGTTGATCGGCTATCGCACCAATCCGCATCTCGACCAGCGGCAGCGCGGCCAGGAAGCGGCGCGGCTCATGGCCCGCCTGCTGCGCGGCGAGGTACGCCCGACACACTCCCTGGCGCAGGCGCCGCTGGCCATCAATATCGAGCGACAAAACACGAGCCTGTCGCCCTGCCGCGAATGCTTCGAGGCGCTCGACGACATGCTGGCCGACAATCGCGTGCTGGCCAATAGCCTGTTGCTGGGCTTTCCCTATGCCGACGTGCCGGAAATGGGCGCCAGCGTGATCGTGGCCACCAACGACGAACCCGACTTGGCGCGAAAGCTGGCCAACGAGTTCGTGGAATGTCTGCGGGCACGCCGCCAGGACTTCGCGGGCCAGTTCTTCGACATCGATCTGGCCATCGACAAGGCACTGGCGGCGCCCGCGCCCGTTTGCTTGTTGGACATGGGAGACAACGTAGGCGGCGGAGCGCCGGGAGATGGCACTCTGTTGCTGCACGCGCTGGTGCGCAAAGGCGTGACCAAGGCGTTCGTGTCGCTGTACGATCCCGAAAGCGTGCAACGGATCGCGCAGGCCGGCGTAGGACAAAAGGTGTCGCTGGAACTTGGCGGCAAGGTCGATCCGCGGCATGGGCCGCCCTTGGCGGCCAAAGCGCGCGTGCGCGGGCTCTATGACGGCAGCTTCAGTGAAAGCCAGCCCCGCCACGGCGGCCGAACACACTACGACATGGGACCGACGGCCATCGTGCAACTCGATACCGGCCAGACGGTGATGCTCACGTCGCGCCGCGTGGCGCCATTCAGCTTGCAACAACTCACCAGTTGCGGCATCGACCCGCTCCAGTTTCAGGTGGTCGTCGCCAAGGGGGTACACGCGCCGGTCGCGGCCTACGAGCCGGTGTGCCCTACGCTGTTGCGCGTCAATACGCCCGGTATCACCACGGCTGACATGCTGTCGCTGAAATACAAGAACCGGCGCAAGCCGCTGTTTCCCTTCGAGCCGTGATATGTCCGCGCCGCCGCACGCGTCGATATATCCCCCAGCCCTGCCGAAGGCCGCAACGCGGCGATTGGCCGAGATTCTGGGAGCAGGACGATTGCAAAGTTGAGTTTTGTATAATGCAGGTGCGATCCTAACCGGGTGATGCGGGTTGGCTTTAGGAGAAGGAGCTAGCCATGCAACTACCATCGTATTTTCCGTCTTTGATGGTGGCCTTTTCGGAGGTGGCCGATCCACGTCAGCGGCGTGGTGTTCGTCATCCGTTTTCGGGGATTTTGGGACTGACGCTCGTGGGGCTGGTCTGCCGCTTGAACGATTTTGCCAGCTTGCAGCGGTGGGCAGCCCGGAACTGGCATCTGCTGCGCAGACCTTTGGGCTTTACGCGTCGCAAGCCGCCGCATCCTACCACGTTAAGTCGGACGCTGGCGAAGTTCTCGTTGGAGGAGTTTCAAGCTGCGTTTTCCCAGTGGTTGCAAGAGGTAATGGCGGATCAGGAGGCTCTGGTCGCGGCGGTGGATGGCAAGACGTCGAAGCAAGGCTTCGATCCGCAGGGCGATCCGATTCAGATGCTGAACGTTTTTGTCCAGGATTTGAAAGCGTGTCTTGGGCAATGGCCCCTGTCGGGCGACAAAAGCACCGAGCCGGAAGTGCTCAAAGCGCACCTGAGCGAACTGTTCGAGAAGTATCCGGCGTTGCGTTTGATCACGGGCGATGCCCTCTATGCTCAGCGCAATCTGGCCGAACTGATTCTGACTTCGGGCCATGACTACTTGTTCCAAATCAAAGCCAACCAGCCCGACATCCTGGATGCGGCGCAGACCTGCTTTGCGCAGGCCCAAGACAGCGCGGCGGCCGCTCAGACGCGGGAAAAAAAGGGGGCCGTAGGGAGACTCGTTTTCTTTGGATCGACCTGGCCGACGCCGAATATGTCTGCCAGCGGCTGGGGCTTGCCGGTTGCCGCATGCTCTTGCGAGTCGACCGCGAGACGAAAGACCGAAACGGCAAAACCACGCGCGAAACGCGGTACTTCGTCACCAGCCTCGACCCGGCCACGACTACGCCCAAGCAATTGTTGAAGTACGTACGCGCTCATTGGCAAGTGGAAAACAGCTTGCACTTCGTCAAAGATCGTTGGTGGGACGAAGACCGGCACTGGAGTCGTCGGCCAGGATTGGCCGAACGCCTGGCAAGCCTCACCAACGTAGCCCTGAGCGTGTTGCGACTAACGACCCAAAAATCCAAACAACCGCTTCGAGCCCGAGCCGATGATCTCTGCGCCAATCCCCTCCACGCCCTGAAACTCGTAGGGGCCTTGGATTAACGACTTTGCAATCGTCCTGATTCTGGGAGTCAATTGCTTGCGTTTTCCGCCCCCGATGTGCCACAATCACGGTTGATGCTTGCCCCCCAATTCTCACTACGCCGACTGCTGATTTGGGTTTCGTTCAGCGCCCTGGTGTGCCTGATCGCCGCTGCCGCTGCGCGCGGCCAACTGTGGGCCGTGTCGGTATTGGTCGGAATCTTGGGGCTGTTCGTCATCCTGGTGGTCCACGGACTTTCGTTTGGGTTGTTGAAATTGCTGGGCGCCACGCGCGATCGCCGGCTGCGCGGCGCTCGTGTTGACACCGCCGTCGAAACCACGCCTCCATAGCTGCTAGGAACGTTTGCCGCCGGTGCGCGAGTCCGGGCCTTGATCCCTCGGCCAAAAAACGCTTGAGGAACGGGCGAATGAAGGCCACTTCGACCTCGACCATCCACGCCGATATGCCGGCAACCGCATGGCGGACCATGCGAATGGCGTTGAAGGCGTCCTCGATCTTCACGGCACTTCTGCTGGCGGCTCTCATGATGGGCGGGAGTGCCCCGGCCGAGGCCGGACAAGGCTTCACGGTTGGGTTGCCGCTGGCCGGCGTGAAATCGACCGCGGGCCTGTCGCTGGCTTTCGACTGCACTTGGCCCGACGGATACGGCTACGTGCCGATCCGCGTTTCGGTAGCCGCTGGCGCTCCGGCCTCCGTCGATCGGCGTATTAGCCTGGAGATCAGCAGCTACTACTTCACCGAACGGCGTCCTGTCATTGTCAACGAAGAAATCGCCTTGCCCGCTGGAGCCACTTCGGCCAGCAAGGTGATCCCCTTTCCACGCTGTAGCATTGACTTGATGCTGTCGCTCAATACTTGGGTGAATGGCCGCTACCTCAAGGAGTTGTCCTTCGATGTGCGCCCCTTCAAGTCGACCTTCTTCGTGGCGAACACGGCGCCCGCCACGTTGTTCGTCACGAATGCGAAGATCGACGTCAGCAAGTTTGACTTCGTCAACGGTGCAAACCTTTCCTACAATGCCGCAACGCTCTCCGGATCGGGCCAGCCCGCGGCGATCGGCCCGGCAAACGTGGGTGCGTTTGCTTCGCTGCCACCGGCGGATCTATTCGAGGGATGGATCAATTACACCGCGCTGGACGTGATCTTCATGGCACGTTCGGAACTGGAGAACCTCGCCAGCACGCGTCCCAAGGTCGTCGAGGCGCTGCGCGACTGGACGCGTGCCGGCGGCAGCCTGTGCATCCACGAAGTCGGCAAGGACTGGCAAGGGCTGGCTGCCCTGGAACAGTGTTTGCAATTGAACGTGCCCTCCGAAGATGCCGCGAAACCGCTACGCGGCTGGTCGGCAGCCGATCCGGCGCAGCACGTCGGGCACTTGCAGCAAGCCGGCGGGGCAATCGTCGTCACGGAAGACTTTGACGAAGAGCTGGGCGGCGCGGATGCCATCCGGCGCAACAAGAGAAAGAAAAAGGTTCCGAAGGCGCCGTTCGTGTGGCGCGACGCTGGGCTCGGCACCGTGATTGCCATGCACGCCGCCAATCCGTTTCCGGGAAACTCGGGCGAGTGGCAATGGTTGTTCAACACGATCGGGCCCTCGCGCTGGCAATGGGAGATGCGGCACGGGATCTCCATGTACGACGGCAACAGCAACTTCGACGACTACTCCATTGCCGACGTCGGCTTGCCGCCGGTGATGGCCTATCGCGTGCTGATCACCTTGTTCGTGGTCGGCATCGGGCCATTGAACTATTGGCTCTTGCGCCGCAAAGGTCGGTTGCACCTGTTGCTGTTCACGGTGCCGGTAGCGGCCATCGTGGTTTCGCTGTCGCTGGTCGCGTATGCCGTGATTGCCGATGGCTTCGGCGCCTATCTGCGAGCCCGCAGCTTCACGCAGCTCGATCAACAGCGCGCTGAAGCGGTCACCTGGGCGCGACTCAGCTACTATGCGGGCGTGGCGCCGTCGGACGGCTTGCAGTTTTCGCAGCACACCGCGTTGTATCCGGTGTTTCGCGACTCGAACTATAACGGATCGGTGCAGGCGGCCCGCACATTGGAGTGGACGCCCCAACAACATCTGGTGCGCGGCTGGGTGCCGTCGCGCACGCCGACGCAATACGAATCGGTGAACCCCCACGCCAGCGACCGAATGTTGCGCATTGCGGAAGTGGCCGAGCCGCCCAGTTGCACCGTGGAAAACCGCCTGGGCCCGAACATCGAGTTTCTGATGCTGCGCAGCGCCGCGGGCGATCTATTCTTTGGCCGCGAAATCGCTGCCGACGGCCGCGCCGCGCTCGAACTGCTGGACACCGACGCCAAAATGGAAGAGGCGGCCATCAAGATGATCAATCGGCGCAACGCCAACGAGCCGAGCGAAATGGCCGTTGTGGCCACGTCCGCGGCCCAACTACTCTTCGGCTCGGCTCGCCGAAACATGCGGATGGGAAACTCGTACGTCGTCAACGGCATTGGCCTTTTGGACAGCGAGTTGTCGCTGGCATTCGAAGAAGTCGGCGCATCTGCCGGATCCTCGGACCTACGTCGCCATCGTGGGCCGGCCTCCCGACGTCGAAGTGGGCATGAGCGGACTCGTCGAACGGCAAAGCCTGCACGTGATTCGCGGAACCTGGTGACCGGCATGATCGCACATCTTCCCGCTGCCTTCGCCACCGTTTCCGACGGTCCCTTGATCGAGCTGGTGAAGCTGCACCGCTACTTCGGTCGCACGAAGGCCGTCTACGATGTGAACTTCACGGTCGGACGAGGGCAGGTGTTCGGTTATATCGGGCCCAATGGCGCCGGAAAAACCACCAGCATGCGCATCCTGGCGACGCTCGACATGCCCACCCACGGCGACGCGTTTGTCGATGGCTTTTCGGTCGTGCAAGACGCCGACCGCGTGCGCCGCCGGCTCGGCTTCATGCCCGATTATTTCGACACGCAGCCAAACATTGTCGTGGGCGAGTATCTCGACTTCTTCGCCCGCGCCTATGGGCTGATGGGCGCCGAGCGGCAGCGGGCCCTGCAGCGCGTGATGAGTTTTACCAAGCTCGACGGGCTGACCGAAAAGCCGATCGACGGGCTGTCCAAGGGCATGAAACAGCGGCTGTGCCTGGGCCTGCGCCATGATTCACGATCCGCCGGTGATGATCCTGGACGAACCGGCCGCCGGTCTCGATCCGCGCCCGCATCCAGTTGCGCGAGATGATCGGCCAGTTGGCGGCCGACGGCAAGGCGATTCTGGTCAGCTCGCACATCCTCACCGAACTGGCCGAAATGTGCGACACCGTGGCGATCATCGAACAAGGTCAACTGCTGGCCACCGGCACGGTGGAAGAAATCCAGCGCACGCGGCAAGCGCAGCGCGCCGTACACCTGCGCGTGTTGGGAGGCGCCGAGCCGGTGCGTGCGCTGCTGGCGGATCGCGACGACATCCACGAATTGCACATCGTCGGCGAAACGGCCGAGTTCCTGCACGACGGCACGCTGGAGAGCGAGGCCGACATGCTGCGCGACTTCGTGTCCGCCGGCATTCGCGTGGCTGCATTTGGCAGCCGGGCCAAGAGCCTGGAAGACGTGTTCATGCAAGTCACCGAGGGACTGGTGCAATGACCACGATCGACCCGGTCCAACACGCCGATCTCGTGGCCGAGGCGGTTCCCCTGCCGGATGCCACGCGCTGGGACCGTCTCGATGCCTGGCTGCAAGAATCCAGCGACCAGCTCAACCCCATCCTGGTGAAAGAAGCGCCAGGCCCTGCGCAGCCGCCAGTTCGTGATCACGTTTCTGCTGATGCTCGCCGCCGGCTGGTTGTGGTCGTTCCTGGGGCTGGCCAGCATTGGGCCCTCGGTCTACTACTCGGCCGAAGGGCCGAAGATGCTGTTCGTCTATCACCTGATCCTCTCGTTTCCGCTGCTGGTGGTGGCGCCCTATTCCGCCTTCTATTCGCTATCGACCGAGCGTCAGGACCGCTCGTACGAACTGCTGTCCATCACGGCGCTGGGCGCGCGGCAAATTCTCAGCGGCAAGATGTGCGCCATCGTGTTGCAAATGATGGTCTACCTGTCGGCCATCTTTCCCTGCCTGGCGTTTACCTATCTGCTGCGTGGGCTCGACATCTTCACGATCGTGCTGGTGGTCACCTATACCTGCCTGCTCTCGCTGGCGCTCTCGGCCACCGGGTTGATGCTGGGCGCGATCGCGCCGTTGCGTCAGCGGCACATCGGGGTATCCGTCGTGCTGGCGCTAATCTTGTTCGGAGCGTTCTTCGTTGAAAACGTGATCATCTATCAGCTCATCTATTTTGGCGGACTGGCGGTCGTATCGACGCAGTTCTGGATCGCGCAGTGGGTCGTCGCGTCGATATTCGTCAACTACTTTGCCATTGTGTTCCTGGCGGCCCGCAGCCAATTGCTCACCATCAGCGAGAATCGCTCGACGGCGCTGCGCTGGTCGCTGGTGGCGGCGCAGCTCACGTTCGTGGTATGGATGGTCTTTCTGACCGTCGCCTCGGGCGAGCCCGAGATTCTGATGGGGCTGATCTTCTTCAGTGCGCTGTTCTGGTACGCGTGCGGGGTTTATCTCACGGGCGAGGCCGGCATGCTGTCGCCGCGCGTCAAACGCGATTTGCCGCGGTCGATCCTGGGCCGCGCGTATCTCACCTGGTTCATGCCCGGTCCTGGCACGGGGTATATGTTCGTGCTGGCCAACATGCTGGCCGTGTCGCTATTGACGTTGCTCCCGTATCACGCGATCGGCGAGGCAATGCGAAACACCGCCACCGCGCGGGCTGGCGCCGGGATGAGCCCCAACATGGCGTTCTACGGTCCACTGCAAAAGTGGCTCTCCACCAGCGAATTCCTCGAAGCCGCAGCGGTCGCGATGTGCTATCTCGCCATCTATCTGGGCATCGGCGCATTGATCATTCGCTGGCTGCGAAAATACGTGGAAGTGAAGCTAGCGCTGCCGCTGGTGGTCAACGTCATTCTGATGATGTTCGGCTGCATCACGCCCTGGATCCTGCAGATGACCTCCCCCACGCTGCGTCGCAGCGGCTGGACGTTGTTGCAGATACCCAACGCCGTGTGGACGCTGGTGGAAGTTTGCTTCGGCAACGGGCCCGTCCAGATCGAGGTGCTGCTCTTGGCGCTGGGGGGCGGGGCGATCCTCGTCTGGCTGTTGAACCTGCTGCCGCTGCTGGACGAGCTGCGCCAAGTGCGCGTCGCCCCGCCCCAGCGCGTGCAAGCCGAAGACGAAGCCATCGCCGCCGAGTTCGCCGTGCCGGACGGGCCGAAGAGTCCGTGGGATGAGGGAGCGGAGTGAGCGCTGCCAAGATAGGTCGAAGTTGATTGATGCCCGAGTTGCAAGTCCAAGGGATGCTTCGTTCATGAAAGCTCGCCGTTCCACTGCCGCCGGGCTGCCGCGACGGCAACATGCCCCGCTGCTCTATTGCTTCCTGCTGCTGTGCACATCTTCCTGTGTGACCATTCTTTCGGCCGCACGCGCCGCGGACTTCGTCGTCGAGCGCGATGTGATGGTTCCCATGCGCGACGGGGTGCTGCTGGCGACCGACGTCTATCGACCCGCAGTCGACGGACAGGCGACCAGCGAGCGCCTGCCGGTGATTCTGACCCGCACTCCATATAACAAGTCGGGCGCCAGTAGCGCGGGCGAATACTTTGCCACCCACGGCTACGTGGTCGTGGCGCAAGACACGCGGGGGAGGTACGGCTCCGAAGGGATTTGGCACATGCTCACCGACGATGGGCCCGACGGCGTGGACTGCGCCGCGTGGATCGGCAAGCAGTCGTGGTCCAATGGCAAGATCGGCATGATCGGCACGTCCTATGTCGGCGGCGCGCAGCACGCGCTGCGCGCTTGTGCACGCGCCGGAGCTGAAAACCGTGATCCCGGTGGACGCCATGTCGAACCTGGGCCGGCAAAGCATGCGCAACGCCGGGGCCTACGAGCTGCGGTTCTGGAACTGGATCTTTCAGAATGCCGGCCGCGGCAGCCGAGCCGTGCGCGATCCCGGCACAGCCGCGGTGCTCAAGGAAATGGCCGATCAACGAATCACCTATCTCAAAAGCCTGCCGACGCGGCGGGGCATGACGCCGCTCAAGCTCGCGCCGGAGTACGAAGCCTGGCTGGTCGCCGCCATGGAGCACGGGGCCAACGACGAGTTCTGGGCGCAGAACAACATCGTCGACGCGCCGCAAGAATATCAGGACATGCCGGTCTATCTCGTCTCGGGCTGGTACGACTCGTGGGGCGGCAACACCACGGCCAACTACATGGCCCTGAGCAAAGCCATCCGCGGGCCGGTCTATTTGATCATGGGCCCCTGGATTCACGGACAGCAGTCCGGCTACGCCCACGGGCAAGTCACCTTCGGGCCCGCCGCGGCCATTGCCGATCCGTATGCCTGGCGCAGGCAGTGGTACGACCATTGGCTCAAGGGGAATCGACAACAGCGTGGGCAAGGCCGAGCCGTTTGCCACGCCGGTGCGCATCTTCGTCATGGGCACCGGCAACGGCTGCAAGGACAGCGAAGGCCGGCTCGATCACGGCGGCTATTGGCGCGACGAGCACGAGTGGCCGCTGGCGCGCACGAAGTATACCGACTACTACCTGCGCGCCGATGGCCGCCTGTCGAGCGAAAAGCCGAGCGAAGGGGGCGCCACGTCGCGCTTCCAGTTCGATCCGGCCAACCCCGTGCCCACCATCGGCGGCAACATTTCCTCGGGCAACGACATCCTGCTGCAAGGCGCCTGGAATCAGAAGGGCGGGCCGCACGTGTGGAACTTTCCCGCGCCGGTGCCCATCTCGTCGCGCAACGACATCATCGTGTTCCAAAGCGAGCCGTTGGCCAACGACATGGAAGTGACCGGCGAGATCGAAGTGCGGCTGTTCGCTTCGAGCTCCGCGCTCGACACCGACTTCACGGCCAAGCTGATCGACATCTATCCGCCCAGCGCCGACTGGCCCGGCGGCTTCGATTTGAACATTGGCGACGGCATCGTGCGAGCCCGCTTCCGCGACAGCCTGAAGCAGGAAAAGCTGATGAAGCCCGGCGAAGTGTACGAGTTCACCATCAAGCTCTACCCCACGTCGAACGTCTTCAAAAAAGGTCACCGCATCCGAGTGGACATCTCCAGCTCGAACTTCCCCCGCTTCGACGTAAACCCGAATACAGGCGAACCGCTCAACCAACAAAGAAGCAGCAACGTGGCAGAGCAGACGATCTATCACGACGCGGAGCATCCGAGCCGGATCGTGTTGCCGGTGATTGAGGAGTAATTTGCCGAGATTTGATTTCCGTCCTCGAGCGATTTTGGCACCCGCTGGGATCTCTAGCCTGCGCTAATTCCGTTAGCACTGAAGGTGCGCCGTCATATCAGCCCAGGCAATCGGCCTGGGCAGAGTGTGACAATTGAAGCCTTATGAGGGCTGAAGGCCCGGCCTCATGGAATCGTGGCATGAATGATTTGCATGTGTCGGGCTTTCAGCCCTTGAGATATCGTTGGGCGCGCCTGCGCCCAGGCCAATGGCCTGGGCTGGTTTGTTGTTGGGCTTTCGGCCCGCGGCATTCATGATTTACCACTCAGCATTTGTGCCAAGCTGCGCCGGCCCTCTTCACCGGGAATATGATTGCCGCCCATCATGAGCACCAGCGCTTTCGGCGATTCGCGAGAATGCTCAACAAAGGCTGCCGACGTCGTCTTTCGTTCCTTCGTGACGAGCGGAACGAATTTCGCACGCTCCAACCGCAAGCCGGCAAGATCCGCCTGCAACGCGAGCCAAGGCGATAGCGTGGCGCACGGTGAGAGTGACTTGTTCGTCGCCACTGCAGACACGATGATAGTCGGCTTATCTTTGAGGTAGAACCTCTGAAGCGTGTAGTAGTTCGTCAGAAACTCATCGTCTTGAAAGAGCCTCACCAGGCGTGACTTGCCGGGCAGCTTTTGGCTATGAAACGGACAGGTTTCAACGCCGATGACGCCATTGAACTTGGCCGACGCCGACAGCTCCAATAACGAATTGATTCACTTAAGCGCAGCGCCTTTCAAATTGGGCAAGCGTCCGGCCTACCCATTGTGTCGCTGGGTGGCTTGAGCCAGGGCGCGGCGTTTCTGTCGGCGGGCTAGTGGCCGAGAATGGCGCGTTCCTGGCAGTCGCGCCGCCAGAATTCCTGGTCGACGATGTACTGCGCCACTTCCTTGCTCGTCTGCTCGCTCCGCCGCGCCGACCGCCGCAGCGTCTCGTTGATGACCTGCTCCATCTGGTCGTCCGCCAACCGCACGATGATGATCGGCCGCGCCATGGGCGGGCCGCCGTCGGGCGTGGGTTGCAGCATCTGCTGCGCGTGGGGACTCAAATCGCTGTTCGGCGCGTGAGCCGATGCGGCGCCGCTAGGTGGGGTCTCGAGTGGCGTTGCGCCCGGACTGGACGATTCGTCTTTGATGGGGCCGCTTTCATAGTGCGGCACCGTCAGCGCCGACTCAGAGACTGTGGCGAAGTCTACGTAGGGCCCTTGATTCGCCGCCTCTGGGTTGCCGCTCGCCGCCTCGGGCGACCGCTCGAATGTCGCCGCATTACCATCAGCGCCTGGCACCGCGTCATCCGCCTCAGAGGCAGCGGTTGATTCATCGACGGGCGAAAACACCTCGTCGGCAGCGACTTCCATGTCGTCCTCCGCGCCGGTTTCGTAGTCGGATTGCGCGTCCACGTCTGCATCCGATTCGCCGAGTGTGTCCGGCGCATCTTGCACGTCACCCGTGACGTCCAAATCGTTCTCGTCCTCTCCGAATTCCGGCTCAAAGTCCATGGCGTTGCTCCCTTGCAAAAGTGCAAAACAAACTTCCCAACTACGCGCTTTGTCCGGATCTCGCGCACCGCGAGCGCACTCCCGGCGATAGGGCGATTTCGGCGTGCTTGCCCAGGATTTGGGCAAGCGGCGTTCGCCCGCGCGAGGAGTTGTTTTCTCGGGTAACGTTCAGATCACGGTGAGCGATCGACTCACCGCGATTGCAGCATGCGATTCTTTGCAGAATGCGCGGCCGACTTCAAGCAAACTTTTAGGCCACTGTGATCAAGGCGTTCGCAGAAATGAAGATACGCCGCAAAGAATTTTCAGAATCGCGCCACTACGCCGGCGCACTAACCGCCGGCATGATCTTGCGGGCGTATTCCAGATCGCGCAGGGTCTGTTCCAGGCACTCGTTCGGGTTGAGCACGCGCCAACTGCCGGCGTCGGCGTATTCGCTGTGCAGCGTGTAGAGTCCACGATAGCCCAGCACGTGCAGACGGGCAAGGTACTGCGGCAGCGGCGCGATGCCGTCTGCCAGCGGGCACTTCTGAAACTTGAAGCGCTGTTGGCCTTGTGCGTCGCGCTCGGTCGGCGTCCAGCGGCAATTCTTCAGCGACGAGATGGCGATCCACGGCGCCAGCAGATCGAGCCCCTGCCGCCAGCCGTCGTTGCCCCCTTCGACCGTCATGTGCATCGGGTCGACGTAAGCGCCGATCTCCGTGGGCGAGAAGTCCTTGAGCAGCAAATAAGCCACGGCCCCGCCCGAGGGAATCGTGTCGCCGGAGTGAATGTGCATGCAGGGGAGCACGCCGTGCTTGGCGCCCAGCCTGGCGATCGGCGTCAACGCGCGTTTCACTTCGTCGATCCGCTCGGCCAGCGTGCCGAACTTTTGATAGCGATAGTAGCCAAGCTTCACCCGATCGATGCCTTGCTCGGCAGCGGCGGCCAGCAGTTCTTCGGCCTGCCGATCGGCCGCGACGATGGCCGTGGTGAGCATCGAAAGCCGCACGTCATGGTCGCGGGCGGCCCGGGCCGCGGCGGGCAATTTCTCAGGCGCGTCCTCGGGTTCGATGTGGCCGCCGGGACGCACCGTGAGATCAAGCCCATCGAGACCGATGGCTTTGAACTTCTCGCAGACTTTCGGAATGGGCCAGGACTGGAAGCTTTCGGTGAAGGCGGCGAACATGGGCTGCGCACCGGACGCGGCGCGGGCGAACGGAGCCTGCCATGCGCTCGATGCCGATAGCGCCAAGGCGGCTTAAGAACTGCGCGTCAGGAATTGGCGACGATCGAACGGCATGGAGCCACCAAATGTCTCGCTCTTGTTGGCTGTTCGCCTCTTGTTGCTTCGCAACCCAGACAACAAGTTGTCTGGGCCACCCGCGCCAAGGCGGCTTGGGAACTGCGCGTCAGGAATTGGCGTCGATCAAGCGGCACGGGTTTACATTCGACGATCCTCCGGCGGAGCCGAGGGCTGAACGGCCAACGCGCGATGCGTCGGTTCTGGGCTATCGCTATTCGCTCGGCCCGTTGCCGATGCAATACAAATACTTGTTCGAGCGGATGAAGAGCTGGCTCTGGCAGGGAACGATCGAGGCGCGGAACAATTCGTCGGTTTGGCTGTCGAGTTTGCTTTGGGCAATGGTCTTCATCGCGGGGCCGGGCTCGATGACGATCGTCTGGCCGTCTTCGCTGTGGAAGTAGGCGTGCCCTTCGGCCACCAGCGGCGTGGTGGTGTATTTGGGTCCGATGCGTTCCTTCCACAACTCCTTGCCGGTCTCGCAGTCGTAGCAAAAGAGAATGCCCGGCATGCTACAGGCAAGCAAATAATCGCCGATGACGACCGGCGAGGGCAGATCGCGACCGGCGCGGCGCGGCGTGTGCCACGGCCGGCGCGTTTCGGTCACGTCGCCATCGCCGCCGGGCCGCACGCAATAGATGTCGCCCGCCAGACCGTTGACGACGAACAGCTTGCCATGCGCAAAGGCCGGCACCGGCTCGCCGCGGCCACTGAATGTTTTGCAACGCCATAGCTCCCGGCCGGTGGCAGGCTGGTACGCGCGAATGTGCGAGTGCCCGTTGAGCACCAACTCTTCGCGATCGGCCGTCTTGATCAAAATCGGCGTGCTCCAGCCGCGAATCACTTCGCGCGGCGTGCTCCACACCGTTTCGCCGGTGCGCGCATCGACCGCCAAGAGCGACGCCTCGGGCGATTCGCTGTCGCAGTTTTGAATGACCAGGTCGCCATGGAAGATCGGGCTGGCGGCGGTGCCCCAGGGTCCGTCGAACTGGCCCAAGTCGCGCGACCACAGCGGTTCGCCGTCGAGCGAATAAGCGTGCAAGCCGCCACGGCCAAAGAATGCAACGACCACCTTGCCGTTGGTGGCGCAGGTGGCCGACGCGTGACCGTTCATTTTGTGCGAACTCTCCGGCTCGCCGGTCCAGGCCACGTGTTTCCAAAGTTGCCGGCCCGAGCGGCGATCGATCGCCAGCACGACGCGCTGCCGTCCGTCGTCGAGCGCCGTGGTGAGAAAGATCCTGTCGCCCCAGATGCAGGGCATTGATTGGCCAAAGCCTTCGAGCGAAGTCTTCCAGCCAACGTCGGCATCGGTCCAGGAAAGGGGCAAGCCGGTTTCCGCGGTGTGGCTGCTGCCGTCGGCGCCGCCCCAACGCGGCCAGTTTTCTTCGGCGTGGAGCGGTGCCGCGGAGAAAGTGAGCAACAGCAATATGAACGCAAGCGACGCAAGGCGGATGCGAGTTGAGGACATGGTGTGGTCCCGGGCGGGGTTGGTCGTGAGTTGCTAACCCGCAAGCGTTACATAACGGCGCGCGGCCTGGCAAAGCGAGGCGAATCGGACGCAGAAATTAGACCAGCTCGGCGATAGGCTGGCCATCTTCGATCATATATACCGGCCGGCCGGCCGTGTTGACAAATTGCGTTTGGCGGTCGATGCCCAACACGTGGAACACCGTCGCCATCAGGTCCTGCGGGCGAATGGGCGTGCTCTTGGGAACGTCTCCTTTGGGCATCGACTCGCCCACCACTTGCCCCATCTGCAACCCGCCGCCGGCCAGCGCCAACGTGCTCAAAGGCGCCCAGTGATCGCGTCCGGCGTTCTTGTTCACCTTGGGCGTACGGCCGAACTCGCCGGTGATCACCAGCAAAATCTGATCGCTCAGCCCCCGATGATGCAGGTCTTCGACCAAGGCGGCCACGGCCCGATCGACTTCCGGTCCGCGCTGCTTCATGCGTGCCTCGATCTTGTTGTGCATGTCCCAACCGTTGTACGAGAGGGTTACAAACCCGCAACCGGCCTCGCACAGCCGTCGGGCCCGCAGCATTTGCTCGCCCAGGCCCTTGCCATAGCGGGCCAGAGTTTTGGGATTCTCTTGCTTCAGGTCAAATGCCGCCGGCGCTCCGCCCATCACCAGATTGAAGGCCTGCTGCTCGAAGCGGTCCATGCCTTCCATCGCGCCCGAGCCATCGATGTCGCGGTTCAGTCGATCGAGACTGGCCAGCAACATGCGCCGATCCCCCACGCGCCGCTCGGGCACGGCCAGCGAAAGATTCTCAAGCGCCTGGCCGTTGGGATCGAACGGATTGCACGCGGGCCCCAAAAACGCCGGGCCATCGATGCCCGAGCGCAGCCGGTTGAGCGCCACGTAGGTGGGCATGCCGGTGACCCGATGGTTGCTGCCGCGCACCCGCGCCACGATCGAGCCGATCGACGGGCGCGCCGGAGCGCCGCCGTTGTCGATGTTGCGATTGTCGTATCCGGTGTTCACATAGTGCGTGCCGCCCACGTGGCCGCTATTGTTGTGAGCGAACGAACGAACGAACGCCATGCGATTCGCTACCGACGCGATGCGCGGGAACGTGCCGCCGATGGTCACTCCGGGAATGCGCGTGGCCACTTCGCCGGTTGTGCTGCGATATTCGCGCGGCGCTTGCATGTGCGGATCGAACGTTTCGACGTGCGTTGGTCCGCCGGCCAGCCACAGCCAGATGACCGAGGTCTCTTTGACGGGCTTGCCCTGGGATTTCGCTTCGGCGCGCGCCGCCAATAATCCCGGCAAGCTTAGCGCGCGGCGCCCAGGGCGCCCACTTTCAAGAATTCGCGGCGCGTGGCGCCATCGCAATCGTGAAACCGGCGATCCGAGAATACGTTGAGCATCGTAGGGGTCCTCAGTTCAACTCTCGCGGCACGGGCTGATACGAATCAAGGAACATTGATCCGATCGGCAGTATAGGCTCCGCTATTGAACCATTCAATCGAGTCGATGGGGCGCTGGCACGAGCCACCTTTCTCGAGAAATTACCCAAACTCTGCACTTATACTCGCTCGGGCACGACGAATGGCTGACGATAAGCCCGCGACAGCAGCGGGTTGGCCGCCTCGCTCCCTTCGCCGGTGAAGCGCTCGGTCGCCGCGTCGAACGCCAGCTTCGGCCCGACCTGATAGGTGGTCTCCTCCAGCTTGACGTCGATGGCATTCAAATTATCGCGCAGGTTGTCGAACGTCGCGACCACTTCCTTGTTATCTCCCAGTGCTTTGCTGGACTTATTAAACGGCGTGGGTTGTCCCAATCGGTAGGAGATGTTCGCCAGATGGCACAGCGCCGCCGAATAGTGCGCCGTTTCGGCATTGGCGTTGATGTCCGCGGGCTTGCGCGTCCGCACGGCGTTCAGGAAACTTCCGAACGGACCACCGGGCGCCACGTGGGCCTCGACGTCGGCGATCGGCTCGCCGTCACCTTTGCCGCCGGGATAAAATTTCGATTCGCGGATCA
The DNA here is from genome assembly GCA_963779015.1 of uncultured Planctomycetaceae bacterium. Taxonomy (GTDB): domain Bacteria; phylum Planctomycetota; class Planctomycetia; order Pirellulales; family PALSA-1355; genus JTS-RE94. Next base: position 11,349 of record CAVZWY010000023.1, on the reverse strand, counting down.
CGCCCTCGGTCGTGTAATACTCGTTGTCCACGCGGCGCGGCACGCCGTGTTTTTCCACCAGCCCACGCACTTCGAAGATCAGCAGCGCGTCGCCGTAGTCCATGACGGTCATCTGCATGTTGGGCGTTTGCCCCTGATCTTCATAGCCGAGCCGTCCGCCCAGACTCCACACGCTTTTCGGGAACGTCGAGTCTTTGATGGCCCAACGGGCGACGTCCATCTCGTGTACGCCCTGGTTGCCGATGTCGCCGTTGCCGGTGTCCCAGAACCAGTGCCAGTTGTAGTGTGCCAGGTTGCCGTGATAAGGTTGTTCGGACGCGGGGCCGAGCCAGATGTTGAAATCGAGGCCCGCCGGCGGGTCCTGGATCGGCTTGGCGCCGATGCTCCAGCGCGGCTTGCAGCAATAGCCTTTGGAGACCAGCAGCTTGCCGTACTTGCCGCTCTGAACCGCCGCAATTTCCTTGGCCCGCTCGAGACTGCTGCGCTGCTGCGTGCCGTGCTGCACGACCGAGCCATACTTGGCCGCGGCTTCCACGCACTTGCGCCCTTCATGGATGTTGTGGCTGATCGGCTTTTCCACGTACACGTCTTTGCCGGCCTGGCAGGCCCAAACCGTGATCAGCGAATGCCAGTGGTTGCACGTGGCCACGGTCACCACGTCGAGGTTCGGATCTTCCAAAGCCGTGCGGATGTCGGGCACGCACTTGGGCTCGCTGTTGCCGTCGCGGGCGACCAGCCTCTTCTTCTCTTCGTACAGCCGAGAATCCGGATCAATCAGATAGGTGACCTGCACATTCTGATCTTTCAACTCGTGGGCAAACGCATTGATGTGCGAGCCGCCGCGACCGTTGATGCCTGCCACGCCTACGCGCACCGTGTCGTTAGCCCCCAGCACGCGGCCCGAGGCCTTCGTTCCAGCAATCGTAAACAGTCCGAAAGCCGTGCTAGCGGCAGCCGATTGTTGGACGAACTTACGGCGAGTGATTCTGGCCATGGTGGGACTCCGATAGGGGCGGGAGGGACAATCGGGCGTGGCGGCACGCTGGCGAGGGCAGGAAGGTGGCCTGCAAGGGTCGATTGTACCGAATCCGCACGCTCCAAACCACCAGGACGTCGCCATGGCATTGGCTGAATTCTTGCGAATCCAGCGACTTGCGAGAGTTTCCTGCCGCACACGTCGCCATCAGGATTCGTCTTGCTCTGGGGCGGCAAAGCAGTGAATATCCTGTTCCCGCCGCACGATTTAGCCAGCCGCGCCTGAAACAGCCGCGGCGGGATGCGAGTATACTTGCCAGGGTGGCCCGTCGAATAAGAATGAGTAGCAGGGGGCCACATCGACGGCCAGTGCAAGGGATGCCACCGGCCGCCCACGTCTTCGAGACCATCGACCACACAAGGAAACGATCATGTTGCAATCTCTTGGCCGAAGCGCGGGCCTTGGACTGTTGTTGGCGGCGGTGACACTCAATGCTGCCGCCCCCGCCGCCGATTCGTTGCTCGGCAAGCCGGCCCCCGCATTCCAACTGAAAGGCGCCGACGGCCAGCAACTGGCGCTGTCGGATTTGTCGGACGCCAGGCTCGTGGTCGTGATGTTCCTGGGCACCGAATGCCCGCTGGCGCGGTTGTATGCTCCACGGCTCAATGTGCTGACCAAACACTACGGCAGCGACGTTCAATTTGTCGGCATCGACTCGAACATGCAGGACACGCCGGAGGAAATCGCCCACTATGTGAGCGATCACGGTATTTCCTTTCCCGTGCTGTTCGATGCGGACAACGTCGTGGCCGACCAGTTCGCCGCCGTGCGGACGCCGGAGGTGTTCCTGCTCGACGAGAACCGCGTGGTGCGCTATCACGGCCGCATCGACGGACAGTATCTGCCTGGCGTGCAAAAGACCAAGAACCCGCGCCGCGATCTGGCGATCGCCATCGACGAGTTGCTGGCCGGCAAAAGCGTCAGCCAGCCCGAGGCCGAGGCCGTCGGCTGCTTCATCGGCCGCAAATTCGAGCCGGAGGAGAGCGCGGTCACTTACTCCAACCAGATCGCGCGATTGTTTCAGGATCGCTGCGTCGAATGCCATCGCCAGGGCGAGATCGGTCCGTTCTCGCTGACCAGCTACGAGGAAGCGTTGGGCTGGGGCGAAACGATTCGCGAAGTGGTCGACCAGGGGCGCATGCCCCCCTGGTTTGCCGATCCGGCGATCGGTCACTTCGAAAACGACGCCCGACTCAGCGACGAAGAGCAACAACTCATCAACCAGTGGGTCGAGGCCGGCTGCCCCGAAGGCGATCCGGCCGATCTGCCCGAACCCCGCCAGTTTGCCGAAGGCTGGAACATTCCCGAACCCCAACTGGTGCTGGCCATGGCCGACAAGCCGTTCCAGGTGCCAGCCGAGGGCGTGGTCGACTATAAACACTTCACCGTCGACCCCGGCTTCACCGAAGACAAGTGGATGGTGGCCTGCGAGGCTCGGCCGGGCAACCGTTCCGTGGTCCACCACATCCTGGTGTTCCTGCAAAGCCCGGGCGGCGAGATCGAACTGTTGCGCGGCTCGCTGTTGGCCGCTTATGCTCCCGGCTCTCCGCCGCGAGCGACCGACCCGGGCATGGCCAAGCGCATTCCAGCCGGCTCAAAGATCATCTTCCAAATGCACTACACCCCCAACGGCAAGCCGCAGGAAGACATCAGCACCTTGGGCCTGTCGTTCTGCGACAAGAGCGCCGTCAAACAGGTGGTCGAAAGCGGTTGGGTGATCAACTTCGCGTTTGCCATTCCGCCGGGCAACCCGGACTACAAGGTCGTCTCCAAGCATCGCTTCGAAGAAGACCGCCTGCTATTGGGCATGACGCCCCACATGCACGTCCGCGGCAAATCGTTCCGCTTCGACGCGACCTACCCCGACGGCACGAAAGAAGAGTTGCTGAGCGTGCCGCACTGGGATTTCAACTGGCAGATCGACTACCTGCTGGACCAGCCCAAGCTCATGCCCAAGGGCACGGTGCTGCGCTGTGAAGCCCATTACGACAACTCGGCCGCCAGTCCCACGAATCCCGATCCGACGAAGTGGGTCACCTTCGGCGAACAAACCTGGGACGAAATGATGATCGGCTGGTTCACCACCGCCACGCCGCCAGGGCAACTAGAGACAGCAGCGACGGAAGTGCCCAGCGGCACGGTGCAATAAGTCGCGACACGATGGCAGCGCCCCGGCGGTAAGCAGCGATTGTCAGGCACTCCGTGCCTGACATAGCGTGGCACGCGCGCGTGGAACACACGTGGCGTCGGACTGCAATGGGGGCCTGCTGGTGTTTCCTGTCAGGCACGGAGTGCCTGACCTACTTGGCTTGGTCAACGTCGCCAGCCACAATCACGCCGCGAACTAAACGGGGTGCCGCCAGGGCAATCGCATCACAATTTGCGGGCTGGCGCTAGTGCCAGCACGCTGATCGCTTGAAAAATGTTGAGCCGTACACTTGTCAGGCGTTCTTTTCCGCGAAGAATGGCTGCTCGGTTTTTGAACAATTCGCCATGTAACAGTGTTTCCTGGGCCGCCATTTTTCGCCGCGACTGGGCTCGACAAGTGGACAAGCGTGAAAAGTTTCGCCAGCGAACGTGCAAGCACTATCCCTTGCCGTCAAAGTTTGATGGGATTGCCCTGGGGGTGCCGCGTACAGTGCCCACGCCGCTTGAATCGCAATGTCGGTAGTCTTGCTATGCCCGCGTGGTCGTTCCAGGTAGGCGCGCGAATAAACTTTGCCATTGATACCCGGCACGCCGATAGCTCGCTGCCAGCCGGCATCCAACGCGGCGAAATCCTTCGCCTGCCAATCGTCGCACACGTCCAGGAAACGACGCTTGCGACCGTCGCACTCAATAAACAGCCGCGCCCGAAACTCAGCCGGGTTCGTGCGGATTAGTTTTTCAATTGTGGCACTCATTGTGCATCCTTGCAGCTACAGATAAGCCTCGTCCCGCGATGGCAAGAATCGTGTGGAATTGCAAACTGGCAGTCGCTTGCAATGGCTGATGCGCTCATCTCTATTCTAAGCGGCTTTCCGCAATTCAAAAGGGTGTAACTCGCAGATCTCTATGCCGCGGAGCGCCGGTATAGCTTGGTTTGTTCAGTTTCAATGCGGTAGTTCAGGAAGTCGTTCCATTGTCCGTTGAGGTAGGTGGCGCGCAGGTGGAGCATCGCTTGCGCCGGCGACCGTCCAGCGCATGCCGGTTTGTTCCAGGCGATCCTTGACCACGTGGCGGCAAGCGCCTTCGGCCACGCCGCTGCCGATGGGGTAGCCGGCCGCCAGGTACTCGTCGTAGCGCATGTGCCGGCGGTTGTTTGCGTAGTAGCCGATGGCCGCCGAGACGACGCGCCGCCGCGAGCCATGTAGCGCGTGTTCGTCGCGGAGTCGTTTGAAGCGACCGATGACATAACCCACCTTGCCTTCCAGCAACAGCCGCAAGTGCCGCGTGACAAACTGAGCCGCCTCACGGCTGCCTTCGCGGTGGAACACGTGGGCCACCTGCCACAACCGCTCCAGCACGTGGAACAAGTCCAGGATGCAGACCGCCCGCGGCAGCCACTCGCGCTGCACCTCCCACAGCGCCTTCTCGCCGTCCATCAGGCAGACCAGTGTCTTGCGCGCTGTGGGTCGCGCTCGTGACAGGCCACCGCCATCTCGACAAACAGACGTTCGCGTCCCGTACACGATTCTCCTTCCCGCACGCGGGTCATCTCGGCCCAAACCTGCTTGTGTTGCGGCGCGGGCCGCTCGGCAGCGCGTTCTTTCCGGTCCAGTTCGTCGAGCACGTCGTCGGCCGTGCGGCGAAAGGGGTCGATCGTATACACCGCGCCCACGTAGGCCATCTGTTTCTTGTTCGCTTTTTCGCCTTTGCCGCGACGCGGTCCGCGGCGGACCCGCTCTTCCAGCGGGCGGCGCATCGGCACCCCTTTGCCGTCGGCCGTGGCTACCAGGATCTCGGCCTCTTCGTCGGCCGGCGGCGCGGCGCGCTCGAACTGGAAGGCTTCGACGTGCTGGGCCATCTGCTGGTTCATCTGCTCGGCCGCCCGTTCACTCGGCGCGACACCCAACCACGCGTGCAGATCGGACACCGCTTCGTGAAACGACTCCTTGACGCACAGCCGCTCGAGCCAGTCTTCCAGGACGTAGGAGAACTCGCCGGCCGGCAGCCCCAGCCGCTCGTCCAAGGGCGCCCGCTCGACTTTCTGCCCTTCCCGCGCCGCGTAGACGTAGCGGCCGATCAACAGTTCGCCGAAGATCGACAGGTAGCGGCGCACGTGCCGGCCTTGCAAACGGCGGACCGTGCGGCCTTGGGTGGTTTCCAGTGTCGCGCCCGCGTCGCCATCCCCCGCGGCGGCCACGAAGGCCGACAGCAGCGTGTGTCCCAGCGCCAGCAGCCGGCCGAACAGTTCACGTTCCACTTGATCGATCCGCTGGCCGCCGTCGGCCGCGCGTTCGACGTACATTTCCAACGCCTGGAATTGCCGTTGCGCCTTGAGAAACGCTTGCTCCCGTGCGACGATCATGGCCGGGCCTCCTGGATGGGTGGGAAGGACTGCAATCACAATCCGTTCTACCCGCGGAGGCCCTCTTCTTCACCTTCACGCTAGCACTTGCCGCAACTCCTTGTGAATCCACCTGCTACCACGCGAGGAATGCGAGTTACACCCGTCCGATTTAGTCAGTCATTAAACCCACGGCCTCTGGCCGTGTGACCCGAAGAGCTTCGGAGCGGTGCGTGGTGCATGGAGTTGCCAGACGGCATAGGCTGTCCTTCCGGGAAGGCCCGTTGGGGCAGGAAGGAGCAACCTATGCACGACTGGCAAAGTCTTTCCCACGTGCGGTGGGAATGCAAGTACCACGTGGTGATCATACCAAAGTTTCGGCGTCGGGTATTTTACGGACGATTGAAACGGGAAGTAGGGGCGATTCTGCGAGAGCTGTGTCGCCAGCGAGGAATCGAGTTGCTGGAGGGGCGCTGCATGCCGGACCACATCCACATGTGCTTGAGCATCCCGCCCAAGTACAGCGTGGCGCACACGATCGGGTTCCTGAAAGGCAAGAGTGCGGTTCGCATCCACCGTGAGTTGCTGAAGGAACGAAGGATGACAGGCTTGCATTTTTGGGCCGCTGGCTACTGTGTGAGCACGGTTGGGCTGGATGAAATGCGTGTGCGCCAGTACATCCGTGAGCAAGAGCAACAGGACGAACGGCAAGGCAAGTTGGATCTGGAGTAACCCTAGTGGCCCCAACGGGGCCTTCCCCATGTATCCGGCCCCTTCGGAGGGGCCTTCCTAAACCCACGGCCTCTGGCCGTGGTCGATTAGTGAGTCAGGCCTGGCCCAAAGCGAAACCGCTGGGCCATCTTCCTCCAGCCTCCAGTCTCCAGCCTGTCTTCCGCGGCATCATACCAGCGTGCCGCTGGCGGGATCAACGCCCACGCCGCCGGTCATTTCCACCAGCGCATCCATCACGATCAACAGCGCGCTGGGATCGAGCATTTCATCGAGGTCGTCGTCGTCGGCCTCGTCTTGGGTCATCTCTTCGAAGTGCAACAGATCGAAGCGCAGCGTCGCAGCGGAGCAGTTGGGCCAGCTTGGCGCGTTCCTCGGCGTCGACGACGGATGACTTCAACTCCTGGTGCAATGTTTTTGCTTGTTCGACCACTTCCTCGCCCACTTCGTAGCTGACGTCGAGCGCGGCGTAATCGTCGGAGGACATGACCGTGATCGACTCGAAGCGGTCGTCTTCGTCGGCCGTGGGATTCAGCAGCTCGAAGCGGTCGTTCAACCCGCGCAGCATGTCCTCGATTTGGCCCAGCGTGGGTCGTTTTGCCGAATCGAACAGCACGAAGTACGTCTCGCGCCACTTGTATTCGTCCCGTTCGAACATCGACATCGAGCGTTACTCCCATTCCTCTTCGGCTGGTCCCAATCCGCCTTGCCAGCTTTCCAGCACGCGCAGCATTTCGTCGCGCTCGTTTTGCTTGGCCCACACCGACTCGCCTTCCTCGAGCCGTACTTCGTACTGGCCTTCGCGTTCGCAGTCCTCCGCGCCACAAAAGTGTGGCGTGGCGGAAATCCACATGACGCGATACAAGGGAATGTGCTTGTCGTCGACAACGCTAAAAATGGTCATAGTCTCGCTCTCTCCGCAATACTCGCAAAGGAATGCCCGCCTAACTGCCACGGGCCGCCACCTTGTGCGCTGGTTATTATACTTCGCGGGTCCGTGGCCGGGTGGGAGCCTGGCGGCGCCGTGGGATTTCCATGGAAGGTCATTCATCCTCCGGCTTGGCTGCCCAACTCGTTTGCGCGACGCGTGGCCGCTTCCACCGCGGATATTAGCGTCCCGCGCAGGCTGCCGGACTCCAATACCGCCAGTCCGGCAATCGTCGTTCCCCCTGGACTCGTCACCCGATCTTTCAGCACGCCGGGGTGCTCGCCGGTCTCGAGCACCATGGTGGCGGCGCCGCGGACGGTCTGAGCCGCCAGTTGCAAAGCAACGTCACGCGGCAAGCCCATCCGCACGCCTGCGTCGCTCAAGGCCTCGATGATCACGTAGACAAACGCCGGTCCGGAGCCCGACAACCCGGTCACGGCGTCGAGTAGCTGTTCGTCGACGGCGAACGCACGCCCGACCGACTCCAGCAATTCGGCCACCAGCAAACCATCGGCCGCCTTGCGCACGGGCCCAAGGCATAGCCGCTGGCGCTTTGGCCGACCAGGCACGGCGTGTTGGGCATCACGCGCACCAAGCGCAACTTCGGCAGCGCCGCGTCGAGCATGCACAGCGTGATGCCGGCGGCAATGGAGATCACCAGCTTGTCGGCAGCCGGATCGGCCAGGTGCGCCACGGCGCCGGCCAGATGTTGCGGTTTGGTTGCTATCACCAGCACGTCGGCCGCTTTCGCCACGGCGGCGTTGTCCGACAGGATTCGAGCCCCTGGCACGGCTCTTTGAAATGCCTCGGCGGCGGCAGGCGTGGGATCCGCGGCCGTGATTTGGCCCCCGTCAACGAGCCGCTTCCGGACAAATCCGGCGGCCAGGGCGCTGGCCATTTGGCCGGCGCCAACGAACCCGATGTTTTGCTTGACCATGGGAAAAATAGCGAAACGGGGTGGAATTGTGTGGCGCCAATTGCCGGCGAACTGCCAAGTGCCGCGAAACCGACCGAATGCGTCAATCTATTGCCCGCTTGCCAGTCCTGCAAGGAAGGTGGTTGCGAGACCTGATTCGCGTTGCGTTTTCCTGCTGGCAAGCTTGCGGCCGCTGGTGAATCCGCTGGCTAAAAAACCGCCTGGACACGCTGCGGCGAATCTGCGAACCTTCGCCCCACATTTCTCCGGAATCGGCGGCGGTTGCCGCCATCCCATCTGTCAAATAGCAAGGAGCTCTTCCGGTGCGTACTGTAAGATTCCTGCTGTTCGTTGCAGCACTCGGTTGGACGTCAAATGCCACGGCGCAGGCCGCCGGTTGGCCGTCGTGGTGCCCATTTGGTTCCCATGGCAACCATTCGCCGTTTAGCTCGGTGGCCGATCACGGCGGCGGCAGCCCGGCAGTGCTCACGAAAATGGGCTCAAGCACCAAGCGGTTGGTCAACAACACGAAAAACCTGCTGTCGTTTGACCGGTCCAACAGCAAAGCAAGCACGCCGACGGTGGGCTATTCCACCCACATACAGCACAAAGAGCCTGGATTCTTTTTACCGAATGTTTCATCCGCCACCGCCACCGCCGCCACAGACAGTGAAAGAATGGATGTCGCTCGAACAGGTCCACCCGTAGCAGCACGTTGCGGCCACGTCATGTGCCCGTTTTCTTTGGTTGCGTTGCACGTTCGACCGCGTTACCTGATATGCCGCGAAATATGCCGCGAATAACTTCCCCACTTGTTCGAGCTCGTCTCGGTCGCCCGATGGCCGTCTGCCGCGGGCATTTTTTGCCTGGCGGCGTGGGGATGCACGTCGCCGTTGCGTCCCAGTTTGGCCAAGTATCAGGAAAGCCGGGAAATCGATAAACTGGTCAACAACAACTCGTTTCCTCTCGCCACCGAAGTCGGCCTGGCGTCGGCCGCAAAATCGGCGGATGATAAAGACTGATGCAGGGCCACCGGCGCCGCTCGGCAAACCGCGGATGTCCCGTTCATGATAGCGCAACCGCAGAACGCTCCAGATCCGATGGTCATGACTCACCGACTGATGCGCTGGGCCGCCGTGGTGCTGATCCTGGCAACGTGCGTCGGCTGCGATCAATTCACCAAGCACGTTGGCAATCGCACTCAGAGGTGAGCCGATCCACAGTTTTTGCGGCGACCTGTTTCGCTTGCAGTACGCTGAGAACCCCGGCGCGTTTTTGGGACTCGGCGACGCCTGCCCATCGAGACGCGATCGGTGGTCTTGGTCGCCATCAACGCGTTGATCGCATTGGGACTGGTCGGGGCCATCTTGCTTGGCTGGCACATGACTCCCGTGCGGCTGGCGGGCTGTGCTTTGCTGTTGGCGGGCGCCGTCGGCAATCTGATCGATCGGCTGCGATTCGATGGCCTGGTTATCGACTTCATGAATCTGGGAGTGGGCGGCCTGCGTAGCGGAATCTTCAACGTGGCCGACATGGCCATCATGGCCGGCGCGCTGTTGCTGGCGCTGCGAGTGACAAATGCCCCGGCGGCGTTGCCCGAGGGAGCTTCCGCGAGCCGCTAGCAGTTCGGCAGCCTAGGATAAAATCCGCGAAAATTGCCGTATTCTTCCGCGCTTGTTCCGCGCACGGGCCTGCGCACTCCTGATAAAGGGGTATGATGGAGGACCGACTCAGCATGCCCTCGATCGCAGTCCGCTCGCCGCGCGGCAACGGCGCGAGGGTTGGACAGGTTTGTGAGGAGAGACCGTGCGAGGAGGGAGATTGTTTGCGGGCTTTTGCTTCGTCTGCTTCGTCGCGTGGGCCACACAGGGCTTGGCCGCGGCTGAGAACGATGACGCCGATGTCTTGCAACGCGCGCACGCCTGGGCCCGTTTTGGCGAAGGCTCCTGGCGACACGTGCGGATCCTCACCGAGAGTTCGACGAAGAAGGCAACGTCACCAGTTCCAGCATCACCGACAACGTGACGACGCTTGAAAAGGTCGAGCCGGAGGGCGTAACGCTCAAAGTCGAAGTGACGGTCGAAATTGCGCGCCCAAGTTTTCCTCGCCGCCCAAAATCGTCCAACAGGGATATGCTGGCGAGACGCTCGGCCAAACCGTCTCCATCAAGTCATTGGATGATCGGGGACAGGCTCACGGTCGACGGCCAGGGAGATCCCCTGCCAGGCCGACCAATCGAGGAATTCTTGGCGGCGGCAATAAGGAAGTCATCCAGATCAGCTACGTGCCCGGATTCCACGCCGACGATCCTGCGTCGCAAGAGCACGACCAGCGACACGTCCAGCGGCGAGACCACCCAGGAGGCGGTCAACAAGAAGAAGGTACCTCGCACTCAATAAACGGCTGCGAATCGTCGGTGAAGCGATCGAGCGGCAGGGCTATCGCATGCGACAGGTTCTGAAGACTGGCCGGGGCACGACGACGACCTGGTCTGACCACGTGGCGGACGTTCCCGGCGAAGTCGTGGCCCACGCTTCGCAGAAATTCGACGAACAAGATCGCCTGGTCCGTCGGACGACTTTGGAGCTTATCGACTTTTACGCCGAAGAAGGCACGTGGGATTACAGCAATCTCTCGCGTGGTGCCGCACCGCCGAGCAGCGGCGTAATCGCTAGCGCAGGGGGCGAAGACGCTCGAACGTTCACTCCGCGGCGTTCGTGGACCCAGCGGAAAGCGCACGAGATCGGCCGAGCCCTCCCCGCGGGCCCCGGCGGCACCCCGTTCCATCCAACCGGCGGCCGGAGCCGAATCTTGAATGCTCGGTGGGTTGCCCTATAATGGAATTCCTTACTTCCGGGGGGAATCCTTTATCGGTCCTTCGCCGCGAGCACTTTCACACATGTCCGGCAGTTTCGACGGATATCACGTTTGGCTTGGCATTCCGCCGAGCGAGCAGCCGCCCAACCATTATCGGTTGCTGGGGATCGCTGTGTTCGAAGCGGACCTGGACGTGATCGACCACGCGGCCGATCGCCAGATGGCGCATGTCCGCACGTTTCAAGCTGGCAAGAACGGCTCCGTCTCGCAGCAAATCTTGAATGAGCTGTCGGCAGCTCGGGTTTGCCTATTGAATGCGAGCAAGAAGGCCGCCTACGACGAAACGTTGCGCAGCAAACTGCAATCGGTTCCCAAAGCCGTGCCGGTTTCGCCGTCCACGGCGATTCCCAGGGCGGCCCCGGTTGATACGTCGT
>CAVZWY010000022.1:0-104716 GCA_963779015.1 uncultured Planctomycetaceae bacterium | reverse complement strand
CGGGCTCGCGATAGACCAACGTGCCGCCCAATGATTAGAATCGGCCGCATGCCAGCACCGCTTGTCGCCGTCAGCAAATCGTGGCTGTGCACAGTTGCTCGTTTGCTGGCACTCAGCCCCAATCGCCCGGGATTGCTTTCGAATGTCGTCTCTCCTCGCCGCTCAGCGAACCGAACACGACGTGTCGCAGCCCGGACAGGCGGTTACGCTGAGTCATCCGGATCACCTCGCCGCGATTGCGATGCTGTTTGGCATGACTCCAAAGGCCGTCCGTGACTGCCGCGTGCTGGAGTTGGGTTGCGGCGCGGGCCTGAATCTCTTGCCCATGGCCGACCGGCATCCGCAGAGCACGTATGTCGGGCTCGACCGATCGCCCGAGGCGCTGGCAATGGCCACGCAACTGGCACGTGTGGCGGATTTGTCCAACGTCGAATTTCGCGAGCTGCGATTGGATGCCGGCAACGAGGGGCTGGGCACGTTCGACTATATCATCTGCGACGACGTCTACTCGCTGATGCCGCTCGAGCTGCAAGCCTCGCTCCTCGCGTTTTGCCGCGCCCGTTTGAATCCGCAGGGGGTTTTGTATCTCAGCTATCGTGCGCTGCCGGGTTGGATCGTGCCGGGGGTCGTGCGCGATCTGGCCCGCGCCGCCTCGCAGGAGCAGGAGCCGTTGCCCGCACGGGTTGCCACGGTGCGCCGCGCGATGCAATTCATCGCGGACGCGTTGCCCGCGGACGCCCAGGGCTGGGGCCGTCTGCTGCGAGGCGAAGCAACCCTGGCACAAGGAATGTCCGACGTAGCCGTGGTGCACGAGTACTTGGGCGCCCAGAGTCACCCGGTGTATTTTCATGAGATGGCTGCCCGGGCCGATGCGCAGCGCCTGCAGTACCTGGGCGACGCCGACGTTCGCACGATGTTCGCAGGACCGCTGGGCCCGACGGTGGAAAGCAAGCTGGCCGGGGTAGCGCGGGACACGGTCTCGCTCGAGAGCAGATGGACCTGCTGTGCAATCGCAGTGTACACCGCAGTTTGTTTTGCCATCAGGGAATACGCCGCACGCATCGGTGGGCACCCGCGGCCCTGCGTGGACTCCATCTTGCTGCCAGGCTCCAACCGGTGGAAGCTTCGATCGATCGGGCGGCGGAAGGGCAGGCTCGTTTCGTTGCGTCCGACGGACGAGTGTTGGGAACGGCGCTGCCGGCAGCCAAAGTGGCCCTCGATTTGCTGGCCGGCGCCTGGCCTCGCTCGATGGCGTTCGAAGTATTGGTCGAGGCGGTCAGCAACCGCATGGCAACCGCGGCTTCGGAGTCGGCGTTCGATCAAGCCCAGCGCGACGAATTGTCAAGAACGATCCTCGAGTGCATCGTGAACGGCTTCCTCGAGATCCATAGCGACACGGACCGCTTCACGGTTGAGGTGAGCGATCGGCCGCAGGTTGCCCGCTGGACCCGCGTTGAGGCCGAATCGATCGGCCAGGTGATCAATCGGCGCCATGAGCCAACGACACTGGACGAGATGTCGCATCAATTGTTGAGATATCTCGACGGACAGCGGGACCGAGCGGCGCGTAGTCGCACTGCTGGTCGAGGCAGTCCATCGCGGACAACTCTCGATCATGCGGGAAGGGCTGCCCGCGGGCGCCGGCGCGGGAATTACGGAAATCCTCGAGGAGGTGCTCGACCAGGCGCTCGCCAACCTGGGCGCAACGCGCTGTTGATTGCCTGACGCGAGAAGCGTCGAAGTGAAACGTTGATTCTCCAGCCAATTCGCTCATTTGTTCGAGAAACCCCATGTCGCGTCGATCGGGTTCCGTTGACGAACTGTCCGTCCGAATCAATGTGCCCATTCCGCAGGCGCAGCCCGAGCAACTGGCAACGATCGCCTGGATGCGCGGATGCAGCCGTGCGCGGCGGAGCAGTCCGCGGTGCTCGATATCGGTTGCGGCAATGGCAGCAATCTGCTGCCGTTGGCCGAACGGTATCCGCAGGCTCGTATGCTGGGCATCGACGTCTTGCCCGATAAGATCGCCGAGGCGCAACAGTCGGCTACTCTCGCAGGGCTCGACAATGCAGAGTTCCACTGCGTTTCCCTAGAGCAGTTTTCGGCATCTGGCGAGATATTCGACTACATCCTGGCGATGGACGTCTATTCTCGGCTGGACGAACGGCCGCGCGACGAGCTGTTGGCGATCTGCCGGCGTCATTTGGCGGACCAGGGGGTGGCGTATATCAACTACCACGTCAATCCGGGCTGGCAACTTCACGACATGCTGGGCGTGATGATGCGTTTCGAGGCCCGGGGCGCCACCACTGCCGCTGGGCAATTGGCCGCCGGTCGGCGACAGCTCGAATTTACCCGCGACACGCTGCAGGCGAACGACGGTGGCTACGGGGCACTGGTGGTCGCCACGGCCGAGTCGATTTTGCGGCAACCTGACGCGGTGCTCATCCGCGACTATCTGCAACGTCGCAGCCAGGCGGTGTACTATCCCGAGTTTGACAACCATGCGCACCGCCACGAACTGCAAGTGCTGGGCGACGCGGGCCTGGGAATCCGCATCAGTAATTTGCTGCCCGTCGCGGACGAACGACGCCTGGACGCTCTGACCGACGATTTGCGCGAGAAGGAACGGGTGCGCGACATCGTGCGGAATGTGGCGCATCGGCAGTCGCTATTGTGTTGCGCCGACGTGCCATTGGAGTTTGATATGGTCCCGGGGCGGCTGCACGGCCTGCACCTCGAAGGAAGACTCGTGCCCGAAGACCCACGGGTCTCGGTCGATTCGGCGGATGCCTGCACGTATCTCACTCCCAGCGGCCACCGCGTGACCACGGCGCTTCCTGGCATGAAAGCGGCACTGGTGCACGTGGGTTCGCTGTGGCCTCGGCGCACGACATTCGAAGAGTTGCTTTCCCATGCGGCGCACAGGTCGAGTCGGCGGGGCGGTCCATGACCGAGCAGGAAGTTCAGCGATTGGAGGAACACCTGTTGCAATGTTGCCTGGACGATTTGTTTCAACTGCACAGCGAACCGGCGCCATTTGTCGCGGAGTCGAGCGAACGCTCGCGCGCGAGTCGATTGGCCCGGCTGCAAGCGCTGCGTGGAGACATCGTCACGAGTCGCCGCCACCTGCCGGTGCGTCTCGAGGGGATGGATCGCCTCGTGCTTGGCCAGTTGGACGGCGCCACCGACGTGGCCCAACTTGGCCACAGGTGTCCGCCGCCGTAGCCAGCGGAAAGATCTCGCTGCTGGAAGAAGGCCAACCCGTCCCGCCAGAACTGCGCTGAAGCATTCATTCAACACCAACTCACGGCCTGCATTGCGCGGCTTGCGGAACATGCGCTGTTGATCGAGTGAGTTGGTTGGACCGACCTACGGCACAATGGTACTGCCATTCATTGTCGGGGGGTTTAGCCGATTTCAACCGCGCAGCGCCGCCAACAACAGTCCTGGCAGCTTCCAGACCGAGGGCTTGTGGTAGAGATCGAGCACCTTCCACGCCAATGGTTCGGGGCGGCGGTGCGTGGGGAACCAGAGGGGCTTGGGCGACTGCGTGAGTGGTCCTTCGAGCACCGTCTTTTGCACTCCTTCCAGCATGAAGGTGTTGTGCACCGAGCCGATGCCGCTTTGGGCGTCGGCCAACGTGCCGCTGGGATAGCCGCCCCAGGGCGGGCTCATCATGGCATAAACCAAGGCCGGCCAGTAGTTGACGCCGACGGCGCCATGCCGCAGTCCGGCCAGAGCCGCCTCGAACGCGGCTTCGCCCGATGGCGTGCTGTAGAAACTGGGATGCACGGTGATCGCGGCGCTGAGCGTGCCCCACAACTCGTCGTTGGCGAAGTCGACGGCCCGCTTGAGGAAGGCGCGTTCGTCGGTCGCCTCGAGCACCGTCTCGGCGCAAACGCACACGAACGACTCCTCGCAGAACAACTGCGAGCCGACTTTGGGATCGGCGTCGCGGATGATGGTCCACGGCAACGCGTCGTCAGAAGTTGGGGCCGGCTTGCCTGAGAATTTCTCGTAGCGCTCGCGAGCGCCGGGGTAGTACGCCTTGCGGGGCGGCACTCGGGCCAGCACGCCTTCGACCAGGTCGAGGAACTGCTGACGCTGAGGCCAGTTGTTCCAGGTGACGATCATTTTCGTGGCCACGCAGTTGAACGAGGCGTTGTTGATGATCGACGAGACCACGTTCTCCGCCTGAAAGCGCAGCTCTTTATCGGAATAGGGGCCCGGCACGATGATCCAGGGGCTGACGTTGCCCAGCTCACTGCTGATCGGCTTTTTCAGCACCGGGTCGTTGTCGCGCTTGCGGCGCTCGCGCTCGTCGCCGGGCGGCCCCCACACGATCGCATCGTGCGAGTAGATGGAGCCGGTGATGTGGACTTCGTCGACCTGCGGATGGTCGACAGCGGCCTTGCCGACGTCAGCGCCTCCATAAATGACTGCGCACGAATCCGGCGTCGATCAACCTGGCAAACAACCGCTGGAAAATCGGCCCCAGGTATTCGTTGACCGGGTTCATCTTCAACAGCACGACGTGCCCTTCCTGAAACACCTTGGAGATGGTGTCGGTGGCGGGAATGCTCGACACGTTGCCGGCGCCCAGCACCAGCACGCAGCGGGCCGGCTGCGGGTTTTTCAGATGGCTGCCCAGGCAATCGAGATCGGCCAGCGTGACTTCGGGCGCCAGCCACGCTTCGGCGCGAAAGCCGGCGAACACCAGCGAGTCGAACAATCCCTTCACTGGCATGACCTGCACGCGCAGTTCGCCGTCGGGCCCCGGCTTGGGAGCCGCGGGCAATGGAATGCGGCCGGTTTGTTCCAGCGACTTGAAGTTGCGAATCAACAGTTGCAGATGCCGCGCCGTGGAGACCGGCCCGGCAGTGATCTCTTCCGCCCGCAGCGGATTGCCAGGCGCCAGACCTTTGGCTTCGCACGCTGCGTCGACCCACTCGGGCGCGAGTTGGACCACGCGCTCGAGGCAATCCTGCAAGAGCGTGATACGCTCGGCCAGACTGAGCTTTGCGAGCTTGCCTTCGGCGGCAACCAGCTCGGCCACGGAGCGATCGATGACGTCGTTGGTGGCCGGGGTTTGTTCGACGGCTATGGCGGACATGCAACACCTCGCGATTCGGAAACGATGCCTGACGGGGCGGCCGGCACGTGGCTCATCACCCACTCGGACAGGGCGCAGATAGTCAGGCTCGGATTGACGCTGAGATTCACCGGCACGATCGAGCCATCGGCGACATACAGATTATCATAACCGTACACCCGGCCCAAGCTGTCGATGACGCCTTGCGACGGATCGGCGCCCATGGGGCATCCGCCCAGAATATGCGCGGTGGAGGTGGTGTTGAAGAGCACCTCGACAGCCATGCTTCCCGGCTCACCGTCCATTTTCTCGGCCAATCGTTCGGCCGTCTGGTTGGCAATGGGGAAGAATTTAGGAACCTTCTGGCTCGATTGCCACTCGGAGTCGAGCCCCTTGGTGAAGGGCCAGAACCAACGGCGCCGCCAACGCAAGCTCATATGATTGGGCAACAATTGCATCACGAGCAGGATACCGGTGCGGCTGGCCCAGCCGAACGGGTTGCTCGCCCGCAGAAATCTTAATGGGTGGCGGACAATATTCCCCAACAGACGCAAGGGTCGCGGCCACGGTGGACCGCTGCCAACCAGCAAGGTGGTCAAGAGCGACATGAAGTCCTGCCCTCGGCCGTAGCGGACCATTTCGATGTGGGTGTCGTCGTTTGGCCAGAAGCCCGAGGCAATTGCGATGCCGCGCGAATAGTCGACCTTATTGCTCCGCGCGGTGCTGCCGACCAACGCTTCACTATTGGTGCGCACGTAGGTGCCCAGAGCATCGGACAGACGGCCCAGCGAGCCGCGCTCTTTGCACTGCAACAACAGCGGCACCGTGCCCAACACGCCGCCGGAGAAGACAACGCCGCGGGCGCGGAATTTGCGACGGCGTTTGAAGAGCCAATCGGTGATTTTTCTGGTCAGCACTTCATAGCCGCCGCCGCGAAGTTCGCGAACGTCGAGCACTTGTGACTCGGGAATGATTTCCACTCCGAGCTTCTCCGCGAAGTAGAGATAGTTCTTGTCGAGCGTGTTCTTGGCGTTGTGACGGCAGCCGACCATGCAGCCGCCGCATTCGATGCAGCCGGTGCGCTGCGGACCTTCGCCGCCGAAGTACGGGTCGGGGACTGTTTCGCCCGGCTTGCCGAAGAAGACGCCGACTTCGGTGGGATGATACGTGTCACCGCGTCCCGTCTCTTCAGCGATCTCGCGCAACAGGTGATCGCTCTCGGTCGGACAGGGCGCTGTCGTCACGCCGAGCATCCGCTGTGCCGTGGCGTAGTGGGGCGCGAGATTGTGTTTCCAGTCGCCAAATTCGCTCCACTTGGGATCGGCGAACACCGAGTCGGGCGGCACCAGCAGTGTGTTGGCGTACACGAGGCTGCCGCCACCCACGCCCGTGCCGTGGAAGATCATTACGTCGCGCAGCAGCGTGATCGCTTGAATGCCAAAACAGCGAGCCACCGGCGCCCAGAGATACTTTGGCAAGTTCCAGTTGGTTTTGGGGAAGTCGGCGGTGCGCCAGCGCTTGCCTCGTTCGAGCACGGCCACGCGATAGCCCTTCTCGGCCAAACGCAACGCCGAGACGCTACCACCAAAGCCGGAGCCGATGACGATATAGTCGTAGTCGAATTCGCTGCTGGTGTTGGCCTCCATGGCCTCTATTTGCGGCGATGCGCCAGCGAAATGCAAGCCCGGGAAAGGCTGCGGATCGTTTGAGGGTGGCGCTGGCGTCTCGCCAGTGTTGCATTGCATGGGTCCCTGCGCTGGCGAGACGCCAGTACAACTCTGCAGCGCGAGCGGGATATCACGTCCGCTCTTGCCCGACTAGAATGGATGCCAACGAGGTTGTTTGCATGCCATTTCACAGCACCATTCGCGGCGAACGATTCACATTTGCCGACCTGCGCGAGCTGCTGGCCAAGGCCAACGAGGAAAAGTCCGGCGATGCGTTGGCCGGCATCGCCGCCGCGACGCAGCGCGAACGGGTTGCCGCCAAGTGGGCCTTGGCCGACGTGCGCTTGAGCGAGATCGTCGCTCAGCCGGTCGTCGACCCTGAAGTCGATGAAGTGAGCCGGCTGATTCTCGACGCGCACGACGCCGACGCGTTTGCGCCCATCGCCGACCTGACCGTCGGTGAGTTTCGCGAATTGCTGCTCGATGACGGCACGGATGAATCCGCGCTGCATGCCCTGCGCTGGGCGATCACGCCCGAGATTGCCGCCGCCACGGCCAAGCTGATGAGCAACAAGGATCTGGTACTGGTGGCCGGCAAGATCCGCAACGTCACCCGCTGCCGCAATACGATGGGGCAACGCGGCGTATTGGGCATTCGGCTGCAACCCAACCATCCGGCCGACGACCTGGGGGGCATTCTGTTGACGGCGGTGGAGGGCCTGCTCTACGGCTGTGGCGACGCGGTGATCGGCGTGAATCCGGCCATCGAATCGGTCGACACGATCGCCGGAATATTGCGTGGCTTGGATCGGCTGATCGCCGTGTCGGGCGCGCCGACGCAGCACTGCTGTCTGGCGCACATCACGACGCAACTGGCGGCCATGGAGCGCAGCGCGCCGGTCGACCTGCTCTTTCAATCGGTCGCCGGCACCGAGGCCGCCAATGCCAGCTTCGGCATCAGCCTAGCGACGCTGCGTGAAGGACGCCAGCGCGTGCTGGATCATCATTGCACGCGCGACGTCCCCTGGGTCGGCGACAATGTGATGTACTTCGAGACCGGCCAAGGCAGCGCGCTGTCGGCCGAGGCCCATCACGGCGTCGACCAACTGACGCTCGAAGCGCGGGCCTATGGCGTGGCGCGGGCGTTCGATCCGTTTCTGGTCAACACGGTCGTAGGATTCATCGGGCCCGAGTACCTGTACGACGAACGGCAGATCACTCGCGCGGGGCTGGAAGACCACTTCATGGGCAAGCTGCTGGGACTGCCGATGGGGTGCGACGTCTGCTATACGAACCACGCGCAGGCCGATCAGAACTCTGCGGACAACCTGCTGATGCTGCTCACCGCCGCTGGCTGCAATTACTTCATGGGCGTGCCTTGCGCGGACGACGTGATGTTGAGCTATCAATCCACCAGCTTTCACGACGGGGCGGCGGTGCGCAAGTTGTTCGGACTGACGCCGGCGCCGGAGTTTCTGGCATGGCTGGAAGCCCGCGGCATCTTCGAACACGGCCAACTGGCGCTGGCCGACGCCCAATCACATCCGCTGCTGGCCGACGTACAGGCGGTGCTCGCGGATCCGCAAACCGTAGAGTGAACTTCGGACCGAGTGATGACCAAGCGCCGCGACGAGCCCGTGCCCCCTGCCCCGACGAAGCAAGCCGGCGCCAAGCTGCAGACAGCCCTGGCGGCGCTGCGCGCGCGAACACCGGCGCGATTGATCGTGGGCCGCGCGGGGCCCGCTTATCGCACGGAGACGCTGCTCGAGTTGCGCGAAGACCACGCCGCGGCCGTCGATGCGGTGCAAGCGGAAGTGGACCTGACCCGCGACTTCCAGCCGGAGTTCGTCAAGCGCACCAAGTTGTTTGAGGTAACCACGACGGTACGCGACAAGGCCGAATATCTTCGCAGGCCGGAACTAGGACGGCGATTGGGCGCCGACGCGGTCTCAGCCATCACCGAGCGCTGTCGCAAGGGAGCGGACTTGCAAGTGGCGATCGGCGATGGATTGTCGGCGGCCGCCGTCGTGGCACAGGCGCCGGCTCTATTGCCGCTTTTGGTAGAGGGCGCGAAATCGCGCGGTTGGACCTTCGGTCAGCCGTTCGTGATTCACCATTGTCGCGTGGGAGTGTTGAACGACATTGGCGAGGCGCTCGCTGCCAAGGTGGTGGTGCTGCTGATTGGCGAGCGGCCGGGTCTGGCAACGGCGCGTGAGCCTGTCGGCATATTTGGCGTATTGCCCGCGGGCCGGGCATACCGACGCGCAGCGGAACTTGATTTCGAACATTCATGCGCGGGGCGTTTCGCCGGCCGTGGCGGCCGAACGGATCCTGGCGCTAGCCGCGCAGATGCGGCAGCAGCAGACGAGCGGCGTGACGGTGAAGGAGCAACTGCCCAGCGCGGTGTTGGGGAATTCGCTGGCGGTGGAAAACTCCGCTGAAGAGCCCCCCGGCGGAGCCGCAGGCTGACCGGCGCGGTTCAGTTGACGATGTTGCGCATGGGCAATCCGAGCAGCGCGCGGCGACAGGATTCGCTCCCCTTGGCGCGCATTTCCAGCATGCCTTCTTCGCAATAGAACGCCGCATGCGGATTGACGATCAGCCGGTGGTGCGCCACGTGATTCGGATCGCGCCAGGCCACCAGCAGCGGATCATCCTCCGGCGGCGGCTCCACTTCCAACACGTCGATCGCGGCGCCGGACAAGTGGCCCGAGGCCAGCGCATCCGGGATCGCGCGACGTATCGACCACGCCGCCGCGCGACGTGTTGACCAGGATCGATCCTCGCGGCATTTTGGCGAGCGCCGTGGCGTCGACAATGTGATACGTTTCGTCGGTCAGCGGGCAGTGCGGGCTCACGACGTGCGACTTGGCCAACAGCTCGTCGACCGATTCCGCGCGGCGCACGCCCAGCGACTTGTCACGGCCATCCGGCACATAAGGATCGTGGAACAAGACGTCCATCCCCAGCGCCTTGGCCCGCAGCGCCGACGCAGTGCCGATTCGCCCCAGCCCGATGATGCCGAACACGCGGCCGCGCAAACGGCCGATCGGCATTGCCAGCTTGTAGATCCATTCTTCCTTGTGGTCGCGCAGCCGCGAATTGAAGAGCGAGATGCCGCGAGCGAGCGTGAGCATCATGCCAATGGCCGAGTCCGCCACCTCTTCGGTGCCATAGTCGGGCACGTTGGCCACATCAATGCCGCGCTCGCGGGCCAGCCTCCAATCGACGTTGTCGTAGCCTACGCCGCAGCGGACGATCAATTTGCAATGCTTGAGCCGATGGATCGTCTGCGCGGTGATCGACACGGTGTGATACATCATGATCGCGTCGGCGTCGTCGATCTGGCCGGCGATTTCCTCTTCGCTCGAAGCATCAAGCGCCACGACGTCGGCGATCTCGCCCAGCACACGGCGTTCGGTCTCAAGGGGCCCAGCGACAAAATCGGTGATTACGACCTTCGGACGGCGGCTCATGGGGGTCACTGCGAGAATAGTGGCGTGGGTTGCGAAGACTTGGGAAACCGCGCCGGCAAGCCGCCGGCGCGAAGCTTTGGGCGAGGCCGCGAGTTTAGCCCAGAGACATGGCGTTGCACAAGGATAAATCGGTGCGGCACAAGGCGTTTGCGACGTGCGCGGCGCGCGCGCACAACGCATCAAGCTGCTTGCATTCAAGGAGTTTTCGCGCCATAATCGACCCCGGCGTATCGCGGCGGATTTTCGACCAGCCGGAAGTGCGTGAGACGCTGTTCCAAGCTCGCCTGCCACGCTGCTGTACCCCGCCCAGATCCCACCCTGATTTGACATTCCTGAAGTCGGCTAACTAACCGTCGCGACGCCGGCCA
This sequence comes from uncultured Planctomycetaceae bacterium, assembly GCA_963779015.1. Classification (GTDB taxonomy): domain Bacteria; phylum Planctomycetota; class Planctomycetia; order Pirellulales; family PALSA-1355; genus JTS-RE94. The sequence continues at coordinate 94,110 of CAVZWY010000022.1, read as the reverse complement.
TGCGCCTGAAGCGCCGCCGGTCTCGAATCGCCCAACCCGCAGGTGGTTTTCCGATGCACAAGACGTTCGCAAGCTCCCGGCACGCTGCTCTGAAGTGGTTCTCGCGAATGCTGTTGCTGGCGGTGGTAGCCGGTCTGTGGACCGGTTCCACGGTTCTCGCACAGTCGCTACCCGTGGCGCGGTTGTATTCGATTTTTCCCGCCGGTGGCAAACAGGGGTCGACCTTCGACGTGACGATCGCCGGCGCCGACTTGGAAGGCGTCTCGAAACTCCATTTCTCGGATCCCGCGATCACGGCCGTGCAGAAGACCGTGCCGCCCGGACTGGGGCAGGCCGGCCCGCAGGGCGTGCCGGGGCAGTTCACCGTCACGATCGCTCCCGCGGCGCAGCTCGGTATCGTCGAGGTACGTGCGATCGGCCAATACGGCGTCTCGAATCCGCGGGCCATGGTTGTCGGCGTGCAGGACGAACTGGTGGAGAAGGAACCGAACAACACGCGCGAGCAGGCCACCGAACTGCCGATCAATGCCGTCGTCAATGGCCTGTCCAACGGCACCAACGACGAGGACTACTACAAGTTCTCGGCCACCAAGGGACAGCGCTTGATCATCGACTGCTGGGCCTATCGCATCGATTCGCGCATCGATGCCACGTTGGTGCTCTACGACGCCAACGGAAAAGAGCTGGCGCAACCGCGACGCCAATCGCCGCGATCCCATGATCGACTTCACTGCGCCCGCCGACGGCGAGTACTTCGTCGAGTTGCACGACTTTCTCTATGCCGGCAACGGCGAGTACTACTATCGGCTGAGCGTCAACTCCGGCCCGCACTTGGAATTCGTGTTTCCACCGGCCGGTCCGCCGGGCTCGAACGAGAAGTACACGCTCTATGGCCGCAACCTGCCGGGCGGACAACTCACCGAACTGCTGGGTGTCGATGGCAAGCCATTGGAATCGCTGGCAGTCGAAATCGCGCTGCCGGCGGACGACACTGCGCGGCAACTTGAGCTGGGCACGATCGTCGAGCCGGATGAGTCGGGCATGGACGCCGTCGCCTATCGGTTGAACACACCGCTGGGCCCCAGCAACTCGGTGCCGGTCGGGTTTGCAACGGCGCCGATCGTCAGGGAGAAGGAACCCAACAACGAACCGGGCGAAGCGCAAGCCGTGAGCGTGCCGTGCGAGTTCGTCGGCCAGTTCTATCCTCTACAGGATCGCGATTGGATCACCATCGAAGCCAAGCAGGCCGAACCGCTGTGGATCGAGGTCTTCTCCGAGCGATTTGGTCTGCCGACCGACGCCTATGTCGTCGTGCAGCAGGTGACCAAGAACGACAAGGGGGAAGAGCAGGTCAAGGACATCCAAGCGGTCGACGACTATCGTGAGAATCCGCGCGGCCGGCAGGGCAATTTGTACTACTACGAGATGAAGACCGACGACCCGGCGTTTCGTTTTGCGCCGCCGGCCGACGGAACATATCGCATTCTGGTGCGCAATCAGGCTTCCTACACGCGGCCCGATCCGCGGCTGGTTTATCGACTGGCAATTCGCCCGGCGAAGCCCGATTTTCGCGTGGTGGTCAGTCCGAAACTACTGCCGTTTAGCACCGACCCGAATCAGAATGCTCCCACGGTGTGGAGCCCTTTGTTGCGCAAAGGGGGCACCGAGCTGATCGAAGTCATCGTGTTTCGTCGCGAAGGGTTTGACGGCGAGGTACACGTCTCGGTCGACGGATTGCCGCAGGGTGTGACGGCCGCGCCGATCGTGGTCGGTCCGGGGCAGGACAACGGCGCGCTGGTGCTGACGGCCGCGGCCGATGCGCCGGAATCGATGGGCCTGATTTCCATGGTCGGCAAAGCCACGATCGACGGCGCAGGAAGTGGCGCGGCCGGCGCGCTTCGCCACGATGGTCTGGGGCGGGCAATTCAACGCCGTCTCGCATCGCTCGCGATTAGCTCGCAATCTGGCGGTTGCCGTCAGCGGCGGCGAAGTCGCGCCGTTCGTGGTCGAGACGGGGAAGGATCTCGTGCTGGAAATGTCCAGGGCAGGCAAGGTGCAAGTGCCCATCAAGGTGACGCGGCAAGGCGACTTCAAGGCGGCCGTGGTGCTGCAACCGGATCCGCTGCCTACCAACGTCAAGCCGGTGAACGTCACGCTCGACGACAAGACGGCCGAGGGCAAGCTGGAACTGGCCCTGCCGCCGAACATTCCAGAGGGCACGTACTCGTTCGCCGTCGTGGGCGCCACGCAGGTGAACTACGCTCGTAATCCGGAAGCGGTGACCGAAGCGACCAATCGCAAGGCCGAGGTCGACAAGATCGTGGGCGAGTTGGCTGCCGCGTCCAAAACAGCCGCCGAGGCCAAAGCGGCTGCCGAAAAGCAAGCGGCCGACATGACGGCCTCAGCCGCCAAGGCGCGCGAGCTGGCGGCCGCGGCCGACAAAGCGGCGCAAGAAGCGGCTGCCAAAGCTAAGGAAGCCGCCGACGCCAAGGCGGCTGCAGACCAAGCCATGGCCGATGCCGAAGCGCAAGCCAAAGCGGCCGCGGACGCCAAAACGGCCGCCGAAAAAGCGGCCGCCGACGCCGCGGCAAAAGCCAAACAAGCCACCGACGTGCAGGCGGCCGTGGCGAAGGAAGTGGAAAACGCCACGAAGGCCGCCGCGCCGAAGAACATCAACGTCGCGGTGCCCTCGTCCGTGGTAACGCTCAAAGTCACGTCGGCGCCGATTACGCTCAATCCGCCCGCTGCGGTGACGGTGAAGCCAGGCGCCACGGCCGAGTTGCCCGTCGCCGTGAATCGACTGTATGACTACGCCGACCCGGTGCAGCTAAAGACCACCGTGCTCGGCAATGCCAAAGGCCTAAAAGTAGCCGACGCCGCGATCGACAAGGGGCAAAGCGAAGGGAAGCTCACAGTCGAGGCCGCCCCCGACACGGCGCCCGGCGCCTACACGCTGAGCGTGCAAGCCACAGCCAAGTTCAACGGCCAGGACCTGCCAGTGACGCAGACCGTGGCAGTGACGGTGGAATCGGCAGAGCAGGCGGCAAAGTAGGCGCTAGTCCGTGCCGTTGACAGTCGATTCAGCGGAATCGACGTCCGCGCGGATCGTGCGGAGCGTTTCCGCGCCTAGTTCCGTCGGGCGAAAAATCGCCAAGCCGCCAAGCCCACCGAGGCGAATGCCGCCAGCACAAAACCTGCCGGCTCGGGCACCGGCGTGGTGTCGAACTCCATGCCGTACCAGGAGCCTTGCACGGCGTAAGGCACAGTTTGCAGCGGCGTACCGCCTTGGCTGAACTGGTGAAGCGTAAAGCCGCTGTCGCCCATCCAGAGCGTGCCGTCAACTGGGTCGAGGGCAAGACCGACGCTGCCGGCCACGCCCGAATTGAAGCTTCCGAGCAATGTGCCCGTCGAAGTGAAATGCGCGACCAGATCGGGGCCACCCCATTGCGAAATCAAGAAACTGCCATCGCTGGCGTTCATCGTGATCCACCCGGCGTCGGACATATCGGACGTGGCATTGAAGACGACGACCGGATTAGTCCAATCCCGGTCATATTGCAGCACATCGCCCGTGGTGTAGTCGACGGTGAAGTTGTAGTTGCCATCGGACGTCCCGTCGTGAAGCTGCGATCCAACAATGTTGTTCGTATAAGGACCGCCGGCCAAGGGACTTGCCGATAGGTTGAATCGTTCTCCCTGGTTGGTATCGGAGTAGCCCATGGTGCGCACGTCACCATGGACCGCGATATTGATGCCCAACTGGTAGCTGGTGGGGTACGACGAGATCGACGCGCCTTGGATCAGGTCGAGCCCGGTGATCGTGTTGCCGCCGAGCTCAAGATAGTTGGTGACGTAGAGCGCGCTGGTGGGTCCGACAGCCAGTGCCGTAGTTGCCAAGGTGGCGACGAGAACCGTGGCGAGAATGACGTTGAGTTGTGGCGATTTCATTAGGGTGTAACTCGCATTCCTCGCGTGGTAGCAGGTGGATTCACAAGGAGTTGCGGCAAGTGCTAGCGTGAAGGTGAAGAAGAGGGCCTCCGCGGGTAGAACGGATTGTGATTGCAGTCCTTCCCACCCATCCAGGAGGCCCGGCCATGATCGTCGCACGGGAGCAAGCGTTTCTCAAGGCGCAACGGCAATTCCAGGCGTTGGAAATGTACGTCGAACGCGCGGCCGACGGCGGCCAGCGGATCGATCAAGTGGAACGTGAACTGTTCGGCCGGCTGCTGGCGCTGGGACACACGCTGCTGTCGGCCTTCGTGGCCGCCGCGGGGGATGGCGACGCGGGCGCGACACTGGAAACCACCCAAGGCCGCACGGTCCGCCGTTTGCAAGGCCGGCACGTGCGCCGCTACCTGTCGATCTTCGGCGAACTGCTGATCGGCCGCTACGTCTACGCGGCGCGGGAAGGGCAGAAAGTCGAGCGGGCGCCCTTGGACGAGCGGCTGGGGCTGCCGGCCGGCGAGTTCTCCTACGTCCTGGAAGACTGGCTCGAGCGGCTGTGCGTCAAGGAGTCGTTTCACGAAGCGGTGTCCGATCTGCACGCGTGGTTGGGTGTCGCGCCGAGTGAACGGGCGGCCGAGCAGATGAACCAGCAGATGGCCCAGCACGTCGAAGCCTTCCAGTTCGAGCGCGCCGCGCCGCCGGCCGACGAAGAGGCCGAGATCCTGGTAGCCACGGCCGACGGCAAAGGGGTGCCGATGCGCCGCCCGCTGGAAGAGCGGGTCCGCCGCGGACCGCGTCGCGGCAAAGGCGAAAAAGCGAACAAGAAACAGATGGCCTACGTGGGCGCGGTGTATACGATCGACCCCTTTCGCCGCACGGCCGACGACGTGCTCGACGAACTGGACCGGAAAGAACGCGCTGCCGAGCGGCCCGCGCCGCAACACAAGCAGGTTTGGGCCGAGATGACCCGCGTGCGGGAAGGAGAATCGTGTACGGGACGCGAACGTCTGTTTGTCGAGATGGCGGTGGCCTGTCACGAGCGCGACCCACAGCGCGCCAAGACACTGGTCTGCCTGATGGACGGCGAGAAGGCGCTGTGGGAGGTGCAGCGCGAGTGGCTGCCGCGGGCGGTCTGCATCCTGGACTTGTTCCACGTGCTGGAGCGGTTGTGGCAGGTGGCCCACGTGTTCCACCGCGAAGGCAGCCGTGAGGCGGCTCAGTTTGTCACGCGGCACTTGCGGCTGTTGCTGGAAGGCAAGGTGGGTTATGTCATCGGTCGCTTCAAACGACTCCGCGACGAACACGCGCTACATGGCTCGCGGCGGCGCGTCGTCTCGGCGGCCATCGGCTACTACGCAAACAACCGCCGGCACATGCGCTACGACGAGTACCTGGCGGCCGGCTACCCCATCGGCAGCGGCGTGGCCGAAGGCGCTTGCCGCCACGTGGTCAAGGATCGCCTGGAACAAACCGGCATGCGCTGGACGGTCGCCGGCGCAAGCGATGCTCCACCTGCGCGCCACCTACCTCAACGGACAATGGAACGACTTCCTGAACTACCGCATTGAAACTGAACAAACCAAGCTATACCGGCATCCGCGGCATAGAGATCTGCGAGTTACACCCTTTTCATTAGCATGCTCCAGAAGGAAGTTGTCTGAGTTTGCGTATTCGCTGTACTGACATCTGGCAACGATCCGCACGCAACCGAGCCGAACCGATCGCAATACGACGGATCGCTTCTGCCCGCGCCCAGTCGGGCTGCTACACCCCCAGCAGCCCGCGCCGCGCATCCAGTCGATGCAGAGGTTGGGCCAGCTCTTGAGGTTCGGCAAGTTGGGCGCCAGGCCGACGCCGTGGCGGCCCTTTTCATAGATGTGCAACTCGGCCGGCACGCCCGCTTTGCGCAGCGCCAGATAGAACAGCACGCTGTTCTCCGACGGTACGCCCGTGTCGGCATTCGTGTGGAACAGAAATGTCGGCGGCGTCTCGGGCGTGACTTGCAGCTCGCTCGACATGCTTTCCACCAGCTTCTCGTCGGGGTTTTCGCCCAGCAGATTGCGCTTCGATCCTTGGTGCGTGTAGGGCGTGGTGAGCGAGATGACGGGATAGCAGAGGATCATGAAATCAGGACGACAACTGACACGCTCGATCGGATCGTCGGCGTCGGGCTTTCCCTTGTCGAAGTGCGTGCCGGCGCTGGAGGCCAGATGTCCGCCGGCCGAAAAACCGAGGATGCCGATCTTGCTGGGATCGACACCGAACTCTTTTGCCCGTGCGCGCACGGTGCGAATGGCGCGCTGCGCGTCGTCCAACGGCGACGGATGCTGGTATCCACTGCCCTTGTGGCGGTATTTGAGGACAAAAGCCGCGATGCCGTGGTCGTTGAGCCACTGGCCAACTTCGATGCCTTCGTAACTCATCGCCAGTCCGTGGTAGCCGCCGCCGGGACAGACAATCACCGCGGCGCCGGTGTTTTTGTCACGCGGCAGGCTGATGGTGAGGGTCGGCTTGTCGTTGTCGGTTTCGCCTTTGGCGTCGGGGGCGCCCTCGGGCCACAGGAGTTCGGTGGTGGCGTCGGCACGGGCGGACGTGGCGACGATTGCAAGAAGCGTGGCGACGGCTAGCGCGAACAGCGCGTTTCGTAGGTGTTGGGAAGAGCAATGCATGTTCAGTTGCCTGATGGTTCTTTCACCGTGGTGAGTTTGTCTTCGGGGAAGGTGGTGAGCACCAGATCCTTGAAGTGGATTTCCTGGGGCTCGTTGTTCGAGTGGAGCTGCAGACCGATGGGACCTTCCAGGATGCGGTCGGGCTCCGGATCGCGCCAATCGGCGACTTGCACTCCGTTGACGGCCAGGCGAATACGATTGCCCTGGGCCAAAATCTCCAACTGGTTCCAGTCGTGTTGATGGCCGACTTTCTTGGCCGCGGCCCCATCCACCGGCAGCCCGTTGCGACCATACAAATCGTAAAACCCCCAGCCGCTGGGAAACATCACCAGGTGGCCAGCATAGGTGTACGGGTCGCCCTTCTCGGGCGCAACGCGCCCCCACATGGCGATGCCCGAGTGCATCTCCGACTTCACCAGTTTGACGGTGGCCAGCAGTCGAAAGTCGCTGAACTTGCGGATGGTGAGCAGGTACGTGCTGACAGGCACGCGCTCGTTGTTCTTGCCGACGATCACGCCGTCGACGACCGACCAATACTTATCGTGTCCTTCCCAACCCTCAAGATCGCGGCCGTTGAAGAGCCGAATCGTCTCCGACTCGCCCGTTTTGGGTTCGACGACCGGCGCGTCGTCGGCCCGCACGCTGCGCGGCGCGGCGCAAGCAAGAGCCATCGCGAAGAACAGCGGCAAAATGCCGGATCGAAGGTTTCGTTGCATTGACGAGGTCCTTTCAGGCTATCGGCCCCGCGTGGGCGGCGATTGAGATGCGTATCAAGCCGCCATCGTAGTCGCGCGCGAGTCGGCCAGCAAGTTTGCACTGCCAGCGGCTTGCACTGCCAGCGGCTAGATGCCACGCGACGTGATACTGCTAGGCCACGGGATCAAACAAAAGCGGAAAGAACTGGCCCTGCATCTTTTGGGCCCGCGGAATGACCGGCACGCCCGCCAAAAGCTCATCATCCGTGTAGGAACAGACGCCGTCGCGAAAGACGTTGATGACCGTTGCGCGGCGCGGGCGATCCGTCGAGTTCTCGTACGAGCCGTGTACCATCAGTGGATGATGGAACGCACACTCTCCCCTTTTCAGCTCGATCGCCACCGGCTTGAACGCCTGCTTCTGCTCGTCCGAAAGGACGGTCTGAATGGCGTTCATATCGCCGGCCAGCCCCGTCACGGGCAACAGTTCCCAGCGATGGCTGCCGGGAATGTACTGCACGCATCCATTGGCACGCGATGCATCGTCGAGGCCGATCCAGCAAGTAAGATGGGACATGGGCCGGGTGCGCGTCCAGTAGGAATAGTCCTGGTGCCAGGCCACCACGCCGCCATGCTGCGCCGGCTTGCAGAACAATTGATCGTGCCAGAACCGCACGGCGCCTTGCAATAGTTGGCTGGCCGGCACCGTGAAAGCGGGATTCCAGAGAATGTCGTGAAATCCCGGCGAGATCCGCCACGCTCCTCACGCGTGGAACAGCGCGCGGGCCGGATCCTTCGATTCGTTGGAGTTGTACTGGCTCTGTAGAGAACTCTACCAGGGTGCTATGTTCGAACCGGTCGAAAGCACGTCGTTGAACTCGAAAATCGCGTGGCTTCTGACTGGACTGTTTGCCGGTTTCGACGTGTGAGCGAGTGTTTTCTACAGAGCCAGTTGTACTCGTAAAAAAGTTCGCTGCCAGGGTGCTGGGGGTCGACGAGCGCCGCCAACTCATCGCATAGCACCTCGACCTGCTGGTCGTCGAGCAAGCGAATGCCCGACAGATATCCGTACTCGTGAAAGAACGCCACCTGGTCGTCGGTCAGGCGAAACTCGCGCCAGTCGCGACCGGCGACGGCATCGAGCAAATCGCCCACCGGTCGGTGGCACGTCGATAGATCATCCACCATCCTGCAATTCCTCTCGACAGACGATGTTGGCCGACGGCGCGGCGCTGCGGCCAACTTTGCACGATTATGCCGTGCGGAGCGGTGCCCTGACAGTCCCGCTTGGACCAAGTTCGCAGCGGAGGGAGGCGCGGCGGCCTTACCGTCCTTGCGCGACGTTGGCCACACCCGAGGGAGTTTGCAGCGAGGCCATGTGGTCGGCGAATTGTTCGGGCGACACATAGCCATCGAATCGCGCCAGAATCACGGCCTGCGGCGAGATGATGAACGTGCAGGGGTAGTATTGCACTTTGAGTTCCCGCACCAGCGGAGAGCGGTCGCGGCCATCGACGAGCAGCGGGACGAACGAACGATTGATCATTTCCGCGACGTCGGCGCGCGTACGTGCCCTGTTTCATCTTGTCGCAGAAGCGACAATTCTCGCACGTCACGAACAACAGCAAGGGCCGCCCCTGCTGGCAGGTTTCCGTCCAAGCGCTGGCCACCTCGGTGTGCCAGGCCACCGAGGCTCCATCGTCTGCCTTGGCGGGAAAGGACGTCCCATGGATCAGGATTCCTACCAAGAGCGCCGTGCGGACATGCAGTTTCACGAGCTGGCCTCGGAGTTGGCGGCGGCTTGATCTCTGGATATATATCGAGCCGATCGCGAAGCGTCGCGCAGTCGAAATCCGCGATTCGCGGAGCTCCAATCGCCCACTACGACGGGTGCTGTCGCCTGCGCTATCCGCAGCCGTCGAACCACCTGTAGCTTTTGGAAGCGTCGCGCGGCGTGGCAGCTTCCATTGCCGCCCTATCCGGCGAGAGAGGTCATCGCTGTACGTGGCGAAACCGACGCGACGCAGCAGTACACACCGGCATGGCGCCGCGGCGGCGTGCCATGCCGCACCGAGAGGGGTATGGGGCCGGAAGCTGCAACTCCGTCGTGACATTCCGCGGGTGGGTGGCTTATAATAGCACTCGGAAATGACCCGCGGCGGCGGCCACACGCTGAAGCTGGGGCCGCTGCCTGTACCCGTCCTTTTTCGATAGGCAGGTGGGGGCATGCGATGTCGCGAATCGAGGCACGCGAACGACCGGCGCCATGATCGGTCGCGCGGCGCCACTACGGGCATAGTCGTGCTGGCCGTGGCGGTAGCTGGCCTGGCCAGCCTGGCGTCGGTCGCGTGGTACGCAAATCCATTTGCCGGCCCGACGATCGAAAAAATCGGACTGGTTCACAAGGTCGTGCGCGGGCCGTTCGAGCATGACATCGTCGAACGCGGCGAGTTGGAAAGCTCGAACAACGTCCTGATCCGCTGCGAAGTGCAATCGCGGAACACCGGCTCGAACGGCGTCAAGATCATCGAGATCGTGCCGGAGGGCACGAGCGTCAAGAAGGGAGACTTTCTCGTACGGTTTGACGACGCGGCACTGCAGTCGGAGCGAACGACGCAGTTGATCAACGTCGGCAGCGCGGAGGCGGCGGCGGCCCAGGCGAAAAACGATCTGGAAACGGCCGTCATTTCGCGCAAGGAATACGAGTTTGGCGAATTCGAGACCGAACGCGAAAAGCTCAACGGCGAAATCCTGGTCGCCAGCCAGGCGGTCACGCATGGCAAGGAAAGCGTGACCCACTTCCGCCGGATGTTGCGTCGCGGATACGTTCCCCTGGTCCAAGTGAAGAGCCAGGAATACGGCCTGTTGAAAGCCCAATCGGACTTGAGGGCGGCCAAGGTCAAACTCAACGCGCTGATGGAGTACACCAAGCCCAAGAAGATCTCCGAGCTCGATTCGAAGGTGAAGACCTGCGAAGCGAAACTCAAGTCCGACGAGGCGAAGCTGGGGCTGGAACGCCAAAAGTTGCACGTAATCGATGAACAAATCGCCAAATGCTTGATCAACGCACCGGTTGACGGGCAAGTCATCTACGATCATGAACGGGACGATTGGGGAGGCGCCGAGTATCAGATCAAGCAGGGCACCGTCATCCACGAACAACGCGTCGTGATTCGGCTGCCCGATCCGACGCGGATGCAAGTCGTCGCCAAAGTTGCCGAATCACGCATCGATCGGATCAAGCGTGACATGCCCGCGAAAATCGAAATCGAGGGGCTGCCCGGCACGGTCCTGACTGGCAAGGTGACCCGCGTCAACGAGTATCCTGCGCAGGAGAACTGGTTCAATGCCAACGTCAAGGAGTATGCCACGACGGTCGAGGTCGTCGATCCACCCGCGGGACTTCGACCCGGCATGACGGCCCAGGTGGCGATTCGCGTGGAAACGCTTGCCGACGCGTTGCAAGTGCCGATTCAGGCCGTCGTCGAGCGGGACGGCGTTTATTATTGCGCGCGTCGCGCGGGTTCGACCGTGGAGCTACGGCAAGTTGTCGTCGGCTCGACCAACGAAAAGTTCACCGTCATTCGCGATGGTCTGGCGGAGGGAGACGAAGTGTCGATGAATCCGCGGCCCCGCCTGTTGGAGGCCGAATTGCAGGGCGTGGTGGTAGGCGTTTCGAAGCGCAGCGATGCCGCCGAAGCAAAAACCGAACAGCTCGCGTCGCCGCGCGTGCCGACCGGCACCGGAGGCACCGGACCATGAGGACCGTGTCGCTCCACGCCTGGCGGCTGGGCGTGCGGAGCCTGTGGTTGCATCCCATGCGGTCGTCGCTGACGATCCTCGGAATCCTGGTCGGCGTGGCCAGCGTGATCTGGCTGCTGGCGATCGGCCAGGGTATTTCGACAGCCGCCCAGCGGCAGATCGAGAGCTTGGGCGCGGACAACATCATCGTGCGGTCGATCAAACCGCGGCACGACGCGATCGACGCCAAGGCGCGCGGCGTGGCCAAATACGGACTCACGCGGCGCAACTTCGCGCGGCTCGAGGAAACGATCCCGACGATCGAATTTGCCTTGCCGCTGCGCGAATTGAAACGCGAGTTCCGCCGCCGAGACCACTTCGTCGATGGACGACTGGTGGGCTGCACGCCCGAATATGCCGCGATCAATCACCTCAAAATGCACCGCGGGCGTTTCTTGTCCGATGGCGACATGCAAGGGAAACGCAACATGTGCGTGCTGGCCGCCGAGACCGCGGACCGGCTGTTTCCCGTCGAAGATCCGATCGGTCGTTCGGTGCGTGTGGAAAACCTGTACTACGTCGTGGTGGGCGTGGGCGCGCCGCGCGCGCCGTCGGCTGGCATCGGCGGATCGCTCGCCGCCCAGGACTTTTCGAGCGATATCTATATCCCGCTCAGCGATCTGTGGGCGCGGATCGGCGATCAAGTGGTTACCCGCCGCAGCGGATCGTTCGAAGGCGAGTCGTTGGAAATCAGCCAGATTACGCTGCGGATCAAATCCGTCGACGAGGTGTTGGACACGGCCGAAGTCGTCAAAGCGACCCTGCAATCGTTTCACCGCGAGGATGATTTCCGAGTTACCGTACCGCTGGAGCTGCTCGAGCAAGCTCGCACCACGCGGATCATGTTCATGATTTTCATGGGAATCATCGCTGCAATCTCGCTTGTCGTCGGTGGGATTGGCATCATGAACATCATGCTGGCCACGGTGACGGAGCGCACGCGCGAGATCGGCATCCGCCGCGCCGTGGGCGCCGAACGCCGCCACATCGCGCGGCAGTTTCTCGTCGAGACCGTCGTGCTGTCGATCGTGGGCGGCTTCTTCGGCGTGCTGGCCGGCCTGGCGTGCGGGCCAATCATGCAATCGCTGCAATCCTTGCTGGCCAGCGCGTTTCCCACGTCGATGCAAAACCTGCCGGAGGTCGTGCGCAACGTGCGACCCGAGATCGTCAGTTGGTCCATTCCGCTGTCGTTCGCCATCTCGGTCGTGGTGGGAATCGTATTTGGTTTGTACCCTGCGCTACGCGCCGCGGCCATGGATCCCATCGAGGCGCTGCGAGAACTTTGAGGGGCGGCTACGCGCCTCGTAGCGGGCACGAAACGATGCGTATCCTCGCGCGACACGCCCGTCGCCGTTCGTACGCTTTGACCGCGCCGCGAGCTACTTGTTTTCCGAGGCCAGCACCATTAGCGAGTGATGTTCCAACCGCACGCGACCGGTGCGTGGCGCCAGGGGACCGTCCAGGTCGGGATGGATGTCGTCGGGGCTGTCTTGCTGCGTATCGGCAAAGATGCGCCAAGATAACCGCTTGGGAAACGTCGGGATGACGAACTCGCGGCCTTCCTGGCCCGCATGCACCAAAACGAGCACGTGCTTCGGCGCTCTGGGGCCTGTCTCGCCGTAGGGCGCCGCGAAGAAACACGTCAGACTGGACGACTCCGCGGCCCAGTTCTTACGGCGGCCGTCGGGCCCAAACCACATGACTTCGGCCAGTTCGCCCGGCCGCGGCGATTCGCCCCAGGGAAACTCCTCGCGCCGCACGGCCGGCTGCTTGCGGCGAAAGTCGATCATCGCCCGGCAGAACCGCAACAGGCCTTCGTTCTTCTCGACCAGCTTCCAGTCGAACCAACTGAGCGTGTTGTCCTGGCAATAGGCGTTGTTGTTGCCGCGTTGCGTGCGGCGGCACTCGTCGCCCGCCAACAACATGGGCACGCCCTGGCTGACGAACAACGTGCCGAGCATGTTTTTGATTTGCCGCAGGCGAAGGCGCTCGATGGCCGCGTTGCGCGTGGGGCCTTCGACGCCGTAGTTCGAGCTGTGGCTGTTGTTGTCGCCGTCGCGGTTGCCCTCGCCGTTGGCCTCGTTGTGTTTGTCTCCGTAGTTGACAAGGTCGTTGAGCGGAAAACCGTCGTGCGACGTGATGAAGTTGATGCTGTGATACGGCTGCCGCCCGCCAGCCTGGTAGAGATCGCTCGAGCCGGCCAGGCGGGTGGCCAGATTCGACGTCAGTCCCCGATCGCCCCGCCAGAAGCGCCGCACGTCATCGCGATAGTGGCCGTTCCATTCCGCCCAGCGCAATTGGCCGAACGAACCGACCTGATACGCCCCCGAGGCATCCCAGGCCTCGGCAATGATCTTGCTGTCAGCCAGCAGCGGGTCTTCGGCAATCGTTTCCACCACCGGCGGATTGGGCACCAATTCACCCCGCCGGTCTCGGCTGAGAATCGACGCCAGATCGAAGCGGAAACCGTCCACGTGATAGTTGTGAACCCAATGTCGCAGGCACAAGAAGATCATCTCGCGCACGATTGGGTGATTGCCGTTGACCGTGTTGCCGCAACCGGAATAGTTCTTGTAGTAGGCGCCTCCCTTTTCGAGCATGTAGTAGACCTGGTTTTCCAGGCCCTTGAAGCTCAAGGTCGGGCCCAGTTCGTTGCCCTCGCAGGTGTGATTGAACACCACGTCCAGAATCACTTCGATGCCGGCCTGGTGCAGCGCGCGAACCATTTGCTTGAATTCGTTGACCTGTCCGCCCGGTTCCGTGTTGGCGGCGTAGCCTCGATGGGGCGAGAAAAAGGCCATCGAGTCGTAGCCCCAATAGTTTCGCCGGCCTTCCGCTTCGCCCCAAAATCCATTGGTGGGGAATTCATGGACCGGCATCAGCTCCACCGCGGTCACGCCCAGCGCCTGCAAGTAGGGAATCTTGTCGATGACCCCCAAGTACGTGCCCGGTGCGTCCGACTTGCTGGTGGTCGATCGCGTGAAGCCGCGAACGTGCATCTCGTAGATTACGGTCTCCGAGAGTTCGCGACGCAAATGCCGGTCGCCTTGCCAATCGAAACGGTCGTCAATGACGACGCACTTGGGCGGCCGGATGATGCCGTCGTCGGCCGGCAGAAACTCGCCCGCTAGGGCTCGAGCGTAGGGATCGAGGAGTCGGGCCGAGCGATCGAACCGGTGGCCACGTTCCGGATCGTAGGGTCCGTCGGCTTGAAAGTGGTAAAGCTGCCCGGGACCGATGCCCGGTACGAAAATGCTCCAGATATCGCCCCAACGATCGGTACCGCGATCGAAGACGATCACTTCAGCCGGTTCGCGATCCGAGACGTGGTCGTACAGCAGCACGCGCATCGAAGTCGCCGAGCGGCTGAATACCACGAACTGCACGCCGTGGTCGTGCAGGATGGCGCCGTAGGGCAACGGATGATTGAATTGAAGGGCCGGATGCCGGTGCAACATGAGCATGTCAAAAGCGCTCGCCATAGGTCAGTGCGGGTCGAATCAAGGGGCCGCCGCAAAACAACCATACCACTCTGCCGAGCGCGAAGTGCCTCCAACGTCGTTGGGAACGGGAAATCAGTGCCCTGCCGCGCCCACGCGTGACGGGTGTCGCAGTCGGGCTGTTTCGTGAATCCTTGCGGCTGGCGGCCAACCTGCGCGATCGTACGCGACGCGCACTGGCAAAAAATCCAGCACGATTGCCTTGCGGTCGATCGTACCGGATGCTGCCGCCGCACCGCTACGGGCGGCGAAATGTCGCATGACAGGCCTCGCAACTCAGCAGCATTCGCTTCATTCCGGCACGCACGCGGTCAAAATCCTGCGCGTGTACCGCGGCGTTCACTTCGCCCGCCGCGTCGCGCATTTCACCGCAGTATTGCCGCCACTGGTCTGCCTGGGCCGGAGTTTTCGCGTAACTCGTATCGACGATCGACGCCTGCGCGATCGCGGCCAGCGTGGCCGATTCTCCCGCGGATTGTTCCGCCTGACGCGCCAAGCGGCGCCGATCCACGCCCCGATTCAAACGGGCGTGAATCACGGGAACCTGCTTCATCAACACGCTCAGCGACGCCACGCTTTGCCACTTGGCGCCGAGGCCGGCGTCGGCCGTGCCGGCCCGGGCGCGCTTGATCTGCGCCAGCGCGGCCGCCGAAGCGTCGTAATCGCCTTGGGCGGCGGCCATGCGACGCGCGCCCTGAATCATTGTCGGCATCGCTTGCTGTTGGGGGAACTCCTCGTCATACAGCGACAACACCAGCGCCAGCGCCGCCAGCGTGTTGGCGTCCTTGATCACCCGGCTCTTGGCGGCCAGATCAAATGCTTTCGGCTCGACCAGTACCGCGTCCATGCGATCGATGTAGGTGTCCACTTGTTGGAGCAAGTCTTCCGATGGCGCAAACGGCGCAACGCGGGTTGTTGCGCTTGGCGGTGGGGCTGCCAGCAACAGGGGCTGATGTGCGAAGAAAACCACAAGAACAAGCACTGGAACTCTTGAACGGCGCATAGAACATTCTTTTTTGGCTTGAAGGACGAAACGCGTCCGGGGAGTAGTCTGAACCGGCGGCACGGCGGCTGTCAATTGGCTGGTTCGATCGCGTCGCCGGAACGGCCGTCGTCGCGCTGTTCGCAACGGGCCAACCGAGAAACAAACAAGCGCCCCAACGTAGTACAGCGCCGCGGCGTCCGCGCCACTAGGGGCTTGCACGGTTTCGATTTACGCAGCAACAAAATCGACTTGGTTTTGGCGGGTTTCGCGAAATCACGGCGGCCAGCGGCGCCCTCGCCAATCCCACCACGACGGCCAACGCTCCGGCACGGCGGCGCCGGTCGTCAAGCAAGGGCTGCAAACGCCGTCGTCGTGCCGGACCCCAGCCGGAGGGATAAGTTTTTCTTATTTTTGCAAATATTCTCGCGAAGCTAGTTGACATTTGGAGTGCTGGCGGTTTCAATGGCCCTTGGGTTGGCGGAAAGTCCACTTAAACCGCAAATCCGGCGCTCGTTGTCTATCCCTGTAGATCATGTACACCGCCAGGTGTCTCCCAACCGTCATATTCCGCTTTTCATGGTAGGAGCCTCGTATGAATCGCCATTCCTTGTTCGGTCGTCTGAGCTCGAAAATTAACGGCGGCGCTGCTGCGGAGCGCGCCAAGGCCTTTCGACCGCAGCTCGAGCCATTGGAAGTCCGGCGCGTGTTGGCCACGGTCTATGTCAACGACACCTGGCAAGAGGTGGGAGGCGACGGCACCGCGCAATTCGGCGATTTCGTCGTGGCGAGTTCCGTAAGCGATCCGGTCACCTATGCACAGGGCATCGTAACCAGAACCTACGGGGTCGATGCCTTCGGTACGATTAGCAACGCCGTCGCGGGCCATCAGACCGTGGCGGGATACGACAAGATCCAGGACGCCATCGACTCGTTGACTGGTGGTGGGAATACCGTCAGCATCATCGAGGGCACGTACGCCGAATCCGACATCGTGATCGACAAGAACGATGTTCTCGTCAAGGGTACCGGTCGCTCGGGCGGGCTGGCGGGTGGCGATACGGTCATCGTGCCCGAAATCGCTTCCGCGAAAGTCGAGGGGGAATTCCCGACCGGCACGCACTCCGGCTTCATCCTCTATGGCCGAAATATCGAGTTGAAGAACCTGCGCATCGACGGCAGCGGCGGCACCGTGGGCCCTTTCAACTTCCACCAGGGCATCACCACGATGTACGAGACGCAGGACGGCGTGAACGGCGTCGGCGGCACCGACTATGCACCCACGCGCGGCCGCCCAAATCTGGTCACGCCGCGGCACACAGTCGTTTCCGTGCAACGCAATATCGATTCGTTTGCAGGCCCCGATAATTTCGACGTCAACACCAGCGGCAATCACGGCTATGTCACGGGGCAGGCCGTCAGCTTCTGGCACTACAACGCCGGGTCGCTGCCGACCAATATTACGCAAGGGACGATGTACTACGTACACGTCACGGACGCGGATCAATTCACCATCCATCCCACGTTGACCGACGCGACGAACGACACCAATGCCATCGATGTCACCGGCGCGGTGGGGGGTGGCACGTGGTTCGTGCAAGGCGCCTTCGACACGAATGCCGTGGGCAACACGGGCAACGTATACCAGCCGGCGCACGGTTTTGCCAGCGGCGATCCGGCTTGGTTTAACAGCAGCAGTGGCAACACCAGCGCCAATCCCCCACAATTTGGCATCTACGGCGGCACTCCCGGCGGTGACGTGCCAGGGGGAATCGATTATGGCACCGAGTACTGGGTACACGTGATCGATGCCAATAACTACACCCTTCACAGTTCCGAGGCCGACGGACTCAGCGGCGCCAATCCCATCACGTTCCCGAACGCCGGCGGCGGAACCATTGGGGTTTTGACTTCCGACGTCTATGGCCAAATATCAAATGGGTTCGGCGGCGTTCGGCCCCAGTTGCAAGTGCACGATGTCACCGTGGAAAACGTCTGGTATCACGGCATTACGATGTCGGGCCCGGCGGGCATGAATTTCGACGCGAATGGGGATCCCATCAAGGCGGACGGCACCAACCTTTACGCCTCCGCCAAAGACAGCTTCGACGACGGCTCAACTCCGGATAACGAAGTCTTCAATAGCATCGTCAACAACGTCGGCGACGCGGGCAACCAGGGCCTCAGTCACATCGGCATTCTGATTCAGAACGTCGACGGCTACGAGACCGGCGATCCGGGCGGCATCCGGCGGAGACTGGCGGCAATGCCTACAAGAACTCCATCACCAATGCCGGCATCGGCCTTTCGGCCAACGCGTACGGCACGCGTTCGTGGAACGACTCCACCTATGCGCGAAACGATTCGGACTATTCGTTCAATACGGTCACCAACGCCAAACTCGAGGCTTATCACCTGGAGTTCGTTTCCGGTTACACCTTTATCGCCAACGCGGCGATCTTCACCAACAACGGCGTGGGGATCGGCATTCATTCGATCCAGGCCGATGGTAGTATCCTCGGCAACGTCATCGGCGGCGCCATCAGCGTCGATGCCAACAACCCCGTATTAACCAATGGCCCGCTGATCGGTCTTAAGATCGAGAATTCGAATACTGCCAACGCGGCTGGCAACCGCGCGTTCGCCGGTGGCACGGCCAATACGACCCTCGCCAACACCATGTTCTTGGGATCTGCCGCCAAGGTGTCTGGGTCGGTCGGCATCTTGGCCGACAACAGCTACGGCTCGAATGCCAATTCCGACTTCGTCGCCAGTTACCGTACGATCGTCAAGGGCTGGGACACCGGCATCGAATCGGTGCAGAGCGTGGCATCGGACGTGCCCAATACCATGTATCTCGATCGGTTGCAGGTCGCCGGCAACAACGTCGGCTACCAGTTCGGTCCGAGCGTGGCCGGTGGCAACGTGCAGGTCGTCGGCCAGGTCAATACGACGGATCCCATCAACGATCCCGATGGCACGACGATGGCGACCGGTTGGCTCCCCAACTTGACCGTGACCGACGCCGACGCGCTGCAGTTCAATCCGGACCCCGCCAGTTACGGCGGTCCTTACAGCGACGACATGTTCGTGGTCACCTTTGCCAGCGGCACGCTGGTGACCACGTCCGCGGCCTATAGCTGGCCAGACGGTATGGGCGTGCGGATTCGAGAGGCCGACGGACCCAATCACGCGATGCCCCTGAATATCGGGAACAATACCCGCTACTGGATCCATAAAGAAAGCCCGACCACTTTTTCGCTGTACACCACTCAAGCCAACGCATTGTCCCAGACCAGCCCGATTTCCAACATCGACTGGTCGACTGTAACCACGGCCGTCGGGATCAGCGAGTTGGTCGTGCCCGGTACGGATGTTGGTGGCAATCCCCCATATCAACCGAAATATGTCATCACGGACCCAGCCAAGGCGAGGCCCGATGTCACAACGTCGGGTAACTTGACGCTCGGTGCCGGGGCGACGTGGGTGCCGATGCTGGGCGGCGACACCGCGACGAGTAGCGTGGCAATGGAGGACTTCAATGCTTTCGACTTCACTTGGGCCTTCACCAGTTCGGACGTCAACAACGTGAACCCGTGGGGGCCGGGTTTCGTGTCCAAAACCAAAATAGGCACGTGGGGCAACACGAACCAACCCGGCGACGGCGCGTTGCATATCGGTGATTCCGGCACCGGCGAGCAAGAGATCGGTGGCGCCTATGAGTTGAGGACGACCTCGCAAGACGTTTCCCAGATGGGCTACCTGCGGGTGATCGCGAAGTTAGGAGGGGGATCCAACACGTCGGATGAGTTCCTCGTCACCATGGTCGATATCGACGGTACGTCGGATCTGCACTACTTCCCGACTTCCGCGTTGGGCCCATATTCGCCATCTGGTACTTACACGACGTTATTTTCCAACATCCTCAGCCCGCCGGTTCGCTTCGTCGATGGTGACAACGTGCTGAACCTTAGTGCGGTCGCCGGCTGGGCCGTCTCTGGCGCGTTTGGCTCCACCGACGGTGTGGGGTCGAACGATAGCATTTCGTTGGTGGTCGACGACATCAGCTATGTGCCCGCGCCATGCGCGTCGAGCATCGATGTGACCGGCACCGTCGATATCACCGATTCGGTGTTCGCGCCAACGGATAGTGTCAACTTGTGGGCCTCGAGCATCGGCCAGACGTTCACGGTTCTCAACAACGATGGCATCGATGCGATTATCGGCACTTTCGCCGGCGTCCCCGAAGGCGGCACGGTCAACGCCGGCCACTCGAAGTACTCCGTCTCCTACGTGGGCGGCACCGGCAACGACATCGTGTTGACGCAAGTCGCCGATGTCGCGCCCGTGGTCGACCTGAACAGCGGTACCGGTGGAATCGACAACGCCGTGACTTGGACCAATCCGACGCCGGTGAATATCGCCACCAGCGGCACCGTTGCCGACGCGGACGACACGACGCTGGCCTCCATGACGGCGACGCTCGACACGGTAAGCACCGGCGACGTGCTGGCGGCCGCCGCGACGGGCAATATCTCGGTCAGCTACAACGCCACCAGCGGCGTGCTGACGATGAGCGGCACCGACACCGTGGCCAACTACCAGACCGTGTTGAATTCGATTACCTACAACAACACGAATGGCGGCCCCGGGGTGAACAAGACGGTAACCGTCGTGGCCGACGATGGCGCCGGTGGACTGTCAACCGCCGCCGTGTCGACGATCACCACGGTGGTTCCCTTGAACTCCACCGTGGCCGGCCGGTTCATTTTCTACAACAACTCCGGGTTCGACGGCGGCAACGCCGGTATTCAGACGACGATTGCGGGCCCGAACAACGACGACGAGGATGCCCGCGATACGTCGAAGGTGGCGCTGTTGCCGGGAGCCGGCGCGGCCACTTGGGCCAACATCACCGGCTACGACAAGGGGATCAACGGTATCATGATCGACCTGTCGACCGGCGTGGACCACTCCGGGTTGACACTGGCCAACGTGGCTGCCAACTTCATCTTCAAGGTCGGTAACAACAGCACGCCGTCCGGCTGGGCCGTCGCTCCGGCGCCCAACGGACTGTCGGTGATTCCCGGCGGCGGCCTCGGCGGCACCGATCGGGTGGAAATCACCTGGGGCACCGGCGTCAACGGCATTTACGGGAAGTGGCTGGAAGTGGGCGTGCTGCCGACAGCTCAAACCGGCTTGGCCGATTCAGGACAAACCATCGATCCGGATGGTCCGGGCGTAGCCGGGGCGGTGGCGGTGGGCGACGTGTTCTTCTTCGGCAATGCCGTGGGCGGTTCGGGCGACGGCGACACGGTCGGGGCCGCGCCGACCAACACAGCCGACGAGTTCGGCGCCCGCAACAATCCCAAGGGCTTCGGCAACTTCGCCCTGGTCGACTTCGTCTACGACTACAACAAGGATCGTCAAGTCAATACGGCCGACCAGTTGCTCAGCCGCAACAACGGCACCGGCTTCGGCACGCAGTTGGTGAAGATCAACATCGGCACCGCCGGACCGCTGGCGCCGGAAGACGGTGGCGACACGGGCATCGCTTCGGCGCTGGCTTCGACGGCCACGACGAGCACGGTCTCGACCAGCAATGTCGCCAGCCTGCCGCCGGGAATATCGCATCGGCTGGCGGGCCTGGATCTCAACAGCGGGCGAATCGCCACGTTCTTCCAGCACCTGGCCGATCAGGATACGCCGGGCACCCGCAAGATCTTGACCAAGATCGACGCGGTGGCCGACGAGTTGGGCTTGGATGACCATGTCCTCGACGGCTTGCTGGCAAGCTTGGGTTTGGAGTAACGGAGCCCCTTCGAGCAGGCTAACGAAAACTTAATTCGGAAAATATTGGAAAAATGGTTGCAAACGGGAGGATTCTAACTACAATCGACACAACAATCAGATTTTAAGGGGGTAACTCCCCTTGGGTGGCAGACGACAGGGATGTCTCAAGGTTTGCGAGTGCCAAGGGAATGCGGGGGCTCAAGTGCGGCCCAACCTTGGCGAACTTCAACGACAAAAAGACGAGTTTTAAAAGGAGATTTTGCATGCAACGACGATTTTTGACAGTTCTTGCGCTAGCTGCCGTGGTTTGCCTGCCGGTAACGGCGATGGCTGCCACGACACTTACCGCGGGAGACCATTCGTTCCCGGTTGGTTCCGGGAACGTGACGTTCGACATTTTGGCGAGCGGAAACGACCCTTTGCAAGGTGTGGATATCATGGTCATGACCGGCACCAATGGTGGCGACTTGACCGCGAGCACGCCGGATGCTCCCACACTCGTTTCGGTTGACTTGGTGGGCGCAGGTACGATCTTCAACCCGAACAACAACACGCAAGGTGATGTCACGAACGGGACGAATATCTATCAGGGCGGCACCGCCACGAATTCCGGGTTGATTGCATCGGCGGATACCAACGGCGGCATCCTGGCGCATGTCACGATTGACATTACCGGTTGGGGTGCTGGCGTATACCCGTTGTGGGTCAACGATAGCAATCCGCTATCCGGGGGAGGGCTGACCGGGACCGTCCTTTACACCACAGGCGGCGCTGCGTTGCAGCTAGCTAGTACTAACGGTTCGATCACCCTCACGGCCGTGCCCGAGCCGAGCTCGATCGTGTTGGGTCTGTTCGCTGCCGCCGGCATGGCCGCTGTGGTCATCCGTCGTCGCCGGGCTGCCTAAGCTTGGCAACTGTAGTCTGAAAAAAATTGAAACCGTACGCGGCACCCTGCCGCGTACGGTTTTTTTATTCGAAGAGCGTGTCGTCGTCGGTCGCTCGGGCCGATGGATCGTAGCCGCGTTCGGCCTCGGGGTCGGGCACGCCCAGTTCGTAGGTCGTGCCGGGCTGCTCGGGCACCGCCTTGACCAGGTTCTGCTCGGGATCGTCGTCCATCGGATGGAAGACCGAATTGCGACGGGCGCCAAAGTCGCAGTTGAGCTTGCCGCTGGGGCCGATCATCGGGTTGCAATAGTCGAAAGGCGACTTGCACATCCGGCAGCCCGAGGGCATTGCCAGGGCGACGAAAAGTAATACGGGCCCCAGGGCGGCTTTCATGACGGCGTCCTCACGAGAAAAGGCGACTGCAACGCAGGCAACGATTTGGTTCTTGCAAACGACCGCGCCTTTGCCGGCGCGACCGGCCAGACGCGGCGAGCTGCTAGCTGCGGGTCGCGCAGTCTGAGCAGACTTTTGCGCCTGGTGCGGTAGATATCATCGGCAATTCGGCCCCCGAGCATTGGGATTCCTTCACGAATCCCTCAGCGCCCCGTCAAGCGACGGCAGAATGGGGCGGCCATTGCCGATCACGGGCACACCCATCGGTCGGACAGCGGCCGAGTTCCCCGGCCGGAAGAACCGGCGACCGTGCGGCGCTTGCCAGCGAGCGGATGCGGATGAACGCGTCGGATGCTGTCCCAGCACGGCGGTAACGGTTCACAGGGGACTGTCCCAATTTTCGCGGCGCGGGAGCGGTGAGTGCGAAAGTAGCCATGACGCCGCGAAAATGGGACTGTCCCCCTCGCGCCGCGGAAGGGGACAGGCACATTTTTCAGCACGTCACCAACGCGCAGGCTTGCGCGGTTTGGCCGAAAAATGAGCCAGTCCCCGGACCGTGAACACTTGCAGCACGGCGTCCTAGCGCGAGGCGAGTTCGGACTGCCCAGCCAGCAGCGACAGCAAGTCATCGAACTGGGCCAGATGGTAGTCCGCCGTAACGCCGTTTGGATAGTTGAAGGCGACGGTGTGGAAGCCGGCCGCCTGGGCGCCATCCAGATGCGCTGCATCGTGGCCGACGTAGGCCGTGCGATCGGCCGGGCATTCGAGTGCGCTAAGCCCGGCCCGGTAGCAGGCGGCATCAGGCTGCGCGGCTTCCAGGTCGAACGATGAGAGCACCTGGCAAAACTTGTCCGCCAGGCCGAGCTGGTCGAGGCGCTTGCGCGTCATCGCGGCCGGACGAGACGAGTCGGCCCAGGCCGCCATGCGGATGCCGCACTCGTGGAGACGCGTGATCGTGCGTACGACTCCCCGCAGCGGCCGCGGCGCGTGCTGGAAATCGTGCCGCTCGGCGCGGCCGACGGCGTCGACCTCGTCGACCTGCGCCCAACTGAGCCCGAGCGACAAGAGGAAGGACTGAAACGCCTCGTCGTATTCGCGTCGACCGCAGTGGACCGCGTGCAGGAACTCGCGCTCCCAGCGGCCGATGAATTCCTCATACCCGATGCTCAGCCCCAGGGCATTGATCAGCCGCACGAGCCGCCGGGGCCAGTGCGTCGCATCGTAAAGCACGTCCGCGGTATCGAACAGAATTGCGTCGATCGCCAGACGCCCGGCGGCAAGGCCCTCTCGGCCCGACACTTGCGATGGGTCGATGTTCGGGCGAAAGGCGGCGACGCCCGACTGACAGCGAAACAGGGGCCGCGTGGCATCCATGGGACTTGGGAGTCCTCGGTTCGGTCAGGATCGTGTAATCTTGCCAGGGGCCGATGCCCCAACGCCGGCCTGATTCAGCGCCGCCATGCGTTTGCGTAGCGCGGGTTGATGGTGCAACAGGTCGGCGATCCGTTGCCAGTCCCACTCGTCGTGCGCCAGCGCATCGACGATCACCTGGGCATGATCCCAGTCTTCCTCCAGGTCGACGCGCAGCCGCAGATCGTCGCGGTCCAGCTCGGCCGGCAATGGCAACAACCGCACGCGGAACTTTTCCGGGTGCCCCAGCAGGCACGCGGTGGGATTCTCTCGATCGGCGGGGCGCACGATTTCCCGATCGGCCTGCCGAAGGGCGCGCGTGCCGCACCACTCGGCCGACACGCCAACCTGCGAGTGCAATGCCGGCCGACCGTCTGAACGACAATAGCCCAGATAGTCGCACTGTGGCTGTGCCGCGGCGGCGATCACCAGACGATCGATCAACACCGGATCGACAAACGGCGTGTGAGCACATACGCGTACGACCGCCTGGGCGCCGTGCTGCCGTGCGACTGCGGCAAAGCGGGCCAACGAATCGGATTGCGGTCCGACGTATGTCGGCACGTCCGGCGGAACGAGTTCGCGGATCAGGGGGTCTTGTGCCGGATCTCCCGGAACGACCACCACGCCTGCCAGCCGCTGACAATCGGTCACCCGGCGGACGACGAACTCGAGCAGCGACTTGCCACCCAGCTTGCGGGCGATTTTCGACTCAACTCCGCGAGCACGACGCGGCACATGAACGATTCCCAACGCTTTCATATTTGCCTCGATTGCTTTCGAGCACACTTGGACGCGTGCCCCTGTGTTTGCGTCCTGGTGCGCGGGGAGTCTAACCGTGGAGGCGAATTGGGGTCAATACGGTCCTGCTGCCAGCATCGTGGTTCGCGGCAGCACACCTATTGAATAAAACGCCTTGGTCCGGCGCGGCGCGGCCGGTACAATCGCGACGCATTTAGTCAGGCAACTCGGCGTTCACTGAGGCAAGGAGGCCCCACGTGGAGCGATTGCTGGTCACGGGAGTCGACGGTCCGCTGGGGAGCAACCTGGCGCTGGCACTGGCCGAACCATTCGAAGTGCTGGGGCTGTACGGCGACTACGTCGTGGAATCCAGTGTGGTGCGGACCACCGCGTGCGCGCGCGACGACTTCGCACGACTGGGCGAGTTGACGCGCGATTGGCAGCCGGCGTGGATTCTGCACTGCGGTCCCTTGTCGAAAGCGGCCTGGGATTCGCCGGCCGATGAAGCACGCTGGCATCACGAGCCGCGCGTCGTGGGGCAGTTGTCGCAGTTGGCAAGTGAGATTTCCGCGCCCTGACCGTGCTGTCCAGCGACGTGGTGTTTGCCGGACCGCGTATGTTTCACGACGAATCGTCCACGCCCGGCGCCACGTCGACTTGGGCCGGCAGTGTGCTGGCCATGGAGCGGGCGCTGGCAGCCACTTCGGCGCTGGTCGTGCGCACGCACGCGTATGGCTGGAGCCCGGTCGAGGCGCATGCCGGCTTTGCCGAACGGGCCATCGATGCCGTCATGTCCGGGCGCAATCCTGACATGGACGGCCGGCGGCACGCCACGCCGATTCCAGCAACCGATCTGGCATCCTTTCTGTTGCGGGCCTATCAGCTACGACTGGAGGGGCTGCACCATTTGGCAGGCGCCGAGCGCACCAGTCCATTTCGTTTCGTGACGCAGATGGCCGCTACGCTCGAGCTGCATCTTCCGCGCGAACGATTCGAGCCCGCGTTCGGCTCACTGCGATCCAGCCAGGAAGATACGTCTCAACAAGAAACTTCGCTGTGCAGCCGGCGGGCTCGACGGGCGTTGGAAATGACGATGCCCATGCTGCGCGATGGTTTGGCGCGTTTTGCCAACCAGCGAGACAACGGCTGGCGCAAGCAGATGTGGAGCCTTGGGCCGCTTCCCAATGCACTGGAATTGGCAGCTTAACGAGCCGTTCCACCCTCGCGCGGCGCCAGCCCCAGCAACTCGAAGAGCCGCGGATCGGCCAGGCTTTTCGCCACCAGGGTTGCGCCGGCGAAGTCGTGTCTCAGGCTGTGGCCTCCCGGCACGGCCACCGTCACGGCGCCGGCGGCGATGGCGGCGCGGCAACCATTGTGGCTGTCTTCGAGCACCAACATCTCGTGCGCCTGCAGCCGGAAGCGCGCCGCCGCTTGCTGATAGATTTCCGGGTGGGGCTTGCCGTATACGACATCGTCGCAGGTGAGCACGAATTCGAATCGCGGCGCCAGATCGAACTTGGCGAGCACGATCTGCACGAATGCCGGGCCGCTGCTGGTGGCAATCGCCTTGGGCATCCCGCCCGCTTCGAGTTCGGCCAGCAGGTCCAGCAAGCCGGGCATTACGTCGAGCCGATCGTCGAGCACGCTGGCAAATAGCTCGTCGGTTTCGCTCGCCAATTGGGCCACCGTGTCGTCCAGTTGGTGCCAGTCGATCATCCGCTGCAGCGCCACGCGGGCCGGACAGCCCATCATTGCGTCGAGCAATTCGGCCTCGAACGGCTTGCCGCGACGTCGGAGAATCTCCGCGCCAACGCCCTGATAGAGCTCTTCGGTATTGAACATCAGCCCATCGAGATCAAACACGACGGCCCGCGGACGAGGATCGGAAGGCATCATTTGCGTGCGCACGCGTGGTGGATATGCGATCCTTGGCGTGCTATTCGAGTAATTCGGTCAGCACGGCGGCCAGTTCGGCCAACACCATGCTGGTGGCGCCCCAGATGCTGAGCGAATCGAGGTGAATGCAGGGGGCTTGAAAAACGATGGAGCCCTGGCGGCGTTCGAACGTTCCGGTATTGGCTGGATCGAGCAGGTGCGACAGCGGCAATTCGAGCACGCGGTCGACTTCATCTGGACTGGGCATCCAGTGTGGCGGCCGCGACACCACGCCGACCCACGGCTCGATGCAAAAGTTGCTGGCGAACAAATACAAGTCGGAAAGACGTCCGAGAATCCGTACGTGCTCGGCCGGGGCGCCCAGCTCTTCGACGTATTCCCGCAGTGCCGCCTCGCGCCCTGTCTCGCCCGGCTCGATCACTCCGCCGGGTAGGCTGACCTGGCCGGCGTGATCGAGCATGTGCGCGGGGCGGAGGATAAGGGGCAAATGCCAGGCGCCGTCGCGCGGGAACAGCGCCACCAGCACCGCCGCGAGCCGGGCGCCGCGCTCGGCAGGGCCACGATGCCGACCAAAACTAAGCTCGGGCTGAAAACGCGATTGGGCCGCCCACTGCGGCAATGGCTCTTGCAGGCGGGCCTCAAGGCGGGATGGCAACGGATCGTTCACGGGCAGGCCCACGGTACGACGGAGAGACGCCCCAATTATCCGCGCTAGCGGGCGGAAAGGTCAAACGCGGTTTGAAGGGCTATCGCAGTTTGCAAATCATCGACTAGCGCTGGGATCGTTCGTCGGTCAGTCGATAGATCGCGTAGGTGGCGCTGGGCGGACCGACTCGCGGCAAGGGCAGCGGCGGGTCGGCTCTGGTGATGACATAGTCGGCGCCGTATTGCCGTCCGAGGATCTTGAGGCGATCGGCGCCAAGCTCGGCCAGCGATGCTCGCCAACGCGCGTCGGACGTGACTTCGTCTGCCCGATGAATCTCTACATTGCGACGCCACCATTCGACGATGCCGGGCGCATCCTGGGGAATGTCCTTGCGATTGACGACCTCGGCCCGCTGGGCATACCAGCGAAATGTTTGGGCCAGCCGTGGCGTGAGGAAAACCGCGTCAGGAGGAGTGTTGGTGCGCGCCCAGTCGCACATCTGGCGCCAGTCATCGAGATTCTTCGTGTACGCATCGGCCGGCGGACCGGGGTGGCGCTGTCGCCATACGATGGTCGCGCCCAAATTGGCGGCTACGAACAGCATCGCCAGTGCCAAACCGGCAACATGCAGCGCGGGCGCGATCGCTGGAAGCGCGCGAGGATCTCGATCGTCAACAGCGCCACTCCAACGGGGACCATGACATCGGACATGCGAAACCAGTAGAAACGCAAAAACGCGGCAGCCAGATCCGGCGCAACCGGCACCACCATGGCGATCAACATGCCGGCGGCCGAGATACCGACTGTGGCCGCGACGAACAGACACAAACGGCGATACCGCGCACTCAGCGGCCGGGCCCACCAGACCCAACCGACCAGCACGCCCACCAGCATCAAATGCCGCGCCACGACTAGCACATCCCAGTTGCCGACGCTGAACCAGACGCCGAACTGTTGTGGCACCAGATGGTGATACAGCCGTTCATAGACATAGATCCGGTTCGCCGCGGTCACGATTTGCGGATCGACGCCGCGCGTGAGCATCAGCGCTGGCACCAGACCTGGCAGGGCCAGTATCAATCCGCCAACCAGCGGCAGAATGAGCCGCGCAAGGGGCGGCCGATCGGCACTGGCCAGCCAGACCATGCCCGCCGCCACGACCGACCAACCACCGATCACCACGTGGCATGCCGAGGCAGCGCCAAACAACAGCAGCGCGGATCCCCAGCGAGCGCGCACCAATCCTTCGAGACCGAGCAGTACCAGCACGTAGGCAAAGCCCTTGGCTTCGACGCCGCCGACAAGCCACTCGCCGGCCATGGAGAAGCGGCCGACCAACGTCACCAACAGCGCCGCCGAAAGCACGGCGTAGTAGTGGGCCGGCAGCAGCGCCCAGCTCAGACGTCGCCAGGCCCAAGCCAGCAACCACCAGGTTGTCAGCCTTCCGCACCAGGCGAGCGCACAAAGGAAAGCCATTGCGTCAACCAGCCGAACGTCCAATAGAACACCTGGTGGGCATCGGCCGAGTTGCAGAAAAAGTCGCCGGCACACCAACTGGCGTCCCAGTAGTGTCGGGCTTTGCTCAGATAGTGCGGCTCGTTGGCTTCGGGCGCTGGCCAAGCTCCCTCGATGAACAGCACGAGAAAAATCAGCGCAATCTCCAGCAACGCGCGCCGGCGAGACGCAGCGTGACCGGGGTCCCGCCGATTGGCAGCAAACGAGCTATGCATACCGGTCTCAGCGTAATCCGCAGGCGGGACAATGGCCAGGGCGCACGGCGTGGCGGCTTGCGTATGGCTTCCCCGACGGCGTATATTCGGCGTTTGCAGGTCGCCCATTTCGTCCCACCTGGTATGCCCATGACTCGACCATCGCCCGGCAAGCTGCTGCGAGACTCCGCGGCGAAATCGACCATTCAAGTGCCGGGGGCCCACAACGCGCTGGCGGGGCGGCTGATCGAACGAGCCGGTTTCCAGGCGGCATATTTATCCGGAGGCGCGTTTTCGGCCGGCGCGCTGGCCGTGCCCGACATCGGGCTGTTCACGCTCACCGAACTGGCGCAACAAACCGCGCGGCTGGCGCGCAGCGTGAAGATACCCGTGATGGTGGACGCCGACACGGGCTTCGGCGGCACGATGCAGGTCGAGCGAACTATCGAAGAACTCGAACGGGCCGGCGCCGCGGCCATCCAACTCGAGGACCAGCCGTTTTCCAAACGCTGCGGGCATCTGTCGGGCAAGTCCTTGATCGAAGCCGAAGAGATGTGCGCAAAACTCCGCGCCGCCGCTGCGGCGCGGGCGGACGATAGCCTCGTGCTTCTTGCCCGCACCGATGCGCGGGGCGTGACCAATTTTGACGACGCCGTGCAGCGCGCAAGCGCTATCTCGATGCCGGCGCGGATTGGATATTTCCTGAAGCGCTGGCCACGGCCGACGAGTTTGCCAAGTTTGCCAAAGCCGTCAGCGCGCCACTCGTTGCCAACATGACCGAGTTCGGCAAGAGCCCATTGCTATCGCTCGCGGAGCTGAGTCAGATGGGCTACGCTGCGGCAATCTATCCGGTGACGCTGTTGCGCGTGGCGATGAAAGCCATCGAAAAGGCGCTGACGGTCATCGCGGCGGACGGTAGCCAGGCCGCCTTGCTGGAGCAGATGCAAACGCGGCAGGAACTCTATGATCTGATAGAATACAAAAACTACGAAGAGCGCGACCGGGCCTACTCCACTGAAAAAGGGCCCAGCTAGCTCCCAGCTTCGCGCGGCGGCAATCTCGCCCGACGAGCAAACATTTTGACGCTTGGTTTGGCCGTTCGACCGTCACGTCGCGGTATACGGGGTGTTGTTTTCGAAGAAAGGTTGCCATGTCCGAACCCATTTACTCGCCAGGGCTCGAAGGGGTCGTCGCCGGCGAAACGGCGATCAGCACCATTGCCGGCGGTTTGCAGTATCGCGGCTATTCGATCGAGGATCTGGCCGAGCACGCCACGTTCGAGGAAGTGGCCTACTTGCTGGTGCACGGCGACCCGCCCAATGGCGACCAACTGCGGGCGTTTGGCGACCGGCTGGCCAAAAGCGCCGCCATCCCCGCGCCACTCACCGAGTTGCTCGCCAAGATACCCGACGGCGTCGCCATGATGGACATCATGCGGACCGGGGCAAGCGCCCTGGCCCATTGGGACGCCGACACGCCGGACAACAGTCACGACGCCAACGTGCGGAAGGCCGAACACCTGCTGGCTCAGTTGCCGGTGGTGATGACGTCGCGCTATCGCCTGGCGAAGAAGCAAAAGCCCGTCGCCTATGATCGTGAGCTTTCGCTGGCCGGCAACATCCTGTGGATGCTGTTCGACAAGAAGCCCAGCGAACGGCTGACCAAGGCGATGGACGTATCGTTGATCCTCTATGCCGAACATGAATACAACGCTTCGACGTTCGCTGCGCGCGTGGTGAGTTCGACGCTCTCCGACGTGCATTCGGCGGTGACCGCCGCCATTGGCGCGCTCAAGGGGCCTTTGCACGGCGGCGCTAACGAGGCCGTGATGGCCGTGCTGAAGGAAGTCGGCACGGCCGACAAGGCCGAAGCCTGGATTCGCGATGCATTGGCCAAGAAACGGCGCATCATGGGCTTTGGCCATCGCGTCTACAAAACGGGCGATCCCCGCGCCGCCTATCTGCGAACGCTTTGCCAGCAGTTGGCTGCGGAAACGGGCAACGAGAACATGGAGGCCATGGCCGACACGATCGAGTCCATCGTACGCACCGAGAAGGGCCTGCCCCCGAATCTGGATTGGCCCAGCGCGCGGCTCTATCACTACATGGGCCTGGACGTCGATCTCTACACACCGCTGTTTGTCGTGAGCCGGGTTGCCGGCTGGGCAGCGCACGTGATCGAGCAACTCGACAACAACCGGCTGATCCGTCCACGAGCGAGATATACCGGTCCGGAGTTGCGCAAGTGGTCGGACGTCGGGGCGCGATAAACCGGGACGGGTGCAATACGGCAGTTCGCCAGAGCGAGCATCGACCGCCTACCGCGGCATCAGTTTGCCAAACTCGCTGAAGATCTGCGAAATGTCGAAGCCTTCGGACGCCGCGGGCTGTGCGGCAGGAGCCTTCTGGGCGCCTTGTCCCTGTGGCCGGGCGTCGCGGTTGAGCGTCCACAGACTCACCATACCCAAGTGCTGTTTCTCGGCAAAGCCGTACACTTCGCGGGCGTCTGTGGGACCAAACGTGGCGCCGTCGGAACCGGCAACCGGCGTGATGCCGACTTTTACCCACACTTCGCCGGTGTTAGCATCGGGCAGCAGCGTGCGGCGCAACTGGTAGTAGGCATTGACCGTGGTTTCGATCGTCTCGCGGCCCGTCCGTCGGTCCGCCTGCGGCTCGGTCGCATCGTGGTAATCGGTCTTGAGGTTGACGCCATCGAGGTTGACGCCGTTCTGTCCGGCCGAGCGAACCGCGTCGAGCGCTGCTTCGCCCAATCCCTTGCGCGTTGCGGGCAGTGTAACCCACACCTCCAGCGGAGCCCCGAGTTCGGACATTTCTCGCTGCAGCTCGGCAACGGCTTGCCAGTTGCGCTCGATCGCCTGGTGGTTGTCGAGCGCTTCGGCGGAGAGATCGAAGTCGATGCGGCACAGGCCATAGGCATCGATGACGTTGCGATAAGCCTGCTTCAGCTCGTCGACGTTTTCAATGGCTTCGGCCAGCGACTTGCCGTGCGGACCGCCAAAGGAGACCGCCACATCGCCGCCCAGAGGCGCAACTCGTGAATCTGCTCGCGCAACTGCGCGTCGAAGGCGCCGCCGTCGACGGCGCGGTTGGGATCGCCGCCCCAACTGGGTCGATTTTGCGGGTCAGCCGAAATATTGGCCAGGTTGTAGTACAAAATGCCTTCGCTGACCGCGGACTCGACGAAGTCGAACATCGGCGTCGCGGTGATGTCGACATACGGAGCGTATACGTGATCGGGCCAGCCGATGTCGACGCGGATCAAGCGGCGCAGTCCGCCCGAGGCACGGGCGCCAACGCCGGGTGGCAGCATGCCGCCAATGCGGACCTTGCCGTGGCCCAGCTCGGACTCAATGAGATCGTTCGTTTTCTCGATGAGTTCGACCGAGTCGGCGCGGCGCGGCTCGATCTGCGGTCGCTCCAAATGGGCGAGCCACGAGACCGTGGGAAACGTTGCCGGCTGGCGATCCATATAGAGCGCCGACTGCTCGAAGAACGCGCTCATCTGCGAGGCTTGCAACACCTCGCTGGTGGCGGTCGCCGCGTCGCCGGCCATCATATTCCGCGGCTCGAGCGGCTCGAACTGCATGCGCGAGTGGCGCAGCGGCTTGGGCGGCTTTTTCGTGCTCTTCGACGGCGACTTGGCGGCGCGGTTCTCGGGCGCTTCGAAGGAGTTGTCCGGCATCAGTCTCTCGCTCTTCGACCACGAATTGAACGTTCCCTGTTGGGAATATAGGTCGCCCAAGATCGACGCGTTGGTCGCGCGAAGCGTGAGCCGTTGACGCATGCGGCCGCTGCACTCGCCGGGTGCAAAAGTGCGCGATTGAAGTGTGCGGCTGACGCGGTCGACACGAAGAGACGGGTTGCGCCGATTGTTACAGAGAGGCCGCGCCCTGAGAGGCCGGCCCGAGCGAACCAAAGCGCGATCTAGAAAGTCAGTTCGCGACCGACATTTTTGCGCGAGCTCGCTGGAACACCTTGGCGCCCAGGGCGACGTCTTCCAGTGCCAGGCCGACCGATTTGAACAGCGTGATGCTCTCTCGCATGTTGCGGCCCGTTGCCCGCCCGGTCACCACGTCGGCCAGCTCCACCGCGCGGCTCCAATCGAAGATCCCCTTGGAAAGCGCGTCGGAAAAGTCGCCCGCTTCGTTGCGGCAGGCTTTGACGCTGTCGCAGACGATGTTGTCGGCGCGACGCACGACCGTGGAGTCAATCTCGGCACGATTGAGCCAGTTCGATCCAATGGCGCAGACCAACGAGCCTTCGGCCAGCCACGAACCGTCGAACACCGGCTCGCGGCTGTGCGTGGCCGTGACCACGATCGGTAGTTCCTCGGCGGCTTCTTGTGGACGATCGACGGGGCGGACGTCGACGTGCAGGCGGGCGGACATCAATTCGGCAAAATCGCGGCGGCGTTGCTCGTTGCGACTGTAGACGTACGCCACCTCGATTCCTCGTGCCGAAGCCACGGCGACCAATTGGCTTTGCGCTTGCCAACCCGATCCGAACAGGCCGACTTCCTTGGCTTCGGGATCGGCCATGGCCTGAACGGCCACGCCGGTCGTGGCGCCGGTGCGCAGTTGCCCGAGCCGATCGGCCTCGATCATGGCAACCGGCGCGCCGGTTGCGTCGTACAGATCGAGGCGGAATCGCGCGCCCTGCTTGGTGGTGGTGTAGGTTTTCACGCCGACCATGCCCAGATAGGCCGCCGCGGCACTCATCGAGTGCAACACGATGCCCGGCGCAAGGGCGCGGGTTCTCGGCACATTGTCGGCCTCACCCGCAGCCAGCCGGCGAAATGCTTCCTCGCAAACGGCAATCGCCGTGGGCATGTCCACAAGCGTTTCGACGTCGGCTTCGGTCAGATAGAGGATGGCCATGCACTCCCTCGCGAGGATTGCGAATGTCGGCGCGGCCGACTTCGCCGCAGCGCCCAAGGACCATGGTATCAGTTTTCGAGGGCGGCGATGCGCTTGAAGTCGTCTTTCAGCGAGCGATAGAGCCCTTGATAGATCGGAAACGCCTTGTCGTGCACCTTGCGAGCGGCGGCATTGGGCTTTGTTTCCTTTACTACGCGGATCGTGGCCTGGCACGCTTCCTCGACGTTCTTGAACACGCCGGCTCCCACGGCCGCCAACAGGGCCACGCCGTATGCCGGCCCCTCTTCGGCGTTGATCGTCACCACCTTCTGGCCAAACACATCAGCCTGGATCTGCCGCCACAGGGGACTCTTGGATCCACCGCCCGAGGCCCGAATTTGCCGCACCGGCACGCCCAGTTCCTGAATGATCTCCAGGCTGTCGCGCATCTCGTAGCCCACGCCTTCCATCACGGCACGCACCATGTGGCCGCGCAGTGCGCCAGCGTCAGGCCGATAAAACAACCGCGGGCGTCCGGATCGGCGTGCGGCGTGCGTTCGCCGGCAAGGTAGGGAAGAAAAATGAGGCCCTCGCAGCCCGAAGGAATCTTGGCCGCTTCCTCGGTGATGATCGTGTAGGGATCGATCTTGGTTCTCTTGGCCGCGGCGATCTCGGCCTGGCACAACTTGTTGCGAAACCATTGCAGGCAGCCGCCGCCGGTGAGACTCACTCCCATCATGTGCCACTTGCCGTGTACCGCGTGGCAAAACGTGTGCAGTCGCCCCAGCGGATCGACTTCCACGGTGTCGCTGTGGACGAACATCACCGCGCCGGTGCCGATCGAGGTGGAGAGCGTGCCGCGGCTGACGATGCCATTGCCCACGGCGCCGGCGGCGCAATCCCCTGCCCCGCCGACGACCATGCAATCGGTGGTCAGGCCGAGTTGCTTGGCGGCCTCTTTCGTGAGCTTGCCGGTGATCTCCTCCGATTCGTAGCACTGACCGAAGAGCGAGCGAGCGAACTCGAGCTTGCCGAGCAACTCCGTCGACCAGTTGCGCTTCGCCACGTCCAACAGCAGCATACCGCTGGCGTCGCTGACGTCGGTGGCATATTCGCCCGTCATGCGGCGGCGCACGTCGTCCTTGGGCAATAGCACCTTGGCCGTCTTGTCGAAGTTGCGGGGCTCGTGATTGCGCAGCCAAAGGATCTTGGGCGCCGTGAAGCCGGTGAGCGCGGGGTTGGCCACCATGCGGATCAGTGCCGCGCGGCCGCCGGCACGGCGTTCGATCTCGTCGCACTCCGCCGCGGTGCGCTGGTCGTTCCACAACAGCGCGCGACGGATTACGCGGTCCTTCTTGTCGAGAAACACCGAACCGTGCATCTGGCCCGACAGTCCGATCGATTTCACGTCCGCCGGTTTGATTTTCGCCTGCTTGACCACCGAGCGCACGGTCTTCACCGTGGCTTGCCACCAGTCGTCCGGGTCTTGTTCGCTCCACAGCGGCTTGGGATGGTAGGAGGGGTAAGGGCTGGTCGCTTCGGCCAGGATCTTGCCACGAGGATCGATGGCCAGCGTCTTGGTGCCGGAAGTGCCGATGTCGATGCCGAGAAATACGCTCATGGATACCGCCAAACCTGGATCAGAATTGCCGCGCTGCCACGCCGCGGAAATGAGATGGCGGGATTGTACTCTGCCCGCTCGGCTGCTTTCAACCGCCGGCGGTTTGCGCTCACTTGCCTACGATTGACCAATGCCGGCCGGGGGCTCTACCATGCACTGCGGGGCCGCGTTTTCTCGGCGGCCGGGCGGATTACTCGGGAGATTTCATGCAACGTCGGACGCTCCATCGAATCGTTGGGCTCGTGTTGCTGCTGGTTACGGCATCCGGTGGCTGCAGGCCGCGGTCGGATTCCACAGCCGCGCCCGAGGCGGCGCCGGCTCGCGATGTGCAAATCCAACTGGTCGTGGCCGATGATCCCGCGCTGGCCGAGGCGATTCGTCAAGTCAGCGGCGAATGGAAAGCCCGCAGCGGCGCCACGCTTTCGATCACCGAGACAACCAGCGCCGAACTGGTCTCCGCCGAATCGCTGCCGCTGGGCAGCGACGCGGTGATCTATCCGTCGGCCCTGCTGGGCACCTTTGCCGAGCGGAACTGGCTGATGCCGCTGCCGGCGGACTACCCGAGCAATCGTGAGTTGGCCTGGAGCGATACGTTCGAGTTGTTGCAGATTGCCGCCACTCGCTGGGGGCAAGCAACGTTGGCCGTGCCGTTGGGGTCGCCCGTGCTGACTTGCTACTATCGCGCCGATCTGTTCGAGAAGTTCCACCGCCGCCCGCCGCGCACGTGGAAGGAGTATCACGAACTGGCCGAATTCTTTGCCAAGCGCGAGAACCTTGTCGAAGCTGCGCCGGGAGCCGAGGCGGCATGGCATGGCTGCATCGAACCCTTGGCCGCGGGCTGGGCAGGGCGAATGCTGCTGGCCCGCGCCGCCGCGCACGTCAAACATCGCGATCATTACTCGACGCTGTTCAATATGGATACGATGCAACCGCTCATCGACGGCGTGGGCTACGTGCCGCGCTCTGGAAGAGTTGGTGGCGGATGCGAAGTTCGGCCCCGCCGATCCGCGCACCCGTCGACCTCGATGCGGCGCGCGACGCGTTTCTGCAGGGCCAATGCGCCATGGCCATCGCCTGGCCGGCGCATCAGTGCGCGAGCAAACCGTCGCCCACGCCAGTCGCCACGAGCTTTTGCGAGCTGCCCGGCTCGGACGACGTTTACAACTATGCCGACAACTCGTGGGAGAGCCGCAACGAGCAGGAAGGCGTACACGTCACGCTGCTGGGGCTGTCGGGCCGACTGGCTTCGCTCTGCGAGGGCAGCGCCAACTCGCAAGCGGCGTTTCAGTTCCTGGCCTGGCTGTCGGGCAAGAACTGGGGCGGCGACATCGGCAGCGTCAGTAGCGCCAGTGCGGCCACCACGCTCTATCGCCGCTCGCAACTGCGGCTGACACAGCCGTGGGTCGACGCCGGCACCGACGCGGAAGCCGCGCGAGAGTATGGCGAGTCGGCGCGCGACGCGGTGAATCGGCCCACGTATCTGCTGGCGCTGCGCATCCCGGGCCACGACCGCTACCTGGCGGCCCTCGATTCCGCGGTGGCCCAGGTGCTGGGCGGCGAAGCCTCGCCCATCGTCGCGCTGGCCGACGCGGCGGCCGCGTGGAACCAGATCACCGACGAGCTTGGCCGCGACGCCCAGCGCCAGGCGTATCGCAAGAGCCTGGGCTTGGAACCGTAGCTCTCCCCGCGTACCGGCACGGCCTGGTGTTAGGGTTCGATGTGCCCGCTAGCGGCGGCCCAGTTCGCCTGGACAGTCCGGCCTGGTCGCCCTAGAATGTTGAATCGGTTCGGCGCGGCGCCACTGCGGTCGCACAGACTGCACGTCGGTGCGTCAAGGCGCACGCCGAACGACTTTCGGGGCGGTAGCTCAGTTGGGAGAGCGCTGCGTTCGCAATGCAGAGGTCGAGGGTTCGACTCCCTTCCGCTCCACTCGCCGACGGCTCTTGTCAGGAGATGACAAGGGCTGTTTTTGTTGGACGGCTGAGCAATTGGGCTCGCTTGGCATGCGCAGATCTTTCGACTCCTCCCGAGTCACGCCGTTGTCGCATTTTGAGGGCGATCGCCCTGGCGCCGCTGGAATGATGCCGTGCGTTGTTCGCGGCGCCGGGTCGATGCGATCATGTGTTCGGTAGGCCCACGTATTCTTCAATGATGGGCATGAGCTCCTTGAAATCGACTGGCTTCTGCAAGACACGGAGCACGCCCGACTCGATCGCTGGAAACACCACGTCGATCGTCGCGAACCCCGTAAGGAAAACACCCTTGAGGCTGGGCTGCAAGTCGTGCAACTGCTGGAACAATTCGACGCCGTTCATGCCCGGCATCTTGTAGTCGATAATCGCCAGGCTATAGGGTCGATCATCGGCGAGCTTCAGCGCGGTGGGGCCATCGTGGGCAACGTCGGCCTGGTAGCCCCACGCCCACAGCAGCTTGGCCGCGGCCGCACAAGAGTCCGGGTCGTCGTCAACTAGTAGAATCGGAAGTCCCATGGTCTTCATGTCTCCTCGTCAGATGCGGCATTATTTAACGATTGCCGAATCGGCTCCCTCACGACGGCTTGGGACCGTCAAGAGAATCTGTTCCAAAACCTCGATGGTCACCGGCTTGACAAGATGGTGGTTGAAGCCGGCTTCGAACGCCCGCCGCCGATCATCCTCTTGACCGTAGCCCGTCAGCGCGACCAATACCAATTTTGGCCGTTCTTGCCGCAGGCGCTGCGCGACTTCATAGCCGTTCATCCCCGGCATGGCGATGTCGAGCAGCACGACGTCCGCGTCGTGGGCAAGAATCCATTCGATGGCCGATGCTCCGTCGTTGAAAGTCACGACTTGCTGTCCGATCGCGGTCAACATCATCGCGACCATTTTCGCGGACGCAACGATATCATCGACAACCACGATCCGATGCAACGGGACTCCCGATACAAGATGAGGCCGGTAGCGTGCTGCACTCAAGAGCGTTTCGTCGGTCGATTTGCTCTGGGGAAGCGCCACGACGAATTCGCTTCCTTTGCCCGGCCCTTCGCTGTGCGCTTCGACCGTTCCGCCGTGCATCTCGACCAATCGTTTGACGAGGGTCAGGCCGATTCCGAGTCCGCTGTGAGGTCGATTTAGCGATCCGTCGACCTGGCGGAACAGCTCGAAAATCTCGCCGAGCATTTGCTTTGGAATGCCGGGGCCATCGTCCCGGATCTTGACGACGGCGCGACCGTCGGCCCGTTCGACCGTTATCCATATCGCTCCGGCGCGTCCCGTGAATTTCGCCGCATTGTTCAAGATGTTTCCAAGTATTTGATTGAGCCTGGCAACATCGCCGTCGACGTACAGCGGCTGCTCGGGAAGTATGAGCATAAGCCGGTGCCCTGACGAATCCATCAGCGGCTTCACCGTGTCGACGGCTCCCGATACCACCATCGCAAGGTCGACGGGCTGTTTGTGTACCTGGATGGTTCCTCGGCTAATGCGCGACACGTCCAGCAGATCGTCGATCAGTCGAATCATCATCTGCAACTGACGATCCATCATGACGCGCAGATTCTCCATTTCGCTCCGGTCGTTTTCGACGAATGGCCAGAGTTGCAAAGCGCTGCTGATCGGGGCCAAGGGATTGCGCAACTCGTGCGCAAGCACGGCCAGGAATTCGTCCTTGCGGCGATCGGCTTCCGCCAGCGCGGCTGCGTGCTGCCGCAATTCCTGCTCTTGTTTTTTCCGTCTGCTGATCTCTCGGAAAACGAGAATGGCTCCCCTCACTTTGCCATCCGCGCTCGTGATCGGCGCAGCGCTGTCGTCGATAGGCCACTCGATGCCGTCCTTTCCGATCAAGATCGTATGATTCGCAAGTCCAACGACCTTACCTTCGGCCAAAGCGCGAACGGCCGGGTTGACGACCGGCTTGCCGTTTTCCTCATTGACAATCTTGAAAACGGTTTCTCACGCCGTCCCCTTGGCCTCCGTTTCAGGCCAACCGGTCAGACGCTGAGCAACGTCGTTCAGGAACGTCACGTTTCCCACCACGTCCGTGGCGATAACGCCGTCCCCGATACTCAGAAGAGTGGCTCGCAGCAACTCACGCTGCTCATACAGCCGGTCCGCCGAGTGAACGACCGATTTGATATAGGCTCGCAAGAGCAATAAAAACGCGGCAACAACTGCCAGGCCGGCTATTGCGGACACCGCGATGGCCGCCACGGAGGAGCGATAGGCCGCGTTGTCGGCTCTTTGCCGCGCCTGCAAGAGACTTTTTTCCCGGCCCTGCATCGTATCCACCAGCGAACGAATGCCATCCATCGATCGCTTGCCGTAGTCGGTCTCCACCATCGCTCGCGCCGCGTCGAAGCTTTGCGCCTTGCGAATTGAAACCACTTCTTCTATTTCATCGAGCTTGGCCGAAATGAGACCCCGTAGCCGCTGCAAGTCGGCCTGCTGTTCTGGATCGTCCGCCGTCAATTCGGCGACTCGCTCGATGGCGGTTCGATGGCGGGCCAAAGCATCGTGGTAGGGCGCGAGGTATTCCGCTTCGCCTGTGATTACATACCCGCGTTGGCCCGTTTCGGCGTCCTTGAGCGTCGAGAGCAGCGATACCAAGGCATCGTGCACTTCATGGGAATGGATGACCCACTGCGAGCTTTCGTGTAGTTCGCGGGTCTTGCGATAGTCGACGCCAGCATTGAATGCCAGCAGGGCCACCGCCAGGGAGGCGCCGATGACGAGCCGGTTTCTGGTCGCAGCTTTCATGTCGGGACCTTCCGATATGGTGGACTTCTTAAATGATAGCGAAAATCACACGCAAGAAAACCACTGCCGTCATCTAAACCGATGTCACTGAAAGACTTGGCGACCGCCGCAGGCAACGAGCCAATGTCAACTTGGCCGTAGTGCTGCTGAGTTTGTCCAGCCCCAACATTTGGGGCCGGCGACGGCCGACGGAACCTTGTGTGCGCGGTAGTCCCCCAACATCGAATGGAGTGCCCATTCAGCCAGTCTCGGCAAGCATGATGCAGCGGATTGGGCGACGGATTCTGTCAGTCGATGGCAAGGGTTGTCTTTATTGGATGGCGGCACTTCCCCCGCTCGAACTTGGCTCGTTCAGAACCGGGCAACCATGCCGCTGCCGATGAACATGTTGTCGGCGGGCCCGTTGAGGCCGGCTCCGACGTGCATGTCGAGTTGGAAGTTGGGCGTGACGTGATAGGTGAAGCCGCCATTGGCGTAGTGTTGCGGCAGCGCGGTGGCCGATCCGGCCGGAAAAAATGCGAACCACTCGGTGAAACATTTGAGCCGCCCGGTCACCTGATAGTTGAACACGAGCGACTGCGCGAATTGTCCATACCACGAGCGCGTTTCGTCGCGTGCCCGATTGACTTGCGTGCTGCCATCGAGGAAGAGCCACTCGTTGATCTGCCAGCCATACAGCCAATTCACGCCCGGCTCGACGCCGCCGGCATTCCAGTTTGCCTTGTTCGTCGAGATGTTCATCTGAGGCAGGATGACCATTTGCGGTCGCCAGCCGTCCTGAGACGTCAATGCGAACTTAGTTCCCAGGTAGAGTTGGTCGGCGCCGCTGAAGATGCTGGCGGCCGAATTGCGCGCGGCGAATTCGTGCCGGAACTCCAGCCGACGCGGAACTCGCACCACTCGGCCAGCACGCCCACGCGCAGCAACGTCTCGGGCACGGAGTTGGCCGTGCGCAGCGGGCCGTTGTCGCTGATGCGAATGTACGTATAGCCCGACTCGACCTGCACGCGGCGCAGGCCGACCACCGTATTGGCTTGCGTGAACGTCGGCCGGTCGGATTGCAGCGGCGTATTCTCGTGGCCGTTGACGTACGCCCGCTCCGTCCCGGGCCAGGCGAACAGCTTCCGCGGCCGAAGGCAATCGTCGTGCGGCAGCAAGCGCCATTCGTTTTCAGACCAGGCACTGATTGAAAACTCGCTCGGCCCGAACTGCAACGGCTCGCACTCGGCGGCCCGGGCCACGCCCACGCACGACCACAACAGCGTGACGCCCCACGCCAGAACGACACCAGCGCGTTTGGTCATGGTGGGCAGACGGGCGAGTGCGGTGAGCGGTGGAATGGCCCCTGCAGTATTCTTCGTCCCCCAACCTCCCCGGCGACCAGCGTCACCCGCCGACGGCAGAGTTTTGCACGCAGAAAAGCGAGACGAAAGGTCGGCGTGCCGTCCCGTTGGACGGCAACCACTGCTAGCGGCGAGCACTCGCCGATAAACTGGCAAAGCGAGACAAAGAATGCCGCCGCTGGCGCGGCCGCGTCGCCTGCGCGGCCGGCACGACTGGCGGCCTCAAGGTGCGCGTGATAGCGCGCGGGCACGCTGGGGGCAATACGCAAGAAAGACAGTCGCGTGTGTTGACGGTTCGCGGGTCTCTCTATCAAGTGTTGCCGGGTAAGGGCCGGTGACGCTACCTGCTATATTTCGGGCATGAGTGAACCCAGCCCCAACAATCGCTGGTTTCAATTCGGTAAGCCTTGGGGTCTTCTTGCCAAGACGAACCCGCATGCAACACGTGGGAGTGTAGTTCGCCGCGCAATTGGCGTCGCGGCCACAGGCGTCGCGCTGTATGGGGCAGTGATCTATTTCCGAAGTGAGCCTTCCCCGGATTGGCAGCTAAAGTTGGCGTCTTGGGCTATTCTCTGCGCTTTAGTCGGCGCGATCGTAGAGTGGCAGCACCATGACGACGATCCTCCGGCCATCGACTAAATCACGCACCCGTTTTTCGCTCGCCCATCCATGACCATGGCGAACACTTGCCGCCGCTGGCCCCGGTTTTCGCTACGGACGCTGTTCGTGGTGGTGACGATTTGCATCGTGGTTTCGGCGTTTACGGTCGAAGTGTATCGCGCCTGGGAATTGACGTCTCGGTCTGCTGGTGAGCCGTGGCCCTGCTTCGTCCCTGCGGACGAATTTGAGCGTTGGATTGACGCAGCCGATCGGTAGCCAACGATACGCCAATCGCACGCTTCGCAATCACCCCTGCCACCCCACAACCCCCGCCCACTCATTGCAGCGATTGACGTAGCGCTCGCACACTCGCGGCGCGGATGGCTGGCGGCAGGTTTGGGATAGGGGCATGTTTGGGCTCGTTGGCTATAATGGGGGCATGCGTCGTGACGAGAAACCCCGCCGTATCTGGCACCCGATGAATCGGCAGGTACTCATGGTCGCCGTCACGATCTGGGTAAATTCAAGTAGTTGCTTTGGAGCCCAATTAGGGCTTCCCGGTGCGCGTGGCGTGCCGATGGATCGGGTCGGCGATGCTTTTCCGCTGATCAACGACATCGGGCCGGAGCATCGTGAG
The DNA here is from genome assembly GCA_963779015.1 of uncultured Planctomycetaceae bacterium. Classification (GTDB taxonomy): domain Bacteria; phylum Planctomycetota; class Planctomycetia; order Pirellulales; family PALSA-1355; genus JTS-RE94. The sequence continues at coordinate 51,235 of CAVZWY010000022.1, read as the reverse complement.
CCTGCCTCGAGCACGCCGCATCGATATAGCCTGGAACGGTTCGGCCAGGCGATCATCATGTTGGACTCAACCACCGGACAAACATGGGTGTTGAGGCGGCATTGCGTGAGCGGGCGATATCGATTCCGTTGGGTTCCAATCCCCAAGGTCATCCCAAGGGACGAATCCGAAGAGATGCCCGATCTTCCACCAACCGAAGGCGAGGACTCCGATCCATTCGAGCAGCCATAAGCCAGATCGAATGCACTCCCGATGACCCCCACCCCTAACCGCCGCTGGCTACGATTCTCGCTGCGGACGCTGTTCGTGGTGGTGACGGTGTTGGTGTGTTGGTTGGGTTGCGAGTTGAATTGGATTCGGCAGCGGCACCGCGCGATTGGTTCTGGTCGAATCGACAGCGGCGATGAGTTTTACGCATTTACCGGGTGGCCCTTGCTCGTTGACGCGCCGGGAATTCTGGGCTTATTCGGAGAACGTGGCTATGGGATCCTGCTATTCGAAGTCTCTAGCCCCGACCTCAAACTAACTCAATCGGAAACAATCGAACTCGACCACTTGCGGCAACTTTTCCCCGAGGCTCAGATCGATCTTACTTGGACTGAGCCGCAATCCGCGTCACCGCCTAGCCGGGTCAAGCAATCCACCGGTTCAGCATATGACGGCTTCAAAATGTAGACGCAATGACTCCCACCCCTAACCGCCGCTGGCTGCGTTTCTCGTTGCGGACGTTGTTCGTTGCGGTGACGGTGTTGGCGTGTTGGTTGGGTTGCGAGTTTAGGTGGATTCGACAGCGGCATGCAGCGCTCAACGATTGGCAACACCAAGCATGGACTCCGCACCCTCCCTACGCCCTGGCTAATCCACCTGGAATGCTGGGCCTGTTTGGCGAAAGGGGATACGGCGCGTTGTGGAAGGAGTCGCGAACGGCACTCAGCGAAGATGAGGAAGTTCAACTAAACGAAGTCAAGCGATTGTTCCCCGAAGCAAAAGTCGAATGGGCGATTGCAGAATAGCCCGATGGCTACGCTCCTATAACATCAATGCTAGCGATTTAGCTTGGTTGGCCTCCGCCGGTCGGCGGACAATGCATGATCCCATGGCAGATCAATCCCCTGACCGCCGCTGGCTGCGATTCTCGCTGCGGGCGATATTTGTCTAGTGATGCCTGACGATCATGCTACCGATTGTGGGAGGCAAGTCATGAACGCTCCCAAGCGCACCTTGCTGCACTGGCTTATTCTGAGCTGTGTGCTTGCATCTTCGTGTCAACCGTCGCAGGGAGATATGGTCGGCGATGGGCCGGTGCCTGCAAACAACGAGATCGTCATGTCCCCGGGCATGAAGATCGCTGCGACGACTCCTGTCGGCACGATTACGATCACTGCCGGGCAGGGGCTCAAGCGATCGTATACCTGGGAAGGGGCCACGCGCTCTGTTGAAATGTGGCCGCGTGGCGAGCGCTGGCACGGAAGCCTTGGGATTTACTTCCCCGGACCCGGCGACCACTGGCAACCGCACAAAGGGATCAGTCGGGGTGTTGTCCAAGAGGGTCAGCAGCATTTCAAAACAGTTGCCGAGGCGGTCGAATGGCTCGGCAAGGACCATTGGAATCCTCTGGTTTATCGTAGTGACGGATTGGCGGTCGGTTGGCGAAAGGAACTTAGCCGAAAGCAACTCAGTGTAGATGTCTGGCAGATTTACATTGCCGGGAAGAAGCCAAGCCAATTGCCGGAAAGTCACGATGAGCAGATCGTTGTCGAAGAAGTATCAACCGCGACAAAATAGGCCCTGACGCCCCTCGCCACCCCACAACCCCCGCCCACTCGCGCTCGTGCTACAATGCTGGGATGAGCAAGCGTCGGCCCCTTACTCGGAGCGAATGGGTTGCATTCGTGTCCATATTAGTCAGTCATTAAACCCACGGCCTCTGGCCGTGTGACCCGAAGAGCTTCGGAGCGGTGCGTGGTGCATGGGGTTGCCAGACGGCATAGGCTGTCCTTCCGGGAAGGCCCGTTGGGGCAGGAAGGAGCAACCTATGCACGACTGGCAAAGTCTTTCCCACGTGCGGTGGGAATGCAAGTACCACGTGGTGATCATACCAAAGTTTCGGCGTCGGGTATTTTACGGACGATTGAAACGGGAAGTAGGGGCGATTCTGCGAGAGCTGTGTCGCCAGCGAGGAATCGAGTTGCTGGAGGGGCGCTGCATGCCGGACCACATCCACATGTGCTTGAGCATCCCGCCCAAGTACAGCGTGGCGCACACGATCGGGTTCCTGAAAGGCAAGAGTGCGGTTCGCATCCACCGTGAGTTGCTGAAGGAACGAAGGATGACAGGCTTGCATTTTTGGGCCGCTGGCTACTGTGTGAGCACGGTTGGGCTGGATGAAATGCGTGTGCGCCAGTACATCCGTGAGCAAGAGCAACAGGACGAACGGCAAGGCAAGTTGGATCTGGAGTAACCCTAGTGGCCCCAACGGGGCCTTCCCCATGTATCCGGCCCCTTCGGAGGGGCCTTCCTAAACCCACGGCCTCTGGCCGTGGTCGATTAGTTGGCGTGACCATAGCGACCGTATGGCTATTCACTCGTTTAGGCGAATGACCCCGCACCCCTAACCGCCGCTGGCTGCGCTTCTCGCTGCGGACGCTGTTTGGTTTTGCCGCGTGCGCGGGGTTGCTTGTTTGGCTCGCAATGCCAACCCGCTTCGAGACTGGCGCGTGGAAGCACGCGAACCCGCGTGTCGAGACACGTACGGCTCGGAGCGAAATGGTCGATGATCTCTTGTCGCGATATGACTTTCATGGCTGGTCGAAAAACGACGTTGTCACTTTGCTCGGAAAACCGGATACCTGGAGCGGCTTCGAGCAGTGGGACGTGGTTTACGTGCTTGGGCTAGAGAGATCGGGTGCATTCTCATTGGACGACGAGGCACTCGGCTTTAAGTTGGACGCTAACGGTCACGTTGTCTCCTATGGAACATCCGTCAACTGAGGCGACGCGCCTCAGTCTCGCCACCCTGCAACCCCCGCCCACTCATTGCAGCGATTGACGTAGCGCTCGCAAGCCCGCTTGGCGGCTGCGCAGGTGCCGTGCGTGCCGATCAAGGCGCGTTTCGCCCCGTTCGATGCGCGCAATGCACGAGGTGTAGACGTATCGCGGTCGACCATTGGCTCGTGGCAGGATGCGTAACCCGGTTACGTCCTTGAGCGCATCGACTCGGCACCTTGGCCCGTTCTTAACCCAAGCGTCGACGTGCCATGCGGCTTGCTCGAATGCGATCCTGCGCCGACTACAAGATTGGCGGGTGTGGCAACGTTTTAAGACATAGGTCGCTGAAGTCGCCGGACCGTCGCAAGACTTCGGTTCGGGATCGGCTGAATTCTTGCGAATTCAGCTACATGCCAGAGGCACTTGCTACACTCTGTTTGGCTGGCGCTTTGACATGGTTGACGTGTCCATGCGAAAATCGGGCCGCTCGCCAGGATCTCTTGCCATCAGCCCGGAGCCGAACTCCATGCAACGTTTGATTCGCATCTGCCGTGTGACGTCGGTATTGGGATGTCTTGCCACGTTTGGAGTGACGCTGCTCGGCGCCGAGGAGCCGGCGCTGCCGAAGGCCGCTATCGATGGCAGGGGGCCTGGCTGGCGGACCTTGGGCGAAGCGGACTTCGTGAATGTGAACTGCGCGGCGGATACCTGGTCGTGGAAGTCGGGTGAGATCCAATGCACGGGCCAGCCGGTGGGCGTGATTCGTTCGCGCGAGCCGGTTGCCAACTTCGAGTTGGTGGTCGAGTGGCGGCATTTGAAGTCGGGCGGCAACTCGGGCGTGTTCGTGTGGGTGCCCGAAGCGTCGCTGGCCGCGCTCAAACCCGGCAGCCTGCCGCATGGCATCGAGGTGCAGGTACTCGATCACGGCTACACCGAGCAGTACGAAGCCCGCACGGGCAAGAAGGCCGATTGGTTCACCAGCCACGGCGACGTGTTTCCGGTCGGCAGCTCGACGATGAAGCCCTTTCCGCCGGTGGCGCCCGATGGCCGCCGCAGCTTTCCCACCAAGAACCTCTCCAAGGGCGTCAACCAGTGGAACCACTACTACGTGCGGGCGATCAACGGCGAGGTGCGGCTGTGGGTCAACGGCGAGGAAGTCTCTGGCGGCACGCAGTGCGAACCGCGCACCGGCTACCTGTGCCTGGAGTCGGAGGGAGCGCCGGTCGAGTTCCGCAATCTGCGGATTCGCGAATTGCCGTAGGTGGCTGAGAATGCCCATACCACCGGCACCCGCCGTGCAACTGCTCGCACTGCCAGCATGCGGATTCTCCGCATAGGGCGTAGTTTGACGGTTGGCTAAAGGATTGCGCCGCCGGGCGACGATAAACGCCGCCAGCGGTCTCTCTTTCTCTTGATTCGTGTGCGGAGAATCCATGTCTGTCAAACTTCATCGCCCGGCGGCGCAGGCATGCCGCCAACGTCGGGCAAGGCGGTGTCCACGGTTTGGGGTCCTGTCCATGCGGGACAGTTGCAAGCCCGTCTGAACGAAATCGCTCAAAGCCGTCCCGCCACGGTGGCGACGTTTCTCGAGCATTGGTTGAACACGCCGCACGGCGAAAGCCACTTCGATGTCAAAAGCTGAGCTGCGCAAAGCGGCGGTGCTGTTGATGACGCTGTCGGAAGAGCAGGCCGATCGCTTGTTGGCGCGGCTCACTCCGCCAGAGGTCGAAGCGGTAACGGCCGAAATGGCCCGGGTGGAAACGCTCGAAGCCGTGGAGCAGGAAGCGGTCATTCTGGAATTTGCCGAGGCCGAAGCGGCCCGCTCCGACGCGCGCCGAGTTCACGACGCGCCCACGGCGGCAGTGACTTCCCTGCGCAAGCAAACGCCGGCGACGCATGCCGACCAGCCGCTGGCGATCCGGCCGTTTTCGTTCGTACACGATGTCGCACCGACGCCCTGGCCGAAGCGTTGGCGGATGAGCGTCCGCAGACGATCGCGCTGGTGGCCTCGCACGTGCCGGCGGCATACGGCGCCGAGCTGATCGCCAGTCTCGAGCCCCAGCAGCAGGCAATGGTCATCCGCGCCGTGGCCGCGATGGAACCGACCGATCGGCAGACCATCGCCGCGGTGGCCTCGGCGCTGGCCGAACGCCTGGCCACCGGCACGTTCTGACTTGCGCGATTCTCGCGCACGGCGCCGCTGGGAGCATTTCGCGGGCCCCTCCCGTTGGGCTGTCTCGTTTGCTAGCATGCGCGTTCAATCGGGAGAACGCGCGCGTGCCGACCAGCCCCATGATGAAGCAGTATCAGGACGCCAAAGCGGCGTGCCCTGATGCGCTGTTGCTGTTTCGCATGGGAGACTTCTATGAGCTGTTTCACGACGATGCCAAGACGGCCGCGCGGTTGCTGGGCTTGGCGCTGACCAGTCGCGACAAGGGCGAAAACCCCGTGCCCATGGCCGGCTTTCCGCATCACCAGTTGGAAAGCTATCTGGCCAAGCTGATCGCGGCCGGCATGCGCGTGGCCATCTGCGACCAGATGGAAGACGCCAAGCAGGCCAAGGGGCTCGTGCGACGCGAAGTCACGCGCGTCGTGACCGCAGGCACCGTGACCGACGACGCGCTGTTGGATCCACGCGCCAGCAATTACCTGGCCGCGCTGATCGTGGAGAGTGACGCCGCCGGACTTGCCTGGATCGACGTATCGACCGGACGCTTTCTGGCGGTGCGCTTGCCGGCGGTGCGTCTGGGCGATGAATTGGCACGCATCGGACCGGCCGAATGCCTGGTCGGCGAAGACGTCGAACTGCCGGCCGTCGTGGCGGCGATGGAGACGATGGTCACGCGCCGCCCGAGTTGGGATTTTGCCGCGGATACGGCTCGTGAGGCGTTGCACAAGCACTTTGCCGTGGCCAGCCTGGAGGGTTTTGGCTTTCACGACGACGACGGGCCGGCCATCCGCGCGGCCGGCGCGGTGTTGAGCTATCTGAGCGAAACGCAAAAGGCGTCGCTGGTGCACATCGACCGGCTGGTACGCTATGCGCCGGGTGACACGTTGGAAATCGACGCGGCCACGCGCCGCAGTCTGGAAGTCACCTGCACGTATCGCGACGGCCGCCGCGAAGGATCGTTGCTGGACGTGATCGATCGCACGGTCACCGCGATGGGCTCGCGGCTGTTGGCCGATTGGCTGAGCAATCCGCTGACGAAGATCGAGCCGATTGACGAGCGGCTGGGCGCCGTGGCGGAATTGGTGACCGATGCCGGTCTGGCCAACGCATTGCAAGACCAGCTCCGCGGCGTGTACGACCTGGAGCGGCTGCTGACCCGCGTGACAACCGGCCGCGCCAGCCCGCGCGACTTGAGCTTCATTGGCCGGACGCTGCGCGGCTTGCCGACGATCAAAGCCAAGATCACGGCCCGACAAGCCGCGCTACTGCGGCAGTTGGAGGCCGAGCTCGATCCGTGCTGCGAAGTGCGCGCGGTGCTCGAACGAGCGTTGGCGGATGATTGTCCCTTGAACAGCCGCGAAGGGGGCTTTATTCGCGATGGGTTTTCCACCGAGCTCGACGGGCTGCGGGAATTGACCAGCGGCGGCAAGCAATGGATCGCCGCCTATCAGGCCGAAGAGTCGCAGCGCAGCGGAATCTCGAATCTGAAGGTGGGTTTCAACAAGGTCTTCGGCTATTACCTGGAGATCACGCATACGCACGCTGCCAAGATTCCCGAGCACTACATTCGCAAGCAGACGGTGAAGAACGCCGAGCGCTACATTACTCCCGAGTTGAAGGAGTACGAAGAACGCGTGCTGTCGGCGGATGAAAAGGCGCAGGATCTGGAATACAAACTCTTCTGCGAATTGCGCGAGACGGTGGCTGCCAGCGCGCCGCGAATCCAGCGCACGGCGATGGTGCTGGCGCAGTTGGATGTGCTGGTGTCGCTGGCGGATTTGGCCCGCCATCGCGATTATTGCCGGCCGACGCTGGTGGAGGAGCCCGTCCTGCAGATTACCGATGGCCGGCATCCGGTGCTCGATACGCGGATCGCCGAGGGCTCGTTCGTGCCGAATGATACGGTGTGCGGCCCGGTGGATGGCTTTTCGCTGCTGATTACCGGCCCCAACATGGCGGGCAAGAGCACGTTCATTCGCCAGGTGGCGCTGATGACGCTGATGGCTCAGATGGGAAGCTTCGTGCCGGCGCAGCGCAACGATCGGCATCGCCGACAGGATATTCGCGCGCGTGGGCGCCAGCGACGAGTTGGCGCGGGGGCAAAGCACCTTCATGGTCGAAATGATCGAGAGCGCGCGCATTCTCAACAATGCCACGCCGCGGAGCCTGGTGATTCTCGACGAAATCGGACGCGGCACCAGCACCTATGACGGGCTGTCGCTGGCCTGGGCCGTGGTCGAGTATCTGCACGATGCGGTCGGCTGCCGCACGCTGTTTGCCACGCACTATCATGAGTTGACCACGTTGGCCAGCTCGCTCCCCGGCGTGCGCAATTTCAACGTCGCCGTGCGGGAATGGCAGGACCAGGTGGTGTTCTTGCACAAGATCCTGCCCGGAGCAGCCGACAAGAGCTATGGCATTCACGTGGCCCGCTTGGCGGGCGTGCCGCCGCAAGTGGTCGAACGGGCCAAGCAGATCCTGGCGCAGCTAGAAAACGAACAGCTCGACGCCCAGGGGCAGAGCAAACTGGCGCGACGCGCGCGGCGGATCAAGACCTCCGACTTGCAACTGACGCTGTTTGCCGCGGAAGAGCATCTCGTCGTAGGCCAATTGCGGGAGTTGAACCTCGACGAAACCACGCCGCTGGCGGCGCTCGAGCGCTTGCAGGCCTGGCAAAACCAATTGCGCGACCAGACGGACGGCAAGCGCTAGCCCGCGCGTCCCTGCGACTATTCTGCCGCGGCGCCGTTCTTCATGGCGTTCATGGGCCCGACGACGTCGTCCACTTTGTCGTCGAACAAATCGCCGATCAACAGGTCGGTGATGTGCCCCTTCAGGTCGGGATGGCGCTTGATGAACTGTCCGAAGCTGAAGCCGTCGTAGTATTCGCAGACCAGCCGCCGCATGCGTTCCATGCCCTTGTTGTATCCGGAAGTCCAGTTGCCCAATTGCGCGGCCGAAGTGTCACCCTTGGCCAGGCCGTCGACGATCGCATCGGCTGCGAACTGCCCCGACTTGAGCGCCAGCAACACGCCCGAAGAATACAGCGGATCGAGAAAGCCGTATGCATCGCCGACCAGTACCCAACCGTCGCCGGCAGCCCGGCTGGCACGATAGGAGTAGTCCTTGGTGGCGTAGAAATCGGCGGCGCGTTTGCCCTGCGAGACGCGTTTTTTGGCCGCCGGGCAGCGCTGGAGTTCTTCATGGAAAATCTGCTCGTGGCTGCCGCGTCCGTCGAACAGATATTCGAACGACGAGACGACGCCGACGCTGACGATGTTGCGGTGCAGCGGAATGTACCAGAACCAACCCTTGCGGCCTTCGGTCGCCAGCACCATCGTGGCGCCCTCATCGCGGCCTTCGTCGCGATAGGCGCCCTCGAAGTAGCTCCACACCGCGCCCTTCTTGAGATCGGGATCCGTCACGCGCAACTTCAGGCGGCTGGAAATCATCGTACTTTGGCCACTGGCATCGACGACGACTTTGGCGTGCACGGTGCGCTCGGCGCCGTCCTCTCCCTTGATGCGCACGCCGACGGCGCGTTCGCCCTCGAACAGCACCTCCAACACACGCACGCCTTCGTGGGCTTGCACGCCGTGCTCGCGCGCGTTGTCGAGCATCATCTTATCGAATTCGCTCCGCAACACCTGCCAGGTCTGCGAGCATTCGTGCGGCTTGTTGTCCCAGAAATAGAACGGTTCGGACAGCCGCCCGCTCGAGCCGACAAACTGCACACTGTGTTTCTTCACGAAGGGGCTGTTGCGCAGCTTGTCGAGCATGTTGAGCCGCTCGAAGACCCAGTACGTTTCGGGGATTAACGACTCACCGATATGGAACCGGGGAAAGTGCTCGCGTTCGAACAATTCCACCCGATAGCCTTGTTGTGCGACCAGGGTCGATACGGTGGAGCCAGCCGGACCGCCGCCGATGACGACCACGTCGACGTCTGATTTCACCGCCGAGCCATTTGCGGAGCCCATGGAAGCATTTCCGGTGATGCGAAAGTACAGTGGGCACAAGAGTTGCGCCACTTACTATACTATCGGTCCAGACAATTGTTGTCCAGACAATTGTTGCTGACTAGGCCGCCAATCGCGTCCGAGAATGAGAATCCGGGCCGCACGGCTTTGAATTCAACCAACCGTTCCGGGCGGGAAACTGGCCGCTAGTCGGTCACTTGGGCCGGATCCCAGATGGTGGCGGCGATGTAGCGCGGCTCGACATGGTCGTGATAGAAGTAGTAGGTCGTCACCACCTTGCCATCGGGACGCTGGATGCTGCGCGGATAGCCCAGGTCGCGGCCGCCGCCATCGTCGCGCAGCACGATTTCTCGGCCCCAGGTGCGCCCGTCGTCGTTGCTGAGCCGCGCACGCATGCCAAAAGGCTCGGCGCGCACGCCATAGGTGATGCAGATTCGGCCGTCCTGCAATCGCAGCATGGCCGCGGGATTGCCTTCTCCGGTGTCGGGCGCCGGCGTGCTGCGTTTCTCCCACTGCACGCCCTGATCGCCGGAGAAGTACGCTTCGATCCAACTACGGTCGCCGTCGCGAACGCGAATTGCCGAGAGCAGTCCGTTGTCGGCCAGCCGCACGGTGGAGGGCATGATCGCATAGCCGGGCGGCTCCGGGCCGATCCAGCCGACGAAGTTCCACGTTTTGCCGCCGTCGGTGGTGCGAGCGCAAAACGGCCGCCCTTCGAGCCCGTTCGACTTCGACGCCGTCGAGAAGACCGAACAATCGTGCGGGCCGTTGACCAGATAGTCAGTGCGGCAAGCAATTCCCTTGAGTCCCAGCATGGGAAACTTGAACGGTCCCTGCCAGGTGTGTCCGCGATCGTAGGAATAGAAGAAGCGCGACATGCCGCCGTGGTTGTCCGACATGCGCAGCGTCATGGCGAAGTCGGGATGCGCAAAGTCGATTCCGCCAGGACAATCGACCCAAGGACGATCGACTACGCGGGGCAACTCGGTGCCGTGCAGCGCTTCGCCGCGGGAATGAGCGCGCCCTGCTCGGCCGGGTTTTCGATCTTCCAGGTCAAGCCGCCATCGAGACTGCGCGCCAGCAGATGTTCCTCGGGCCGTTCGTGGTCGATCGCGTGATAGCCGCGCCCGTTGTCCTTGTAGTAACCGGCGCTAAAGCCCACCAGGAGCTCGTCGCCCCAATTCCACATGCCGTGATTGGCCGGCCAGCCGCCGAACCGACCGCTCTCGCGATAAACAACGACATGCTCGACGTCGAGCGCGCACAACGGATGCGCCCGAGTAGAGCCAGAATCAACGCTTGGGCGAGGCGAAAAGTTAGGTGCTGCATGAACACGATCATGCGCACCACTTGTGCCGGCGTCAAATTGTCCGCCGTCTGACTTATTGCGACGGGCCGGCCGTTGGGGCAGAATCTTGGTCGATGTTGGATGATTTCACGCAGGCGAACCAGGAGACCCATGCGATGCCGAAATACGTGATCGAACGAAACATGCCGGGTGCCGGCTCGCTGCCGCCCGACGCGCTTCAGGCTGCCTCGCAGACATCGTGCAACGTGTTGCGGAAGCTGGGGCCGCAAATTCAATGGCAGCACAGCTATGTGACGGATGACAAGATCTACTGCGTCTACATTGCACCGAACAAGCAAATGATCGAGGAACATGCCCAGCAGGCGGGATTTCCGGCCAACTGCATTTCCGAGGTGAAAGCCGTCATCGATCCGACCACCGCCGACGGCAAGTAGTTCGCACGAGGGATGCGCAAGTGCGCAAAACAAAGCGGGCCGGGGGATGCCCGGCCCGCTGCCCGTTCAATGTTTCTTGAGTTTCCTGGGGGGTACTCCCTCACTAGGCGGGCACGACCGACGCAGCCCGGGGACCTTTGCCCTTGTTCGAGGCGCCGTCGTCCACGGTGTACTCGACCTGCTGACCTTCGCTCAACGTATCGAAGCCCTGATCGGCCACGGTCGAGTGATGGAAAAACACGTCTTGTCCGCTGTCGGTCTGAATGAAACCAAAGCCCTTGTCCTGAACAATCTTTTTAATCTTACCGGCCGCCATACACACACACTCCTAAACACAAACACATGAAAAACAGTCTGCTAAACGCCCAGACCGGTGGCCACACGGCGCTCGCAATCCACTAGCGTGAATCCCCGTCATCTTAACCAAAAGTAATCGAAATACCAGACCACTCGGGTAGAAATAGACCGACATCCAGGGGGGATGCCTTCTTCCCATTGGCACGATAGCGTCCGATCGGCTCAGCAGGCCCGCATCTGGTCCCGGGAGGATGGCCCGGCTGCCGCCGGCGTGTACACCCCGCCATATCCATTGCTTGCGACCGCTTCGCCTGGGCGGGCCGGCATGGGCTCCAGCGTGACCAGCACGTTCTTGAAGGCCGGGGTGCGCGAGGCGGGATCTACTTTTCGCGGCACCAGGACGTTGGCCTCGGGAAAGTACATGAGCACGTTGCCGGCACGAATTCTGTCGTAAGCCCTTGCGATGATGTTACTTAAAGCACCGGTTTCGCTCGCGACCGTCACCCGTTGACCGTTTGTGATCCCCCGAGCGGCCAGATCCGTGGGATGCACGAGCACGACGTCACGGCGATCCTGGCCACGATACAGATCGTAGTCCTCGTACACCACGGTGTTGAATTGGCCCTCGCTGCGGACCGTCATCAGCCGCAATTGGCCGTCGCTGCCAGCCAACGGGGGCAGGGAGTGCACCTGCAAGCTGGCCCGGCCGCTGGACGTGGGAAACTTCGGCTCGCTGATGCGGCGACCTGCGATCTCGAATTCCTGCCTGGTTGCGTCAATCTGGCCGATTTTTTCCCAGCCGGGGATGATCCGGGCGATGGCCTGGCGAATGCGCCCCGTTTCGGCCATCTGCTCCCAATCCACCGGCCCGCCAGACCCTTTGAGGCGGCGGCCCAACTCGGCAACGATCCGCACTTCGCTGCGCGGCCCCGCCAGGCGGGCCGGACCGCCATCGCTCAAACGCACAAAGTTGAACATCGACTCCTGCGTCGTGGGCTGCGGCTCTTCATCGCGAGCAAGCACCGGCAGGATGATCGTGTCCTGCCCAAGGCCATGTGCATGCCCGGTGTTCAACGTGGTGTTCAGGTAGATGAGCAATTCGAGCTTTTCCAGCGCACGTGCCGTCAGCGCCGGCATCGGGATTTGAGCCGTAGAGGTTGCCTCCCAGGCACCAACCGAACTTGAGTTCCCCGCGCGCCGCGGCTTCCATGCAGGCCATGGTGTCGAGCCCGGCCTCGCTGGGCAGTTGCACTCCGAAATGACTCTGCAGGCGTTCGAGGATGGCGTCCTTGAGTTTGGGCGTCACCCCCATCGAGCCCATGCCTTGTACATTCGAGTGGCCGCGGATCGGCATCAGTCCGGCATGGGGCCGGCCGACCATGCCGCGCATCAGCGCCAGATTTGCGATCGCGCGCACGTTTTGCACGCCGTGTACATGGTGGGTAATGCCCATCGTCCACGCGAAAACAACGCGCTGGGCGGCCGCATAGCGGCGGGCCATCTCGTCGATGTCGTGGCGCGACACGCCCGACTTTTCGCAGATTTCATGCCAGGAAATCTCAGCCTGATGCGTTTTGAATTCTTCCCACCCGGTCGTGTGCCGCTCCAAGAACGGCACATCGCTGGCGCCCATTTCTTCGATGCGTTTGGCCACACCGGTCAGCAACGCCAAATCTCCACCGATGTGCGGCTGGACGTACAAGCTGGCAATCTCGGAACCAAAAAGCAAGCTGCGCACGTCGCTGGGTACGGCAAAGTTGACCAGCCCGGTCTCGATCACGGGGTTGACGACAATCACCTGCCCGCCATTGCGGCGCACCTGCATTAGCGTGCGCAACAAGCGCGGATGGTTGCTGGCCGGATTGCCGCCGATCAAGAACACGAGGTCGGCGCCCTCGACGTCGGCCAGCGAGACCGTGGCCGTGCCGGTGCCCAGCGATTGGTTGAGCCCCACGCCGCTGGCCTGGTGACAATAGTAGCTGCAGTTGTTGACGTTGTTGGTGCCGTACAGCCGCGCCAGCAACTGCAACAAGAAACCCGCCTCATTCGAACTGCGGCCGCTGAAGTACCAGAAGCTTTCGCGCGGCGCAATTTGCGTGAGCTTGGTTTCGATGCGCTCAAGCGCCTCGTCCCATTCGATCGGGCGATATTTTTGTGAGCCTTTGGTTAGCAATAACGGGGTTGCGATCCGCCCGCAGCTCTCCAGTTCGCGAGGCGAAAACGCCTGAAGCTGTGGAATGGAATAGGTCTCGAAGAATTCGGGCCGGATGGCGCCTTGCATGTCGGCGGCCATGGCTTGGAGCGATTTTTTGCAGACTTCGGGAAAGTGTCCCACCTCGTTGACCATTCCACCGGCCTGGCCTCCCATGCCCAGGGCGCAGGTCTTGCAGGCGTTTTTTGAGCGCATCGCTTTCCAAAGTTTGACGACGCCGCCCGCTTCACGTGCCTTGCGCAGCGTGTACCAAACCGCCTGCCATCCGCCACCACGTTTGAGCTGTCGCATTTGCCTTGGTCCGAGCCGTTGGAATTCAGTTGCCGTGGGAATGCGTTGCCATCGTTGTATTGTAATGGCTCGCGTCACGGCCGGCACGCCCGAACATGCGCTCCGACACGTTCCCTCGCCGTAGCCGATGCACTACAATGGGCACATCCTCGGCAGCCCCCGCGATGCCCCGCCCCTAACCTCCCAAATACGCCCGGAATTCCGCCCGTAGATACTCGACCGGAGACTCGTATGCGATCGTTTGTTGTCACGGCATCCGCAACCTTGCTATGGCTGGGAGCGTGCATGCCGGCCGTGGCTCAATCCGACGGCGTCGCGCAATGGCTGGCGGCCATGCAGAAAGTGGAACGCGAGGGCGTGGGCAATCGGGACGCCTCACAAGCTTGGGCGGCCCTGACCGGCTCGGCCGACGCCTACCAATTGCCGACCATCCTGGCCGCGTTGGACAACGCCGATCCGCTGGCCGCCAACTGGATCCGCGCCGCCGTGGATGCGATCGCCGAGCGACATGTAAACAGCGGCGAACCATTGCCCACCGCCGGGCTGGAAGAATTCCTCCGCCAGCGGCAGCACAATCCCCGAGCCCGACGTCTCGCGTACGAATGGATCGCCCGTGTCGATTCGTCCGCGCCCGATCGTTTGATTCCAGGCATGCTGGACGACCCGTCCCTCGAGTTACGGCGCGACGCCGTGGCCCGCGTGATTGCCGAGGCAGAAGCAGCGGCCGAGCAGGAGCAAACCGACGAGGCCATCGACAACTATCGCAAAGCGCTCTCCGCGGCGCGATCTCGACCAGGTGAAACTGGTGGCTGAGGCGCTCGACAAGTTGGGCAACCCAGTCGATCTGGCCGAGCATTTCGGTTTCATTCTCGATTGGAAGCTGATCGGCCCGTTTGACAGCACCGGCGGCACGGGCTTCGACAAGGTCTATCCTCCCGAGGAATCGATCGACCTGTCGGCGGATTACGACGGTTTGGCCGGCGAGGCGAGATGGACCGAGCATCATACCGACGATGAATACGGTTCGGTGGATCTGAACAAGGCAATTGGCAAGCACATGGGCGCCGCCGGTTATGCCATGGCCGAGTTCATCAGCGACCAGGAGCGCCCCGCCGATGTGCGCCTCGGATCGGGCAACGCCGTGAAACTGTGGCTCAACGGCCAACTGTTGGCATCGGCCGACACCTATCACACCAACGAGGCCATCGACCAGTATGTCGGCCATGGAACGCTGAAGAAGGGCAAGAACGTGATCCTGGTCAAGATCTGCCAGAACGAACAAACCGAGGACTGGGCCCAGGATTGGAAGTTTCAATTGCGCGTTTGCGACGCGCTGGGTCAGGCCATTCTCTCGACCGATCGCCCTGCTCCGCGCCCTCGCCCGCGCGAAGCCACGGCGCAAGCCACCACGGAGTAACCGCGAGTGATCCATCCCCTGCTCTACCGTGCGACACTAGCTCTGACCTTTGGAGCCTTGGCCATTGGCAGTTATTCGCCAACGTTGTGGGCCGGCGACTGGCCGCAGTTTCGCGGCCCCGGCAGCAACAGTGTCACCGATGACGCGCAGCCGCCGGTCTCCTGGAGTGACGGCGAGAACATCGCCTGGAAAGTCGATTTACCCGGGCGTGGCCCGTCGAGCCCGATCGTGGTGGGCGACCGCGTGATCGTCACGTCCTCCAGCGGAATCAATCAGGATCGACTGCACGTGCTGTGCTTCGACGCCGGCGGCGGCAAGCAACTGTGGGAGCGGCAATTCTGGGCCACGGGCCGCACATTGTCGCATCCTTCCAGTGCCAACGCCGCGCCCACGCCGGTGAGCGACGGTGAATCGATCTTTGCCTTCTTCTCCTCGAACGATCTGATCTGCTTGGATCTGGATGGCAATCTGAAGTGGTTGCGCGGGCTGGCCTATGATTTTCCCAAAGCAGGAAACGACGTCGGCATGTCCTCCTCGCCATTGGTGATCGGCGAAACGGTCGTCGCGCAGGTGGAATGCCAGGGTGATTCGTTCGTCACCGGAGTCAACAAGAAGACGGGCGAGCCGCTGTGGCGCGTCGAGCGGCCGCGCGAAGCCAGTTGGGCTTCGCCCGTAGCGGCGCGGGGCGAGAAGCCCGGCGAAGACCTGGTGCTGGTGCAGTCCACCACAAAGCTCTCGGCGCACGAACCGAAAACGGGTCGCGAGGTGTGGGCGTATGAAGGAGCGTGTGACGCGATTTCGTCGGCGCTGGTCGTCGACGGCGTCGTGTATGTGGCATCGAACGGAACCACGGCCATCCGTCCGGACTCGACGGCCACGCCGGAAGTGCTATGGAACGAATCGCGTCTGCAACCGGGCGCCGCCAGCATGCTGTCCGCCGACGGACGGTTGTATATGGTCAATCGGGCTGGGGTGCTGACGAGTGCCGACGTGGCCGATGGCAAAATCCTGACGCGCGTCCGATTGGAAGGAGCCTACTGGGGCACGCCCGCGCTGGTCGGCAATCGGCTGTATGCGATCAACCAGGACGGGTCGGGCCAAGTCGTGGAATTGCAAGAAAATGGCGAGGCCGAGATCATCGGCAAGGGAAAGTTGGAAGGGCCGATTCAAGCGTCGCCGGCGATTTCATCCGGCGCATTGTATGTGCGCAGCGACAAGCATTTGTGGAAGATCGCCGAACGCTGAACTCGCTTGCGACCCTGCTCCTTTTTCGCTGTCCACGTTGACCTTTCGCCGAACAGGGCTCACGATCGTGCCCGAGAGCATTGAAATCCATCCCCTGGGCCAACCGCTCGACGCCGAAGTGCGCCCGCCCGGATCCAAGAGCCTGACCAACCGCGCGCTGGTATGCGCCGCGCTGGCGCGGGGCACTTCGACGCTCAGCGGCGCGCTGGCGAGCGAAGACACGCAGGTGATGATCGACGCGCTAAGGGCGCTGGATTTTTCGATCGAGGAGCAGCACGACGGGCAAACGCTCATCGTCGGCGGCCGAGGGGGTGACATTCCGCAAAACTTCGCCGACCTATATATCGCCAATAGCGGCACCACGGTGCGGTTCTTGACGGCGCTTGTCGCCCTGGGGCACGGGATCTATCGCTTGCACGGCACGCCGCGCATGCACGAGCGACCGATCAAGGACCTGCTCGACGCGCTGGCCGCTATCGGCGTGGATGCCGGTAGTGAAATGGGAACCGGCTGTCCGCCGGTGATGGTGCGCGCCGCTGGCCTGGCGCTCGACCGCGCTCGGATTCGCGGCGATGTGTCCAGCCAGTTCCTCACGGCGCTGTTGCTCGTGGCCCCATCCGCCGCCGGAAGTTCCGAGACGCCCGTGGAAATCACGATCGACGGTCCGTTGGTGTCCCAGCCGTATGCACGCATGACCGTGGACGTGATGCGAGCGTTTGGCGCCCAGGTCTCGCACGACGACGAGTTGTCGCGTTTCGAAATCGCCCGCACCGGATATACGGCGCGGACATACGAAATCGAGCCCGACGCGTCGGCGGCCAGCTACTTCTGGGCGGCAGCGGCGATTGCGGGCGGACGCGTGCGCGTGGCCGGCCTTTCGCGCGACAGCTTGCAAGGCGACGTGGCGTTTTGCGATTGCCTGGCCAAGATGGGCTGCCGTGTCACCTACGCGCCGGACGGCATCACGGTGGAAGGCGGTCCGTTGGTGGGGGTCGAGCTGGAGATGAACGCGATCAGCGACACCGTGCAAACGCTGGCCGCCGTGGCACTGTTCGCCAGCGGGCCGACCGATATCCGTGGCGTGGCGCACATTCGCCACAAAGAGACGGACCGCATTGCCGCCTTGGCCACCGAATTGCGCAAACTCGGAGCGGAAGTGACCGAAAGGCCGGACGGGTTAAGGATTCAACCGGGTTCGCTCCACGGCGAGACGATCGACACTTACGCCGACCATCGCATGGCGATGAGCATGGCCCTGGCCGGCCTGAGAATTCCCGGTGTCGTGATCAACGCCCCGGGCTGCACGGCGAAAACCTATCCGCGGTTCTTCGACGACCTGGCAGCGCTGGGCAAATGACCCTGCGGCGAATGATTCCGACGGCGACTACATCACGCTGGACGGGTCATGATCGCCCGTTGAACCCAGCAGTCGATCGGCGCGACGGAGCAGGTCGATGCCCGAGTCGGATATGGGCCGCTGTCCAGAGTTGGCCGGGTCGCACGCCTCAAAGCGTCCGTGGCAATGTTGGCACACAACCTGGCGGCCCAAATACTCGACGGAAACCTGCAAAGTGCGGCCGCAGGTTGGGCATTCCTGAACGAAATACATGGACATGATTTCGGTACCTCCCTTACCTAGGCCAATCCTGCCAAAGCCGGCTCATCATACCGAAATTGCAGCGACCGTTCAATAAAAGTTCCTGATATTGCGAATGCAGTGCATATCGCATTGTGAAAGAAATCACAAAGCGCCTCGCCAACTCGTAGCTCATCATCTTAGCGGAAAAACGCGCCGCAACGGCAATCTTACGAAGAATTCAACTTCCACCTCGCCGTTGGCGAGGCTTCGTTCCCGTCGGAACAAGCGTCTGGACAAGCGGCTTGCACCTGAGGTTCGACTGGCCTACGGCAATGCTGGCTGAAGTCGTCGGGCCAAAAATTGAATGGGCTGAATTCTTGCGAATTCTGCTACGTCATGGTGCGCGCCGTCGTGCCGCGTGCCGCGCCTCGTCAACTTAGGCATGATGGTTTAGACTCAGGGGTGTTCGTCGTGACTCCGGGACAGGCAGCTAAGCAGGCCAGTCGTCGCGTATGGGGAATCACCCATTTAACGTAATCGTGGTGCTGTTCTGGTTGGCCACCATGACGTGGCTGGTCGTGGCCAAGGTGTTGCCGCCGCTGCGGGTAGGAGAGCCGCCAAGCTATCAGGCGATTCTCGAAGAGAGCCGACGACAGCCCGTCGCATGCTGGAGCATTTACATCGACAGCCGGCCGATCGGCTGGGCCGCCAGCAGACTGGTGCGGCGCAAGGACAATATCGCGGAGTTGCACAGCCGCGTCTATCTGGCCAAGCTGCCCTTGGATGAATTGGCCCCCGGTTGGCTGAACAAAGTGCTCAAGCCGGCGCTAGGCGACCTGGGTCGGCTCGACGTCGACAAGCAAAGCCAAATGGTCATCGACCCGTTGGGGCGGCTTGTCAGATTCGAGTCCCGCGTGCGAATTGCCGAGATTCGCGACGCCATCAAGATCAGTGGCCAGGTCGAGGGCTCGACGCTGTCGATCACGGTTCGCTCGGGCGACATCCCCAAGACATTTGAATGTTATTTGCCGCCAAACGCCTTGATGAGCGACGAGTTGTCGCCCCAGGCCATGATGCCGGCGCTGCGCGTCGGACAGCGATGGACCGTGCCGCTGTACAATCCGTTTCGTCCGCCCACCAGTCCGATGGAAATTCTGCACGCGCATGTCGAGCAGGTGGAAAAAATCAATTGGAACGGCCAGCAAGACACTGGCAAGTTGGTCGTATTTCGCAGTGATCCGGCGCGGGCCCAGCGGGCGACAACGTACGCGGCCGCATGTGGGTTCGCGACGATGGGCTCGTGGTGCGCCAGGAAGCGGCGGTGCTGCGGTCGCGCTTGGTGTTTGTTCGCATGCCGAGAGTCATGGCCGACGATCTTGTCGATGCCCTGGGTCCCGGTTTGTCCGGTGAATTGTCGGACGACTTGCGAACGGTCATGCTCGAACCGCCCCCGCGAGTTGCGCCGTGACAACGCGTGGCGCGGCCGTCACATCAAACAGCCATGATCGGGCAGAACGTTTCGCATGATTCAATTTGACCAGGTTACCCGTCGCTATGGCGAGAAAGTCGCCGTCTCCGAGCTGACGCTGGAGATCCCGCGCGGCGAATTGTTTGCGTTTCTCGGTCCCAACGGCGCCGGCAAAACCACCACGATCAAGATGATCGTGGGATTGCTACGGCCCAGTTCGGGAACGATCCGTCTCTGTGGGCACGATGTCACGAGCACCGGCCGCGCGGCAAATCGCCTGTTGGGTTATGTGCCCGACGTGCCCTATTTGTACGACAAGCTTTCCGGCCGGGAATTCCTGCAATTCATTGCCCAAATGTACGGCATTGATGATCGCGACACGGCCGAAAAAATTGCCGAGCAGATTGCCACGTTCGAGTTGCACGACTTTGTCGACGATTTGACGGAGAGCTATTCGCACGGCATGAAACAGCGATTGGCGTTTGCCGCGGCGCTGTTGCACGATCCCAAAGTACTCGTGATCGACGAGCCGATGGTGGGCCTCGACCCCCGCAGCGTGCGAATGATCAAGGATCTGTTGCGGGCGAAATCGGCCGCCGGCCAGACCACGTTCATGTCGACGCATCTACTGGCCATTGCCGAGGAGATCGCCGATCGAGTGGGAATCGTGGACAAGGGCCAATTGCAGTTTTTGGGCACGATCGATGAATTGCGCGAGGAACTGGCCACGCGCGAGCGATCGCTCGAACAACTCTACTTGAGCTTCACGTCCGGAAAGATGGCGGCATCTGAAAACGGCGCCCCGACCGCCGAATCGCCCCGCGCCGCGGCGGGCGAGGAGCATTCGGCATGAGCGAGCTGGCCCATGCCCTGCCGGCTCCGCTGGAGCACGCGACGCGCGACGAGACCGGCGAGCTCAGCCACAACGCCGAGGCGCGGTTGTTGTGGTGGGTGCGGTGGCGGACCGTGGCTGCGTCACTGCGCCAGGCGCTTTTCACCGCCAGGCTCCGCGTGACGCTGGTCGTTGTTTTGAGCGCTCTGTTCTGGTATGGATTGTTTCGATTGTTCGTCGGCGGATTTGAGTTTTTGAATCTGGCCATCGGCCACGAGGACACGTACGCCCAAACCGTCCAGGCAATCTACAACGTGTTCTTCGCTTCGCTGATGATGATGCTGGTGCTCTCCTCGGGCATCATTCTGTACGGCGGGCTGTATTGCTCGGATGAGGCCGAGTTTCTACTGACCACGCCCATTCGGCCCGAACGCATCGTCCTGCACAAGTTTCAGGAAGCGATCGTGTTTTCCAGTTGGGGCTTTCTGCTGTTGGGCAGCCCCATGCTCGTCGCGTACGGCTTGCAGGCGAACGCTCCCTGGTATTACTTCGCACTGTTGCCGGCGTTCATGGGAGCGTTCGTGTACATTCCGGGCGGGGCCGGCGCCATCGTGTGCATGCTTTTCGTGCATCAGATTGCGCGAATGCAGCGGCATTTTCTGCTGTTGGCGTCGCTGGCCGCCGCGACGGTTCTGTTGCTCATCGGCTGGTCGCTGTTGGAACGCACCGAGGGGGACCTGCTGACGCCGCTGTGGTTTCAAGAGATGCTCGCGCGGCTGCAATTCAGCGAGCATCGGCTGCTGCCAAGCTGGTGGCTCAGCGCCGGATTGCTCGAAGCGGCCCACAACGAAACAACGCCGGCCGGCCGCGCTTCGTGGGCCGAGAGTTTGCTGTTTTTGTCGCTGCTGATTTCCAATGCCTTGTTCTTTCGCGTGCTGGCGGTGGCCGTGGGAGCTCGCATTTATCGCATTAGCTATAGCGAACTGCGCACCGACCGCGCGCGACGTCAGCCCCGAGCGAAATTCTGGCTCGATCGGCTGGCCATGAGCATGCCGCTGCTAACGGCGCCGATGCGGCTGTTGATCGTCAAAGACCTGCGGCTGTTTCGCCGCGATCCGGTGCAGTGGTCGCAGTTTCTGATTTTCTTCGGACTGCTGACGCTCTATTTCGCAAACATCCGCCGCTTCAGCTACGACGTTAACTACGCCGCCTGGGTCAACATGATCAGCTTTTTGAACCTGGCGGTGGTGGGATTGATCCTGTCGACGTTTACGACGCGCTTCATCTTTCCGATGTTGAGCCTGGAAGGACGCCGATTCTGGATCTTGTGCATGTTGCCGGTGCGGCGCGAAGCCATTCTGTGGAGCAAATTCTTGTTCGCCGCGGCGGGCGCCACGCTTCCGTGCTGCGGATTGATCCTGCTGAGCGACCTGATGCTGGGGATCTCGACCATCGTGCTGGCGATTCACCAATTGACGTGCGTGCTGCTGTGCGTGGGCCTGGCCGGCATTGCCGTGGGGCTGGGCGCCAAGATGCCCGACCTGCGCGAGGAGTCTCCCTCGAAAATCGCCGCCGGCTTCGGAGGCACCTTGAGCCTGGTGGTCAGCGCCTTCTACATCATCGTGGTCGTCTTGCTCACGGCGCTGCCCTCGCATTTCTACGTGGCCACGATGCAAACCGACATTCAGCCGCTCTGGGTGCAAGTCTGGCTGGTCCTGGGCACTCTGGGCGCTGTCTCGTTGGAGCGCTGGCCACGTTTGTCCCCATGCGGATGGGACTGTCTGCGTTTCGGGCGCTGGAGTTCTAACCCAACTTCCCCAACGTTTGACGTAAGTGCTTGCGCCCGAATGCGCGGCGGGTTGATTTTTCCACTACAAGTCGGTCGTGCGCAGGCGGCCGGGTAGTTTCAAGCCGAGCCGCTGGAGCAGGATTTTCTGGTGCGGGCTGGGCTGGGTCACGCAACGCGTGCGAAGCTCGCGACCGTCTTTCGTGGGCAGCACGACATCGACCACGCGCAGCTCACTCAACTCGGTCAGGACCCGCCGCGGTTCGTTTCCCAGGCCGGCCCGCTGGCAGAGCTGGCCCAGGAACTTCCAAAGCACGAAGGCCAAGAAACAAACCAGAATGTGCGCCAGCACGCGGTCCTGCTTCTGATGCCATACCGGGCGTAGCGAGAGGTCGCTCTTGTGGATGCGGAAGGCCGTCTCCGCGTCGGTCAATTGGATGTAGGCACGCCACAGGTCTTCGTCGCTCCAGCCGCTCACGTTGCCGCGCAGCACATACGAGCCTTCGCTCAGTTGTGCCCACGCGCGCCACTTCTCGACCTTCTTCCAACTGACCCGCGCGGCGCCGTTGGCGGCCGCGCGAATCTGAATCTCGAACAGGCCCGCGGCCCGCGTGTTCTGTCCCAGCAAGCGTCCCACGCGCCGCTCGATTTGCCCCACCGGCTGGGCGCGTTTGAGGCAACTGGCCGCGATCTTGGCCAACCCTTCCTCGATGCGCTTCTCGAACCGCGCGTGCATCGCTTGCTCCTTCTGGCGACGATCCCGGCTGCGACAAAGAATGTAGGTCTCGCTGCTCCCGTCGGGACAGGGACACAACTTGACCTCCAGCCCGTCGCGGATCGCGTGCCAGTCCCGCGCCGCCAGTTGTTGTTCGAACCGCTTGAGCTGGCTCTTGGGCGTGCCCACGATGTACTGCCGCCCGCCGGCATTCAGGAAGTCGAGGTTGTCCCGTGAGACCATGCCGCGATCCAGCGCCCAGATGCGTTGGGCTCGGCCATAGCGGGCTTCCATCGTCTCGACAATCTCCTCCAACGTGGTCGAATCGTGCCGATTTCCGGCGAAGACTTCGTAGCCCAACGGCAGGCCGCAGCGCGTCACCACCAGGCCGATGCAAACCTGTTTGCAGTCGGGCCGATGATCGCGCGAGTAACCGCGCTGGGCCAAGGGATTGGCACTGGCCTGCCCCTCGAAGTACGTGCTGGTCACGTCGTACAGCAACAGGTCGTACTCGATGGCGAACAACTCGCCGAAGCGTTGCTTGAGAAACGCCTCCAGCGCCCGTTTGTGCGGCAGCAGTTCGTCGAGCCCGCGATAGAGGCGGTTGTCATCTACCTTGCCGACCGGAACGCCGAGCAGATCGCACAAGCCGCTCTGCCGATAGAAATGTTCGGCGATGTGCAATTCGCTGGAAGGCTCACGGAGCCGCGCGATGACCAGGATCAACGCCGTCAACGACCAGGGCACGTGCTCTTGTCCCGTTGGCAGCGCATGCTCCAAGAACTCGTGGAGTCCGAGTTGTTTGACCAGTTCCAACGCCAACCAAGGCGCGCCGAACTGCCGGCAGTTCTCGACCCGCACCGCCGCGCGGTCGACCTCGACGAAGCGCGGCTCGGTCTTGGCCCGTGGGAACAGCTCGTGTTGCAACACTGGCGGTCGTGGGTCGGCTGCCTGTTCCATACCCAGCCGGCCAGCCTCGTCCATCAGTCCCAGGTAAGCCACCGTTCGCTGCCGCGGGCCCCGTTCGGTGCGGTACGACTCGACGAGCGCCCAATACGCTTCGCGCTGGCCGTCGCGTCGGCGGTAGAGAGGCCGCAAGAACATGCCCTGATGTTAGCGGCGATTCGGCGGGAGTTTTTCCACTACACGCCCGACGCCAGAAAAAACTCGCCGACGCCCCGTCCCATCGCCATCGCAAAACGACTTGCGTCACAACAACCTTCCAGAAAATCACTCCCCGCCCCAATTTTGTTTCAACGCTGGGGAACTTGGGCTAAAACGTGGTGTCACACGCTCAAGCATCAGGGGGGGCTCGACGCTACGTCGGATCTTCGAGCAACTCGACACAACGCTTTGGGGCGTCGAGCGATTGGAGACGCACCGCGCCGAGTTGCAATACTTCCGAAACCATGAACACCGGATGGACTATCCGCGTTACCTCGCCAACGGCTGGCAGATCGGTTCGGGGCCGGTGGAGTCGAGTTGCAAACGCGTCGTCACCGGCTCTGTAGAGAACTCTACCAGGGTGCTATGTTCGAACCGGTCGAAAGCACGTCGTTGAACTCGAAAATCGCGTGGCTTCTGACTGGACTGTTTGCCGGTTTCGACGTGTGAGCGAGTGTTTTCTACAGAGCCCGTCGTCACCCAAAGACTGAAAGGTGCCGGGATGCGCTGGGGCGAGCGCGGCAGCAACGCCATGTGCCACCTCCACGCCCTCCTCCTCAGCCAAACCACCCAATGGACCGGATTCTGGACCCGTCACCCCCAACCATTCCACCTACAAAACTGACGCCTGCGGCTCTGTAGAAAACACTCGCTCACACGTCGAAACCGGCAAACAGTCCAGTCAGAAGCCACGCGATTTTCGAGTTCAACGACGTGCTTTCGACCGGTTCGAACATAGCACCCTGGTAGAGTTCTCTACAGAGCCGACGCCTGCCCTTTCCAAACGAGCCGCGCATGAAAACAGATTTCTGCCGCTATTGCGAAGACCTCTGGACCGACTGGCTAGATGAACGGCTTCAAGTCTCGTCGGCCATCAGCGATCGCTTTGATCTCAGCGCCGCGCCCGAGCCGTATTTGAAGTTCGACGCCGGCAAGCGGCCACTGGTCGCACTGTTGACGAACCCCGGCCAGCCCATGCCCCACCAAAAGCGGAACGCCGTGCAGCGCGGCAACGGCCCGCTCTCGCGAGACATGAAATATGCGAAGGCGGCGGCTTCGCTTGGTCGATATTACCGCGCCAATTTGAAAGGCGCTCGGTCCACCCATTCTTGGCGCGTGCGGTAGCTTGAGTGAAATCGTTTTTTTCTCAGGCGCGGGAGCACGAGCCATGGCCCGATTGGCAAGCAGCGTTTTGGCTGCGCAGTGGCGGGAGCGGCTCGCCAACTGGCGGCGCAGCGGACTATCGATCGCCGAGTTCTGCCGGCAAGAGCGGGTTTCGCAGCCATCGTTCTTCAACTGGCGCAAACGATTGAGCCGGCAGCCGGCGAGTGCGAACCGGCGGCCCAGTCGTTCGTCGGACAGCCCAACTCGGCGGCCAACGGTTCGTCCAGGTGCCGACGACTAGCTGGCCCGGGTCCGAGGGAATCCGGATCACGCTTCCCGGCGGCGTGATCATCATGCTGCCGCCGCGGGCGACGCACGAACTGGTGCTGACTGCCCTTCGCGCGGCGATGCAGGTCTGCGACACGAGCGCCTCGGCCGCGACCTCGACGCGCAACTCTTCGAGCACGGCGTTGCGCGAGGAGCGTCGCCCGTGCTGAACGTGCCCGCGCCGGTGCGCGTGTTTCTGTACACGGCCGCGACCGACATGAGAAAATCGTTTTCTGGTTTGCACGGCATCATTGTCGAAGCGCTGCGGCAGGATCCGCTGTCGGGCGATTGGTTCGTGTTCGTGAATCGCCGCCGCGACCGGCTCAAGCTGATGCTCTGGGAGGGGGATGGGTTCGTGATTTTTTACAAGCAGCTTCAGCGGGGGACGTTCGCCCTACCCGCGCATGACGGCGACTCGATGACCCTCACGGCCCAGCAACTGGCGCTGATCCTCGCCGGCGTCGATCTGAAACAAACGCGGCCGCGAAAGCGCTGGCGGCAGGCGGGATGATGACGCTGTATCCCACGCGCTTACCCGAAAAAAACATCTTCGGAATTCTTGAAACTTCGTCCGCTCAGGCGATGTATTCTACTTTCATGAGAGTCGCGCGCGGGACGGACCCAGTGCGTTTCTGCGGAATTTTCGCGGCACGGTGAAAGTCGACGCCTATGGCGTCAACCAGGGGGTCTATCTGGGTAGCGGCGGACGGATCAATGCCAGTTGCTGCTGGGCACATGCACGCCGCAAGTTCGAGGAAGCCAAGAGCTCACACTCCCGGCTGTCGGCCGAGGCGCTGGCCTTCTTTCAGCAGTTGTACGACCTCGAAGACCGCGCACGGGATTTCTCGCCCGACGAACGACATGCACTACGGCAGCGCGAGGCCGTGCCGTTGTTGGATCGGCTGCGCGCGTGGCTCGCTGAGCAGGCGTCGGCGGCGCTGCCCAAGCTGAAATGGGGCGAAGCGGTCGGCTACGCGCGGAACCAGTGGTCGGCGCTGGTGAACTACATCGACGACGGCCGCCTGCCGATCGACAACAACGACACCGAACGCGATCCGCAGGCGCTGACCATCGGACGCCGCAACTGGCTCTTCATCGGCAGCCCCGCAGCCGGACCGCGGGCAGCCGTGCTCTATACGGTCGTGGCCAGCGCCGCGCGACATCATCTGGATGTGTGGGCTTACCTGCGCGACGTGATGGAGCGACTGGCAACCCTGAGAACGCAGCACGGCGAGGCACCACCCACGCCGCAGCAACTCACGCCCCTGTTGCCCGACGTCTGGGCCCAGGCCAGTCCTTTCAAGCTGTCAGTTAATGCAGTGCTGGCGTTCGTTTTCGCGCGTCGAGTATTTTTTGGGTGGCGATATGGCCGCGGCCTTTTTTGCTGTTGGATTTCGGCGGTTTCTTTTTCGGTCCGCGTCGATGTTTGCGGAATGCGGAGAGTCGCACCTGACGCGCCCAGGCCAGCAGGAGCTGGGCCATTTGGCTCGGCGTTTGTTGGGCGAACCGTTCGTGCCAGAAGTCGCCGGGCAACAGGATCGTCAGGCCGCGCGAGACGCCGGCCACTTCGTCGGCCAGGTAGTAGCTGGAAACTTCGTTCTCGACCTTGTCGTGGCCGTGAGCGCCGCGCAGCGCGGCCCGGACCACGCTCAGCACGTTGTAAGAAACCAACGCCAGACAAAACGCGAACAACGCCGCTTGCGGATAGGCCAGCGTTTCGATCTCGCTCTTCAGATGAGCTTCCAGTTCTTGAAACGCGCCTTCCACGGTCCACCGCTGGCGATACAACGTCGCCAGTTTCAAGGCCTTGATTTTGGCCGGCAGGTTGCTCAGCACGTGAATCTCGTCGTCGCCGTCCCGCGTCGGTTCGTCCAACTTGATCGTGATCCGCCGGATGATCGGCGTCTCGTCGCGGGCCCCCAAAAGCCGCAGATCCTGCTCGTAAACCATGCCCGTGGCGATGCGACCGATCTTTCGTCGTCGTCCGACCAGTTCGTATTTGAGCGAACTGCCGTGTTGCCGAATCAAGAAATACGCGCCGCGCCGATCGATGTCGAGCAAGAACTGCGTGGTGCAGAAATTGCGGTCGGCGATCAGCAGGTCCTTCGCTTCGAGCCTTTCCAACAACGCCGGCAGCAACGTTCGTTCCGAGGCATGGCCATCCGCGCAGGGCAGCACGTCCACGGCCAGCATCAGCGCCGGATCGAAGACGACCACGGTATGGCCCGGCAGCGGCGCCACGTTCAGCGTCCGCAGTTCCTTCAAACGCCGCTGGCTGGCTGGCAGATGATTGCCGTCGGCGATCAACGTGCGATAACCGGGCAACAACTCCGGAAACGTGCCGCCTGTCTGGCGGACGATGGCCCCCATCCGCTCGGCCGTCTCGCGAACCAAGGTCCGCGACACGTTCGATTCGATGCCGCGCAGCTTGTCGTACAGCGCGGCCAACGATACCTGGAACGATTCCGCCCGAGCCTGATAGGCGGCATGGACCGAGGGTCGAATCCGGGCCACCACCAGCCCCATCACATCCGCCACGCTGGAGAACAACAACTCGCTGGGATGCTGCCGAATCGCCGTGCGCGCGAAGAGATCGTCCACTCGTTTGGACGACAACACATTCTCCAACGTTGCACTGACCATCACGCACACCGGGCTCTCTTTGACAAACTGCTGAAACACCTCGGAAAGAATCATCGCCTCACCTCCTGGAGAAACAATTCAACTCCAGGCATCGTGACGAGTTATACGACGAACTTCAACAACTCGAAGCCCACCGATAGCTGCCATCACTGACAGCTTGAAAGGGCTGGGGCCCAGGCCCACCCCGAGTCGGTCCGCGACTATCGGCAGCACGAGCAAGAAAGCCGCGCTAACGCCCAACGTGCATGCCGACAGAAACGCCGCGCCCTGGCTCAAGCCACCCAGCGACACAATGGGTAGGCCGGACGCTTGCAGTTCAACGACGTGCTTTCGACCGGTTCGAACATAGCACCCTGGTAGAGTTTTCTACAGAGCCGGTCAGAACTATTTTCTTGACGTGTCGGCGGCGGATCCGCTACAGTGCCGGCCATGCTACGGCCGCTGCGACCTGTCGATGATGGATTAGTTTACCACATCATCAATCGCGGCAATAACCGTCAGCCCGTGTTCCTGAAAAAAGGAGATTTCGAGGCCTTTCTCAAGGCACTCGGTGAACTCAAAGAGCGGAAACCCTTCGAACTCTACGGCTATTGCCTGCTCGACAACCATTTCCACCTCTTGATCCGCCCGACGGGCGCGTCGATCAGCCGCATCATGCAGAGCCTGCTGGTATCGCATACCCGGCGGTATCACGGAAATCACCGTTCCGGCGGCCACGTCTGGCAGGGTCGCTTCAAGAGCCCGGTCATCCAGAACGACGAGCATCTGTTGAC
Organism: uncultured Planctomycetaceae bacterium; assembly: GCA_963779015.1. Lineage (GTDB taxonomy): Bacteria > Planctomycetota > Planctomycetia > Pirellulales > PALSA-1355 > JTS-RE94. The sequence continues at coordinate 22,501 of CAVZWY010000022.1, read as the reverse complement.
CGTGCTGCGCTATATCGAGGCCAATCCGCTGCGGGCAAAAATCGTACGCCGCGCGGAAGAATATCCCTGGAGCAGTTATCGGGCGCACGGCGACGGGAAGAGCGACGTTCTGATCGATGCGCTGTCGCTCCATGACGGGCTTTCGTCGAATCCGGTGACGCGCCGGCGCAAATGGGCCGGGAAGGTGCATCGGCCGATCGCGGAAGGGAAGTTGGCTGCGATCCGCCGTTGCAGCGAGAGTGGCCGGCCGTATGGCGACAAGGCGTGGCTGAAACGGCTGGCAAAGCGACTGGATTTAGACCTGACCATCCGTCCGCGCGGAAGGCCAAAAAAGCTGCCCAGTACCGATCACAATAAATAGTTCTGACCGGCTCTGTAGAAAACACTCGCTCACACGTCGAAACCGGCAAACAGTCCAGTCAGAAGCCACGCGATTTTCGAGTTCAACGACGTGCTTTCGACCGGTTCGAACATAGCACCCTGGTAGAGTTCTCTACAGAGCCGTTCTGACCCGTTTTTACGAACCGGCCATCGGGCGGCGGCCGGTGAGCAGCGCGATCACGAAGAGCACCAGGAACACGAAGAACAGAATCCTGGCGATCTGCATGGCCAGGCCTTCCAGTCCCACGAAACCAAGCGCGCCGGCAATCAGCGCAACGATCAGAAACGTAAGGGCCCAGCGCAACATGACTTCGCTCCCCGAGATGTGTGTGGCCGCGGGCGGTTCAATCAAGGAATTCTACGCTGCGCCGCGTGCGCAGGTGCTGCCAAAATGGCATTTTCCGCGGATTGTACGCGTTGCCGACGAAGGATGTAGCGGTCGGTCGGTCGGTCGTAACGCATTGTGGTGAAACGCTTTGTGATGTCGCTAGATCGCTTGGCACAGGCCTTGCGTTAGCAGGGGGCAATGTGGGCCGGCGGCTGCCATTTGTGGCGACTGTCCGCTTTTTTGGCCCGCAGCCGAACAGACAATTTTGCGCGGCCTGACTTTCGGCGGTCCCCAGTGCGGGTGCCGCGAAGCGGGCTGTCGAGTTCCTAGATCGCTCCAGGAGGATCTCCGCGTGGCAAAGCAGATGGTCTTTGACGAAGAAGCACGCAAGGCATTGGCCGCCGGCGTGAGCAAGCTGGCACGAGCCGTTCGCAGCACTTTGGGCCCGCGTGGTCGTAACGCGGTATTGGACAAGGGTTGGGGTTCGCCCAAGGTGACCAAGGACGGTGTGACCGTGGCGGAGAACGTCGAACTCGACGATCCGTACGAGAACCTGGGCGCCCAGTTGGTGAAGGAAGCCGCCAGCAAGACGAACGACGTGGCGGGCGACGGCACCACGACCGCCACCGTGCTGGCCGAGGCGATCTTCAAGGAAGGCTTGAAGATGATTGCCGCCGGCGCCGATCCCATGGCCCTGGCGCGCGGCATCAACAAGGCCACCGAGGCGGTGAGCGCCGCGATTGCCAAGAGCGCCACGCCGATCGACGAGAAGAGCAAGAAAGAGATCATGCAAGTGGCGACCATCGCCGGCAACAACGATCCGACGATCGGCAGCGTGCTGGCCGAAGCCTTCCTGAAAGTGGGCAAGGACGGCGTGATCACGGTCGAGGAAGGGCGCCAGGCCGAAACCTACGTCGAAGTGGTCGAAGGCATGCAGTTCGATCGCGGCTATCTGTCGCCGCACTTCGTCACCGACCAGGAAAATCAGAAGGTCGAACTGGAAAGCGCCCTGGTGCTGATCTATGAAGAAAAGATCTCCAGCGCCAAGACGTTGGTGCCCATTCTCGAAGCGGTGAGCAAGGCCAACAAGCCGCTGCTGATCATCGCCGAAGACGTGGAGGGCGAGGCCCTGGCCACGTTGGTGGTCAACAAGATGCGCGGCATCTTGAATGTGTGTGCCGTCAAAGCGCCCGGCTACGGCGATCGCCGCAAGGCGATTCTCGGCGATCTGGCCACTCTCACCGCGGGCACGGCCATCTTCAAAGACTTGGGCATTTCGCTCGATAGCGTGAAGCTCGCCGATTTGGGAAAAGCGCGGAAGATCACGATCGACAGCGAGAACACGACGATCGTGGGCGGGGCCGGCAAGAAAGAGGCCATTGAAGGCCGCGCCGAACAGATTCGCAAAGAGATCGAGGTGACCGACAGCGAGTACGACCGCGAGAAGTTGCAGGAGCGGCTGGCCAAGCTGGCCGGCGGCGTGGCGCAGATCAATTGCGGGGCCGCGACCGAAACGGAAATGAAGGAACGCAAGGCGCTGCTCGAAGACGCCAAGGCCGCCACGCAGGCCGCCTTGGAAGAAGGCATCGTTCCTGGCGGCGGCATGGCCCTGATTCGCGCCGAAAGCTCGCTGGCCAAGCTCGACGTGCAAGGTGACGAAAAGCTTGGCGCGGACATCGTTCGCAACGTGCTCGATTATCCGCTGCGTGCGATTGCCGAAAACGCGGGCCTCGATGGCGCCGTCGTGGTCAATCGCGTGCGGCAGTTGAAAGGTAAGAACGAAGGCTACGACGCCGACAGGGACACCTATGGCGATCTGGTTGCCGCCGGAATCATCGACCCGGCAAAAGTGGTCCGCACGGCGCTACAGAACGCCGCCAGCGTGGCCGCGCTGCTGCTGACCACCGAATCGCTGATCACCGAAGTGCCCTCGGAAGAGGAAGCCGGCGATCACGACCACCACGACCACGGCATGGGTGGCATGGGAGGAATGGGCGGCATGGGAATGGGCGGCATGGGTGGCATGATGTAAGTCGCGCAAGCCCGGCCCGATCTCGCTTTCTCGGCGCGTTAGGCACATCTCAAAAAAACATCAACCAACAAAGCACTTGAAGGAAACTCAACCATGGCGAACGTGCGATTGCGTCCCCTCGACGACCGCGTTGTAGTCGAACCCCAGGAAGCGGAAGAGCGAACGTCTGGCGGCATCGTGCTGCCCGATACGGCGAAGGAAAAACCGCAGCGTGGCAAGGTCGTGTCGGTGGGCCCCGGTCGAATGCTGGACAACGGCAATCGCGGCGAACTCTCGGTGAGCGTCGGCGACGTCGTGATCTATGGCAAGTACTCCGGCAGCGACATCGAAGTGTCCGGCAAGGACGTCAAGATCCTGCGCGAGGGCGATATACTCGCCAAGGTGCTGTAGGGGGCTCGCCAAGGTGCTGTAGGGGGCTCGCCAAGGGTGCTGTAGGGGGCTCGCCAAGGTGCTGTAGGGGGCTCGCCAAGGTGCTGTAGGGGGCTCGCCGAGCGTATGTCGGACCGGCGAGCACGCCGCTCGACGGGGCGCGAGACCGCCGGTAAAGGAACGACTCACTCAACCATTCAACGACTCACGAGGAACGCCATCGTGGCAAAGCAACTACTCTTCCAAGATACGGCCCGCGCGAAAATGTTGCGCGGGGTGGAGAAACTGGCCGATGCGGTCGCGGTCACGATGGGCCCGACGGGCAAGAACGTGATCATCGACAAGTCGTTTGGCGGCCCGACGGTGACCAAAGACGGCGTCACGGTCAGCAAAGAAGTGGAACTCGAAGACCGTTTCGAAAACATGGGCGCCAAGCTCGTGAACGAAGTGGCTTCCAAGACCTCGGACATTGCCGGTGACGGCACGACGACCGCCACCGTGCTGGCGCGGGCCATCTTCAAGGAAGGCACGCGCAACATCGCTGCGGGCAGCAATCCCATGGCCGTGCGTCGCGGCATCGAAAAGGCCGTGGCTGCCGCGGTGGAGAAGCTACAATCGATGGCCAAGCCGGTTTCCAGCAAGGATGAGATCGCCCAGGTCGGCGCCATCAGCGCCAACAACGACGCGGAGATCGGCGAGCTGTTGGCCGACGTCATGGAGAAAGTGGGCAAGGACGGCGTGATTACGGTCGAAGAGGGCAAGACCCTGGAAACGACCAAGGAATTGGTCGAGGGCATGCAGTTCGACAAGGGCTTTATTTCGCCCTATTTCATCAATCGTCCAGCGGAAATGGATTGCCAGCTCGAAGACGCGTTGATCCTCATCCACGAAAAGAAGATCAGCAATCTGCGCGAGCTGGTGCCATTGCTGGAGCAAACGGCCCAGTCCGGCCGCCCGCTGTTGATCATCGCCGAGGACGTGGACGGCGAAGCGCTGACCACGCTGGTGGTGAACAAGCTGCGGGGCGTGCTGAACGTGTGTGCCGTCAAGGCGCCTGGCTTTGGCGACCGCCGCAAGGCGATGCTCGGCGACATCGCCGTGCTGACCGCCGGCACGCTGATCAGCGAAGACCTGGGGCTGAAGCTCGAAAGTCTGACGCTGGAGCACCTGGGCAAGGCCAAGCAGATCACGGTCGACAAGGAATCGACCACGCTGGTCAAGGGCGCCGGCAAGCCGGCCGACATTCAGAATCGCATCCAGCAGATTCGCAATCAGATCGACGCCACGGAAAGCGACTACGACAAAGAGAAGTATCAGGAGCGGCTGGCCAAGCTGACAGGCGGGGTGGCGATCGTCTCGGTCGGAGCCGCTTCGGAAGCCGACATGAAGCAGAAGAAGGCCCGCGTCGAAGACGCGCTGCACGCGACGCGCGCCGCGGTGGAAGAAGGCATTTTGCCCGGCGGCGGCGTGGCGCTGTTGCGTTGCCGCGAAGCCGTCGAGGCCGTTCGCTCGCACGCCAAGGGGGACGAGAAGATCGGCGTCGATATCGTGCTGCACTCGCTGTCGGCTCCGATGAAGCAGATTGCGGACAACTGCGGTATCGACGGATCGGTCGTGGTCGACGAAGTGAGCCAGAAGCCCACCAACACCGGCTACGACGCGAACGCGGGCAAGTACGTCGACATGGTCAGGTCGGGCATTATCGATCCGGCCAAAGTGGTCCGCACCGCGCTGAGCAACGCTGCCAGCATCGCCGGACTGATGCTGACGACCGAAGCTTTGGTTACGAACTTCGACAAGGAAGACAAGGAAAAAACGCGCGTCGAGGGCAGCGTTCGTTAGGATGCCGCGCGAGCCAGGCAACGCCGGGCCACTTCAGCCGACTGGAGTGGCCCGTTTGCGGCGCAAGCGCGGCTTTGCAAATTGGCGGTGACGCACTTGCAAGGCGCGCCCTATAATTCACCGAGCCTCGCACGAACGAAACCGCATCCAAACCATGCCGTCAATGGCCGGTAAACGTGATTACTACGAGGTCCTGGGCGTCACACGATCGGCCACGGACAAGCAGATTGCCGACGCATATCGCAAGTTGGCGATCAAGTTTCACCCGGACAAGAACCCCGGCGACACCGAAGCCGTGGTGATGTTCAAAGAGTGCGCTGAGGCCTTCGAGGTGCTGGGCGACGGCGAGCGGCGGGCCCAGTACGACCGCTATGGCCACGCGGCCTTCGGCGGCAACTCGGGCGGCCGCGGTTTTGCGGACGTCAACGACATCTTTGCCGCGTTCGGAGATATCTTCGGCGATAGTGGATTCGGCGATTTGTTCGGCGGCGGCCGCAGACGGCGCAGCAGCCGCGGCGCCGACGTCCGCTGCGACGTGACGCTCGACCTGATGCAGGCCGCGCGCGGCGCCACGGTGACGGTCGAGTTCCAACGCCACGAGATTTGCACCGATTGCGAGGGCAGCGGGGCCAAGCCGGGTTCGCAACGCAGCAGGTGCCCGTATTGCGGCGGCCGCGGCCAGGTGATCCAGAGCACCGGCATTTTCCGCGTGCAGACGACCTGTCCGTCGTGCCACGGCAGCGGAACGGTGATCAAAGAGCCTTGCCCGACGTGCCGCGCCGCGGGCTTCGTGCTCAAGGACGTGCGGCGCGAAGTGCAGATTCCGGCCGGCATCGACGATCAAATGCGGGTGCGTCTGCCCGGCGAGGGCGAGCCCAGTCCCAGCGGCGGACCGCGCGGCGACTGCTACTGCTTCATCACGGTCAAGGAGCACGCGCTGTTTCAGCGTGACGGACAGCATCTGATCGTGCGCATGCCGATCGCCTATTCGCAGGCGGCGCTGGGCGCGACGCTGGAAGTGCCTACGCTCGACGGCCCGATTGATTTGAAGATTCCCGCGGGCACGCAGTCGGGTGAAGTGTTCAAGCTGCGTGGCAAGGGGCTGCCCAGCCCGCGCGGGCGCGGCATCGGCGATTTGCTGGTGCAGGTGAACATCGAAGTGCCCAAGACATTGAGCGAGGCACAAGAAACGTTGCTGCGGCAACTGGCCGAACAGGATCATGTCGAGGTGAGCCCGCACCGCAAGAGCTTTTTTGACAAGGTGCGAGAGTTTTTTGGCGACCACTAGCGTGGCGCCGTGTCGAGGGCGGAGGTTGGATCAATGTCCGACGAACAAAAACAAACCGCTGGTAATGCTGGCTCGGATCGGGCCGGCTCGGATCAGTCAGATGCGGGCCAATTGGCCGATGCGGCGCTCGAGGCCAGCGAAGGCGAATTGAACAAGCTGCGCTCGGACTTGGAGGACGCCAACGATCGCGTGCTGCGCGCCCAGGCCGAGCTGGACAACTTTCGCAAACGCGCGCGCCGCGAAATGGAAGACGAGCGCCGCCATGCCATCGTGCCCTTGCTGCACGACTTGCTGCCGGTGCTGGACAACATGTCGCGGGCTATCGCGGCTGCCGAGAAGTCGCCGGGCGGCAACGGGCTGCTGGAGGGCGTGAAGATGATCTCACAGACGCTGCTCGATGTCTTGGGGCGCCACGACTGCAAGCGAATCGACGCGCTGCACCAGCCGTTCGACCCCGCGTTCCACGAAGCGATCTCCCAACAGCCCTCGGCGGAGTATCCGCCCAACACGGTGATGATGGTCGTGCAGGACGGGTACACGCTGTACGATCGGGTCGTGCGTCCGGCACAGGTGATCGTATCGAGCTAGCTCGGCGCACGTGCAAAAGTATTTTCGGCCACTCCAGGACACGTCGTCTATGCCTACGTATGACTATGAATGTGACGCCTGCGGTCATAAGTTTGAGCTGTTTCAAGGGATCAACGATCCCATTCAAAAAAAGTGCCCCCAGTGCAAAAAGCTGAAGCTGCGCCGGTTGTTTGGCACCGGCGCCGCGATTATGTTCAAAGGATCGGGCTTCTATCAGACCGACTATCGCAGCGAGTCGTACAAGAAGGGCGCCAGCGCCGATAGTTCCAAAAACGGCGACAGCGCGTCGAAGAGTTCGGATTCGTCCAGCAAGAGCGAGGGCGCCAGCGCCAAGTCGGACAGCGCCAAGTCAGACAGCGCCGGCAAGAGCGAAAGCTCCGGCGGCAGCAAGCCGTCGAAGAAGAACAAAGGGGCCGACAAATAACACGCGTGCTTTGGCGCGTGAACCGTTCCATGGCCGCCGTAAAGTGTCCAACCTGTGGCCAGCCGTTCGACTCCGAGCATTCGGCGGCGATGCCCTTTTGCAGTGCTCGCTGCCGGAGCATCGACTTGGGCCGCTGGCTCAACGAGGATATCTCGATCCCGTTTCGCGAGTCGGAAGAATGGGATCCAGCCGACGATGCCCACCGAGCGGATGACGATGACGACGCGTTGTGATCGCGGCGATCGATTACAGCCGCCTGGACTCTCTTGGCCCTCGTAGCGTTCCGCCCCATTCGCTATTCTTGGCGGACTGGATAAATCGTATACTTGCCGTGCGGGCGGGTAGTCTGGGCATTTTTGCGGGGTCTGGAGCTGGTCGAATGGCACAGGATCGTGACACTCTCAGGGCGGTGGCGTGGCAGGAACTGTTTCCGGTGTTGCGCCTGCTGTCGGCGGCGCGGATGGCGCTCAACGTTCGGCTGCTGGTGTTGGCGGCGCTGGCGCTGGTGGGAACCACGGCCGGCTGGCGCGTGCTGGGCGATCTGTTTGCCAACACGGACAACCTGACTTTGCAAAACGAAATGGATCTCAATGGCGCTTGGCCTTGGGAGGGACGCATCGTTGCCTTGCAGCCCGGCGATTTGCTGTCGCTGGAGACTTGGGAACACGGCAGCCCGCTGGTGCGCGGATGGACCGCGATCGGTGATCCGTTCAAGAAGTTTTATCGTGCCGAGACGACCCTCACGCAATGGACGTACTGGCTTTGTTGCGCACTGTGGAGTCTGGCGGTGTGGGCCTTTTTTGGGGGCGCGATTACGCGGATTGCCGCGGTCTCGTTGGCACGGCAAGAGAATGTTTCGTGGCGCAAAGTGGGGGGCTTCGTGCGGCCGCGCTGGTTTTCGTATGTCGCGGCGCCGCTGATGCCCATCTTGCTGACGTTCATGGGCGCCGCCGTGTTGGCGCTGGTCGGGCTGATGATGCAGAAAGACTTCGGGCTGCTGGTGGCCGGCATCGTCTGGCCGCTGGTCCTCGTTGGCGGCTTTATCATGGCGTTCTTGTTGATCGGGCTCTACTTTTGCTGGCCGCTGATGTGGGCTGCGATCAGCACCGAGGGTACCGACGCTTTTGGCGCTGAGCCATGCGTATGCCTATGTAATGCAACGGCCGTTGCGATACTTTCTTTATGCCGTGTTGGCCGCCGTTGTTGGCGTGTTGGCGTGGTTCGTGGTGACGCAGTTTGCCTTTTGGATCATCGAGTTGAGCTATTGGGGCGTCAGTTGGGGCAGCGGCGCGGATCGGTTGGCCGTGATGAATAGCGCGGACGAACTAGGCAATCTTGGGCGTACCGGCGCGCGGTTCATCCTGTTTTGGAACGGCTGCGTGACGACCCTGACGCTGGCGTTCGTGTTCAGCTACTTCTGGGTTGCCACGACCGCGATTTATTTTCTGCTGCGACGCGAAGTCGACGCCACGGAGTTGGACGAAGTGTATTTTCCCGAGGAGCAGCAACTGCACGGACTGCCTCCCTTGAAGACCGGCGATGACGGCATCGTGGAGCCGGCCGACGATGCTCCGGCGCCAACGGGATAGCACGCGTCGGGCCGCGGCGGCTGCGCACGCGGCTAGCCGGCCAGGCTTCGTAGCAGACCTTCCGCTTCGGCGTGAAACTGGCCGCGCGACATGACGGCGTCGCAGCCCGCCGCTTTGGCGTCGGCCAGTCGCTGGCGATGCACGTGCGGTCCGAAGGCGACCACCCGTGTTGACGGCGTTTGCTCCTTCAGTTGTTGCACGAGCGCTGCCGGGTGAAGCGTATCGAGCGACAGATCGAGGATGACCAGCACCGGCGGCGCGTCCGCCGCTTTGGCCAACAGCGCCTCAACCGAGCTGACCGTTTTGAACGGCTGGCCCGCGCTGTGCGGCGCCGGCAAGCTGCGATTGCAGCAACAGGTCGGTGGTGAGCACCAGGACGGACATGACTTCTCGACGGCGAGCTTGTCGAGTGCTGCTTGGGCCGGGATTTGCGTTGCCAGGGCAAGTGTAGCTGGTTGCCGCACAACGAGCAAACGGTGCGCGGTCTTGCCGGTTGCAGCTATGACAAGCTACGCCGGGTCACTCGTCGGCGCCACCCAAACGTGCCGTTTGCCTCGTGCCGCTAGTACGGAATCGACAGGCTCATCGTCGCGTAGTGCGCGTCGGACTGATAGGTGCTGCCGTCGAACTGGCCGCCGACCAGCGTGCTGACGCCGACGTGTCGGGTGGGGCCGAACGCGTACTGGTAGGCCGCGTTGAAGATGGCGCGCTGGCGCGGCGCAGCTTGTGACTGAAGCCAAGGCTGAAGACGTGTTTCGGCCCGCCGCCGAGATACGGATTGAACGTGGAGTTGGGCGAGGGGTTGGGCTCATAGTCGTAGCCGAAGCGGAGCACGTTGAAGTCGCTCAGATCGGTCTCGTAGCCGAGGCGGAAGGTGACGGTGTCGGTCCACCGCAGCGGCAGATTCTGTTTCACCGGCAGCGACCCGCCGGCGGCGGCCAGCACCGATTGGACGGCCGGGTTGCTGGGGTCCCCAGGCTGTTACTCTTGGCCGATGCTAGACGGCGCCGGGGCCTTGCGCCGGTGCCGATGTCGATCGAGTTTTCCGCGGGCAGAATGAAGATTTTGCCGTCGCCGATAATGCCTTCTTCGCCGGTGCGGGCCACGCTGGTCAACGTTTCCACCGTGCGATCGAGAAAGTCTTCGTTGACCAGGATCTCCAGGGCGATTTTGCGCAGCAGGTTGGTTTTGTACTCGTTGCCGCGATAGATCTGCGTCTGGCCGCGCTGGCGGCCGTAGCCCTGGGCGTCGCAGACTGTCATGCGCGTGACCCCGATCTTGGCCAGCGCCTCGCGCACTTCGCTGAGCTTGGTGGGCTGAATGACCGCGATGACCATTCTCATCGGCTCGCACGCCTTCCTTGTTTGCCTGGACCCGACGTCGTTCATTTATGCCTGTTGCCGACAGCTTCGACTTACGGCCGGCTGAACGTCAAGCGGCTGTCGATCACCTTGTGGATGCGGCTGGCCGATTCTTCCAGGTGCGCCCGGCTGTAGGTGTCGAGCTTCTTATTGCCGTCGAGCGTCGCGTTGATGCGATCTTCCAAACCCTTGAGCTCGGCGTAGGCCACGGTTTGGCAATCCTCGGGCGCCCGCGTGTTGCCCAGGGCGATGTCGGCCAGGTCCTTCAAGTAGGCGCGCTGCAGGTTGCGGCGCAGGCTGCTGATGGCCGGCTTGCGATTGGTATAGTCGCCCTCGGGCAGATTGCCGACTTCGGCAAAGATGGCTTTGGTCAACCGATCCAGCAGTTCGGCCGTGGTCAGGGCATCCTGGTCGGGCGGCAGATGCAGTTCGCTGTCGTGCAAGCGTTCGAGCGTCAGCGACGAGAGTAACTGCGCCAGGATCCGGCTTTGCCACATGCCGATCACTTCGTGCACGGGGTAGTCGGTGCGCATCGGCATGTCGGTGCCCCAGTGCGACCAGCGAGAACTGGCGAGGTAGCCATACAGCTCGCGAGGGAAATCGAACGGCTTATCGCTGAACACCTGATCTTCCAGCAACTCGAGCGCTTCGCGCTGTTTCTTCACGTCGACGACGACGAACGGCGGTTGGGCATCCGGATCGCCCTTGTGAGCCCGGTGTACGTACATGCCGCCGATGAAGCGCGAGACGAAGTACATCGACTGGCCGTGATTGCCCAGCAGGATGCCAAACGCCTGGCGAACTTTTTGATAACCTTCGCCGTCTTTGGTGGTTTCCTCGATGACTTTGGGCCATTGCTCGGCAATGAGCTGCGAGCGCTGCTTGGCATACGCCACGGGGTCCTTGCCCATGTCGAAGCGATTCGAGAGAGGATCCGGATCGATGCCGCGGGTGTCTTCGTCGGTGGCGTAGGCCAACTCGGGCTCGCCGGCGCGGGCCGCGATTTTCTTCAGTTCCTTGACCTCGCCTTCGGTGCCGCCGCTGAACGGTTTGTAGCCGTATTCGATGGCCCAGATGTCGTAGGGGCCGATGGTCGTCGAAAAGTAATCGCCCTGTGGCACGTCTTTGGGCGAGATGTTGGTGGGATTGTAGTCCATCACCGAGGCCGACAAGCCGACTTCGCTGGTCTTCTTGGTGTCGTTGACGTCGTCGATCGCGAGCATCGTGCTGGCCTTGAAGTTGTGACGCAAGCCGAGCGTATGGCCGATTTCGTGCATCGTCACTTCCTTGAGCCCCTGGGTCACCAGGCGGTCGAGATCCTCGGGGTTCGACTTGCGGCCGGCCATCACGGCGGCGCCCAGTGCGAACTCGCGAGCCAATCCGTGGTGCAGCTCGCAGCGGATGGCGCTGTCGGAGCCCTGGGTGCGGATTTGTTCCTGGTAGCTTTGCAGATCGAGCGGTCCGCCGGTCATGGCGGCAATGCCCTCGGCGGTGAAGTTTTCGTACTCGCGTTTCCAGAACTGCAAGAAGTCGGCGTCGAAGATCACGTCGGCGTCGAGGATTTGGCCGTTGTGCGGATTCACGCGCGACGGTCCCATGGCAAAACCGGCGCTAGCCGTGATCCAGCGGAACGTGTTGTAGCGAATGTCTTCCGGATCCCAATCGTCTTTGTCCTGCTGTTGGCGCACTTCGATGGCGTTGACGAAGCCGGCGTGCTCGAAGGCTTTGTTCCATTCTTCGATGCCTTCGCGAATCGGTTTGCGATAGGCATAGGGGATGGTCTTTTCCAGCCAGAACGTGATCGGTTTCTTGGGCGGAGAGAGCTTGGCGTCGGGATCGGCCTTTTGCAGATCCCAGCGATTGATGTAGCGCACGAAGCGGTCGTCGTCGCTTTCGTGCGACCAGTCTTTGACCACGGTGAGGAAATAGCCCACGCGGTCGTCGGCCAAACGCGGCTTGTAGCCGGATTCGGGCAACGCGCTGATCGAGTAGTGGACGTGAATCGTGGCGCCGCGGCTGTCGGCCACGCTATCGAGATCCATCTTGCCGCTCGAGGCGTACGTGGCGGCCACTTCCAGCTCGATGTTGTGGGGAAAGCCCTTGGGAAAGCCTTCGGCCCAGGCCGACTTGTCGGAGGAGAACGTAAAGCCTGGCAACGTGGAGGAAATCTGCGGCAGATCGCCCATGAAGATGCTCGTCATGTCCACCACGTGCGCGCCGCTGGGGCTCGTGGTGATAATCGGCAGGCTGAACAGCACGCTGTCGGTGAAGGCGAGTCCGACGGCCCGCTCCTGTGGATCCCCCTTTTTCGCCTTGAAGCGGACGTTTCGCCGCACGACATGGATCCGGTCGTCCGATTTGCGGAATTGCCAGATCCAATCGTCGCCGAATCCCCAGGTCATGCCGCCCAAGATCGGTCCGCGCCCGATGCCCTTGGCGATCGAGATCAGGACGATATAGTCCTTGTTCAGGTCGCTGCTGGACAGCTCGGCCAAAAGTTGGTTGCCCTTGCGATGCATCTTGATCATGCCGTCGATCGTGCTGAAGTCCTTGACGACGTCGGCATAGCTCTTCTTGCCCGAGCTGGAGGTGGTGCTTTTACTGGTGGTGCTGGGCTTGGCTTCGTCTTTTTTCTCGGCCCCCGCGTCCGGTTTGGGATCATCGGCCCGGGAACAGGGAGCCCAGGCAGTCAGCAGGCAGGCGACCGTGCAGCCAATCAGTAGGGGGCGAGGATTCATCATGGTTTCTCACACAAGGGACGTAAGGCGTGACGTAGTCCTGCTTTTTGCCGGCAGGACACCGGTCCTGCAGCCATTAACCGTGTTAAATATATCCTAATCTAACCAGCCCCCAATAGGCCACACTCCGGGTGCAACTGTCGCTGGCCGAAGCTGGGAAAAGACAGGGTTTTCAGGGCGATTATGCTGGATTGCCGCCGGCGGGGAATGTGATTGTGAGCTACGTGCCGAATATAAAGGCGGTGCGCGCTTTTATTCTATACGTGGGCTGGCGAGAATCCCGACGATGTCCGTCGACAGCAGCAACAAAATCGAACGGGTGCTGCGGCTGTACCCCGACGACTGCCAGCCCAGCGCCATCGAACCGCTTACCGAAACCGGCGGCTTCAGCGGCGCGCGGATCTGGCGGCTGCGCACGCCGCGGGGCACGCTTTGCCTGCGGCGCTGGCCCCCGCGGCACCCCGATCAGCAGCGGCTCGAGTTCATCCAAGCAGTGCTCTGGCACGTCGACCAGGAGGGCTTTCACGCCATCCCGTTGCCGCTGGAAACCCAACATCGCCACGGCTACGTCCTATTCGCCGGACACTTGTGGGAATTGACGCGCTGGCTGCCCGGCGCGGCCGACTATCGCCAACATCCCTCGCCCGAGAAGCTCTCGCACGCGCTGGCGGCACTGGCGCGATTTCACCGTACCGCCGCGTCGTTTCCTTTGCCGGAAGCAGGGCCAGTGACGTCGCCCGGCATCGCGGAACGGCTCGCCCGGCTGCACGAATTGCTGGCAGGCCGCATCGAATCGTTGCGGTTGGCAACCCGCGACGGCGTTTGGCCCGAGTTGGCGGCGCGCGGGCAACGGCTGATTGAACTGTTCGCGCTTGCGGCGCCGGGTGTTTTGGATGCGTTGAACGCGGCAGCACAGCGGCGAGTCGGTCTGCAGCCGTGTCTGCGCGACATCTGGCATGCGCACGTGCTGTTCGAGGGAGACAAAGTAAGCGGCATCGTCGATTTTGGCTCGATGCGGCCCGAGAACGTGGCGGCCGACGTGGCTCGCTTGCTGGGAAGCCTGGCCGGCGACGTGGCGGCGGATTGGCAGCGGGGACTGGCGGCCTATGAGCAAATCCGCCCGCTGAGTGCCGACGAATTGCGGCTCGTGGGGGCCTTCGACCGCAGCACCGTGTTGATGGGAGGGCTGCAATGGCTGGAGTGGCTGTACCTGGAAGAGCACGTATTTAGCGATCCGGCGGGCGTGCTGGCCCGGGTCGACGAATTCGTGGCGCGATTGGGTTGCCTTGCCCAGGGACGCAGTGGCGTAGATTTGCCGTAGGGAAGTCCGCTTTAGCGGACACGCCAATCGTTGAACCAATTGCTGCAAAACTGCGTACTGGCAGCGGCTTGCAAAGTCGTTGCCCTGCCAGCAGAGAGGGGCAGTTCCAAATCTCTCCCGGAGCACCGAAAAATCCGGACGTTGCCCAACTTCTTGCCTTCTTGCCCTCGCGGTGAAGCGGCGTTGCCGCAGCCTGGCTGCGACGCTAAAATACCTGCCTAGTCCTTAATGCCTTATCTTGTAAGGATATAAGACGGATGCCCACCATGCCTCGCTTCGTCTATTGGCTGTGGGCCGCGGTGATCGTGGTCGCGGCCAATGCTGCCTGGGCGCAGCCCCAAGTCGACAACATTCTGACCGGTCGACCGTTGACCGGGCAAATCGACTCCGCGCTGGCCACGCCCGAGTCGGTGATCGCGGTGCGCGCCGGGTTCACGCCGCCGGATGCCTCAGGCAAGGCTTCGTTGGCCGTGACGGCCACGATTCAGCCGGGCTGGCACATCTATTCGATCAGCCAGAAGCCGGTCCGGGCCGTGCCTACAACGATCACGGTCGACGAATCGCCCAACTATCGCGTCACCGGCCCATTCCTGCCCAATCTGCCGCCGGAAGTGGTCCGCACGGACGGCGACGAGTTCGAGGAGTTTTCCGGCGAGGTCACCTGGCATGCGTCGATCGAGGTCGCCAAGGGCGTCGATCCGCGCGGCCTGAACATCTCGGGCAAGGCACGGATCCAAACGTGCAGCGAGACAAGTTGCCTGCAGCCGACGGTATTCAAATTCACCGCGGGCATGACGGCGCAAGAGCCGGCGGCCGCGGCCGGCGTGGAAGTTTATTCCGACCCCAATGACCACGTGACGCTCAGCGGTCGGATCGAGCCTGCGAACCTGGCGCCGGGCGGCACCGCGAAGTTGGTGATCGAGGCGACTCCCGCCCAGGGTTGGCACATCTATGAGCTGGCCAGAGTCGATCCCAATGTGCCGGGCAACAAGCCGACGCTGATCGTGCTGACGAACACCTCGGGCTTGCCGATTTCGCGCACCACGACGGACAGCAAGGTGGTCGTGGGCGAGTCGCTGCTGCCGGGCGAGCCGGCGCCCCGCTATCACGTGGGACACGTGGCGTGGACCACGATGATCAAGATTCCCGCCGACGCCAAGCCGGGCGCGTACGCGATCGACGGCATGATCGGCTATCAGGTTTGCCAGGACGATGCGTGCGATCTGCCGCGCGGCGCCAGTTTTACCGGCACGATTGCCGTCGGAGCGTCCGGCAAGAACGCCGGCGCCGCGCCGCTGCGATTTGCCGATGGCAAGTACGGCCAGGCGGCCAAGCTGGCGCAGACACTCAATACGCGTCGCGCCGACATGGAGCCCGATAGCGCGCTGGCGCCGTCCGACAGCGAATTGTCCTCGCTGCCGGTCGTGTTGCTGTTTGGTTTTCTGGGCGGGTTCTTGTTGAACTTCATGCCGTGCGTGTTGCCGGTCATCGGGTTGAAGATTCTGTCGTTCGCCGAACAATCGGGGCGGCATCGAACGCAGATCCTGGCGCTAAACATCTGGTATTCGCTGGGCCTGATGAGCGTATTTCTGGTGCTGGCGGTTTTGGCCACTGGCGCGAGCTTGGGATTGAGCGACGAGAACCTCGGCTGGGGACAGCAGTTTACCTCCACCACGTTCAACGTCGTGATGGTGGGGCTGGTGTTCGCGATGGCGCTTAGCTTTCTGGGAATTTGGGAAATACCCATTCCCGGATTCGCGGCCTCTGGCAAGGCCAACCACCTGGCGAGTCGCGAGGGATTCGTGGGCGCGTTCGCCAAGGGGGCGTTGGCCACGGTGCTCTCCACGCCGTGCAGCGGTCCGTTTCTGGGGCCCGTGTTCGGCTTTACGTTGACTCAGCCGCCCGAGGTGACATTCCTGATTTTTGGCGCCATGGGATTGGGCATGGCTTCGCCGTATCTGCTGATCGGCGCGTTCCCGCGATTGATTCGCTTTCTGCCGAAGCCGGGCGCGTGGATGGAGACGTTCAAGCACATCATGGGTTTCGTGCTGTTGGGCACGATCGTGTTCTTGTTCACGTTCATGGACAAGGACTACATCGTGCCGACGTTTGCGATGATGATCGGCATTTGGGCCGCCTGTTGGTGGATTGGGCGGATCTCGTTCGTGGAGCCGCTGCCCGTGCGGATGAAGGCTTGGGCGCAAGGCACGGCCGTGGCGCTGGCGGTGGGTTGGGCCTCGTTCCATTGGCTCACGCCGCACGAATCGCTGATTGCCTGGCAGAACTTTTCCCGATCGGAGGTGCAACGGCTCACCGCCGAAGGCCACACCGTGCTGGTCGACTTCACGGCCGATTGGTGTTTGACCTGCAAGGTGAACCTGGCGACTGCCATTGATACCGAGGACGTCAAGGAACTGATCGAGAAGAACAAAGTCGTGCCACTGCTGGCCGACTGGTCCGAGCCGTCGGACGAAATCAAGTCGGCGCTGGAATCGATCAACCGCAACTCGATTCCGCAACTGGCGATCTATCCGCCGGGCGAACACAGCAAGCCGATCGTGCTGAGCGACCTGATCACGAAGCAACAGGTGCTCGACGCCATTGCCGAAGCCGGTCCATCCAAGCCGGCTGCCAAAGAGTTGGCCGCGATGCCGTTCGGGCGGTTTGGTCGTGGCGGAGTTGTGCGCAATGCGATCCCCCGGCCGAGCCGGAGGCTGATCAAAGGAAGCATGTCGATCAATCGTGCAGCCGCCGGCTCCGCCGGGGGACTCTTGATTACGGCGACGGCAATTTGCTTCACGCCCACTCGACGCCGCGCTGGCCGGCGATGGTCTTGCCGATGATCCAGCTTTCGATGCCGCTGTCGGTCAGTTGGTGGCGGATGGCGTCGGCATAGTAGGTGCTGACGACTAGTGCCATGCCGATGCCCATGTTGAACACCTGGTCCATTTCCTCGGCATCGACTTCTCCCAGCCGGGACAGCCAGGGAAACACCGGCGGCACGGTCCAACTGTCGCGCTCGATGACGGCGCGGATGCCTTCGGGCAGGATGCGTTCGAGGTTCTCGTGCAGTCCGCCGCCGGTGATGTGGGCAATGCCGTGTACGACGCGTTTGACCGTGTAGTAGTTCAGCACGCGGCGGATGGGGCGCACGTACAGCCGGGTGGGCGTGAGCAGCGCTTGAGCGACCGTTTCGCCCAACTCCTCGACGTGGTCGCCGACCTTCAGGCCCGCGATGTCAAAGACGATCTTGCGCACCAGGCTGTAGCCGTTGGAGTGCAAGCCGCTGGCGGCGAGTCCCAGGATGGTGTCGTCGGGCGAGATGGAACGGCCGTCGATCAGCCGGGCCCGGTCGGCCACGCCCACGCAGAAGCCGGCCAGGTCGTAGTCGCCCCGGGCGTACAGGTCGGACATGATGGCCGTCTCGCCCCCCAATAGTGCGCAGTCGGCTTCGCTGCAACCGTTGGAGATGCCCTCGACGATTTGTTCCAGCAATGCGGGATCGTCGTGCGACATGGCCACGTAGTCGAGGAAGAACAACGGCTCGGCGCCGGTGCACAGCGCGTCGTTGACGCTCATGGCCACCAGGTCGATGCCCACCGTGTTGTGTACGCCGGCCAGCGTGGCCACCTTGAGCTTCGTGCCCACGCCGTCGGTGCACGAGACCAGCACGGGGTCTTCATACTTGCGGGCAAACAGCGCGCTGGCAAAGTCGAGCTGAAACAGTCCGGCAAAGCCGCCGTCGTTGGGAATGACGCGCGGACTGTGCGTGCGATGCAACAGCCGGGGCAGCCGGGCCATCGACTGCCGATATACGTCGAGATCGACCCCCGAGTCCTTGTAAGTCGCTTTGGCCATTACGTTTCGCACGGTTGCCAGAAGGAGAGTTGGGCATTCTACGGACCGCGCCGAAGGGTTGTCAAACCGGCGGTAACCGGCGTCATCAGCCAGTGGCTCCGCCGGCGGGTCCGCGTCGCCGACGCGACGAAAAACCGCGCCGGCGCTGATGGTGCTCAGCGACCGGCGCGGTGTATCAAGCATCATACAAGACTTGGACGTCGTCCGCCGGCACTACGCCATGCTGACGGTGACCGTCTTGTTTTCCAGGTAGGGCTTCAAGCCCTCTTCACCGAGCTCGCGGCCCATGCCCGACATCTTGAAGCCGCCGAACGGCGCGGCCGTGTCGAACACGTCGTAGCAGTTGACCCACACGGTGCCGGCCCGCAAACGGGTGGCCAACGTGGTGGCGCGGCCGATGTCGCGGGTCCACACGGCGGCGGCCAAACCGTAGAACGTCTTGTTGCCGCGGTCGACCACTTCCTCGGTGTCCTTGAACTTGAACACCGAGAGCACGGGGCCGAAGATCTCGTCCTTGGCGATCGACATGTCGTCCTTGGCGCCGGTGAACAGCGTGGGCTCGATGAAGTAGCCGCGGTCGCCGTGGCGCTTGCCGCCGGTGACGCAATCGGCGCCTTCTTTCTTGCCCAGGTCGATATAGTGCATGATCTTGTCGAACTGCGCCTTGTCGACCTGCGCGCCTTGCTCGGTCGAAGGATCGCTGGGATCGCCGACCTTGCGCTGCTTGTTCATGGCGATCAGCTTGTCGACGAACTTGTCGTGGACCTTCTCCTCGACGAACAGCCGGCTGCCCGCGCAGCAGCATTGGCCCTGGTTGAGGTACAGTCCGGCATGAGCACCACGGCGGCCGCGTCGAGATCGGCATCGGCAAAAACGATGTTGGGGCTCTTGCCGCCCAGCTCGAACGTCAGCCGCTTGAGTGTTTGGGCGGCGTCTTTCATGATGATTTGCGCGGTCTTGTACTCCCCGGTGAAGGCCACCTTGTCGACGCCCGGATGCTTGACCACCGCGGCGCCGGCCGTGGGACCGAAGCCGGGCACGACGTTGATCACGCCGTCGGGAATGCCGGCCTTTTGCGCCAGGCGGGCCATGCGCAGGCAGGAGAGCGGCGTTTGCTCGGCTGGCTTCATGACGATCGTGCAGCCGGCCGCCAAAGCGGGTCCCCATTTCCAGGCCGCCATCAGCATGGGGAAGTTCCAGGGAATGATCTGGCCGACCACGCCCACCGGCTCGCGACGCGTGTAGCAGAAATAAGGTCCGCGAATGGGGATCGTCTGGCCGTGGATCTTGTCGGCCCAGCCGGCATAGTAGCGCAGGCAATCGACGGTGAGCGGCAGGTCGGCGGCCTTGGCTTCGCGAATCGGCTTGCCGTTGTCGAGCGTCTCGAGCGCGGCCAACTCTTCGGCCTCGTCTTCGATCAGGTCGGCCAGCTTGGCAATCAGGCGGCCGCGATCGCGGGCGTCCATCTTCGACCAGGGGCCGTTTTCGAATGCGTTGCGGGCAGCTTCCACCGCCAGATCGATGTCGGCCGCGTCGCCTTCGGCCACTTGCGTGATGACCTCTTCGGTCGCGGGATTGACGGTCTCAAACGTTTTGCCGCTGGCGGCCGGCACCCACTGGCCACCGATGAAGCATTGCGTCTGTCGGATTTGTGGTCCGTGGGTCGTCTTGGTGATCGTGGCCATGGAAACCTCCCTGGGCGTGTGGAAAGTGCATACGGTTCGCCAATTGCAGTGGAATACGGGCCGGCGCGGCAACCTACTTGCGCCACGCCCTCTTGAAACATTTTAGAGCTTTACGGGACACGCCGACAAGCCGGGCCGCAAAGCATTGCGCCCGCGCGGTTCCTGGGCAGCGCGACGTGCATTGCAGGACCAATGTCATCCCTATTCGTCGCCAGCGTCAGATGTCGCCGCGGTTTTTTCCGTGGATGATTTTGTGTCTTTCTTCAAGTCGACCGGGCCGAGTTGCTGGTCGAGCAAGCGTCCCAGCTCGCTGCCGCGGGCTCGCGTGCTGAGCACCTTGCCGTCCTGGTCCACGAGAATTACGGTGGGAATGCCCATGATGCCGTAGTACGTGGCGACCTTGTTGTCGCTCCAGCCGCCGTCATGGAGGTTGGCCCACGGCTTGGGATCCTTTTCGAGGAACGCTTCAAGCTTGTCGCGGTCGTCGTCGAGACTGATGCCGACCACTTCGAAGCCCTTGTCGTGATAGAGCTCGTTGTGTTCCTTATGCAAAGTAGGGAACGTTCATCCGGGGCCGCGACATCTCATTGTACGGCCAGCGAACGGAGGAATGCCATCCGCCGGGCCGGCCGTTGCATTGGGGCGGATTGCCCGTTCGCCCGGCCCTGAACGTTGTCGTGCAATCTGCTAGACTGGCGGGCGACCGCGAGCGACCAAGCTTGCGCAGTGTCCGCAAATGACGGCCATTGGGAGAATTCGGCGTGCGACCGTTGAGCAAAGTGGCCCCCGGCTGGTGGGACTATACGACTTTGGACCGTGAACTGCTGGACGACGCGGCGCGGCTGTCGGCTGACGACCTGTTGGCCCTGGCGCGTCCGGGCTTCACCGTCAGATTCCACGACACGCGTGAGGACTTTTATCTGGCCGAGGCGCTGGAATACATCACCGCGTGGCAACAAGCCACGGCGGATCGCCCGGCCGGCATCTGCGGGCCGATCGGTCCCACGGAGCAGTTGCCGCTGGTGGCGCGGTTGGTCAACGAAATGAATTTCGATCTACGGCATTGCCATTTCTGGGGCATGGACGAATGGGCCGTCGACGGACGTCCGGTCTCGGAAGACTTTGCGCTGAGCTTTGCCCGGGCCGATCGCGAGCTTTGCTTCAACCGCATCCGGCCCGAGCTGCGCATGCCGGAGAAGAATTTGCACTTTCCCTTGTTGCCGCTGGAGGACTACTCACGCAGCTATGACGAAGCGCGGTGCGTGGTGATGCAGGGGGGGCAGGGGGAAGTGAAGCACTGGGCTTTCAACGATCCGCCGCGGCGCGAGGGAGCCTATCAGGACCAGCCGCCTTCGCCGGACGAATATCTCAAGCTCGGCACGCGCCGCGTCGAGTTGCACCCGATGACGCTGATTCAGAACGCCCGCACCTCGGGCGGTGGCGTGGTGACCGGCGTGCCGACACAAGCATTTAGCGTGGGGCCGGTGGAAACCTGGAAAGCCGAGAAGGTTTCGATCTGGCACGCGGGCAATCACGACAATCCGTTCGGGCAGCGGCTGACCACGCTGATGATATCCAAGCATCTGCCCGATAGCGCCGTGCCCATGTCGCTGCTGGCCGATCACCCCAACGTGCAATTCAACTTCCTGCGCAGCGGCATCGGGGTGTGCGACGCGGAGATGCACTGAGTCGCCGTTGCCGCGCAACATCAAGCTGCCAGGAACCATCCATCCGGAGAGCTTCGTGCGATGAACGACAAGAAAAAGCGTGCCTTTGCCGTGGCGGCCCATCCCGACGATATCGAGTTCGTCATGGCCGGCACGCTGATGCACCTGGCCGAGGCCGGCTACGAAATCCATTACATGAACATCGCCAACGGCTGTTGCGGCTCGGCCGAGCACAACGCCACGGACGCGGCGCGCATTCGACAGCAGGAAGCGATCGACGCGGCCACCAGCATTGGCGCGGAGTTTCATCCCAGCCTGGTGAACGATCTGGAGATTTTCTACGACCACGACACGCTGATGAGATTGTCGGCAGTGATGCGCGAAGTGGCGCCGGAGATCCTGCTGGTGCATGCGCCGAACGACTACATGGAGGACCACATGAACGCTTGCCGGCTGGCCATCACGGCGGCGTTTTCTCGTGGAATGCCCAACTTTGCCACCAGCCCGCCACGTGCGCCCGTCGAGCAGCCCGTGACGATCTATCATGCGCAGCCGCACGGCAATCGCACGCCGCTGGGCGAGCTCGTGGCGCCAGGACTCTTCGTGGACGTGAGTGGCGTGATCGATCGCAAGGCGGCCATGTTGGCATGCCACAAGAGCCAGAAGGAATGGCTCGACGCCAGCCAGGGTTTGGATTCGTACCTGGAGACGATGAAGGAACTGATGCGCGAAGTGGGGCGCATGTCGGGGCGGTTCGAGTATGCGGAAGGGTGGCGCCGTCATGCGCACCTGGGCTTGTGCGCCGCCGGGGCGGATCCGTTGAACGCGGCCCTCAAAGACCGCATATTCGCTGCCACGTAACACCGCGTGTCGGCCGCACACGTGCCGAGATGCCGTGTGTGGCAAGTATCTCTGGCACGTAGCTGAATTCCCAAGAATTCAGCCGATCCCGAACGGAAGTCTTGCGACTTCAGCTACCCCTGACATAACACCTTGCCACACACGAGCCGAAGCAACACGAGCCGTCAGG
>CAVZWY010000021.1:0-101777 GCA_963779015.1 uncultured Planctomycetaceae bacterium | reverse complement strand
CATTGCGATTCATGGCGGGAGTTGTCCTCGAGAACGTGTCGAGGGTCTATCCTGGAGATGTTTCGGCCGTCAAGGGAATCGACCTGGAGGTTCGCGATCGAGAGTTCCTCGTGCTGGTGGGGCCTAGCGGCTGTGGAAAGACGACCACGCTGCGGCTGATCGCCGGGCTGGAGGAAGTCTCACACGGAAAGATCGCCATCGGCGCACGCTTGGTCAACGATGTTCCGCCCAAAGACCGGGACATCGCGATGGTGTTTCAAAACTACGCCTTGTACCCGCACCTGACGGTGTATCGGAACTTGGCGTTTGGTTTGGAACTGCGGGAGGGCGTGGGCGGCCTCGGCTGGTTGTGGCAGTGGGCATTGCCTTCGGGACGCAAGGCGGCGCTGGTCCAGCGGCAGCGTGCGATCGGCCAGCGCGTGCTGGAAGCGGCCCGCGTTTTGGGAATTGAGGAATTACTCCAGCGATACCCGCGGCAGCTCTCCGGTGGCGAGCGGCAGCGAGTGGCGCTGGGCCGGGCAATGGTCCGCAGTCCGGCCGTGTTCCTGTTCGACGAACCGCTGTCGAACTTGGACGCGAAGTTGCGGGTGGAAATGCGGCGCGAGCTGAAACAGCTTCACCGTCGCCTGCGGACAACCATGATTTATGTGACGCACGATCAGGTCGAAGCCCTTACGTTGGGCGAGCGGATCGTGGTGATGAACGAGGGAAGGATCCAACAAGTAGGACGACCGATGGAGGTGTACGACTGGCCGGCCAACCGCTTCGTGGCGGGATTTATTGGCACGCCGGCGATGAACTTCATCGGCGGCGAACTGTCCGACGACAACGGTGCGTGGCGATTTCGCCGGGGCGACTGGTCGGCGCCTTTGGACGGGCGCCTGCCGCAGGCGAGTTTGCAGGTTGCGGTGCGCCGGGCGGCCCTGTTGGGGGTGCGGCCCGAGGATGTGCGAGTCGAGCCGGTCGATTCGGAACGAGTGGAAGCGAATGCGTCGGGACGGGGCGAGGCTGCGGGAGCGCTCTCAGGCGTGGTCAGCCTGGTGGAAATGCTAGGCGACGCCACGATCGTGACCGTCGAACTGGACGGGTGCGAGGACGCCCCGGCGCACCAAGGCAACGAGAAGTACGTAGTTAGTAAGATGGAGCCACGCAACGACTTGCAGGCCGGCCAACGGGTGCGTCTGCAGGTCGAGACCGACAAGCTGCACGTGTTCGATCCGGCTAGCGGAGAGAACTGGGTGCGGCAGCCGGCAGAATAAAGCACGGTTCGTTAGCAACACACAACTTCACGTGACGCGAGAGCGAGATTCAGCAGAAAACCTATTCACAATCCGGTGAGGGGCTGCGGCGCGTCTGCCAACCCTTTTCTCAGCCCTGCCCCGTCGCGGGCAGGCGAGCCAAAGAGACGGTCAGTCCGCCCACGATGTCCCGACAATTTGAAATTGCCCCCCAGGGGAGACCATCATGAACGCCACGGAGATTTTACGAATCGTCGACGCCATCCATCGCGACAAGAACGTCGAGAAGGACGTCGTCTTTAGCGCTATCGAAGCGGCCCTGGTATCGGCCGCCAAGAAGCAATACGGGGAAGAAGAAGATATCCAGGTTTTTATCGACCGCAAGGACGGCTCGATCAGCGGAACACACAACGGCGTGCCGCTCGATCCCGAGGAAACCGTGGGCCGCATTGGCGCGCAAACCGCCAAGCAGGTGATGATCCAAAAGATTCGCGAGGCAGAGCGCGACGCCCTATACGACGAATACCATGAATTGATCGGCCAGATGGTCACCGGCGTCGTGCAACGCTACGAAGGGGGCGCGGCCACCGTCCAACTAACCAACGTGGAAGCCATTCTGCCTCGCAGCGAACAGATTCCCGGCGAAACGCACCATCCAAATGAACGCGTTCGCGCCACGGTGTTCGAAGTGCGTAAGGCCGGCAGCCGCGTGAAGGTGATACTCAGCCGCACGCGGCCCCAATTGGTACAGCGGCTGTTCGAGCAGGAAATCCCCGAAATCGCCGACGGCGTAATCGAGATTCGCGCCATCGCCCGCGAACCCGGCTATCGCAGCAAGGTGGCCGTCAGCAGCTCCGACCAGCGGGTCGATTGCGTGGGAGCCTGCGTGGGCGTGCGCGGCAACCGCATCAAGAACATTGTCGACGAGTTGGCCGGCGAGCGAATCGATATCGTGCGCTGGAGCGACGACTTGCAGGTGCTTATCCCCAACGCGCTGCAACCGGCCGAAGTCGAGGAAGTAATTCTCTGCCAGATGCTCGGCCGGGCGATCGTGCTGGTGCGCGAGGACCAGTTGTCACTGGCCATCGGCCGTCGCGGGCAGAACGTGCGGCTGGGCAGCAAGCTGTGCGTGTGGGACATCGAAATCATGACCCGCGAAGAGCTCGATGAATCGATCGAGCGGGCGGTGCTCGGCTTCTGCGAGTTGGAGGGCGTCGACGACAGTCTCAGCGAGAAATTGGTGGGAGAAGGCTTCTTGTCGTACGACGATTTGTCGATCATCGAGCCCGACGCGTTGATGGAAATGGGCGAGCTCACCGAAGAGCAGACCTCGGCCATCGTCGAACAGGCCGAAGTCAGGGCGCAAGAAGCGGAGGCCGCGGCGGCGCTCGAGCGGCGGCGACAACGCGAACAAGAACGAATCGACGCAGCCACCGCAGCCGCCGAAGCAGCGGACGCGGCAGCCAAAGCGGAAGCTGCCGAGGCGGCCGGAGAACCGGCAACCGATGCGGCTGCAGCCGATGGGGCCGAGGAACCGGCGGGGGAAACCGCGTCCGACGAAACGGTCGAAGCGGCCGAGGCAGCCAGTGAAGCCGAGGCTTCCAACGGCGACCACGCCGCGCAGGATGAGGAGAAATCGGCGGCCTCGCCGCCCACGTCAAGCGAAGCGTGAGGCGTTTAACTCCGGGGGAACCTGGCCATGAATTAGGATCACGTGACAAGTCCGCAATAGCGGCGCCGCAAAGTGCGGAGGGAGGGCTGTTAATTTGCCAGCTCGTATTTACTCGTTAGCGAAAGAACTCAAGCTCGACAGCAAGGTCCTGGTCGACATCTGCACCAGTGCAGGCGTGACCGGCAAGGGATCGGCGTTGGCCAGCCTGACCGATGAGGAAGTCGACCGCGTGAAGGCGTACATCGCCGGCGGCCAGACCGCGCGCGGCGGCCCCGCCCGAGCGCGCCCCTCGACTGCAGGAGCGACGGCCGAGGCTCCGCCCGATACTACGCAAGCGGTGCGCCGTGAGGACTACATTGCGCCGACCGGCACCGCCGCCGAGAAGGTGCCCGTGCTCCCCGGTCCCGTACGTCGCAAGAAGCCCAGTGAAAGCGAGCCGCCCGCCAAGCCCGCCCCGCCCAAAGGCGCCGGCATCAAGCTGGCGCCGCTCCCCACGCCAGTACAACCGCCGCCGAAGCCGGAAGCCGCCGAAGCCCCGGCTCAAAAGCCCGATTTGCGACTGCCCATCGACGCCATCAAGGCGGCCAGCCGCGCCGGAGGCACCAAGCCCCTGATCGATCACGTCCGCAAGCAGCAGGGCAAGCGTCCGGAGGCTCCTGGAATCCCTGGCGGCCCTGACGAAATCAAACCGGGCAAGGGCTCGCACGGTCGGGATCGCTCGTCGCGGATGAAGGAAATGATCAGTGAGGGCGGCCAGACCGGGCCCGTCACACGCGGGCGACGCGGCGCCAAGGCCGGCGCGTCAGACGGTCCCGGCATGCTCGGCCGCGAGCAGCGGCAACTGAACCGCCGCCGAGCCGCGCCCGATGGCCGCCGTGAGGATGAAGAGACGGCGCCGCGCCGCCGTCACGCCACGCGGCAAGTCCGTCGCAGCGGCACCAATACGGCCGCACCCCGCAAGAGCCTGGCTACCGTGACGCTGCCCTGCACCGTGCGCAGCTTCTCCGAAGCCATCGGCGTGCCGGCCCAGCAGGTGCTGCGGCAAATGCTCAGCCTGGGCACGATGGCCAACATCAACGCCGAGATCGACGCCGAAATGGCCGAACTTTTGGCCGTCGAACTGGGCGTCGAAGTGGAACTCAAACGCGAAGTCGATCAGGCCGAACAAACCCTTACGGAACTGGCCGAAGCGCCCGACGAACCGTCGCAGTTGGAGCATCGGCCGCCGGTCATCACGTTCCTGGGCCACGTCGATCACGGCAAGACGTCCTTGTTGGATCGAATCATCGGCACCAACGTCGTCAGTGGCGAAAGCGGCGGCATCACCCAGCACATCCGCGCCTATCAAATCGAAAAAGACGGCCGATTGATTTCGTTCGTCGATACGCCGGGCCACGAGGCATTCACCGAAATGCGGGCCCGCGGCGCCAACGTCACCGATATCGCCGTGCTGGTCGTGGCGGCCGACGACGGCATCATGCCGCAGACCGAAGAGGCCATCAGCCACGCGCGGGCGGCCGACGTGCCGATCGTGGTGGCGCTCAACAAGATCGATTTGCCCGGCGTGGACACGCAGCGCATCTATCAGCAACTGGCGGCCAACGACTTGCTCCCCAGCGAATGGGGTGGCGACACCGAAGTGGTCAAGACCAGCGCGATCAGCGGAACCGGCATCGACGAGTTGCTGGAAACGTTGTTGACCTTGGCGGAACTGCGCGATTTCAAGGCCAATCCGAATCGCCCCGCTTCCGGCACCAGCCTCGAGGCCGAGTTGCACGAAGGACGCGGCGTCGTGGCCAAGGTAATCGTGCAAAACGGCACCTTGCGCATCGGCGATGCCGTGGTCTGCGGATCGGCCTATGGCCGCGTCAAGGCGATGTACGACACGCTGCGCCCCGGTGTCACCCATCACGAAGCCGGGCCGTCCATGCCCGTCAACCTCACCGGCTTGGACGTGGCGCCCGCGGCGGGAGAGCACTTGTACGTGCTGCCGGATATCGCCGTGGCACGGGAAATCGCCGAATCGCGCGAGGGCAAATACCGCCGAGCAGCACTGGGGCGCGTGCCGCAACACGTGACGTTGGAAAACCTGTTCGAGCATTTAGGGCAAAAGGAAGTCAAAACGCTCAACATCATTCTGCGGGCCGACGTCCGCGGTTCGATCGAAGCGATTCAGAAGGAGTTCACCAAGCTCGAACACCCGGAAGTCAAGATTCGCATCTTGCAGGCCACGGTGGGCGGAGTGACCGAGGCCGACGTGCATCTGGCCGATGCGTCCGACGCCGTGATCATCGCTTTCAACGTCGTGCCCGACGAGGGAGCTCGTACGCTGGCCGACCAGAAGGGCGTGCAGGTTCGCCGCTACGAGATCATCTACAAAGTCACCGAAGACTTGAAAGCGGCCCTGGAAGGCATGCTCGAACCGGAGAAACGCGAAGTCGAACTCGGCCGGGCGCTGGTGCAGCGGACCTTCACGATCAGTCGGGTGGGCACGATCGCCGGCTGCCGCGTTCTGTCCGGCACGATCCAGCGCAACACGCGGGCGCGGCTGATTCGCGAAAACCGCATCATCGGCGACTATCCGCTCGAATCGTTGCGACGCGAGAAAGACGACGCTCGCGAAGTGCGCGAGGGACTGGAGTGCGGCATCAAGCTCGGCGGGTACAACGACCTGAAGGAAGGCGACATTCTCGAAACCTACAAGTTCGAAGAAATCGCCCGCACCTTCTAGCCGCCGCGAAGCGGCCACCCGGCCGCGAATTGCACCGGCGGCTGCCGAGCGTGTGCCGCCGCGCGGAACCACACTCAAGCAAACGAAATCGATGACTTCTCGACGTGTTCAAAAAGCCGCCGAAGCGATTCGCGAAGTGGTCAGCATGGCGATCCTCACGGAGTTAAAAGACCCGCGGGTCCAGGACGTCACGGTGATCCACGTCGAGGTGACCCCCGATATGCGGCAAGCCAAGGTTCACGTCTCGATCATGGGGGACGAGACGAAGCAGCAATTGAGCCTGCGAGGGCTGCAAAATGCAGCCGGATTCCTGCAAACCAAGCTTTCCAAGCGAATTGACACCCGATACACCCCCCGGCTGGCGTTCGTGCTAGACTTGGGGGTCAAGCGCTCGATCGAAATTGCCCAGATTCTGCAATCGGTGTTGCCAGCCCCCGCTGAGACGCCGCCAGAAGCCGAGGCGCCGGAACCTTCCGACGGCGACGACGCAGACTGATACCCCCCGCGGCGACCGGCCCGAGCAATCCTCGGGCAATGTCGGCAATCCTTCCCCGAATCCTGAGACGACTCTGAACCTGGCATGAGCACGACCAACCGCACCGCACTATTGAACAAGCTCCAGCGGGTCCTGAAAAAAACCTACAAGCCGGCGACCGCTCGGGGCGACCATCCCCTGCTGGAGACTCTGTTGTTTGCGTGTTGCCTGGAAAACGCGCACCACGACATCGCGCACGACGCGCTGCAGAAATTGCGCGAGTCGTTTTTCGACTGGAACGAGATCCGCGTCAGCACGGTCAAGGAATTGGCCGAGTCGCTCTCCACGCTACCGGATTCCCTGGCGGCCGCGGCGCGCTTGAAGAGCGTGCTGCAGGCCGTGTTCGAATCCGACTACTCGTTCGACCTGGAACATTTGAAAAAACAGAACCTGGGCTCCGCGGTCAAGCGGCTGCAAAAGCTCCCAGGGGCCTCGGCGTTTGGCGTGGCATATACCACGCAAGTGGCGCTGGGCGGCCACGCCATTCCGCTGGACAAGGGAACGTTGGACGCGCTGGTCATCGTCGGCATTGCCACCGAGACCGAGGCGGCCAACTGCAACATCACCGGATTGGAACGCGCAATTCCCAAGAGCAAGGGGCAAGAATTCGGTTCGCTGGTGCACGAATTGGGGGCCGATTTGTTTGCCAGCCCGTTCTCGACGTCCGTGCGCGAATTGCTGCTGTCGATCGCGCCCGACGCCAAGGAACGGCTTCCCAAGCGCGGTTCCAGGAAATCGCCCCCCAAGACCCCCGAGCCGGAAGAACCCGCCAAGGCGAACAAGAAGAAACCGAAGGAGGCCGTGGGCAAGAAGTCCGCAGGCAAAGTATCCGCGCCAAAGCGCACGGCCAGTGCGTCGAAGGCCGCGCCAAGCCAGAAGAAAGTCGCCCGCCGGACCAAAAAGGCGCCCGCCAAAACGTTGTCCAAACGCAAGCCCCGCTAGCCGCCCAGCGCGGTTTCTCGAACTCCCCCGGCATGCGTGCCGACAGCGGCAAGAATCGTTGGTCCGCCGACGTGCGAAGTCTGGGTTGCCCGCACGGCTCGCTCGGGAAAGAATGCCCCATAACGTCGAGGATTACCATGGTGAACTGCCGGTGTCGGATGCTGCGAACGAGCGGTTGGGTATTGTTGTGGCTTGCCGTGTGCCCCGCGCTGGCGAAAGCCCCCGGCGCGGCCCCCGCAACTCCGGCCGATGCACTCCAGACAACGTCGCCAGAGATTGGCGAGAGCATCGAGCTGACCGATCCGATCGAGCCGCTGGTTCCGCTCAAGCAGCGAACCGGGCGCGAGGAGGATCGCATTCGAGCCTTGGCGCTGTTTGCCGCCGGGCGCGTCGCCGAACAACAGCAGAAGTATCCCGAAGCGTTGCGCTACTACGAGCGCGCGTACCGCTTCGATCCGGCGGCCACGCCCGCAATCCGAGAAATCGTACCGCTGGCATTCAGCCTCGACCGCCAATCCGAAGCCGTGCGCTACGCCTTGATTCTGGCCGAGCGGGAATCGGACGATCCAGTGCTGTTGCGCCGGCTGGCGATCTATTTGACCGGGCAGGGCGACACCGACCGAGCAATGGCCCTCTATGAAAAGGCGCTGAAGCTACAAGCCGAAACCGACGCCACGCCCAGCTTGTTGGTGGCGCGGATGGAAATGGGCCGGCTGTATTTCGTCGCCAAGCAGTTCGACAAGGCGGCCAGCGAATTCTCCAAGGTGCTCTCGGCGCTCGACAATCCTACCGTCGCCGGACTCGACGAGACGATGCAAAAGGCGCTTGTCGGCAAACCCGAAGTCACCTATCAGCTCATGGGCGAAAGCTTTCTGCAAGCCGACGAACTCGACAAAGCCGTCGCCGTTTTCGAGAAATCGCACGCCGCCACCGAGGACGACGGGCTGCTGGCTTACAACCTGGCCCGCGTGGAGTTGAAGCGCAAGAGTCCGGCGCAGGCACTTTCCAAGTTGCAGCCATATTTCGACAAGCACCTGTCCAAGCAAGGCACCGCGCCCTACCAGGTGCTCAGCGAAGCGCTTGCCGAACTGGGGCAGTCCGATCAACTCATCGATCGCCTCAAAGCGATGCGCGAGGGGAACGAAGCCAACATTCCGCTGACCTATTTCCTGGCCCAGCAACTTCGCGAGGCGGGCAAGCTCGACGAAGCCGAGCCGCTCTACGCCGACTTGATTACGCGTCATCCAGCCCGCCCGCCGATCGAGGCTTTCCAAGGGCTGATCGAACTGGCGCACCAGCGCAAGGATGTCGACAAGTTGCTGACCACCCTGGGAGACGCCGTCGGTCGCGTGGGCACGATCGCGCCCTCGGGCGCCAGCGGCCAGGCAGTCGTCGACGACGCGGAAGTCTCGCAGGCCCTCGTTGAAGCCGCCCAGCGACGCTTTGCCGAAGACCCGGCTTCGCTGACCTATGGGCAATGTCTGGTAGCGGCGCGCTTGGCCATGGGACGCGACGACGTGAAAACGGCCAACGAATTCTACGAGCGCGCCCTGGCAGCCGAGCCCGACAAGGCCGGCGAGACACTCATTAACTGGGGCTTGGAACTGTTCATGGCCGACCAGTTTGCCGAAGCGGCCAAAGTGTTCCAACGCGGACTCGAGGAAAAAAAACTGGAAGACAACAAGGCCGCGATTTATTTCTATCTGGCCGTGCGCTCGAGATGGACGACCGCACCGACGAGGCCCTGGAGGCGGCCCGCAAAGCCGCCGAGGCCCAGCCGGACTCCCCCCGCTTCGCCGGCCGCGAGGCCTGGATTCAATATCACGCCAAACGCCATGAGGACGCCCGGCAGAGTTACCAGGAGCTGATCGACAAATATGACGAGGAGTACGACTCGGGCGAAGCACGCGAGGCCGTGCGCGACGCCAGGCTGGTGATGTCGAACATCGCCGTCCTCGAAGACCGGCAAGAGGAGAGCGAACGCTGGCTGGAAGATCTGCTCAATGAGTTTCCCGAGGACTACGGCGCACTCAATGACTTGGGCTACTTGTGGGCCGACGCCGACAAGCATCTGGAGTTGGCGCTGGAGATGATTCGAAAGGCCGTTCAAAGCGATCCCAAGAACATGGCCTACCGCGACAGCCTGGGCTGGGTGCTCTATCGCCTGGGGCGCTACGACGAGGCTGCGGCCGAACTGCAGGCAGCAGCAGCCGACGAAGACGCCGACGGCGTGATTCTTGACCACCTGGGCGAGACCCTGCAAAAGACCGGCGACACTACCGGTGCAGCCGACGCCTGGAATCGCGCCCTCAAAGAGTTCGAAGAAAAATCCGATAGCGACAAGGCCGAGCAAACTCGCGAAAAGTTGAGCCGACTGAAAACGGACACCGAAACCCGGTAGCCCTCGATTGAAGAATTCAACAATCCGCGAACCTGTTGGTTCAAGCGACGAAAAGCGTCGAGAGTGGAAGCATGGCCGGTCATTCCCATTGGGCAAACATCGCGCATAAGAAAGCGCTGCGCGACAACAAACGCGGCAAACTCTGGAGCCGGCTCTCCAAGGCGATCATCATCGCAGCCAAAGCGGGCGGCGGCGACCCCGATGCCAATCTCAAGCTGCGTTACGCCATCGACGCCGCCAAGGCCGTCAGTATGCCCAAGGACAATATCCAGCGGGCCGTAAAGAAAGGCACCGGCGAACTCGACGGCGGCAACCTGGACGAAGTGCTCTACGAGGGCTACGGCCCGGCGGGCGTGGCCGTGCTGTGCGAGATCCTCACCGATAATCGCAATCGCACCGCCGGCGAAGTTCGCAAGATCTTCGAGCAAAGTGACGGCAAACTGGGCGCCACCGGCTGCGTGGCCTGGATGTTCGAGCGCAAGGGCCTGTTCCTCGTGCCGGCGGACCAGATCGACGAAGAGACGCTGCTGGAACACGCGCTGGAAGCCGGGGCCGAGGACGTCCGCCGCGTGGACGACAATTTCGAAATCACCTGCGACCCGGCCACTTTTGCCGAAGTGGGCACGGCGCTTGAGCAACATGGCATCCAGCCCGAGATGAGCGAGATCTCGCGCATCCCCAATTCCACGGTCGATCTCGACGCCGAGAGCGGCAAGAGAATGCTCGAGCTGATGCAGAAGCTCGACGATCACGACGACGTGCAAAGCGTCTCGGCCAACTTCAACATCCCCGAAGAAGCCATGGCCGAAATGCAGGGGTAGAGACGCCGTTCATCGGGCATCCGCCGCGAACGCAATATCACTGCGCACCCGGCAGCGGCCGTTGCGGCCCCGATCATCCGTCAAGTCAAGGTTGAATCACGCTTTTGTAAATCGGCGATATTTGGACCTGTCCCGTTTGGTTGGCCCTATTCTTTCGCCCCGTGCGCTCGCAAGATCTGATCGGCGCGATAGGACCAATTGCCGAGAACGCCTTTTCCTGCACTGTCCCGCGCCGCAACGTCGGCACCAGCCGCAAGAAGAAGCTTGACACTGTCGAGCGAGTGCACAGCGGCGTGGTGTAGCGGCGTTTGCTCTGTCTGGTCACGAGAGTTCACATTTGCAGAATGCTCCAGCAACAGGCGGACAGGCGTCAACGGTGGATCGCAACAGTCTTGCAGCAAATCGAGAATGGGAAATGACATCACCATGTCTTTGCTGTATGAACGCGGGATCACCCCGTATGTCCGCGCCGCGCCGGACTCCGGTTTTGACTGCGCGCTCTAGCCGCTCGCGAAGCTGTTGCTTATTGTGCGCTTGGTAGTATTTCTTGGCAACACTGGCCGAGCCTTGGTGGAACACCGCGTCGTTCACGGCTTTGGGAACAAGTTGCATTTTCCCAACGAGGACCTTCGTCTTCTTGCCGTCGATCGTCACGGTCTGTTCGGTGGCATGCAGCAGGTCGTGGTGAAAGGTCGCATTTGCGGGAAGGTCCTTCCCAGGGTTGAGATTACGCCAGGCATCCTCTGCGTGGCGAAGGTCCGTCGTGTGGTCGCCGGTCAGGATGATCGTGGCCGTATTTCCCGGCAGCGCAAACTTGTCTAGGACCGGGACGCCTTTTGTAAAATGGATTTCATGGACGAGCTTGCCATTGACGTCAACAGGTGTCTTCAGGCGAAAGGTGCTATCTCCCTTGGCACCAACCCACTCTCCTTTCGCGCCGGATGGAAGGTACCACCGCGACGGGTCCGACGTGTTTGCCGCAACGCGTTCGGCACTTCGAGCAATCTTGCCGTCGGAACTTGAGGTTCCTCCCCCACCGCCACCCTTGGGAACCCATTGCCCACCTTTGAGCGTTCCCTTCGGCGCCCGGGGATGATCGGCCTCGTTCCATTTAATGACATGTGAGTCCGACTCAGCGAATCGCTCGTTCGCATGCGACGCTCTGCTCTCCTGGGCCTCGATCTGTTGGATCACGTGGAACTTGTCTTGCGCCTCGGCCGAGAATTGAGCTGTCCATTCCAAAAGCTCACGGTCGCGCCGAGCATTGGCTTCGGTGGATTGCAGTCTGCGCAGCTCCTCTGCGTGCCGATACGAGAATCGCGCCAGCCGTCCCAGTTCTTCGCGCTGGGTTTTCGCCTTGGCCTCTGGACGGATCACTCGTGGAATCGGCCTGCCGAGAATGGCTTGTGCGAATAGCCAAGCTTCGCTGGGTGGCAAATCGTCGGCCACGTCCGTTGCCTTTGCGTAGCGGTCCATGAATTTCCTCTTCACGGGGGCGACAAAAAAGAGCCCGCACCCGGTGCGCGCTTCGCAAGCGCGCACCGACTACGGGCTCTCTGGATACTCGTTGTCAGGTGCCTACTGGCACGAGGACGTGCCGCCGAGCTCTTCGGATACCCAGGTCACTCGTGGTGACCGGGTCCAGCGATCAGCTCGCTGATGATTCGGAACCTAGCATAAAGGGTGGCCTAATTTCTAGTCCGAAATTGGTCCACGAAAAGTAGCCCGCGCGAACCGCGTTCGTCGTTTCAACTCCTACCTATGGCCTGATGTTAGCCTCGATGGTGAAACGGACGACACGTCAGTGCGCAATCTCTGACCAGTAGTGGTCCACGTTTTTGCTGAACTCGGGGCTGTTGTCCAGGTCGTGGCACTTGATGCACATGTCGGTCTTGGCGGCGTTCCACGTCAGGTGCATCTGCTCGCGTAGCGTTTCGGCAGCGACGCCGATGTCTTCTCCTTCTTCGACCGCCACGTGCGCGCCGCCGGGGCCGTGGCAGTTTTCGCAACCGTTGCCCACCAAGTGTGGCGTCTTGTCCAGACTCTCATAGCCGGTCGTATAGGGGAAGTAATCCTGCGGGCTCCAGCCCACCACGTGGCAACTGACGCACTCGGCATCGTACTGTCGCGGCGGATCGAGATTCGCCAGCGTCTCGGTCGCGTGGGCATGCTTCGAGTTGGACCACACGTCCCACGCATCCTGGTGGCACTCCTGGCACTTGGCCGAGCCGACGAACTTGCCGGCCAACGCGCCGCTTTGGCGGCTGCGCGGATGCGGCATGCTGCGAATTCCCAAGCCGTCCCAACCAAGCTGCCGCAGTTGGTCCTGGTACGTGACCATGATCTGTTTCATCTCGGCCGTGTCGGGATATCTTGAATCGAGCGCCATGCGCTGGAAGCGGATCGGAGACTCCGGATCGTCAAAGAATCCGGCCACCACGACGTACATGCCTTTGTGTCCGACTTCGATCAGTTTCGTTTTGGTGCCTTCGATCGTGTCGGGCTGGGCCTTCGGCTCGTCGACGTCCTCGCCCGTGACCACCAGCGCGAACTCGGGGAACTCGCGGGCCAACTCGGCGCATTCCGTGTTGGTGGCGTGCGCCAGCAGCACGCGCACATCGCAATCGGCCAGTTGCGGCAGCACTTCGCGCAGCGTCTCGGCTGCAGGTTTCATTTCAATTTCATCGTTGTTGACCTGCTCTTGAAACGTCTTGCCCAGGATGGACGTGACGCCGATCTTCATGCCGCCGGCTTCGATGATTCTTGCCTTGGGCGTGAGGCCGAACAGGCTGACGTTGGCCGCCACGAAGATCGAATCCTCGGGCTCTCCTGTCACGACCGAGGAGAGCAGGTGGCCGGCCGAGAGCCGCAGATCGTCGGCGCCAAAGGCCACGGCGGAATAACCCATTTGTTTGAGCGCGTCGGCCACGAGGGTGTATTGCACTTCGGCCTGTCGTCCAAATCGGCGCACCTGGTTGCCCACGTCGACGGCCGCCACGGGCCAGCCGCGCTCGGCAAGCTGTTTGAGAAACGCATGGCGCCGGCTCAAGCCGCCCTTCTGATTCTCCAAGCCCGCGCAGCCACACGGCTCTAGATATCCATTTTGCAAGCCGCTTATCACCAGGGCCAATTTCGGCTTGGGCCAACCGACGAAGTATTCGGGACGCGTCGAGGCGAACCTTAGCGCCGACGGTTCGTCCGTCGCCGACTTGGACGCATCGTTCGATTCGGCCGGTGTCTCCTCCGCTGTCTTGGTGACGGTAGCCGGCTGCTCGACAGGCTGCTCGGCCGGCTGCTCGGCCGCCTGTGTTTCGGCCCGGGCGGGTTCCGACGCGATGGGCTCTTTTGCAGGTAAGACGGCCAGGGCGGACTCGGCCAGAGGACTCGGTTCGCTCGGCGCAACGGAGCAGTGCCATTGGGGGCAGTGCCATTGACCGACGCGGTGGGCGGGCGATAGGCCGAATTCGAATCGCAGCCCACCGCCGTCAACAAAAACAGCAACGCGGCGCCCGATAACGCAGCCAGTCCAATCCTCGCGTTCGCCTTCATCGTCGGATCCATCCTGAGAGTCTGCGAGCCTCGCCACGGCCCGGAAGAAAAATGCATGGCAAGCAACCGCCTTATTGCAGAATGATGAACTGCAAGTCCATCCGAATTTGCTTCACGTCGGGATTCGTAGTTTCCAGCACGACTTCCGCAAACTTGCCCTGGTTCGTGCCGAGATGATTGACGGCAGGCATCCCGGGTGGAATCTCGATGGTGAGCGGAATCTGTGTTACGCCGCCTTGTCCGTCCCCACCCGATGTCAGTTCACGGGGCTCGCCCAGGCTCACCTTGAGCCACGATGGGTCTACTACCGTCGGCTTGATGACGGTGTCGTTGCGGAGTGGTCCGCGCAGCATCAAATAGAGCTCGCGTTTTGCCCCTTCGTCGCTACGCACCTCTCCGATCGACAAGCGACTTCTCACCGCGTTCCAGCCGCGTCCAACCAGCGAAATATCGCTGTCGACCGTCCCCTCGACCTCAATGTCCATGCTCTTCGCATCCGCCTCGTCGGGGGTCTTGATGCCGATGCGGATTGTCTGCCGAACCGGCCCGACGGGCAAGCCCGGTTTTGCAGTCACCCGCACACGGCAGCCGCTTTTGGCATCATTTTGCCGCAACTCGTCCGGTTCCATGGGCAGGACTTCAGCCTCAAAGAAATCGATGGTCTCCGGCTGCAGGAATATGCAATGCTCCACGTCCATCTTCTCAGACGCGAAGTCGAAAATCCTGAGGTCCGCCGACTTGGTTTCCTTGTTGGAAAACCGGCTCAGCACCAATACCTGCGGCATGACGCGAAAGCGGCTGGACACCGTGCCCTCGATATTCAACTCGACCAGCTTCTGCTCGGGATCGTTGGTCTTGATGGTGGCGTGCTGGCGGAACACGGGCTGGCTTTGCGTGGGCGTGTACTCGATGATCACGCGCGTCGATTCCCCCGGCTCGAGCCGATTCTTTTCCAAAGTGGCAATCGTGCAACGTGAGCACGTGGTTGTCCCGGGCTCCAATTCCAAAGTTCGATCGCCCACATTGGTGAGTTTGAATGCATGCACGACCTTCACGTTGTGCTCCACCTGGTGGAAGTCGTGAAAATGAGAATCGACCGCCACCTTGGGCTGGCTCTTGGTTGCCACCGGACGAGGGCCGACTTGGGGAGCTACGACGGCCAATGCCGGTGAGTCGTGAAAAAAGCCCCAACTGATGCCGCTACCCAAGGCAGTGCCCAAGACGATCGACGCGATCACGACATGGATTGTTTTCATGGCGAATCGAACGGGTTGAAATCGAGCCAGTAGAGTTCGCAAGATGGGAGTCGCCGCCCGATGGATGGCGCCTTCTTGATTCTAGGCCGCCGCGGCTGAAAGGGTCAACGCGATCGTGCCAGCGCCTACGGATCAGGCGGCCGTTTGTCCGAGAGATCGCGCTTTTCGACGGACGATTCCAGCAGTTTGAGTTGTTCGAGCAATGGGGGCGACAGCTTCTTGTCGGCGTGCGGCGTCAGCTCGTCCAGCCGGCGGGCGGCGCCGAGTTGAAGCCGCGCTTCGTCAAAATCGCCCGTGGCGTTCAACGCCAGCGCATATTCGCCACGCAACTCGGCCAGATTGGGATATAGCGCCACTGCGCGTTGGAAGCAAACGCGGGCGGGGTTCGCCGTGTCGAGCGTCTGATCCCTGCTGTACAGTTCGTAGTACCATCGCCCGCACTGCCGCCATGCAGCACTCGAATAAAGCCGCAGGTCGAGGACTTTCGACGTGGCGCGAACAAATCGCTTGGTCCGATCCTCTTGGTGAGGGTTTTCGAGCAACCGCGCGTGTTCCAATTCGGCGATCAGCCACCAGGGCTCAGCCGACAATGGATCGGCCTCGGCGGCATCGATCAGCAGGTCGATGCGCGCATCGGTGCCGTGCGTTTCTTCCATGGCGCGCAACAGGTCCGCGTGACATTGCACCACGGGTCGATAGGCCAGATAGTAGCACGCCACCCCGGCGGAGCACGCCGCGACGAGACCGACCGCCGCGCCCCACACCGGCCATCGCCCGCTCCGTGCCACATGCATGCCGGTGACGCGACCGGTCTGATTGAACCCCAGCGCCAACAGCAACCACCACGAATCGGCAACGCCCGGATAGGCAATGCCGCCCGCTGCCAGCAAATGGATCGCCAGCACGAGCAGGGCCAATGCGGGCATCCGTGGCGAAAGCGTACCGTGCTTCACCCAGGGCCACGCCAGCGCCACGACCGCCGCGCCGACAATCAATCCGCCGACGAATTGCTCTTCCGAAAAGACCAGCCGCACGGACGGCCCCAACAGGAAGGCAAGCAGAAAACCGGCCGCCGCGCCCAGCACCATGGCAACCGCGTTGCGCAGCGACTCGACGGCCTTCGGCTCCGGGGAAGACCGCTTGGCTGCATCCGGCTCGGCAAGCGGCACACTCCTCTGGTTCCAGGCGCGCCAGGCAAGCAAGCACAACGCGGTGCCCAAGGCCACCAGCGCGAACGTGCCGGCGGTGGCCCATACCTCGAGCAAGAAGTTGTGCGGATCGCGGATCTCCTCGCTTGCCGTAGGCAGCTTGTATTGCGTGTAAAAGTCCTGGAAGTTTCCGGGCCCCACACCCAGCCAGGGGCGATGGGCAATCATCACCAGTGTCGAGCGCCAGTACTCCAGCCGATAGCCCAGCGACTTCGTGGCTTCGGTGAGCACGTGGACGTCCAAGCCTTTGGCAGCCACGGCGCCCAGGATGAGCAACACCACGATCCCGGCAATCGTCAACAGCAGGCGCTTACCCAACCAACGCCGGCGCAACTCGGGATCAAACCAGGGAAACAGCAGCACGCCCGCGGCAACCGCCACATAGGCGCTACGGCTCTTGGTCAACACCAGGCACGCCAGGATTGCCACCACGCACGCGGCCAATCCCATCGACGACGCCACCCACGGCCATCGCGATGCTCGCAATCCCTGCTCCGCTGGGCCAGGGCTGGCCCTGGGCAGCGTGAACTGTCCCAGAAATATCGCCAGCGCCACGATCGACCACGGCGCCAGAAAGCCGGCCAGCGAGTTGGTCAGCGCAAAAGTGGCAAACGGCTCCGTGCTTTGCAAACGATTTTCAAACTGCTGACGTGCCGGCGAACCGGGCGGAAACCACTGGCCCGCGGCCCGCAACGCTTCGTCGGGATTCTCCGCGTATGCCGCGCGCGTGGCTGGCAATCCCACGAACACCTGGTAGAAGCCATACGCGGTCATCACCACGGCCAGCGCCACCATGATTGCCACCAGCACACGCGTCTCGCTCGGCGTGCGCACCAATTGGCGTGCCAGGAAGTAGATCAGGCCGAAACTGAGCCATTCGAACAGCATGTTCACGGCCGGGCGAGGGCTGCCATATTGGGCCCCGTTGAGCGCGGCGCCAATGCACAAGACAACCAGCACGGCCACCGCCGCATCCGCCAGTCCCCAGCGCCGATAGAAGCCACCTTCCGCCAAGGCCAAGGCGAAGTACGCCGCCGCCAGGAAGATCGTCAGCAAATTGAACGGCTGGCCGTCGCCGATCCACGACACGCCTTCGCTGGGCAACAGCGGTCGAGCCACGAGCAGCGCCACCAGCGCGAACAACAACCAGGTGCGCAATTGTTCGGCCAGGCTCGTGGCCGGCGCATTCGCGGCCGCGCGGGAGCTACGCTTCGCGGCGGCGTTCTTACGGGCGGCGGCCATGGCGGAACAATCGACTCGCGGGAACCAAGTAAGGCGGCGAGACCGGCGCCGTCACGGCGTCGCGAATCACCGAGCGGTCAGGGACCCAGCTTGCGGCGGGCCGTCACTTCCAAAATCGCGATCACGGCCAACAGACAGCCGACCATCAGCAGCACCACGATCGCTCCGGCGAAATCGACCTGGTGCAGCAGCAGCGCGCCCAATCCGCAGGCGGCCGAGGTCAAGTAAATCGTCAACACCGCCTGCGGCCTGCTCAATCCTAGCGCTACGAGGCGGTGCGAAAAATGGTTCGTATCGCCCTCGAAGGGACTTCGGCCGGCACGCAGCCGGATAATCAATACGCTCAGGGTGTCATAGATCGGCACGGCCAGCACGCACAGCGGGGCCAGGATCGCATGCCGCGGAGTTCCGTTGCCCGAAAAAGTGGCCAAAATCGTCATCACGGCCAGCGAGAAACCGATGAAATACGCGCCGGCGTCCCCCATCACGATTCGCGCCGGCGGGCGATTGTGAACCAGGAATCCCACCAAAGCGCCCACCAGCACGAACAACACGCCGGCAATGAACAACTGCGGCGCGCCGGAGCCGGGTTCTGGCGTCAACAACATCACACTGGCCAGCATGGCCGCCGCGATCGCCGCCACGCCGGCCGACAGCCCGTCCATGTTGTCCAGCATGTTGAACGAATTGATGAGTCCCACGATCCATAGCACGCTGACCGCGTCAGTCAGAATCGGCCAATCGACAAACAGCGTGAGCTTCCAACCACGCCCGAACACTACGGCCGCAGCTACCAGGATCTCGACCGCCAGTCGAAATCGCCAATCGAGGTTGCGCGCATCGTCCACCAGTCCCAACGCGACCAGCACGGTGCCGCACGCTAGAAAAAACCATAAGTCGCCGGACCGCGCCACCAGGCCGGGCAAGTGCGGCTCGATGAATTCGGCCAATCGCGATCCCCATTCGCCGGCAAAGGAGAAATCGAGCGGCGCGCGGGCCGGGTCATCGCGATAAAGGCGCGACCACGGCACCAGCAGCCACTCGGCCGCCGCAAAGGTCGCCACGACTCCGGCCCAAATGGCCAAACCGCCGCCGAAGGCCACGGGCAACTTGTGAATCTTGCGGTCGCCGGGCCGATCGACAAAGCCCCACTTCGGCGCCAAACGGCAAAACGCGCCGGCGATTGCCCAGGCAATCAGAAAACTCGGCACGGCAGCCAGCGCGACAAGCCAGTTCATCGGTGGCAGGGCCTCATCCGCCGCGGCGCCGCAACAACTCGCGGCAGGCGCTAAAGAATTGCTGATAGTCGTCGCGCCGATAGTCCGGAAACGTCCACTCGCGGTGTTGCCAGCGACGGTCTTTGTAGTACAAGGTCACTTCGGCATAAATGCCGCGCGCAAGATACAAACGATGGGCATGGTCTTTCGTCGACGCCAGCACCAACTTCGCCGGTGTCAGATAGCCTGGATCGAGATTCAACGGGCGCGGCTCCACGTGCCCTGCTCTCTTAGCATACTCCAGTTCCAAGTCGTTCGTCTCGATTTTGCGATCCACCAGCACCACCGGATCGACCGGCGGCTCCAACGCGAAAAAACACTTTCGAAGACCCGAGCCCATCGTCGGCTCGTAATAGTCGGTTTCCGCA
The DNA here is from genome assembly GCA_963779015.1 of uncultured Planctomycetaceae bacterium. Classification (GTDB taxonomy): domain Bacteria; phylum Planctomycetota; class Planctomycetia; order Pirellulales; family PALSA-1355; genus JTS-RE94. Next base: position 82,537 of record CAVZWY010000021.1, on the reverse strand, counting down.
AACTCGAACCGCGGGCTCTCCAAGGCGATTTTACCCCAAGCGCTTTCGGCCCGCGCTCGTGCCCAGTCCAGCGCCGCGTCGTGCCGGCTGAATGCAGCCAATAAAAACAGGACCGGCTCAGTCTGGTGAATGTCGCCCATCAATCATGACAACAGGAAAAGAAGGATTGAACCACGACGGCACTACGACACAACGAAAGGGAATTGGATTTCGAATTCAGACGCCTTCGTGGATATTACGTGTGTCGTCGTGGTCGGCAGACTTCGTCGACTTCGTCGCATCAATATGCCTTGGCAAACACGGCACGCTGCGTCGTCTCCTTGCCCGTGAAAATGCACTTGCCGGGCGTCTGTGTTTCAAACCCCGACTCGGTCGGAAGCGGCACGCAACGAATGGTTACTTTCAGCTTGGCCAGAACGGCGGCCGTTTCGGGCCCTTCGGTGAAATGACAAATGGCAAACCCGCCGTGGGCTTCCGCCTTGTCGCTATTCTTGGGCGTGAAGTAGGCCTCGAACTCGTCGAGTTTCGTGATCGTGCGCGTGTGTTCGCTGCGCAGCGCCATCGCGCGATCGAACAGGCTCTGCTGCATCGCTGCCAGTTCCGCGGCAATACCAGATACGAACTCGCTGCGCGGCACCGCCGGCTTCTTTTCGCCGGCAGGCGCATCACGCCGCTTGGGCATCAACGTATCGCCCGCTATGTCGCGCGGACCGATTTCCACGATGAAGGGCACGCCGCGTTTGATCTGCTGCCATTTCTTCTCGGCCCGGGCGATGTCGCGGTCGTCGACAATCGCCCGCACTGGGGCATCGTCGTAGCGCTGCGCCGCCAATTCGTCGCGCAACGTGCGACAGTACTCCAGCACGGGCCCGGCTTCCTCATCGTTGCGATGGATGGGCAACAACACCACGTGCTGGGGCGCCAATCGTGGCGGGAGCACCAGCCCGTCGTCGTCGCTATGGGTCATGATCAGCGCTCCGACCAGCCGAGTCGAGACGCCCCAAGACGTCGTCCAGGCGAACTCTTCGCGTCCTTCCGACGACAGATACTTGATCTCCTGGGCCTTGGAGAAATTCTGGCCCAGAAAGTGCGACGTGCCGGCTTGCAGCGCTTTGCGATCCTGCATCATCGCTTCGATGCTGTAGGTGTTGATCGCGCCGGGAAAGCGTTCGCCGGCCGTTTTCTCACCGCAGATCACCGGCATGGCCATGAACTCTTGGGCAAACCGGGCATAGACGCCCAGCATCTTGCGTGTTTCTTCCTCGGCTTCGGCCTGCGTGGCATGCGCCGTGTGGCCCTCCTGCCAGAGAAACTCGGTAGTGCGCAGAAACATTCGCGTGCGCAACTCCCAGCGCACCACATTGGCCCATTGATTGATCAAGATCGGCAAGTCGCGATACGACTTCACCCAGCGGGCGTACATCGCGCCGATGATGGTCTCGCTGGTGGGGCGAACGACGAGCGGTTCTTCGAGCTTGCCGGTCGGCACCAGCCCGCCCTCAGGTCCGGCTTCCAGCCGATGATGTGTCACCACGGCGCATTCCTTGGCAAAGCCCTCGACGTGCTCGGCCTCTTTTTCCAGATAGCTCAGCGGAATGAACAACGGAAAGTACGCGTTGACGTGGCCCGTTTCCTTGAACATGGCGTCGAGCGCACGCTGCATGTTCTCCCACAGCGCGTAGCCCCACGGTTTGATGACCATGCAGCCGCGCACCGGCGACTGCTCGGCCAGATCGGCCGCGCGCACCACCTGCTGATACCACTCCGGATAATCTTCAGCCCGAGTGGGAGTGATCGCGGTTTGCGAAGCTTTAGCCATGGGGACACGCCTCTTCGGAAGTCTCGACTGCATGCCTGGCCGGGGCCGGCGCGGGCAACAAAGTGCAGCATTGTACGCAACATCGGCGCATCGCAACAATGGCAGCGCCGGGACGAATGGTTGAGGGACAACTGGTATTCAACTTCGGGAGCGACCGGCTGAATCCTTGCGAATTCAGCTACTGGGCGGGCGGCTGCGCAGGTGACGGCGCACGCGCCTCTTGCCGGGGGTTGGCGACGCTCTTAGAATCGGGTGCTTAGCCAGTCCATTCTCCACGAGTGACGCCACGATCGGCGTCTTAGAAAGCGTGTTCAATGTCTCGACGATTTGTGAGCCAGATGGCTCACCAGGAGTCGGTCGACCAAATCTTTCTCGCTTCCGACAAGCAGTTGCGGCCCAATCGCAGCGGCAACCTCTATCTGCAACTCGAGCTTTCGGACCGTTCCGGCTCGATCAATGCGCGGATGTGGAACGCCAGCGAGAACGATTATCGCGGATTCGAAAACGGCGACTACGTGCGCGTGGAGGGCACTACCCAGCTCTTCCAGGGCACGATCCAGCTCATTGCCAGCAGCATTCGCCGCGCGCCATTGGGCGACGTCGACCAGGAAGAATTTCTCATCCTGGGCTCCAAGGAAATCGACCAGCTCACCGGTAAGCTGGCCGCGTTTCTGCGCGGCATGAAGGACCCGCACCTGCTCAACCTGGCCGAGTGCTTTTTGGTCGACGACGACTTCATGCGCAAGTTCAGCCAGGCGCCCGCCGGCGTGAAGAATCATCACGCCTACAAGGGCGGGTTACTCGAACATGTCATCAGCCTGATGGAGCTGGTCACGCACGTGGCGCCGCTATATCCGTCGCTCAATGACGACCTGCTGTTGATGGGTGCGTTTCTCCACGATGCAGGCAAGGTCGACGAACTGGCCTACGAGCGCGACTTCTCCTACACCGACGAAGGACAACTCATCGGCCATCTGGTCATGGCCGTGGGCATTCTCGAAAAGAAACTCCGCGAAACCGAACGCCTGGCCGGCGAGCCCGTGCCCGATGAAATCGTGTTGCGCCTGAAGCACATGATCGTGAGTCACCACGGGCAATACGAGTACGGCAGCCCCAAGCTGCCCATGACGCTCGAAGCCGTGGCGCTGCACCACTTGGACAATTTGGACGCGAAGTTGCATTCGTTCGAGCAGTTGATGCGCGACGACCCGAACGTGGACAGTTCGTGGACCAATTATCACCAGTCGTTGGGCCGCAAGCTGTTCAAAGGCGTCGGCAAATAGCCGACGAGTCCGGCAGCAGCAGGAAGGAACGCGCCCGTGGCCGCCGAAACGCTGGAACAACGCCTGCTGCAATGGGTCACGCAGCCCGGCTATCGACCCGTCAAGCCGCGCGTGCTGGCCGGTCAACTCGATCTCGATGAAGCATCGACGCGCGAATTGAAGCGGGTCATCAAGCAATTGGTCAAGGCGAAGAAGCTCGCCTACGGAGCCAACCACCTGGTCGGTCCGCCCCCCAGCACGCCGCCCGACGCGGCCGGCGGCGGCTATCGAGTCACTGGCGTGTTTCGGCGCACGCAGTCCGGCGCCGGCTACGTGCGGCCCGCTGGAAGCGCGCCGGGCGCCGATCGCACGCAAGACATCTACATCGCGGCGCCCGATGCACAGGACGCTTCCAGCGGCGACACCGTGCTGGTGCGGCTGAAGCGCAAGACCGACATCCGGCGAAAGAATCCCGAAGGCGAAATCGTCGAAGTCATCGAGCGCGAAACGCATACCTTCGTGGGAACGTACTTCGAGGTGGCCGGCACGGCCTACGTGCAGGTCGATGGAAAGCCGTTCTCCGAACCCATTCTGCTGGGCGACCCCGGCGCCAAAAGCGCTCGCACCGACGACAAAGTCGTGATCGAAATGGTGCGATTTCCCACCCATGCGCACAGCGGCGAGGGGGTGATCGTCGAAGTGCTGGGCGCGCATGGCGCGCCCGGGGTGGACACGCTGTCGATCATTCGCGAATTCAACTTGCCGGGCGAGTTCGCCGACGACGCGCTGGAAGAAGCGCGCGAGCAGGCCGACAAGTTTCACGAACGCATCCCACCCAGCCGCACCGACTTGACCGGGATCGTCACGATCACCATCGATCCGGTCGACGCCCGGGACTTCGACGACGCGGTGTCGCTGGAGCAGGACGAGCGAGGCTATTGGCGGCTGGGCGTACACATCGCCGACGTGTCGCACTTCGTCCGTCCCAAGACGGCGCTGGATCGCGAGGCGCACCAGCGCGGCAACAGCACCTATCTGCCCGATCGCGTGATCCCCATGCTGCCGGAAATCATCTCCAACAGCCTGGCCAGCCTGCAGCCCGACAAAGTGCGCTACACCAAGAGCGTGTTCATGGAGTTTTCGCCCGAAGGGGTGCCGCTGTCGACCCAGCCGATGTCGGCCGCGATCAAAAGCTGCCGGCGGTTCACCTACGAGGAAGTCGACGAGTACCTGGCCGATCCCGAGGCCTGGCGGTCGAAACTCGATCCCAAAGTGTACGTGCTATTGGGTCGTATGCGCACGTTGGCGGGCATCTTGCGAGCGCGGCGCTATGGGCGGGGCGGCCTCGAGCTGAGCATGCCCGAAGTGAAGGTCGATTTGGACAAGAACGGCCGCGTGAGCGGCGCCCACCTGGTGGTGAACACCGAGAGCCACAAGATCATCGAGGACTTCATGCTGGCGGCCAACGAGGCCGTGGCCGAGTTGCTGGCCAAGGCCGAGTTGCACTTCCTGCGCCGCGTTCATACGGCGCCCGACCCTCGCAAACTCAAAGCGCTCACCGAATTCGTCAGCGGCCTGGGCTTTCAGACCGAGAGCCTGGAAAGCCGCTTCGAATTGCAAAAACTACTGGCCGACGTGGCCGGGCAGCCAGAAGAGCGGGCTGTCAACTTCGCGCTGTTGCGCAGCCTGCAACGCGCCACCTACAGCCCCGAGGAAGAAGGGCACTACGCGCTGGCCAGCGACTGCTATTGCCACTTCACATCGCCCATTCGCCGCTATCCGGATCTCACGATCCATCGGCTGCTCGAATCGCACATGCGCGGCAAAAAGCCGCGCAACGACTTCGGCGAGATGGCCGTGCTGGGCGAACATTGTTCGGACCGCGAACGACGCAGCGAAGGCGCCGAGCGTGAACTGACCCGCGTGAAGCTGCTGGAATACCTCAACACGCGCATCGGCAACACGCTGGAAGGCATCGTCACCGGCGTCGAGGAGTATGGACTCTTCGTGCAGGGCATCGAACTGCCCGCCGAAGGCCTGGTGCACATTAGCTCGCTGGCCGACGACTACTATCGTTTCGACCGCAAGTCGCACACGCTTACCGGCAATCGCGCCGGCAACACGCTTCGCCTGGGAGACCAGGTGACCGTCGTGGTGGCCCGCGTGGACGTCGACCGCCGTGAGTTGGACTTTCGTCTCGTGGGGCGCAACAAGCGAGTTGCGCCGCCGAAGCGCATCGGCACGAAACGCGAGCGAAACGAAAGAAAGTCCAATCAGAAAGCCAAGAACCGCGCCAAGGGCAAAGACAAGCGGCGGCGGAAGTAGTGAGACATTGGCGACGCGTGCTTTGCGGCCCGACACTGGCACACCAGCGACAAAGCGGTACAATGCCAGTGCGTCGCTCCTACGGGGCGGCACTGGCATCCTGCCAGTGCTTCGCTTGAATTGGACGCCGCACTTTCGTCTTGGCAACTCGCGGGCACTCGAACGCCGATTGGATCCCTGGTGGTCCTTAAGGGGCGAGCGTCCAGCACACACTTCTGGGATCACGGCCCGGATGACCGGCAATCTTGCGCACACGCCGCTTTTCGAATGGCACGCCTCGCACGGCGGGCGAATGGTCGACTTCGCCGGTTGGTCGATGCCCGTGCAATACACGTCCATCGTGGCCGAACATACGGCCGTACGCACGGCCGTAGGAGTGTTCGACGTCTCGCACATGGGCCGGTTTCGCATCGAGGGGCCGGACGCCGAGTCGTTTCTCGATCGCATCGTGACGCGCCGCGTCACCGGCATGAAGCCGGGTCAAATTCGCTACGCGCTGGTGACCAACGACACCGGCGGCATCCTGGACGACGTGTTGGTCTATCACCTGGTCGAGCACGACGGCAAGGGCTTCTACCAACTCGTGGTTAACACCAGCAACCGCGCCAAGATTTGGAACTGGCTCGAGCGGCATCGTGCCAACGCCCACGTCGAGTTGACCGACACCACGACCGCAACGGCCATGATCGCCGTGCAAGGTCCCCGAGCGCTGGAGATCGTGCGCCCGCTGACGGAAACCGACGCCGCCCGGCTGCGGTACTACACGGGCGAAGAGACCGCCATCTCCGGCGGCAAAGGCATCGTCAGCCGCACTGGATACACGGGCGAAGACGGTTGCGAATTGATCGTGCCGGCCGCCGCAGCGCTCGAAGTCTGGGAGAAGCTGGAAAGCGCCGCCAAGCAATTCGGCGGAGCGGCTGCCGGGCTGGGCGCTCGCGACACGCTGCGGCTGGAAGCCGCCATGCCGCTCTACGGGCATGAGCTGGGCGAGGACACACATCCCTATCAAGCCGGGCTAAGCTTCGCCGTCGATCTGGAAAAGCGGACGTTTCCCGGCCGCGATGCACTGGCGAAGCTGCGCGAAGACACTTCAGCGCCGCATCGCGCCGGCTGGCGGCTCAGCGGCAAACGCGTGCCGCGCGAAGGATACGCCGTGCTGGCCGGCGAGGAACAAGTGGGCCACGTGACCAGTGGCACATTCTCCCCCACGCTCAACGTGCCGATTGCGATGGGCTACGTCCGGCCCGATCTGGCCACTGCACCCGCGGCCGTGATGATCGACATCCGCGGCACGCGCGTGCCGGCGCAGTGCGTGCAACTGCCCTTCTATCGACGAACTTCGTAAGCGCTTCCTCTCTGCATAAGGAACACAACGTGCAGCCCCAAGATTTGTTGTATGCCAAGACACACGAATGGGCCTACCTCGAGGACCAGGATGACAAGAAGGTCGCCACCGTAGGCATTTCACACTTTGCCGTGGAAGCGTTGACCGACCTGGTCTATCTCGAGTTGCCCGCAGTCGGCCGACAGGTCAAGGCGGGCGAGTCGTTCGGCGAAATCGAAAGCGTCAAGGCGGTGAGCGATCTGTACAGCCCGGTCACCGGCGAAGTCGTGGAAGTGAACAGCTCGCTGCCGGACAACCTGAGCTTGTTTCAAGACGATCCATACGGTGAAGCCTGGATCGCCAAGATCAACGTCACCGACGAGGCGAGCCTGAAGGCATTGCTCGACTTCACGACCTATGAAGAGCAATGCGCCGAAGATGGTCACTAATCGGCCGCCAGTCCAATCCGTTTCAACGCGAATTCACCTGATGCCATATATTGCCAATACGCCGGAAGACCAGCGGGCCATGCTCGCCTCGATCGGGCTTTCGAGCATCGACGAACTGTTCGACTCGATCCCCGTCGAGTTGCGTTTGCAGCGCCCCTTGGACATCCCCCCTGCCCTTTCGGAAATGGAACTGACGGCGCACCTCACCGCGCTGGCCGCCAAGAATCAACCAGCCGGAGACAAGATCTGCTTTCTGGGTGGCGGCAGCTACGACCACTTCATTCCCGCCGTGGTTGATGAAGTTGCCTCGCGCGGCGAGTTCTACACCTCGTACACGCCATATCAGCCCGAAGCGAGCCAGGGCAACCTGCAAGTATTCTTCGAATATCAAACGTTGATCACGCAGTTGACGGGCATGGACGTTTCGAACGCCAGCCTGTACGACGGCGGCAGCGCGGCGACCGAAGCCGTGCTGATGGCCATCAGTTCGACCAAGCGTCACGGCCGCGTGGTCACCGCCGCCAGCGTGCATCCCGAGTATCGGCGCATCCTGCAGACGTATCTCACCAATCTCGATATCGAGCTAGTGACCGTCGGCACGCCCGAGGGAACGATCACGCCCGAGGAACTTCGCAAGGCCGTCAACGGCGACACGGCCTGTGTGCTGTTTCAACAGCCAAACTTTTTCGGCTGCCTGGAGGCGGCCGAATCGCTGGTGCAAATTGCCCACGATGCCGGCGCGCTGGCGGTGGTGTCGGTCGATCCGATCAGTCTGGGATTGCTCAAGCGGCCGGGCGACTACGGCGCGGACATCGTCGTGGCCGAAGGGCAAAGCCTGGGCAGCCCCATGTCGTTCGGCGGACCTTATTTGGGAATCATGGCTTGTCGCGAAGCATTCGTGCGGCGGATGCCCGGCAGGATTGCCGGCGAGACCGTCGACCGTCGCGGCAAGCGGTGCTTCGTGCTGACGCTGCAAACGCGCGAGCAGCACATTCGCCGCGAGAAAGCCACGAGCAACATCTGCACCAACCAGGGACTGTTCGCGCTGCGAGCGACCGTCTATCTGGCCACGCTGGGTCCCCAAGGATTGCGCGAAACGGCCGAGCACTGCCTGCGCAAGGCGCGCTATGCCCGACGAAGACTGACCAGCGAATCGCCGCTGAAGACGGCGTTCGACCGGCCCACCTTCAAGGAGTTCGTCGTGCGTCAGCCCGGTGGCAACGTCGATGCACTATTGCAACAGGCCAGCCGGCGCGGCTTCCTGGCGGGCGTGCCGCTGGGACGTTGGTATCCGGAATTTGCGGATTGCCTGCTGGTGTCGGTCACCGAAAAGCGCACCAAGAGCGAGATCGATGCCTTGGCGGCCAGTCTCATGCAAGGTTAGCCACGAGAGAAGAGCGATTGACGATGCGCAACACGCGAGCCACGCAACTGTTGTTTGAGCAATCTCGTCCGGGCCGCCGCGCGACGCGGCTGCCGGCGCCCGACGTGCCGATCGTTCCACTGGAAGAGTTGCTGCCGGCCGACGCGCTGGCCAGTTCGCCGCCCCCGCTGCCCGAGCTGGCCGAGCCTGAGTTGGTGCGGCACTTCATCAACTTGTCGACGCAGAACATGTCGGTGGATACGCACTTCTATCCGCTCGGCTCGTGTACGATGAAGTACAACCCGAAACGCAACGAGCGATTGGCCTCGCTGCACGGGCTGATCGACTTGCATCCCTACCAGCCCGACGAAACCGTGCAGGGTCTGCTCGAGTTGTTGCACGGACTGCAGCAAATGTTGGCGGAGATCAGCGGCCTGCCGGCCGTGTCGCTGCAACCGGCGGCCGGTGCGCACGGCGAACTGACGGCGCTATTGGTCGCCAGCGCCTATTTCCGCGAGCGCGGCGAAAAACGCGGCAAGGTGCTCGCGCCCGACAGCGCGCACGGCACCAACCCGGCCAGCGCCAGCATGGCCGGCTTCGACACGGTGAGCATCAAGAGCACCGCGGCCGGCTACGTCGACATGGAGGACCTGAGGGCAAAGCTCGACGATACGACCGCCGTGTTCATGATTACCAATCCGAATACGCTGGGCATGTTCGACCGGCAAATCGCCGACATTGCCCGGCGGGCACATGACGCCGGAGGCGCTGATCTACCTGGACGGCGCCAACATGAACGCCATCCTGGGCAAGACGCGCCCCGGCGATTTCGGCGCCGACATGATGCACTTCAACCCGCACAAAACGTTCAGCGGTCCGCACGGTGGCGGCGGTCCGGGCGCAGGCCCGATCGCGGTCACCGAAACACTGGCTCCCTATTTGCCCGTGCCCCTCATCGCGCGCGACGGCGACCGATACCGCCTCGAATACGATCGACCCAAATCCATCGGCCAGGTGCGCAGCTTCTTCGGCAACGTGGGTGTGCTGGTGCGAGCCTACGCGTACATTCGCACGCACGGGCCGGAAGGACTCCAGCGCGTCGCCGAGAATGCCGTACTCAACGCCAACTATCTGCTGAGCAAGGTGAAGCATATTTTTCCAGTGCCGCAGGGAGACCGCTGCATGCACGAGTTCGTGGCCAGCGGCCAAAAACTCAAGAGCGACCGCGGCGTGTCGGCCATGGACGTGGCCAAGCGATTACTGGACTACGGCTTTCATGCTCCCACGGTGTACTTTCCGCCGATCGTGCGCGAAGCGATGATGATCGAGCCCACTGAAACTGAGACGAAAGAAACTCTGGATGCCTTCGCCGAAACGCTGTTTCGCATTAGCGACGAGCCGGCCGACCTGTTGCACGAAGCGCCGCACACCACCTCGATCAGCCGGCCCGACGAAGTCCGCGCCGCGCGACAAGCCGTTCTGTCCTGGAGCCCACCGGCGTGACGCTGCTCCGCTGCCGATTGCTGGTCGAAGGTCCCGGCCGTGGAACCCGGCAGATGGCCGTCGACGAAGCGCTATTGGTGTCGGCAGCCGAAAGTGGAATTGCCAGTTTGCGATTCTATCAGTGGTCGCATCCCACGCTGTCGCTAGGATACTTCCAACGCAATTCCGAGCGGGAACAGCACCCTGCCAGTCGGGCTTGCCCCGCGGTCCGCAGACAATCCGGCGGCGGCGCCATCCTGCACGACCGCGAGCTGACTTACAGTCTGGCCGTCCCCTGGGGGCATCTCTTGGGGGCCAATCACGTTCGGCTGTACGAGATGGTGCACGACGCGCTGGTTGCTGTGCTGGCTAATCAGGGGATTGCCGCAAGACGTCTGCTCGTCCCTTCTGCCAGTGAGACGCCGCAATCATTCTTGTGCTTTCAACGCCGGTGCGCAGGGGACGTGCTCTTCGGCGATGTCAAAATCTGCGGCAGCGCAAGGCGCCGCCGACGCGGCGCCATACTCCAACACGGCAGCTTGCTCCTGGCGCGGTCGCCCCATGCACCGGAATTGCCGGGCATCGCCGAGGTCGCGGGCCAGACCTGCGAACCCGGTGAACTGGTCGCCACCTGGAGTCGCACCATCGGCGAGGCCGTGGGGCTAGCACTCGAACCCGACGCACTTTTACCAGCAGAAATCGAGGCCGCCGGCAGGCTGGAACAAGCGAAATACGCTCATGTCGATTGGACCGCGCGACGATAAACCGGCAGTGGGAACCGTGCCGCTTGGCCACGGCTGCGCAATTGCGCAAGGCATGGCGGGATTAAGGGTTTTTAATTTGCTATAGGTCGATAAAACTGACATAATGAGAGGTCATAACGCCCAGCCGTAGGCACACTTCCAAACAGAGAACGGCTGGCGCACGGCCAATTCGGTCAAATCTGCAAGGGCTCATACGGCGCGATCGCTATCGTACGGGTTCTATTCTCATCAGTGCCTTTGCGGAGCTGGGCGGAACGATGGATTTGAAGCTGAAAGTACTTGAGGGAAAAAGTCTCGGCCAGGAAATTCCGGTTCGCAGTAAGAAGTTCTTCATCGGCCGTGCCGAAGATTGCCACCTGAGACCGGGCAGTGACTTGATCAGCCGACACCATTGCGTGTTGTTGGTCGAAGATGGGTACATCGGCGTTCGCGATTTCGGTAGCAAGAACGGCACCTACATCAACGACGAGCGCGTTGTCGGCGAGCAAGAGTTGAAAGCAGGTGATCGGTTGTCGGTCGGGCCGCTGCGGTTCGAAGTTCGCGTCGATCATGGCTTGGCCGCCAAGAAACGCCCACCCGTGGTCGACATCAAGGAAGCTGCGTCCCGCTCCGCGCAGGATGCTTCCAAGGATCAACTCGACGTCGCCGGATGGCTCAACGACGAACCGACCGACGAAACGGTCGCAGGCGACACGCAGACCGTCAATCTGGCGGACACCGACTCGATCCGTGTGGACGCCGGCGCGGAGACTGCGGCCATGGCCGAACCCGCGGACGACGCGGGCGACGAGAAGCACGTCAAAACGCCCCACAAGCGCACGCCCGGCAAATTGCCGCCAAAGGACAACTCCTCGAAGGACAGCCAGGAGGCCGCCGCGGCCATGTTGAACAAGTTGCGCCGTCGCCGTTAGAGGGATGCTTTGTCTTCGCGGAGCATGGCATAGTGGCGTGCCTGCATCGTGGCTTGTCTGCGCAGCGCACGAGTGTCGCTTAGTGCGGAACTCCGCGCCGGTTGCAGCCTGCGTTGGAATTGCGAAACCCCGCCACGCCACCGTCGCCCGGCTGCGCTGCCCGCTGCTCGTCATGGGCAATGCTGCTTCTTAGGGCGTTTCTACGCTGACGCTGTCTCAGCAGGATTTACTCCGCCTGCGCTTTTGGCCCTTGCCCTGTCGGCGTCGAGCGAGTTAGTGTTTATCGCGGGCCCCGCCGCCCGAATTGCCTACTAGTTTCCGCCACAGAGGAGCTCGCAGCCATGCCCCCCGATGAAGAGACGATCAAGCGCCGCTATCGCGAGTTTTTGGATCTGATGCCTCTGACCATGAACATCGCCGGCTTGCCAGAGAGCGAAAGTCCTTACAATTTTTCTGCCGATCAAATGGAAATCCGCGTACACACGCTGTCGATGGCCTTCAAATTCGCCAAGCAGCTTGTTCGTGAATGTGTGGCGGGCGGCGACAACTGAGTGTCCGGCTCGCGGCCCTGGGGGGCCGGAAGCTGCTGCGCAGCGTACGGTTGAACCCCGCCTGCCGGCCGACCTATACTTGGAGAGCGAGCCCGTTTGCGGGCTGCAAGAGTCCACTGGCGGAGCCGCATGGGAGTCAATGATTCATGAGAGCCAAGCGATCCAAGGCGAACGAAGCGGCCCTACTGGGGCTGGCCTTCGATGCCGAAGACGTTCATACCCGGCTGACGCGCGGGAAGAACTTTGTCTTGTGTGGCGGCTCGGAAGCGACGCATTCGGCGATGCAGGAGACGGCCGTCAAAGTGAACGAACATTTGGATCGCAAGGGGCGCCGGCTCGAAGACATGACCCTGGGCGAGCTGCGTGATATTTGCGAATCGGTCCGTCGCTAGCAGACCGTTTCCGAGGGTGTGACGCTCCTATCATCCGGGGTTTCTCCCCTGGGCCCGACTCGCCCACTGGCCAAAAGAAGGGCGCGACTGCGCGTTTTTTGCTAGCGTTTTTTGCCAGGACGATTGCAAAGTCGTTAATCCAAGGCTCCTAAGAGTTTCAGGGCGTGGAGGGGATTGGCGCAGAGATCATCGGCTCGGGCTCGAAGCGGTTGTTTGGATTTTTGGGTCGTTAGTCGCAACACGCTCAGGGCTACGTTGGTGAGGCTTGCCAGGCGTTCGGCCAATCCTGGCCGACGACTCCAGTGCCGGTCTTCGTCCCACCAACGATCTTTGACGAAGTGCAAGCTGTTTTCCACTTGCCAATGAGCGCGTACGTACTTCAACAATTGCTTGGGCGTAGTCGTGGCCGGGTCGAGGCTGGTGACGAAGTACCGCGTTTCGCGCGTGGTTTTGCCGTTTCGGTCTTTCGTCTCGCGGTCGACTCGCAAGAGCATGCGGCAACCGGCAAGCCCCAGCCGCTGGCAGACATATTCGGCGTCGGCCAGGTCGATCCAAAGAAAACGAGTCTCCCTACGGCCCCCTTTTTTTCCCGCGTCTGAGCGGCCGCCGCGCTGTCTTGGGCCTGCGCAAAGCAGGTCTGCGCCGCATCCAGGATGTCGGGCTGGTTGGCTTTGATTTGGAACAAGTAGTCATGGCCCGAAGTCAGAATCAGTTCGGCCAGATTGCGCTGAGCATAGAGGGCATCGCCCGTGATCAAACGCAACGCCGGATACTTCTCGAACAGTTCGCTCAGGTGCGCTTTGAGCACTTCCGGCTCGGTGCTTTTGTCGCCCGACAGGGGCCATTGCCCAAGACACGCTTTCAAATCCTGGACAAAAACGTTCAGCATCTGAATCGGATCGCCCTGCGGATCGAAGCCTTGCTTCGACGTCTTGCCATCCACCGCCGCGACCAGAGCCTCCTGATCCGCCATTACCTCTTGCAACCACTGGGAAAACGCAGCTTGAAACTCCTCCAACGAGAACTTCGCCAGCGTCCGACTTAACGTGGTAGGATGCGGCGGCTTGCGACGCGTAAAGCCCAAAGGTCTGCGCAGCAGATGCCAGTTCCGGGCTGCCCACCGCTGCAAGCTGGCAAAATCGTTCAAGCGGCAGACCAGCCCCACGAGCGTCAGTCCCAAAATCCCCGAAAACGGATGACGAACACCACGCCGCTGACGTGGATCGGCCACCTCCGAAAAGGCCACCATCAAAGACGGAAAATACGATGGTAGTTGCATGGCTAGCTCCTTCTCCTAAAGCCAACCCGCATCACCCGGTTAGGATCGCACCTCACCCGGTTAGGATCGCACCTGCATTATACAAAACTCAACTTTGCAATCGTCCTGCGTTTTTTGCCCGCTTCGTGGCAATTCCGCACGTTCTGCGCTAGAATGATCTTGCTCCCCAGGCTGCGGCGTTGAAACCGGCTGCCCTCTCCGGCGGTAATTACCTATAGCCGACCTGCCGTTTGAAGGAACTGGAACGTGTCCGAGGACGTGCGCGAGTTGGTCGGCCGTTGCCTGCGCGGCGACCAGTCTGCCATGGTGCAGTTGGTCGATACGCACCGCGGCCAGGTATTCGGCCTTTGTTACCGCATGCTCCGGCATCGCCAGGATGCCGAGGATGTGACGCAAGAGAGTTTTGTCCGCGCCCTGCGTGGCTTGCACACATGGGACGACCAGCGGGAGTTTTTGCCGTGGCTGCTGGCAATCGCCGGCAATCGCTGCCGCACGCATTTGGCGGCGCGGATGCGGCGGCCGAACACCTCGTCGCTGGTCGACCACGTGAGCGACGATGCGGTCGAAGTGGCCGCAGCACGCAACCTGGCGGAAGAAGTCGAACTGGCCTTGAGCAACTTGCGCGAGGAATATCGCCAGGCGTTCTTGCTGTTTCATCAACATGAACTGAGCTACGCGCAAATCAGCGTCACGTTGAACTGCCCGCTGGGAACCGTGAAAACCTGGGTCCATCGGGCGCGGCGTGAGTTGGTGGCGCAACTGAAACATCGCGGAGTAGTGCAGGAGTCGCGACATGCAGTGCGAAGAGTTTGAAGATCGAATCAACGCGGTGCTGGACGAGCGGCGTCGCCCCGCGTGGGACGCCGAATTGAGCCTGCACTGCGACGCCTGCGCCGACTGCCGCAAAATGGCCGAGACGTACGACCATTTGCTCGACGGCTTCCATGCCCTGACCGCGCCCGAAGCGCCCGACGATCTGGCATTGCGCGTGCTTGTCGATTTGCAGAACGAGCGCGCCCCGCGACGACGCTTCACCCGCCGCACCGCCATCATGGCCACCGCCGCGGCGATCCTGGTGGCGATTGGCCCACTGTTGCACACGACGCCCGAACCACAAGTTGCCACCAGCAATCCCCCGCAGCAAGTTGCCAAGCGGTTTGATGCTCGTGCGACGCGGGCGCCGCTGGAAGAGTTGCCGCTGGTGCCCGAGCTGTTGTCGATGACCAATGCGACCAAGGGCGATCCTTTTGCCGGAATTGCCAAGGGCACCGGCCAGGGGCTAGCCAACGTGATGCTGTTCGTGCCAGGCGTCGGTGGCGGCAAAGGCATCATGGACGTCCCGCCGAAAAAGGCTCCCAGCGAGCCCTCCTGGACCGAGCCGATGAGCGAGGGCCTGCGCCCCATCACCAATACGGTCAGCGAGACGTTCGACCTGTTGATCGAAACGTTGCCGGTTTCGCAATTGGCTCGCTCCTAGCAGCCCGTTTAGATATTCCTTTCTGCCGCGAGGGCGCTAAACTTATGCCGGGGTCGGTTTCGACGGATCGATCGTTGGAGGGACACGGATGGCGATGGGCAAACGGAGGCAGCGGCAGGAGTCGCTGTTCATTACCGCCGAGGACTTGCCGCGTTCAGACGGCCACCCATTTTATGGGAAGCTCAATGGGCTGTTGGCCGAAGCCGGCTTCGATCGCTGGATCGAGCGGCGCTGCCGGCGGTACTACGAACAGGAAGAGAAACGCGGCAAGCCGTCGATTCCGCCGGGCGTGTACTTTCGCATGCTGCTGATCGGCTACTTCGAGGGGATCGACAGCCAGCGCGGCATCGCCTGGCGATGCGCCGACAGCCTGAGCCTGCGAACGTTCTTGGGGGTGCCGCTGGGCGAGGTCACGCCCGACCATTCGACGATGTCGGTCACGCGTAAGCGGCTCGGCGCGGAGGTGTTCGACGAGGTGTTTCGCTTTGTTCTGCGGATTGCCGACGAAAAACGGTTGCTCTCCGGCAAGGCGGTGGGGGTCGACAGCACGACACTCGAAGCCAACGCGGCCATGAAGAGCATCGTGCGGCGCGACACGGGCGAAGACTGGAAGCAATACGTCACGCGACTGATGCACGAGGACGGCGCGATCGACGCGGATACGGAACCGAGCGACGAAGAAATTCGCCGCTACGACAAGAAGCGGAAGAAGACGGCCTCGAACGAGGATTGGGTCTCGAAGACCGATCCCGACGCGCGGATCACCAAGCTGAAAGACGGCCGCACGCACTTGGCGTACAAGGCCGAGCACGTGGTCGATTTGGAGAGTGAAATCCTGCTGGCTGCTGAGATTCTGCCGGCCGATCACGCCGATCAGCAGACGCTCGTCGACAGCGTGATCGAAGCCCGCGTCAACTTGGAAGCGGCGGAGAGTGAAGTCGCGGTGCAGGAGGTGGCCGCCGACAAGGGCTATCACGCGGACGCGACGCTGGAACTGGCCGCCGATCTCGACATGCGAACGTACATTCCCGAGCCGAAGCGGAAAGACGATCGCGTTTGGACGGACAAGCCGGACGAAGTCCGACGCGCGGTTCAGAACAACCGCCGCCGCATGTCGCGCGCGAAAGGGAAGCGGCTGGGGCGGCTGCGGAGCGAACGCGTGGAGCGCAGCTTCGCGCACGTGTGCGACACGGGCGGCTCGCGTCGCACGTGGATCCGCAAACTGGAAGAAGTGACCAAACGCTACCGAATTGCGGCTGCGGCGCACAACCTGGCGCGGATCATGTTCAAGTTGTTCGGGATCGGCAAACCAAGAGCGCTGCAAGCCCCCGCCGACCTTGTTTGGCTTGTGCAATTTATCCTGAGTGCGCTATGGACCGTGGGATCGTTGAGACGCGCGCCGGCACGCGCCGCCCTCGCGCGCACCGCCCGCCAACCCCGCCCGCACCATCAATCGCCTTAAATAAACGGGCTGCTAGGGCCATCTCGGTTCGACTCTCCGAATTGCCACCGCCGGCATCACCCACACTTCTGGCGCGGCCCTCGGCCCGCGCAGCCGGCGCGAGCTCCTTGCAAGCCAGTCTTCTCTACGACGGATTGTGGGCCGTCGCTGCCACCGTTCTGATCGCCCAAGTCGGAATATCCGCACAATCCGAACAGTTCGCCAAAATCACCCTGTTTTACCAGTCGATGGAGTTTCGCACGCCCACGGTCCGATGTCATCCTTGTCGCGGGGCACTACAGATTCGCCAGCTTCCTTAACCAGGAGAAACCACGGTGGCCAAAAGCAAGAAACAGGATGCACCGGTGACGATCGATCAACGCAAGAAGCGTGACCGCCGCGCTTCGCCTGATCGGCGTGTGGCCGCCAGCAACGCAACCACCGAACGGCGCGTGATGGAGCGGCGCGAGAAAGTGGCCCGCCGCCGGCAGATCGACCCCACCACGTGCGAACGGGACTACACGGACGCCGAGGTGGAGTTCATGCACGCTCTGGATCAATACAAGCGTAGCAGCGGTCGGATGTTCCCCACGTGCAGCGAGATCTTGGAAGTGATCCGGGGCCTCGGCTACCAGAAGTGCGACAACGCGTCGGCGGCAGCCGCCGGCAAAGACATCTACGAGTCATCCACCTGCTAGCTAGCCCCAGCAGGCCGATTGGCCTTCTCGCTAGTTCGAAATCGATCACGGCCGCGTCGACCCCTTGGGTCCGCGGCCTTTTCAATTGGGGAAATCGGTATTGCATCGCAGCCGGCGCCGCGAGTATGGTTCCCCGCGTTTCCATTCTCCCGGCCGGTCCGTGCCGGCCAATTCTTCTCCTCGTATAGGCGCATTCGAAGCCGTGCTCGCCCATAAATCACTTTCGCGCTGGGCTCGACCGCAAGCCGTTTGGCTCTTGCTCGCTGCCCTTGGGGCGTTGTGTTTCGCCAGCTCTGGCTGCACGATGCTTTCCGATAGTCAGAATCAGCAAGGCGTGCGGATGTACGAGCAGGCCTACTACCAGGGCGCGCTCGAACGCTTCCAGCAGGCGATCCAGACCGATCCCAGCAATCCCGATGCCTACTACAACCTGGGCGCACGCACCATCAGTTAGGCAAGTTGCACAATCAGCAATCGGATCTGCAACAGGCCGAAAGCTATTACCATCAATGCCTTGACTACAATCCGGATCATCAAAACTGCTACCGCGCGTTGGCCGTACTGCTGGTGGAAGAGGGCCGCAGCGCCGACGCATTCAAGCTGGTCGAAAACTGGACCGCGCGCAATCCCGGTTCGGCGGCGCCGCGCATCGAGTTGGCGCGGCTTTACGAGGAATCGGGCAATCGCGATCAGGCCAAAACGCAACTGATCGACGCGGTCGCCATCGATCCGAACAATTCGGTTGCCCTGGCCGCGCTCGGCAAGTTGCGCGAAGAGTCTGGCGAAACGGCCCAGGCCGTGGCCAACTATCAGCGCTCGCTGGCCTCGAACCCCAGCCAGCCGGCGCTCGCCGCCCGCGTCGCGGCGCTCACCACTCCGGCCGCACCCGCCTTTACGCCGCCCGGCGGCACCCGCGTGGTCACGGCCCCGGCTGCAGCGCCGGTTCGCTAGATCCCTCGGCTCGCCAGTGGAATTCCGCTCGGAAGGGGAGCGTGCGCAGTGCGCGGCCGAAGAAGCTTCGCCGCGAAGAACCAGGCGTTGCGAGGCATCCGCGCACGTTGCCGCCACCACGAGCGACCCTCGGTAGGGCACGTGTCCCGATTACTTGCCACTACCTGAACCTGTAGACCGTGCCGAACCCATGCACGCTTTGCTCGCTGTTGGGATCCAAATCCTTGGCTACTGCTAGATATTCGTCCCGGTGATCGTTCCACCAATTCTTGACTTCCGCGGGTGTGACCGGAATTCCGTGCTTGTGCTCGGCGTCGATCACGAACACCCATCCGCCGACTTCGTCTGCCGGTTCGCTAATGGACGAGTTTGCGGATCGCGAACTGCGCTTCTGGCTCCACACGGCCCCAATCGTATTGGCAGCTTCAATCGTGTCCAATTGCATACCACCCTTGTCGAAAATGACCAAAGCTGCGTATGCCCGCCCCGTTCCCTTGCGACTGAAGTATTCCGTGAACAAATGCAGATCAAAGTGCAGCACAAGTCCTTCGTCCGTGACGTATTCGTTGACGGTCAATATGGCGTCTGCCGACGTGGTCTCGTGCTTCTCCGCCAACTTGTCGACGACGATTGGCTCTTTTGCATACGCAACACTCCCTACAACAAGCAACAGGCATACGCTCGAAATTGCTCCATGCATATCCGCCTCCCTGCAACTTCGCTCATCGGACGAGAAAACTCGTCAAATCCTACCAGCTTGCGTGAGGTGCGGGAACACTAAGCAGCAAGTCCCAACTATCAGGTCGCACGCAATCGTTGCGAGGACCCACCCCTTGACGGCATGCTTTTACATGACGTGCTAGCAGCCGAGATTGCTCGATCCGTCGACGCCGAACATCAAGTTGACGGGTTGCCCGCTCCTGTCACGAACGACGACAGCGCTCGCGTGTAGTTCGCCCGCTCGTAGGCGGCCGGGTCAGGGCACTTGCGCTGGCTGAGCGTGCCGCGGGCCTGGTCGAGCGACTGGAATTCGTTGCCGTCCAGCCAATACTGCACACCGTCGACCAACGTGCGCAGCCCTTCCACACCGTTGCGATACAGCGTCGAGGCGACCATCACCACGTCGGCGCCCACCAGCAACAGCTTCATCACGTCGTCGGCGAAATGCGCTCCGCTCGAAGCTGCCAACGACGCTTCCAGCCTGCCGTACAGCAGGCCGATCCACCTTAGGGGCAGCCGCACTTCATCCGGCGTGCTCAGGTGCAGCTTGGGCATGCAACGCATGTGGTCCAGGTCGACGTCCGGCTGCAGGAATCGATTGAAGAGCACCAGCCCATCGGCTCCGGCCTCGACCAAGCGCCGCGCCATCTGCGGCAGCGCCGTGAAGTACGGGCAAATCTTGACAGACAACGGAATCGAAATCTCGTGCCGCACGGCGGACACCAAGCTCACGTACCGCGCTTCCAGATCACGGCTCGACGTTTCAAAGTCGGTGGCCATGAAGTAAAGATTCAATTCCAACGCGTCGGCGCCGGCTTCTTCGATCCGCTTGGCATAGCGGATCCAACTGCCTGGCGCCGTGGCATTCAGGCTGCCGATGATCGGCATCGAGACCGCCGCCTTCGCCGCCGCGACGTGCTTCAGATAAGCTTCCGGCCCACGGTTGTACTCGCGCAGCTCGTGGAAGAAGGACAAGCTTTCGGTAAACGCCGCCGGCTGTCCGACCGCGTGCTGAAAGTCGGCCGCCGGCGGCGACTCGATTTGTTCTTCAAACAGCGAAGGCAGCACGGCCGCTCCGGCGCCGCATTCCTCCAACCGTCGCAACACATCCAATTCGCCCGTCAGCGGGCACGCGGCCACGACGACCGGGCTCGACAGTTTCAGGCCCAAATAACGGGTAGCCATATCAGCATGCATGGCGCTGCTCCTTTCGCGAGTCGCTTCCCTTGACGCGGCGCTTTCAGATACGGTCCACCCGCCCCGACGGTCCCGAACGATTATCGCCACGTTAACACTCAGGGCACTTCCTGTGCCAATCGTTCTGTAGTATCAAGCTGACGCAAGCCGCACGACCTGCGGCGAAGCAACCGTCAAGACGCGTGGCATTTTGACACGCCGCTGTGCTCGTTGGCACGGTGCAGCACGTGTGAGCGTCACGATTGTGGTTAGTTTGGGTAGTTTTTCCAGAAGGATTCCCACTGGCCGGGCTGGCTGAGGTAGAGGGCACGGAGGTGGCAGACGGCATCGGAGCCATCCTCGCCCCAGCGCATGCCGCTGCCTTTGAGGCGGTTGGCCACGACTGTCTTGCAAGCGCTCTCGACGGGGCCCGAGCCGATCTGCCAACCGTTGGCCAGGTAGCGCGGATAGTCCATGCGATGCTGATGGTTGTGGAAGTAGCGCACGCAGTCGGCGTGGCGCGCCGCGCCGCGGGTGGCTTGCCGTCCAGTTGAATTACTTCCAGGGCGGCCAGCGTCGGCGCGCCACCTTCGTGCTTCAATTGATGACACCAGGCGGCAACCTGCTCTCGGCGTTGCCGCTCGTCGTCGGGATGCAAGGCGAGTCCCAGCTCAGTAAGATGTTCGGCGGCGTGCCAGAAGTCGAGGATGCACTCGGCCAGCGGGAAGTTCTTGCGAAAGAATTCTTCCAGCCCGCTGCCGCCGTCCGACAGTGCGATCTGCTGGTCGGCCTCGTCCCAGCCCACTTGCGCCGCCTGGCGGCGGAGTTGCGAGCCCAGTTCGTCCAGGTCGTAAAAACCCGCTAAATACCGCACGGAATGCGGTTCGGGGCGCTGGTCGTCGTGCTTGCCACGGGGATTGTAAAGCATGCCAACATAGGCCATGCGGCCCTCGGTTTTGGCTGCCCGCTCGCCTTGTTGCCGCACGCCGGTGGCGTCGAGGCTGACGTAGGCACAGCGCTTGCCGTGCGCATCGCGTTGCCAGGTCCAGGGCTTGCTTTGCTCGTCGAAGGTCACCTTGTCGTGCAGCAATTTCGCGAGTCGCTCTCCAGTGGCTTCAGTAACCCGTTCGACCGTTGATTCACTCAACCGCAATCCACAGAGCTTTTGCAAGGTTACTTCGGCTGACTGCGCGAAACTGGTTTGCACGCCCGCGATACTGGCCACTTCGCTGGCCGCCGGCGTGAGCGTGGCGACACCTAATCCCAGTTCCCGATCCCACGGGACATGCCCTTTGCCACAGCCCCGGCAATGGTAGTAACAACGTGTCAGGCGAATCGAGCCCAACAAACTCTCACACCATTTGCCACGCCGCCCCACAAACCTCGCGTCGTGCCGGCAATGTGGACAGACCAAGCTAGCTCCCTCGTACCCGTCCCTTTTTTTGCCGCTCGTCGGCGGCCACCTCCAGGGCCTTAGCTCCCAGGTCGTGGACCTGGTCGCGCAACTCGAACTCCTTGCTCCCGAACAATGGACCGTTCGCCAAGGCTCGCGCCATGCGCAGCCGCTCCTGCTGAAACAACGGCTCCAAACGCTCGTAAATCCGCCGCTCGTCCTCATTCAACACGATCTCATGTCGACTCGGCCGGTCCATGATTCCGTCTCCTACACCTGGAAAATAGGTAAACCCAACTTCCAGCTTACCAATGGACCAAATTTTCCACCCACAATCGAGACGCTCACACGTGCAGCACTGCCACAAGTATCCCGGCGACAGCCGTTGGCGGCATGCCGGACACCGATTTGGGCGCTTTTGCGCCATCTGAACCGGGCCGCTTGTGGAGGTGTCCCCCAATGGCCAAGTCAGTGTGGTCGGCCTACAATGGCGACTTTTCCACCAGCACGGCAAATCCGCCTGAATGTCCAGAATATGGCCCAAAAGCGCCTTTTAGCCCCTGGCCCGACACAGGTACCTGAGCTGGCCCGCTTGGCGATGGCCAGGCAGGTGATTCATCACCGGACGCCTGAGTTTCGCGCACTGTTTGCCAAAGTGTTGACCGGGCTGAAGTACGTCTTTCGCACGGAGAACGACGTCGTGGTGCTAACCAGCTCTGGAACCGGCGCCATGGAGGCCGCGGTCGTCAATCTCGTCCCCCGGGGCGGCAAAGCGATCGTGTTGGACGCCGGACTGTTCGCCCACCGCTGGGCCGACATTTGCAGCCGGTATGAAATCGAAGTGGTGCGTCACACGGTCGACTGGGGCCAGCCTGTAGAACCCGCCGACGTGGCCCGGCTGTTGGCGGAGCATCCAGACGCGGTGGCCGTTTTCGGCACCTTGATGGAAAGCAGCACTGGCGCGATCCACGACGTGCAGGCCATCGGCGGGATCGTGGCCCAGAGCAACGCCCTGTGGGTGGTCGACGCGATCAGCGGCGCCGGCGCCGTGCCGTGTTGGACCGATGCGTGGCACATCGACGTGCTGGTTGTCGGATCGCAAAAGGCACTGATGATACCGCCGGGCCTGGCCATGTTGGCGGTGAGCGAAGCGGCCTGGAAACAGATGGAACGCGTCGACCCGCAGGCGTTCTACTTCGACTTGCAAATTCACCGGGCCAAGCTGCGCGGCAACGAACCGGGCGCAGGCCCCGACACACCCTGGACGCCGGCGCACACGCTGATCGCCGGACTTGCCGAATCGCTGCAATTGATCTGCGCCGAGGGCATCGAAGCGGTTTGGGCTCGCTCGGCCCGCCTGAGCAAAGCCGCCATCGCCGGCGTGCAGGCGCTGGGGCTCGAGCTCTTCGCGCGACAACCGGCCGCCGGCATGACCGCCGTCAAGATTCCAGCGGGCATGGATGGCCGCTCGTTTCTGAAGCGCGTCGAAAGCCGGTTTGGCGTCAAGCTGGCGGGCGGACAGGGACCGCTCGAAGGCAGAATCTTTCGACTGGCCCATTTCGGCATGCTCGATGAACTCGATATCATCTCAGCGTTGGTGGCCATCGAATTGGTCCTCGACGAAATGGGCTACAAAGTCGCGCTTGGCGCCGCCGCGGCCGCCGCCAGCCGAGTCCTGCAGGAAGAGATTGCGATACCCACGACAGCGCCCGCGCTATGACAAGTTGCGCGAGCGCCCGGCGCGGTTGGCTTACCGGCCGCCATGAACTTCGAATCAAGAACCTAGAACTACGCTACCCGCGAGAACTTCCATGCCAAAAGTGATTGTGTTGGACACGTTGTCCCCCGAAGGACTCGAACTGCTGAAAAGCGCCTCCGGTATCGAGCACGAAGTGCGCACCGGGCTGAAAGGCGAAGAGCTACGCGCCGCCTTGGCCGCAGCCGACGGCGCGATCTGCCGCAGCGGCGTGAAGATTACCGCCGACGTGCTCGAGGGCAACCATCGCTTGAAAGCCATCGTGCGGGCGGGCGTGGGCACCGACAACATCGACTCCAAGGCCGCCACCCGGCTGGGCATCATCGTCATGAACACGCCGGCCGGCAACACCTTGAGCACGGCCGAACACACGATCGCCATGATGCTCGCCCTGTCGCGCAACATCGCGCCGGCGTATCAGAGCCTCATCGAGAAGAAGTGGGATCGCAAGAGTTACATGGGCACGCAGTTGGCCGACAAGACGCTGGGCATTGTCGGACTGGGACGCATCGGGCAGGCCGTGGGCAAGCGCGCCAAGGCGCTGCAAATGCGCGTCGTCGGCTACGATCCGTTTCTCTCCACCGAACGCGTCAACGAGCTGGGATTCGACGCGGCGGCCAGCGTCGAGGAGTTGCTGCCGCAAGTCGATTACCTCACGGTACACACCCCGTTGACGGAAGAAACCCGCAATCTCATCGGCCTGTCGCAACTCGAAGTGCTGCGGCCCGGCGTGCGGTTGATCAATTGCGCCCGCGGCGGCATCTACAACGAAGCGGCGCTGGCCGAAGGGCTCAAGAGCGGCCGCATCGGCGGCGTAGCGCTTGACGTCTATGAGAAGGAGCCCTGCACCGACAGCCCCTTGTTCGGCATGGCCAACGTGGTGTGCACGCCGCACCTGGGCGCCAGCACCGAAGAGGCGCAAGCCCAGGTGGCCATCGAGGGCGTGGGCATGCTGATCGAGTTTCTCACGACCGGCGCCATTCGCAACGCCGTGAACATGACTCCCTTGGATGCCAAAACGCTCGCCGAAATGCGCGGCTATTTGGAAGTCGCCTATCGCTTGGGGCTGCTGTTGTCACAGTTCGAAACCGCTTCCATCAAACGCTGCCTGCTGCAATATCGCGGCGAAGTCGCCAACCGAGACACAAAGCTCATCACCGCCAGCTTTGCCGCCGGTCTGCTGAAGCACGCTCTCGAAGAAGAGCCCAATATCGTCAATGCCGAAATGCTGCTCCGCGAGCGGGGCGTCGACCTGGTCGAAGAACGCCGTAGCGAAATCGGCGCGTTCGCCTCCGTGGTCACGGCCGAAGTGGAAACCGAAAAGCAGACGCATCGGGCATCGGGCACCGTCTTTGGCAAAGAGATGCTGCGGCTGATCCAACTCGATCACTTCCGCCTGGAAGCCTATTTGGACGGCGTGCTGATGGTCTTCACGCACAAAGACGTGCCCGGCATCATCGGCACCGTGGGCACGATATTCGGCAAGCACCAGATCAACATTGCGCAGATGGCCGTGGGCCGTGCCACCAAAGGGGGCGAAGCCATCGGCGTGCTCAATCTCGATCAGCCGCCCACCGCCGAGGCACTCGACGAAGTACGCGCGCATCCGGCCATTCACAGCGCCATGGTGGTCAAGCTGCCGCCCGCCGGAGAGCGACCGAGTTGGCTGGCTGGCTAAATGCGCGGAACCGCGTGCCTGCGAACCACGCGCGCCGGGCGCGATTGCTCGCGCTGGGCGATCTCGCCAGCGGCGATGCATTGCCGCCACCAGGTCGGCCGCAAAGGCCGCCAACCCACGCAGCCCCAGCGGATAGACGTTCACCGCGACGCACGGGCGTTCGAGCGGCTGCCACAAGCGATAGAGGTCGTTGGACGTGCTGAGAAACTCATACGACGCCAGGCCCGCTTCGGCCGCATAGCGGATTGTTTCTCGCACCAGCAACTGGTCGGGACGGCAATCGGCACATTGGGGATCGTGCCCCGTGCGCAGCAGCCAGAAACGCGCCCCCTTGCTCGACCGCAATCTGTGTCGCCACGGCTCGTCCGTCGATGCGTAGAAAACAGACCCGCAGCGCGCCTTCGACGCAGGCTGCTTGTGCGTATTGCAGATAGAATACGGCCCGCTGCGGATCTTGCGTCAGCGGAACGGTACGCCCGGCGGGAGAATTCGCCGCGCCGATGCGCCAGCCGCTGGCCTCGACTTCGAAGGCTTCGTCGAGAACATCGGCCAGGTCGTGCAAATCGGGCGCGTGGATCTCGGTCGTCACTTGCCCCTGGGCGTCGGCATTGTGTCGTGCCTGCTGCAGCGCTCGCAGCGAGTTGAGCGGCAGGTGACCGGACGGTTCGAGCCAACTGTCGTCCAACGCCAGGTAAGGGCAGCTCCGGCTGGGGACGACCTTCACGAACGCGCGACCGCGATACACTCGCTCCAACAGCGGCACGCTGAGTGACTCGGCCGGCAGCCGTTCGAGCACGAGCGGCACGCCTTCGCGAGCCAACGATTGGAGCACCCGGGCGCAGGCCAGCGGATCGGTCCAGATCAGGTCCATCGGTTCGAGCAATTCGCCCGCGCCGGCCAAGAACAGGCGGGAGACGCCACGCAACCGCTTCTTCACCAAAGGCGCCAGCGCCACGAGTTGCCGCCGCTCATGGCGGCCACCACGTGCGGCGTTACCTCGTCGGGAAACGCCGCCAGGCACGCGCGGGTCCAATTGAACTGGCCCAAAGGGCTGGGAACGCCTGCGTGCATCTCGCGCCAGGACGGCTCCAGCGCGTCGACCTCGTCGATCGCCAGCGCACTGTGGACGCGAGCGCGCGGTACCGCGGCGTCCCCTCGGCGTGCCATACCTGGGTCGGATGCTATTGGCATACGCAAGGTTAGCGTATGCGTCGAGCGCGCCAGCCAGATCGGTCCGGCCCACGGCAACGGCTTACGCGCTTGTCGTTGCAATCGTCATATTCGAGCGCACTCGCGCGCTTTTACCAGAGCACGCAGTCGGATTTTCTTGTGGATATCGCCAGAAACGCCGATGCAATTCAAGGCCGCCGATGCCGTAGCGTATCGCAACTGCCCTACCGATTCGCAACGCGACATCGTAGGATTGACCGTTCACCTTCAACTGCAAACCGGATCGCCCCCATGGCTCTGACACCGAACATTCCTTCATCGCTCGACGCCCTGATCTCGACGGCCATGGCGGCCCACCCCCACTTGAAGCAGCGCAAGCTTCGCTTTGAAACGCAGCATGGACACGTCGTCCTGAGGGGCGTGGTCAATTCCTACTACCAAAAGCAAATGGCGCAAGAAGCCATTCGCCGCGTGGAAGGCGTCCAATCGATCGAGAACCACTTGGAAGTGGATTGGGCCGTCACGCCGGCGCGCGAACCGCTCTCTTGCTAAGCCGGTGTTTCAAAACTGCGACCAGCAGGGAGACAGCCCCGTTTTGCTCCGCGGACTGCGGAATTAGGCCAGTCCCGAATGGCACTTCCTGAGTTTGTAAGTCATGCGGCTAAACGGCGTTTTGCTTCTTGGCGTGGGATGGTCAGCAGGTCGTGTTGTTTGGGGCGGCGTTTGACGGCGCGTGGCTCGTAGCGATGCGGGCGGTTGCCGACCTGGTGCATGGCAATCGCCTCCAACAATGACTCGTAAAGCGCCGGCAAGGCGCCGGGCGGAGCCTGCTCCACGATCGCGCGATACGCGGTGAGCGTTTGCAGCGCGCCTTTGAAGCTCACCTCCCGCGGCCGCATATTCGCGTGCTCCGCGGCCTCGGCCATCACGGTGCGGATCAGGTTGTAGGCCAACAGGTGCAGCCAGATTTCCTTGCGCACCATGTCGGGCGTCTTGCAACGCAGTACGTCCATTTGCATCGTGATCTTGATCGAACGCAAGTCCACTTCGGCCTGCCAGCGCACGTGATACACGCGCGCCAGTTCGTCCAGCGAATAGACTTCCGCATCGCACAACGTCGTCACCAACGTCAGCTCGCGCACGCGCCAGCCGCGAACCCGCACACGGAACGACACCTCACGCACCAGGAGCTCCTGGGGAATGTTGCGGTAAGTGTCGTGATCCATCCACGACGGCCGCTGCGGTTTGGGCAGCCGCAGCAGCCAATCGCCCGAGCCCAGCCGGCGGACGCGCAAGCACTTGCTCAAACGCAGTTGATGTTGTCGATACACGCTGTCCACGCCACATATCGCCAGCAGGGCCAGGTCCCAATAGGACGCAAAGTACCGATCTCCCACCACCACGTCGCCGGGAAACAGGCTGCGCCACAACTGGCGGAACAGGGCCGTTTCGCCCGTGTTCTTGCCGGTGTAACGGCCCATCGCCAGGTCCAGTGCCGCGCCGCTGGCCAGCGACAACAGCGCCACCACCCGCGCGATGGGAAATCCCAATCCCGGTTTCTGCGAGCGCGACTGCGGATACTCGGCCTGGTTGGCGGCCGTATCCGGCATGCTCACCGTCGTGCCGTCGACCAATTTCACGGGCCGGCCGTTTAGCAGCCCGCAGTCGCTGACACGCTCGTGCAGAGCTTGGCCCGCGTCGCGTGCCAGGCGGGCACAGACGTTCTCCGGCAGCTTCTGCCGCGCCTTACAGTAGGGTCCCGTCTGGGCGCTGCAGGGTTGCTGGCCGTCGGCGGTCAAAAACGCGCGCAGCCGCGCGACGGCTTGCCGGCACGAGTGATCCACGCACAACGTCTGCGAGAGAAACGTCCACAGCGTCACCAGTGGGGAATACACGCATTCACGCCACTCGACGTGCTCGTCGTCGAGCACACGCTGGACATACGACGCTGGCAACAGTTCGGAAAACGGCAGCCCGCCGGCGGCTTGCAACTTGTCTCGTTCCGATCGCACTTGGTCTGAAACCCAACCTGCTATAGACTTCCACATCGCAAAGGCCTCCGTGCCTGATTGTGAGAGTGTCGATAACCCTCATCTACGCACGGACGGCCTTTGCGCCTATATCAATACGCCACAACCACTTGCCGATTCAGGAAGTGCCATTCAGGCCAGTCCCCAACGGTTTTGAAACAACTTCTGAGCCGCTTCGTGATATCGAGCGGATGAACGGCCGACGCGCACACATTGATGCAGCACCGCGCGCAACAGCGCAGTCGCGCTTCTTGGCCGACTTCGACACCGGCGGATGCACGCTTTAGCGTGGTCGCCGGGGCGTGTCCTGCCCCATCACCGCGGACTCGCGATTGCAATAGTGCGCGATATGCCCCTCGAGGTCGTACTTTCGCAACATCGCTTCGTTCTTCGGTGACAGCCCACAGATCCGCATGATGCCGTCGCACGCGTGAATTTGCTCGCGCAGCCACAGCAACTGCTTGATCAGCTTGGCATCCAGTTTTTCCACGTCGGCTAGCTCCAATACTAGCCGATGCACGAGCGTTTGCTCCAGCAGTGCCCAGACTTGCTCGCCGAGTTCGTACGAGGCCTTATCCGCGGGATCGAGGGGACGTGGTCGAACAAATAGCCAATCGGGGCCGCGGTCGACTTCCAAATGCCAACCGGGCACTGCATACGCCTGGGCCATAGGTACTTGCTCCGTCAAGCGAAAGTGAAGGGACCGCCTATCATCAGAAAATTGCCTAGTCGCCAACGCATCATATTCTGGGCGCAATTGCATCTTAACTCTTTGCGGCACGCCGACAATGGGCCGCGGGTGAATTTTGTGCGGGTGAATTTTGCGTAACCCAATGCGGCCCCTTGAACCTGCCCGCAAATCGCCCGATACTACGCGACGGACAATTGGGTTAAACGTGCTATCACTTGAAAGGATGACGACCATGTCGCGTGCCGGAGCTGTGACGTTCAAAGGAAATCCCATGACCCTCGCGGGTAGCGAGGTGAGTTCCGGGCAACAGGCGCCTGATTTTCAACTGCGGCGCTTCGAAAACGGAAAGCTGACCACGATCACGTCCAAGGACCTGAAGGGTAAGCCCTCGTTTATCAGCGTGGTGCCTTCGCTCGACACCCCAGTTTGCCAGGTCCAAACCAAGAAGTTCAACGCCGAGTTGGCCGAGCTGGGAGACAAGGTCAACTGCCTGACGGTGAGCCTGGATCTGCCGTTTGCGATGAACCGCTTTTGCGGGGCCGAAGACATCAAGAACATGCTCCCCTACAGCGATTACTTCGATCGCAGTTTTGGCAAGAACTGGGGCATGCTGATCGAGGATTTGATGATCCTGGCTCGCGGCGTGTTCGTCCTGGACAAGGACGGCAAAGTGATCTACGCCGAGTTGGTGCCGGAAGTGGCCCAAGAACCCAACTACGAAGCGGCCATCGCGGCGCTGAAGGGCGCTCTCTAGGCCCAACGGCTGCAGCCGCCACGATCCGCTGGCAAGCAAACCAAGGTTGCCCGAGGCGCCACATCGGCCGCGTCGGGCAACCTTTTCGTTTTACGTTTCCAACAGCGCCGTCATGGCTTCACGGCCGGCCGCCAATGCGTCGGCCAGCTTTTCGGGATGCTTGCCGCCGGCTTGCGCCATGTCGGGCTTGCCGCCGCCGCGTCCGCCGACAACCTCCGCCGCACTCTTGATCCACTCGCCGGCGTTGATACCGCGACTTTGCACGTCGCGCCCGATGCCCGCCACCAATGTCACTTTGCCGTCGGCTGCTGAGCCGAGCAACACCGCCACGGCGCCGGCCGTCTTGCGCAATTGATCGATCAATTGCCGCATCGTGCCGGCATCGCCGTCGGGAACCTCGGCCACGACAATCTTCACCCCGCCGACCTCAGTGGCATCGGCCAACAGCTTGTCGGCCGTGACTCCCCCGGCACGCGGCGCAGCGGCTGCTTGTTTCTTCAGCTCGCGCAACTCCTTGGTTAGCGCAGCGACGCGATGCGGCACTTCGGCCGTGGGCACCCGCAACAGCGCTGCCGTCTCGACCAGCGCCGCTTCCTGTTCGCGCACGCGAGCCAGCGCCGCGCTGCCCGTCATGGCCACGATGCGGCGCGTGCCAGCGGCCACGCTCTCTTCACCCACGATCTTGAACAAGCCAATCTGCCCGCTGTTGTCCAGGTGGGTACCGCCGCAAAGTTCCTTGCTGAACTCGCCGATCGACACCATCCGCACGATGTCGGGATACTTCTCGCCAAACAGCATCATGGCGCCGCTTTCGCGCGCCTGGGCGAGCGGCAGGCTGCGCCAACTCACTTTGGCCGCGGTGGCCGCCAACTCGTTCACCTCATTCTCGACGGCTGCCAGTTGCTCTGGCGGCACCGCCGAAGGGTTCGTGAAGTCGAACCGCAGCCAATCACGATCCACCTTCGAGCCTTGCTGTTGGGCATGCTTGCCAAGGTGCTTCTGCAGGGCGTAGTGCAGGACATGTGTCGCCGAATGGGCGCGGCGAATACCCTGCCGGCGGGCTGCGTTGACGCGGGCAGACACTATGGCCCCTTGGTTGATCTTTCCCTGGCGAAGATGTCCCAGGTGGATGGTAAAGCCGCCTTCCTTTTGCGTGTCGACCACTTCGAAACGAAAGCCCGGGCCGGTTATTTCGCCGGTGTCGCCCACTTGGCCGCCCGACTCGCCGTAGAAGGGCGTGCAGTCGAGCACCAGGCCAATCGGCCGCCCGTGTCCGGCTTCGTCGATCTGTTCGATCAGTTCGTCGCGGGCAATGATACCCACCACTTGCGCCTCGGCTTCGGTCGTTTCATAGCCCAGGAACTCCGTGCCCGGCAACGTCTTTTTCAGCGCGTCCAACGGGCTGGAGGCAAATAGCTCCATGCGCTGGCCGGCGCCACTCTCGATGCCGTGCTGTTCCATTTCGCGACTGAAGCCAGTCCAATCGAAACCCAGGTTGTGCTCGGCGGCCATCGTCTCGAACAACTCGGGCGGAAAGCCGTGCGTGGTGTACATCTCGGCCGCTTCGGCGCCGGTGACCATCTCGCGACCTTGGCTTTTCATCGCTTCGAACAGCCGGCCGATGCGCTCCAATCCGGCGTCGATCGTGGAGAAGAAGTTGCTCTCTTCGGTTTCAATGACCTGCGCGACGCGGGTGGTCGTCTCGCTCAGTTCGGGATAGGGCGCCTTCATCATTTCCACCACGACCGGCACCAGCTTGTGCAGGAATGGATCCTTGACGCCAATCTGCCGCCCGTCGAGCACCGCGCGGCGCAGCAGCCGCTTGACCACATACTTTTCCTTGTTGGGCCCGGGATAGACATTTTCATGCACGGCGAACGTACAGGCTCGCACGTGGTCGGCGATGCGCCGCAGGCGGCGTCCGTTTTCGCTGGCAAGTTCGTACTTCACGCAGCACACTTCCGCCGCCGCCAGCACGATCGGCAGCAAAATGTCGATGTGAAAGTTCGAGGGCGCCTTTTGCAGCACCGCGGCGGTGCGTTCCAAGCCCATGCCGGTGTCGATGTTCTTGCTGGGCAATGGCCGCAGGTTGTCGGGCGGAGCGCCGACGCGATTGAATTGCGTGAACACCAGGTTCCAGATCTCGACTTCGCTCTTGGCATCCGGCATGTAGAAGATTTCGCTGCACGGACCACAAACGCCGTCGGGCCCCTGGCTGGGCGCTCCGGCCGGCCAGAAGTTGTCGTCCTCGCCCATCCGCTTGATCTTT
The DNA here is from genome assembly GCA_963779015.1 of uncultured Planctomycetaceae bacterium. Taxonomy (GTDB): domain Bacteria; phylum Planctomycetota; class Planctomycetia; order Pirellulales; family PALSA-1355; genus JTS-RE94. The sequence goes on along the minus strand of CAVZWY010000021.1, from coordinate 50,412 downwards.
TCCGCAGGCAGCTTGATGTCGCGCGCCCAAATCTCGGCCGCCTCGTCGTCGTCTTGATAGACCGAGACGAACAAGCGATCGGCCTCCAGCCCCAGCCACTTCTTGTCGGTTAGGAATTCCCAGGCCCAGTTGATCGCTTCGCGCTTGAAATAGTCGCCGAAGCTGAAGTTGCCCAGCATCTCGAAGAACGTATGGTGATACGCCGTGCGACCGACGTTCTCGATGTCGCCGGTGCGCAGGCACTTCTGGCAGCTCGTGGCGCGGGTGAAGTCCAGCTTCACCTTGCCCAGGAAATGGTCCTTGAACTGGTTCATGCCGGCCGGCGTGAACAGCACCGAAGGGTCCCAGCGCGGCACCAGCACGTCGCTGGGCCGACGCGTGCAACCCTTGGACTCGAAGAATGTCAGATATTTTTCGCGAAGCTCGTCGGTTTTCATAACGCGGAAATCTCAGGCAAGTTGCGGCGCAGCGCCTCTCTTGCACAGACCGTTGCGGGCGGCCGCCCGTTCGGTGGCAGGGCAAGAATTAAGCCCCTCATGATATCCGTTAGGGGGCAAAGCAGCCAGGGAGCCTGACCCATCTGCAGGACGATTGCAAAGTTGAGTTTTGTATAATGCAGGTGCGATCCTAACCGGGTGATGCGGGTTGGCTTTAGGAGAAGGAGCTAGCCATGCAACTACCATCGTATTTTCCGTCTTTGATGGTGGCCTTTTCGGAGGTGGCCGATCCACGTCAGCGGCGTGGTGTTCGTCATCCGTTTTCGGGGATTTTGGGACTGACGCTCGTGGGGCTGGTCTGCCGCTTGAACGATTTTGCCAGCTTGCAGCGGTGGGCAGCCCGGAACTGGCATCTGCTGCGCAGACCTTTGGGCTTTACGCGTCGCAAGCCGCCGCATCCTACCACGTTAAGTCGGACGCTGGCGAAGTTCTCGTTGGAGGAGTTTCAAGCTGCGTTTTCCCAGTGGTTGCAAGAGGTAATGGCGGATCAGGAGGCTCTGGTCGCGGCGGTGGATGGCAAGACGTCGAAGCAAGGCTTCGATCCGCAGGGCGATCCGATTCAGATGCTGAACGTTTTTGTCCAGGATTTGAAAGCGTGTCTTGGGCAATGGCCCCTGTCGGGCGACAAAAGCACCGAGCCGGAAGTGCTCAAAGCGCACCTGAGCGAACTGTTCGAGAAGTATCCGGCGTTGCGTTTGATCACGGGCGATGCCCTCTATGCTCAGCGCAATCTGGCCGAACTGATTCTGACTTCGGGCCATGACTACTTGTTCCAAATCAAAGCCAACCAGCCCGACATCCTGGATGCGGCGCAGACCTGCTTTGCGCAGGCCCAAGACAGCGCGGCGGCCGCTCAGACGCGGGAAAAAAAGGGGGCCGTAGGGAGACTCGTTTTCTTTGGATCGACCTGGCCGACGCCGAATATGTCTGCCAGCGGCTGGGGCTTGCCGGTTGCCGCATGCTCTTGCGAGTCGACCGCGAGACGAAAGACCGAAACGGCAAAACCACGCGCGAAACGCGGTACTTCGTCACCAGCCTCGACCCGGCCACGACTACGCCCAAGCAATTGTTGAAGTACGTACGCGCTCATTGGCAAGTGGAAAACAGCTTGCACTTCGTCAAAGATCGTTGGTGGGACGAAGACCGGCACTGGAGTCGTCGGCCAGGATTGGCCGAACGCCTGGCAAGCCTCACCAACGTAGCCCTGAGCGTGTTGCGACTAACGACCCAAAAATCCAAACAACCGCTTCGAGCCCGAGCCGATGATCTCTGCGCCAATCCCCTCCACGCCCTGAAACTCGTAGGAGCCTTGGATTAACGACTTTGCAATCGTCCTGGACTCACCTGGCAAACCGGATCAATCGTCCGGAGCGCCTACGGTCGGCGGCAGAGCAAGCAATCGTTCCACGGCAGCCGCCAGCGGCTCGCCGCGCACATCGAGCGCCGCGACCTTGCCCGTTCGGTCGACTAGAAAACTGCGCGGCACCGAATCGACGGCGCACTTGCGGACCATGGGGTGCCGCATGCCGGAGTCGTCGGCCGATTGCCCGCAAACGACCGGCCAAGGGATGTCGTTGTTACGCAAGAATCTCTCGACCAGTGCCCGATCATCGTCGACGCTGATCGCGACGACCTCGAACCCTGCCGGATGGTACTTCACATAGGCGTCGCGAATGTTGGGAATCTCGGCGACGCAAGGCTGGCACCAGGTGGCCCAGAATTCGACAAGCACCACGCGGCCCGCTAACCCCTTCGGATCCAACTCACCGCCGCCGATCAGATGGCCTTCCACCTCAAGCCGTTGGCCGATCAGCGACTGTCTTTGTGCATATTCGCGCAGATGGTCTGCCGCGCGCTGAGCATGCGCCTCGGTGCATCCGGCCAGCGCCGCGGCGAGTTGTTCCGCGGTGGTGCGCGCAAGCTGCGCGTCGACTCGCTGCAATCGCTCTGGCAGCATCGTCGCCAATTGAATCAGCAGCTCGTCGTGGTTGCCCCCGGCGATCTGCTGTTGCAAGTCGGACGCAAGTGCCGCCAATTGGCGAGACGCATCCGCCGCCTTGTCGCGGTTTCGCAATTCCTCGGCCCGTCCCCATAGGCGAAAGAACGCCGCCCGATCCACGAGTGCCTGCGGCATGTCCTTGGGTAGATTCCGCGCGGCACACATCGCCTCGTCGCCGGCCCTCGGCTCGCCGAGCTGCATTAGCTTCCACAGCGCGGCGAACTTCTCACCCCATGCCACGGCTTGCTCGTCATGGCCACTGTTTGCTGCCAGAACCCGTTCGGCAGCCGCCCAGATGGCGCGCTGCTGCCCGCGCACGAAGTCGACGCGCTCCTCACGAGTGTGTCCCTCGACGAACCGTGCCTTCGTCCGCCGAATGAACGCCAGCAAGTCCGCCGGCGATCCCTCCGGCGCCGCCCACCGCGCAACACCATCACCCGCCGACGTACTTTCATCTGGAAATTGCCGGGCACCTGCCGGCCGCACGGCCAACCACATACCCAGCATCAGCAGGCATGTCACGGCAACATGCGTGGCGCAAGCGACTCGCTTCATGGCGGCATCCCATCGCAACAAACTACTTCACGGCCACGTTCTGCAACTTGCCCGGCGGAGCCCGAAAATCCCACAACAGCACCTCGCCGTCGCCGCTGGTGGCCAGCGTCTTGCCGTCAGGGCTGAAGGCCAGCGACGTCAGAAAGACCTGGGGCGCCAGCAAAATTTCCAGCACTTCGCCGCTTGTCGCGTCAATCCAATGTATGCTCGGCTGCGGAAGATCGTCCACTGACGGATCGCGCGGGTTGAGTGACTTCGGCAGGGGCTGAATTTTTAGCGCAAACCAATCTCCGGAGGGATGGAATATTGCCCTTCCCGGCAAGCCCGTCGATTCCAGCAGAACTCGCGAGGTACGCTGCGCCACGTCAATCAGAATCACGCGACCGCGATTGTTCTTGCGGTCCACCACCGTGGCGATCACCGTGCGGCCATCCGGAGAACATTCAATGCCTGAAAAAGATTCGTCGTCCCCGGCCCGCGACAGCGAAAATAGTTCTTCGCCAGTAGCGGCATCCCACATCTTCAGGGCCCAGTCGTGCTTCTGAAAGCTATCGGGCTCGACGTACCAAATCAGATATCCCACGGCGACAGCGCCGTCCAACGCAAAGCACGTCACGCCCGCGTAGGCTCGCTGCTCTGCGATCGGAATCGTGCAAACCTCCTCAAGCTTGGGCACCGAGAGAATCTTGACGGATCCATTGAAATACATGTGGTCATCGCCGGGGCGCGGCATCGTCACTGCCACGCGGTCACCCTCGTGCGAGTAACACTGCGCCCAAGCGCTGCCCTCCTCGAGTTGCCGATGCTCGCCGCTTGCCACGTCCCACAGGCTCAACGCGCGGGGTCGCGATCCTTCGAAATCGCCCGGCACTTCGTCGCGCGTGAAGAAATGCGACCCGTCAGGGAACGGTGACAGCATGACGATTCCCCGCGGCGGAGAATCTTGCATCGTTTGCTGTCGCTCGCCGGTGTTCAAATCGTAGACGTAGATCAGGTCGTCGTACTCCACGTGAGTCAGCGCCTTGCCGTCGCGCTCGACTTTCGTGAACGTGCCCTTGGTTTGCCGGGGCACCAGGGCTGTTTGCCCGTCAGGCAGAATATGGAAGTGGGTCATCGTCGTGCGAAGTCCCGCGCAGCTTCGATCGTCAATTGACGTTCGCCACTGGCCAGCTCCCAGATGTGGATCACGCCACCCGGATAGTTGCTGGCAATCAATCGCTTGCCGTCCGAAAGGAATTGAATATTGGCAATCGTGCCGGTGGGCTGCGAATGCTCCAACTTGCTGGTAAGCCGCGGCGACACTGGTTCGTACTTTGGTCCCGGCTTGGCGGGCAAGATTGTCACTTCGCGAACGGCCGGAGCGACGTACTCACCGGGCCAACTATCCATCGAAACTTCGATCTGGGCTGTGCCGACGCCGACATCGTCCGGCACGCGCACGTCGCCATACAGATTGACCGTACAACAGCGGCGCGGCAGTTCGTATTCGGCAGAAACCGGATCGGCTCCGGCCTGAGCACTGGGAAACTGCACCCGCAGCTTGGGGTTTACCGTCGGCGGAACGACGTTCTGATAGGCCACGCACGTCATCGTGCCCGGCCCGAGTCCTGGCGTGCCAAAAACGAGGTCCAGCTCCTTGTTGCGCCCGACGCGCCACCGTTCGTTCTCGGTCAACGCCAACTCCCACGGACCTCCGAAGTGAATGATCGGCGCGCTTTCGACGCTGCTGCCAAAGTGAAGCCAGCCCTGCTCGTCCATCAGCGAGACGAGCTGCTGCACACGGCCGTCGATGCCCGTGCCTTGTTGACCAGGCATGGCCACGTCGAGCGAAAGGCGGCACCCGCGTGGCTCCACCAGCTTTTCCAAAATGGGTTTGAAGCTCTCGTTCTCCAGCAGGTGATCCACTTTCATCCAACTGACCTGCAGATCCTTGTGCCCCACCGGCCCGTCGGGAATGTCACCCGCTTGGAAGTTAAACACATTCTCTTTCGCGTTGGTGTATTCGTCGGAGGCCACCACGCGCTCGTCCGGCTCGGTCAGGTCGCCATTGCCGTTGCGGTCGACGTACAGTACGTCGCCGTCGTGTACCAGCCAAACCTTCTTGCTCGCCTCGGGACCGATCACCAACAGGCAATACTCGGGCGCCTGTGAGCACAACTCAGGCAGTTTCGAAATCGAGCGGTCGATCTTTGTCAGATCGACGGCCTGGGCCGCTTGCGCAAGAGCAGGATTCCGCAACACACGGCCGCTAATACGTGCCTCATCGCAACCCCTCCCCGTTCGAGTGTGGCCCTCGCGGAACTCTCCCGCGGGCATTGCCGCCCGCCGCACGCCAAGTACATGCCCGATGGCTTATCCTAGCACTTGCGGGGAAGCGCCGTCCACAAAAATGGGGCTCACGCGCGGCGCGACCGTGACTGCGCTGTACTCAGCGCAAGTCGATTCGCTGTCGACGAATCGCAACAGCCAGCAGCCAATTGGCTAAAAAGTTGCCCAGAATTGCGCCGCCCATCAAGACATGCGCCGCCGATCAACTTGCGTCCGGCGGGACGGTGCGCTCGGCGCGTCCATCGGGCGGCGGGCTGAGCCGCAATTGCACTGGGCCGGTCTGATTGGCAACGGCCTGGCGGAATTCCTTGGGCGTCGTCACGCGCTCGCTGCCCACGTGGCTGACCATCATGTCGGGGCGCAGCCCTTCGTTCCATGCCGGGCTTTCATACTCCACGTCGGTGATCATTACCGAACCCTGCGGATCGATCAGGCGCTGATCGGAGAGCTCTTTCAACTTGGGGCTGGCCGTGACGTAGTCGACGCGGATGCCGCGCCAGGCCGGCGGTTCGTTGGTGATCACTTTCTTGCGCGATACGAAATACTTGGCCAACTCGGGAATGATCACGGTCTCAATCCGGCCGTCGCGCTGGACCGTCAGCCGCGCGCTTGCCTCGGGCGGCAACTTGCCGATCTGCAGCAGCAAATCGTCCGCTTCGCGCACTGGCACGTCATTCACCTGCGTGATCAGATCGCCCGGCCGCAGCAGAGATCGTTCCGCCGGAGTGCCCTCGACGGTATTTTGCACGACGGCGCCGTCCATCGCACGGACGCGCGGATCGCTCGATAGCGGCAGCTCCACGCCCAGGAAGCCGTATTCCACTTCGCTTCCCTGCTTCAGAGCATCTAACGCCCGCAGAAACGTCTCGTCCACCCGTATCGCAAAGCCCGCTGCGTGCTCATAGCCCAGCGCTGCGGCAAGCGACACGGTCAGCCCGATCATTTCACCCCGCAGGTTGAGCAGCGCGCCACCGCTGGTGCCCAGGTTCAATTTAGCGTCTGTCTGGATCAGCGCGCCATAGTGGGGCAAGGTCGGTCGCGCCGGACCAGGTCGCTCGTCGCGCTCCGGCATCCAGGGACCGTATTTGCGCGACAGGTTTGCCACGATGCCCCAACTGGCGCTGGGTTCACCATCGCGGGCAATCGCATAAGGATTGCCCAACGCCACGACGATCTGCCCTTTCTTCAATGTCGACGCGTCGCCAAATTTGATCGGAACCAGATTTGGTGCGTCGACTTGCAGCACCGCCAGGTCACTGCGGGGATCAGCGCCCCGCACGCGGCCCTTGTAGGTCTTCCGCCCGGCCGTGGTGATCCAATATTCGCAATCATCCTGCAGGACATGATTCGCCGTGAGAATCAGCCCCGCCCCGACGACCACGCCGGTGGCATACTCGCTGGGAATGAACTCCGGATCGCCGGGCCGCGGCATGGGCGCCGGACGTAAACGGTTGAACGGATCGCCGATCGTGTCGATGGGCAGGTTGTCATCCCGCCGCACGCGCGCGATTGCCACCACGGATCGCTCCGCCGTGGCGATGGCGTTGACGAGAACTTCTTCCAGCGCGGCCGCGGCTTGCAACCCAGTGGCCGGCGCCGCGGGACCGCGGTCTTGAGCGATTGCACCCGCTCGCCCTACCAGCATCGCCATCAGGCAAACCACGGCAACTCGGGCTATCGGCAATTTCGCACGGCTCATACGCTGCGCCCTCGGGTCGTCGATTTCAATTTCACTGCTCCCTGGCAACCACCGGCAAATTTGCCAGCGGTGGCCCAGGCCGGGAAGTTGATCGCGACGGGCCCGCTTCGACGCGGACATATCGCGCGACTTATTCCTCTTCCTCCTCGGCGACCTCCGTGGCCGCTTCCGCAGCGTCTGCCCCGACGGATTTGACCGCGAGGGAAATCTTCTGCAGCAACTCGTCGAGCAGTTCGGGGTTCTCCAAGAGATAGCTCCGGGTCTTCTCCCGGCCTTGCCCCAATTGTACCTCACCATAGCGGAACCAGGCTCCGGAGCGGACGATGAGTTTCTGGGCCAGGGCCAAGTCCAGCACGTCGCCGGTAAGACTGATACCGTCGGCATGCATCATATCAAATTCCGCCACGCGGAAGGGAGGCGCGACTTTGTTCTTGACCACTTTGGCCCGTACCCGCTGGCCGACCACGTCCTCGCCCTCTTTGAGCTGGCCAATGCGGCGGACATCGATCCGGCAGGAGCTATAGAATTTCAAAGCCCGGCCGCCCGGCGTGGTCTCGGGGCTGCCGAACATCACGCCGATTTTCTCGCGAATTTGGTTGATGAAAATCACCGAAGTCTTGCTCTTGGAGATCGCTCCGGTCAGCTTGCGCATGGCCTGGCTCATCAGCCGGGCTTGCAACCCCACGTGCGAGTCGCCGATTTCGCCTTCGAGTTCCTTCCTGGGCACCAGGGCCGCCACCGAGTCGACCACGATCACATCCACGGCGTTCGACTTGATCAGCATTTCGGTGATGTGCATCGCCTCTTCACCGCTGCCCGGCTGGCTGACCAGCAGGGTGTCCAAATCGACCCCCAGCTTCTTGGCCCAACTGGGGTCCAAGGCGTGCTCGGCATCAATGAACGCGGCAATGCCGCCGGTCTTTTGGGCATTGGCCACCACGTGCAGCGCCAGTGTCGTTTTGCCGCTCGACTCGGGGCCATAGATCTCGACGATGCGTCCACGGGGAATCCCCTGCCCGCCCAACGCCAGATCGAGCGACAGGCTGCCGGTCGGAATTCCTTCGACTTGAATGGCCGTGCCGATGCCCAGCGGCATGATGGCGCCTTCGCCAAACTGCTTCTCGATCTGGGCCAGCGTGTTCTTCAACTCCGGGCTCGCATTGAGCATCGAACCCGCATCCTTGGCCTTTTTGGCCGCTTTCTGGGGAGGCATGTCTTTCTCTTTGACCGTGCGGTTGTTCGATTTCGTGGCGGTGACCATGGGCAAACCATCCTTTATCTTGTCAGAACCCGCATTAGTGAACGTCTGTATATTATCGGCGTCCGGCGGTTCTTGCAAGAGCCACGGCGGCGAAAAAACGGGGCAAAAGCCAGCCGCTCCTTGGCCCGATCATCTTATCAGAGCCGATTCCAGGCTCGCTAGCAGTACGCACGGCCACAAAAGGGCAGCTTCATTCCGGCAATTAGCCCTCGTCCGCTGGTCCCAAGCGGCCCTTCAGCTCGGCGTGCGCCAGCGGTTCGTGCGTCGGCCCCACGCGGCTCAGCGTGCTGGAAAAGACCACGACTTCAAAGACGGTCGACAGTCCCCCTTCGAATTCGGCATGCTCCTCGATGAGCCGCCCCAGTTCGTCGATGCCCTGCCGGCTGGCCCGCACGCGGCCAATGGTCAGATGCGGGCGGAAGCGGCGCCCCTCGGGCCGATAGCCCAGCTCGGCCAATTCGGCCTCGATGCGGTCGTGCAACTCGACCATTTCGTCGGCCCCCTGCCCCACGCCGATCCACACGGTCCGCGGCCGGTGAACATCGGGAAACGCGCCGGCGCCGTGCGCGTCGACGTCGAACGGCGCCAAGGGCTCAACCGCCCGCACCACCGCCGCACAGATGTTCGGCGTCTCGCGAATGTCCACGTCGCCCAGAAACTTGAGCGTCCAGTGCATGGCCTCCGGCTCGACCCACTTCACCTTGGCGTCGGTGTCGCGCAATTGATCGATCAATCGCCCCGCGCGTTCCTTCACCTCGTAAGGCAACTCGACGGCAACGAACGTGCGAACGATTTCAGACATGGTTTCATCAATTTGTCGTCGACAAACGCTGTAACCGACAGTGCACGGGAATAACCAACGTGCGCCAATCGGTTAAAAGAGCATTCGCTGGTCGACAACTGGACGGGCGCGACTTTCAAGTTGCAGATGCGCAATTTCCGTTTCGATCCTGCGCCACGACCGAGTCCAATTCGGAGTGCGATCGCAGTGCGGTAAGTAGCTGTCCGTAGAGGGTGATTCGAAGATCGTTCCTCGACAGAACAAAACCGCTCTTTAGCAAGCGCGCCAACTTGTTTTTCGCGGATGCCAGAGCCGCGTCGAGGGTGGGCACAGCCTTGCGGTCGTGCTCGACCTTCCGGCATACGAGAATGATATCAAGCTGGATCGGGTCTTTGGCTTGAGTCTTCGGCGTCGCCACCGACATTTCCGACTTTACGGGATGCGAGTTCGCGACGATGAAGCCCGCACCCAGGATAGCCTCGGCAAGGGATTTCCACCCCTCTTTCCTAGAGTGGTGGTACGTGAAAACCAAAAGGCCCTGGTCCTTCAACAAGCGATGCATTTCGCGGAAAACCGATTTCAGTTTCATGGCGAATCGTTCGGCGTTCACATCCTGAACTTCGCATGGATGGCGCGTGGTTGAGCTGCAATCGTGTTGGGTGGCACCGTCCAATTGTTGCCAAGCGTGGAAAAAATCGGCCAACTCCGAGTAGTGCACGTTGTCGAAAAAGGGCGGATCCGTCACGACAAGATCGACAGATTGTCCCGGCAAACCCGTCTCGCCAGAGTCTCCGCACGACAGATAGATTTCACGCGGAACGAAGCATCCATCGACGGGCCATGCGTTTTCGATGTGTCCGCTGAAGGGCTCGGAGCAAATGCGACCGGCTCCGGACTTACCGTTGATCTCCGTCGGCTGCTGGCGGTATTCGACGGCACGGAGGATTCTGCTTCGAAAAAGATTCGAAAACGAACCCGAACTCTTCGGAGTTCCCCAGACATTCGCTTCGATAGGAGTGCGTTCCGGTTTCAGGATGTGGTGCGAGAACATATGGCGAACGGCTCCGGTACCCTCACCCTTGTAGCTGGCGAAAAGGTTGTTGAACTCGAGCGTGCCCGAAAACAGCGTTTGCATGGCCTTACGGGTCGGCTCGTGCGCGATATCGCGAATGGCGAGCCGCAGCCATGTCAGGGACAGCAGTTGCCGGTCATTAAAGAAATCGCGCCACGCACGGTAACCGTATCGCATGGCTTGCCGAGTGTTGTGGCCGGAAGCAAGTTCGAGCATCGGCAGCCGAGCGGTACCATCGGCGACTTGTCTTTCGAGATCGTCTTTGCACGTTTGATACAGCGATTGGTCTTCTTCGGTCGCCGGAAGATACTCTTTCTGTCCGGAGGATGAGAGGACGAGTTTCGCGTACATCCGAAAGTGAGGGCGACCAATGCCAAGCGAACTGGCATCAACGATCCGAAACCGTGCCAGACATCCGTCACACCGGGCATACGCGCCTTTTGCCGGTCCATCGGTTGGGTCAAAAACCAAGGAACAGCGATCGCACGAAGCCTGCTTGCTCGCGCGATGCCCTTGGCAAACCTCGCCACACCCGGGGCAGACGACCTGGACCTCCGGCTTTCTAATCGGATTCGCATTGCGAGCAAAAACGTAGGAGGGAAACAAATCAACGATGCGCCGACACTCAGGGCATTCGACCTGCATTACCCAAAAGTAGTACAGCACGTCGCATGGCGCGCCACATGAATCTCGCGAGCGATAGAGCGCGCGTATTTTCTTCCCCACGGTCTCGGCGAGGTCGTCGAATGCGCCGAGCAACAGGGAACGATCGAGCGGTCCCAGCGCGGTCGCTACGGCCTCAACCGCGACTCGGTTGATGTCTCGCCCGAGCGCCGTACAGCCAAGTTTATGTGCCTCGCCGACCGTTGTGCCCGAGCCCATGAAAGGGTCAAACACGGTCTTGCCAGTGAACGAATGGGAGCGGTAGAACTCCGCGGCCAAATTGGATGACCGGGGCAGCATGCAGCCAAGTAAAATCCCACGAAAGACCGATCCGAGACGCTTTGCCCACCACTTGTGCACGTGATAGATCGGGCGATGGATCTCTTTCCGCCAACTCGCCCGTTCAGCAAGTAGCGAGAGAAACTCAAAAGGAAAACAATCAGACTCGATCTGGCGCTGTTCATTCATCCGAGTTCCCAATCTGGTTGTCCATCGCATCCGTGGCGACTTCCGTCGCACGCATGGAAACTGCGCTTGCGGATGAACCGGCAAATCTCCATGCAACGAAGGTATGCTCTCGTCCCGCGGCGGGATTAGGGATTCTCTCGGGGACGATTTCGTTCGTCCGCAAATCAAAAAATCAAAAGGGTGTAACTCGCAGATCTCTATGCCGCGGAGCGCCGGTATAGCTTGGTTTGTTCAGTTTCAATGCGGTAGTTCAGGAAGTCGTTCCATTGTCCGTTGAGGTAGGTGGCGCACAGGTGGAGCATCGCTTGCGCCGGCGACCGTCCAGCGCATGCCGGTTTGTTCCAGGCGATCCTTGACCACGTGGCGGCAAGCGCCTTCGGCCACGCCGCTGCCGATGGGGTAGCCGGCCGCCAGGTACTCGTCGTAGCGCATGTGCCGGCGGTTGTTTGCGTAGTAGCCGATGGCCGCCGAGACGACGCGCCGCCGCGAGCCATGTAGCGCGTGTTCGTCGCGGAGTCGTTTGAAGCGACCGATGACATAACCCACCTTGCCTTCCAGCAACAGCCGCAAGTGCCGCGTGACAAACTGAGCCGCCTCACGGCTGCCTTCGCGGTGGAACACGTGGGCCACCTGCCACAACCGCTCCAGCACGTGGAACAAGTCCAGGATGCAGACCGCCCGCGGCAGCCACTCGCGCTGCACCTCCCACAGCGCCTTCTCGCCGTCCATCAGGCAGACCAGTGTCTTGGCGCGCTGTGGGTCGCGCTCGTGACAGGCCACCGCCATCTCGACAAACAGACGTTCGCGTCCCGTACACGATTCTCCTTCCCGCACGCGGGTCATCTCGGCCCAAACCTGCTTGTGTTGCGGCGCGGGCCGCTCGGCAGCGCGTTCTTTCCGGTCCAGTTCGTCGAGCACGTCGTCGGCCGTGCGGCGAAAGGGGTCGATCGTATACACCGCGCCCACGTAGGCCATCTGTTTCTTGTTCGCTTTTTCGCCTTTGCCGCGACGCGGTCCGCGGCGGACCCGCTCTTCCAGCGGGCGGCGCATCGGCACCCCTTTGCCGTCGGCCGTGGCTACCAGGATCTCGGCCTCTTCGTCGGCCGGCGGCGCGGTGCGCTCGAACTGGAAGGCTTCGACGTGCTGGGCCATCTGCTGGTTCATCTGCTCGGCCGCCCGTTCACTCGGCGCGACACCCAACCACGCGTGCAGATCGGACACCGCTTCGTGAAACGACTCCTTGACGCACAGCCGCTCGAGCCAGTCTTCCAGGACGTAGGAGAACTCGCCGGCCGGCAGCCCCAGCCGCTCGTCCAAGGGCGCCCGCTCGACTTTCTGCCCTTCCCGCGCCGCGTAGACGTAGCGGCCGATCAACAGTTCGCCGAAGATCGACAGGTAGCGGCGCACGTGCCGGCCTTGCAAACGGCGGACCGTGCGGCCTTGGGTGGTTTCCAGTGTCGCGCCCGCGTCGCCATCCCCCGCGGCGGCCACGAAGGCCGACAGCAGCGTGTGTCCCAGCGCCAGCAGCCGGCCGAACAGTTCACGTTCCACTTGATCGATCCGCTGGCCGCCGTCGGCCGCGCGTTCGACGTACATTTCCAACGCCTGGAATTGCCGTTGCGCCTTGAGAAACGCTTGCTCCCGTGCGACGATCATGGCCGGGCCTCCTGGATGGGTGGGAAGGACTGCAATCACAATCCGTTCTACCCGCGGAGGCCCTCTTCTTCACCTTCACGCTAGCACTTGCCGCAACTCCTTGTGAATCCACCTGCTACCACGCGAGGAATGCGAGTTACACCCAAATCAAAAGAGTAACCAACAACCAGTTCGTTCGCTTCGTAGCGACTGAGTTCACCGATGCGATGCAGACGCCTGCCGGGTCTACAGTCACTTGGAAGAATTAGCGTTTGATGATGCGCCACGCCATTGACGAGACGGAATGGGGTTGGAACCACGTACATCTTCCGGTCTCGGATCAGGATGTCCCCGTATGTACCGAACCCCTTGACGCTCTTGTTCTTGTGCAAGTACTCGTGGTCGGCGTTCAGGAAATCACCGTGGCATATGACCCAGGGCCGGCGCGCACTTTGGGGGATTTAGGCTGGCGCGGCAAACGTTGATTTGCTAGACCAGAGTCCGTGAGTATGGGCGGCAAGGCCGCGGTTTGCAGTTCGTTCACGGAGGTCACTCATGGCTGTGCAAGTAAGACCGGATATCAGGAGCATCAAGCATCATTTTGCGGAGCTTCGTGATCCGCGTTCTACGATCAATCGTCGGCATCTGCTGGTCGACGTGGTGGTGATTTCGCTGTGCGGCGTGTTGGCCGGCGCCGATGGCCCGGTGGCGATTGAAGTCTGGGCGAAGGCGAATCGCAACTGGCTGCGACGACATCTGAAACTGCCGCATGGCATACCATCGCACGACACGCTCCGGCGGTTCTTGGAACGCGTCGATCCGCAAGCGTTTCAGCGCTCGTTTACCGCCTGGATCGAGTCGCTGCTGATTCCCGATTCCGAAGGGGCGCGGCTGCTGAACATCGACGGTAAGACGTTGCGTCGGTCGCACGATCGCAAACGCGGGCTGGGTCCGTTGCACCTGGTCAGCGTGTGGGCCAGCGAACAAGGCCTGACGTTGGGCCAAGTCGCCACCGAGGAAAAATCGAACGAAATCACGGCGATTCCCGCGGTGTTGGACCTGGTCGACGTGAAGGGCGCGATCGTGACCATCGACGCGATGGGCTGTCAGAAGGCGATCGCCGAGAAGATTATCGAGCGAGGCGGCGACTACGTCGTGCCCGTCAAAGGTAATCAAGGGAATCTCGAACAAGCCGTCGAGGCATTCTTCGACGAGCATCTGGAAGACGACTTCGCGCGAGTCAAAGTGAGCCGCTTCGAGACCGAAGAGAAACGGCACGGCCGCATCGAACGTCGCACGTACCTGCAAGTCAACGTGCCGCTCGCGCTCGCTGGCCGCCAGGAGTGGGCTGGACTTCGCACCCTGGGAATTGCCATCAGGACCCGTGAAATCGCGGGCCAAGAGACGGGCGAAGTGCAGTGCTACATCAGCAGCATGAAGCGCAACGCGAAGCAGTTCGCCCGCGCGTCGCGAGGTCATTGGAGCATCGAGAACAGTTGCCATTGGAGCTTGGACATGACCTTCCGCGAAGACGAAAGCCGCGTCCGCAATCGCCGCTTGGCCGAGAGCCTGGCGTGGCTGCGGCGTTTCACGCTCTCGCTGCTCAAGCAACATCCCGATACCAAGAAAAGCCTGGTGATGAAACGACGCCTCGCCGGCTGGAGCACGACATTCCTGTCAGAAGTTCTTTTCGGAGTGCCAACTTAGTGTGCGCCGGCCCTGCATATGACCAAATCCACGACAGGGTATGAGTTGCCGTCTGGATGCTTGGGATATCGCCCGAACACGTAGTAAATGGTTCGGCCATTATGGCGACCGGTCGGGACTTGGCTATTGCTGTCAAAGCTTGCGTCTCGTCCAGGATATGCCAAGCCCTTGAGCTCATATCCGTCCGTAGTCGCGACCATGCGGAAATCAGGATAGCTATTGCGACCGCCAATCTCAAAGGAGTGGGCAACTTCTTCGAGCCGTTTCTTGAACCAATTCTGAAAATGGAACTCCTTGTCGGTGCTGCTCACGCGCTGAATCAACACACCCTGCCGAATCGCTCCAACGCATCGCTCAAATACTTTGGCTACCGTCATGTCATGACTCGAATACTGACAAACTAGCAGTTCGTCTTTGCGATAACAATCTAGAACGACAACATCCGTCGATAATCCTCCATCCGCGCGTCCAGGTCCGAGCGCTTGATCCGGCGCATGCGGTCGAGACTGAAGTCTTCGACGTTGAAGCTGGCCACCACGATGCCGTGGGCCAGCGCTTCTTTGAGCGTCTGGGGGCTGGTGTCTTTTTTCTCGGCCAGGTAGCCCATCATGCCACCGGCAAAACTGTCGCCCGCGCCGGTTGGGTCGATCACGTTCGGCGTCGGATACGCCGGCAGCACGTAGGTTTCTTCGCGGCTGAAGAACATGGCCCCGTGCTCGCCTTTTTTGATCACGACGAACTTCAGTCCCATGTCCAGCACCTTGTGCCCGGCCCGCACCAGGTTTTCGTCATCGGTCAGCAGCTTGGCCTCGCTGTCGTTGAGCACCAGTCCGTCGAGCCGCTTGAGCAATTCGAGCAGCGGGCCGTGCTCCGTCTGAATCCACAGGTCCATCGTATCGGCCACCACGAGCTTGGGCGCGGCCACCTGCTCCAGCACCTTCATCTGCGTGACCGGCGAGCCGTTGGCCAGAAACACATATTCGCACTGGCGATACTCGGCCGGCAGCACGGGCTTGAACTCGGCGAAGACGTTCAGCTCGATCTCGAGCGTCTCGCGGTCATTCATGTTCGGCAGATACTTGCCGCGCCAAAAGAACGTCTTGGCGCCGGGGATCACGGTCAGGCCCGAGGTGTCGATGCCCTGGCCCTGGAGCAAGCGGGTGTGCTCCTGGGGCCAGTCTTCGCCCACCACGCCTACCAGGCGAACGGTCGAAAAGTAGCTCGCGGCGTAGGAGAAAAACACGGCCGAGCCGCCCAGCACGCGGTCGCGTGTCTCGGTGGGAGTTTCAACACTGTCAAACGCGACGGAACCAACAACGACCAGCGGCATGAGGAACCTCGAATTGCCCGGGAATCTGCAAGTGAAAGGTGGCGATTATCGCCCTCGACCCGCCGACCCGCAAGCAGACCTCCAGAAGGTGCATGCGTGTGCGGCAGGTGTGCAGCCCGGCCCGGTGCGCGCTGAAAGCCGCGCGCTGGTGGCGGCGCAAAGACGCCATAACGCGCGTTTTTTGGCGACGGCACGCCGTTTGCCCCGTACGCTTGCCAAATTTACCTCGGACGTGTGCGACGTGCAGCCCTCCCCCTTGAACGCCGCGTTCGGACCAAAGATCAAACGACCCCAGGATGGTGACGGAGGATCGACAAATGGGTAAGAATCTCGTTTTCGCGCTGGCTCTGGTTGCACTCCTCGCAAGCAGCACGGTTTTCGCCGCCAGCGACGCTTCGCCGATCGGCAGGAAGATCGGATCGTTCGCGGCACATGACTTCCAGGGCAAGGCCGTCTCGCTCGGCGACTTTGCGGATAGCAAGTTGATCGTCGTCGCGTTCTTGGGGACGGAGTGCCCCTTGGCCAAGCTCTACGCTCCCCGCTTGGCCGATCTCGCTCGGGAGTACCGAGACCGCGGCGTGACCGTGATCGGCGTCAATGCGAACCAACAAGATTCGATCACCGAAATCGCCCACTACTGCCGCGAGTATGGGATCGAGTTCCCGATGATCAAGGACGTTGGCAATGCCATCGCCGATGAGTTTGCGGCCGTGCGGACGCCGGAAATCTTCGTGTTGGATGCCGACCACGTGGTCCGCTACTTCGGCCGAGTGGACGATCAGTTTGGCTTCCAGGGCAACGGCATCGCCTATCAGCGCGACGAACCGCGCCGCCGCGACCTGGCCATCGCCGTGGACGAACTGCTGGCTGGCAAGCCGGTGACCGCAGCCGTGTGCATGAACCAGGGCTGCCACATCGGCCGGATCAAGCAGGCTGCGGGCGACAGCGACGTCACGTATTCGAAGCAAATCGCCAAGATTTACAACGACAACTGCGTCACCTGCCATCGCGAAGGACAGATCGGCCCTTTCTCGCTCACCAGCTACGACGAGGCCGCCGGTTGGGCGGAAATGTGCCGCGAGGTGATTACCCAGCGCCGCATGCCCCCTTGGCACGCCGATCCGTCGATCGGTCATTTCGGCAACGATGCCCGGTTGAGCGATGAAGAAATCGCCATGATCAACACTTGGTGTGACAACGGCGCTCCGGAAGGCGACCCGAAAGACTTGCCGCCAGCGCCGGTGTTCCCCGAGGGTTGGCAGATTCCCGAACCGGACGAAGTCGTCTACATGGCCGACAAGGCGTTTGACGTGCCCGCTTCCGGCACGATCGAATACCAACGGTTCGTCGTCGACCCTGGTTGGACCGAAGACAAGTGGGTGCGGGCCATCGAGTGCGTGCCGGGCAATCCGAGCGTGGTGCACCACATCATCGTCTATCTGATCCCACCCGACGTGACCCCCAGCGGCCAGGCTGGCCGGCTGCGTTCGAACTGGTTGGGAGCGTTCGCCCCGGGCTTGCGCACCAAGCCGCTCGAGCCGGGCTATGCCCGCTACGTGCAAAAGGGCTCGAAGCTGTTGTTCGAGTTGCACTACACCGCCAACGGCACGCCGCAGAAGGACCGCAGCTACGCGGGCTTCGTGTTTGCCGATCCCCAAAAGGTGCAGAAGGAAGTCGCCGTGCAAAACGCGGCCGACTTTGCCTTCAAGATTCCGCCGGGAGACCCCAACTACAAGGTCGAATCTGACTTTACCTTCCGACGCAACGCGTTGTTGCTCTCGATGGCGCCGCACATGCACTTGCGTGGCAAGGACTTCAAGTACGAGTTGGTCTATCCGGACGGCAAGCGGGAAACGCTGCTGTGGATTCCCGGCTACGACTTTGGCTGGCAGACCAGCTACGAGTTGGCCGAACCGAAATACGTGCCGCGCGGCTCAACGCTGCACTGCGTGGCTCACTTCGACAATTCGGAGGACAATCTGGCCAACCCCGATCCGACGGCTGAAGTCGGTTGGGGCGAGCAAACCTGGGACGAGATGATGTTCGGCTGGTTCGAAATGGCCCTGGCCGACCAGGATCTCACCAAGCCGGCCACCGAGGAGTCGTTGCGACTGCATGAATTCCTGGCCAACGCCGACTCGATCCAACTCGACGACAATCTCAAGGGGCAAGCCCGTGGGGCGCTCGACAATGACAAGGCATTCCAGCGGTTTGGCTGGCAGTTGTTCGAGCTGATTCCGCAACTGGACCGCATCTGCGTCACCGAGGTCTCAGGCGGCCGGCTGCGGCTGAAGATGATCCAAGAGCGACTCGGACTGCGCACGTCGCTGCGCAGCCGCTCGACGCTGGTTCGCGCCGAAGGGCAATCGCTCGCCTCGTATGCCCTGGGCCACGGCACGGTCGTCAATCAGGACATGAGCGGCGCCGAAGGAACGGTAATGGCGGGCATGGCTAAGAAGGACATTCGCTCGAGCGCGCACGTGCCAGTCGAGATCAACGGCAAGCGCTGCACGATCAACTTCTGGAGCGCCGAAGCCGAGGCCTTTCCACCGCAGGCCGTGCGACTGTTGGAACAGATCGCGCACCTGATGACCGACGACACGTCGGTGGCGCAGAAGTAGGAGCCAAGAGGAATCCCATTTGTCCGCTGAGTGCCCCAAGCGCATGCACGGCGCGTGGGGCACTTGGTTTTTTTTTGCGCACGCAGCGCGCAGTTTCGGAAACTGCCGCTACACCGCGCTCCGTTCAGCCCCCGGCTCCGCCGGGGGATTTCTTGCCGCGAGCCACACCGTCGACCGGCCAACCGCTCCGCCAACCGGTTCACGATGAGCGCGGATTTCGAATCAATTCTCGATCGATAACAACACGTGTTGCCGAATGTAATCCCGAGTATACAGCAATTCGTCTTCCGTCTTGATAACTCGATGGCAGTATCCGGCCGTCCAGACGCGCCCACGATGCAGTCTTTGGCGCATGCGCGTCTTCAAGCGGCCGACCATTTCCTCAACCGTATCGGTGTGCTTGACGATCCAGTGCAGATGCCAAGATTCAACGGCAAGATCGAAAAGCATATAGCCGGGGCTTTGCCGGCGGGGGCGGTCGTTGGTACTATTTGGGCTTCGCGCCGGTTGGTTGTGACCGGAGCGCTCTCGCCGTCCTTCAAACTCGCTGTCCGCGCATCATGGCAAAAGCCCGCAATTTGGTCGTCGCCCAAAGCGGCGGTCCCAGCCCGGTCATCAACAACTCGCTGCGGGGCATTGTCGAGCAGGCCCGCGAGTTGGCTGAAATCGGCGCCGTTTATGGCGCCCGACATGGTATCGAGGGGGTGCTCAAAGAGGAACTGCTCGACCTGTCGGCGCAGCCTGACGAGGAAGTCTCGCTGCTGCGCTACACGCCGGCCGCCGGCTCGATCGGCACCTGCCGCTACAAGTTGCGGCCGCAGCAGACCGAGGACTTCGACCGCGTGCTCGAGGTGTTCAGGGCCCACGACATCGGCTACTTCCTCTATATCGGCGGCAACGACTCGATGGACACCGCCAATAAGGTCGCGGCGCGTCGCGCGAGCGGGGACTGGAGCTGGTGGGCATTGGCGTGCCCAAGACGATCGACAACGACGTCGGCGACAGCGAGTTCAAGCTCATCGACCATACGCCCGGCTACGGCTCGGTGGCCAAATACTGGATGCACATGGTGCAGGCGGCCAACGAGGAAAACGCCGGCTCGTGTCCCGCTGACCCGGTCTTGGTAATGCAGGCCATGGGCGCAAGATCGGCTACATCCCGGCCGCCGCGCGGCTGGCCGATCCCGATCGTGAGATGCCGCTGCAGATCTACCTGGCCGAAAGCCCTTGCACGCTGGAGCAGATGGCCGACCAGGTGAACGATGAGCTGCGCAAAAGCGGCCGCTGTATGGTCGTGGTGAGCGAAGGCTTCAACGTCGGCGAGATCGGCGAAGTGCGCGACTCGTTTGGCCACGTGATGTTCAGCTCCAGCCAGATCACGGTTGCCCAATCGGTCGTCAACTATTTGAACAAAGCCGGCCTGGCGGCTAAAGGCGCCGTGCGCTGCAACGTGCCAGGCACCGACCAGCGGCACGCCATTGCCATGGCCTCGACGGTCGATCTGGAAGAGGCCTATCGCAGCGGACGACTGGCGGCGCTGCTGGCGGCGCAAGGCGCCAACGGCAATATGTCCACCATCCTCCGCAACGACGGGCCCATCTACAGCGTCCGCTATGACCGCGTGCCACTGGCCGACGTGGCCAACAGCGAGCGCACTTTTCCGGCCAAGTGGATCGCCAAAAACGGCTACGACGTGACCGATGACTTTGTCCGCTACGCCAAGCCGCTGGTGGGCGAAGGCACGCTCAGCATGCCCATGGTCGACGGCCGCTTCCGTCTCACCCGTTTCCAACCGATCCATGCGGAACAAAAACTATCCCAATACGTCCCCCAAGCAGATAGAGAATAGTGGCTAGTGGCTGGTGGTTAGTGACTAGATAAAGCAGCAGCCACGGCCGCTGAGCACACTGGCCACCAGCCACTAACCACCAACCACTTGCCCCATGTACGAAATCACTCCCCAACACGATTTTCTGGTCGGCATCGACTCAGACGGTTGCGCGTTTGACACGATGGAGGTGAAGCACAAGGAGTGTTTCATTCCCAATATCGTGCAGCACTACGGACTGGCCGGCGTGAGCAAGTATGCCCGCGAGGCGGCGGAGTTCGTCAACCTTTACAGCAAGAGCCGCGGCATCAATCGCTTTCCGGCGCTCGTCGAAGCGCTCGAGTGGCTGCGCGAGCGGGCCGAAGTGAAAGCTCGCAACCTGCAAATCCGCATTCCGCAGTCGCTGGTCGAATGGGTGCAGCGCGAGACGAAGCTGGGCAACCCGGCGCTGGAGGCGGAAGTCAAAAGGACGGGCGACCCCGAGTTGCAAAAGGCGCTCGAGTGGTCCCAGAGCGTCAATGCCGCGGTCGAGCGCGTGGTGTCCAACGTGCCGCCGTTTCCGTTCGTGCGCGAGTGCCTGGAAAAACTGGCGCCACAAGCCGACTTGCTCGTGGTTTCGGCCACGCCCAACGCAGCGCTCAAGCGCGAATGGGAGGAGCACGACCTGGCCAGGTACGTGCGCGAAATCTGCGGCCAGGAAACCGCCAGCAAGAAAGAATCGCTGGCCAATGCCAATAAGTATCCGTCCCAGCACACGCTAATGATCGGCGACGCCCCGGGCGACTACAAAGCGGCCGTGGCCAACGACGCGCTGTTCTACCCGATCAATCCCGGCGCCGAGGATGCCAGTTGGCAGCGCCTTTACGATGAAGGCATCGACAAGTTCCTCGGCGGCACGTTCGCCGGCGCATACCAGCAGAAGCTGCTCAAAGAGTTCGATTCGTACCTGCCGGAAAAGCCGCCGTGGCTGAAGAACTAGAACCGGCGCAGCACATGCACTCAGTTCCCGGTCAATGACCCGGGGTCAACCCAACAAACACGGTCGCAAACAGCACGCACTGCGAAACGCATCGCACCAACCAATCGCACCACGAACCATGACCAAACCTTGTGACATCGGACTGATCGGACTGGCCGTGATGGGCGAAAACCTGGCGCTCAACATGGAGAGCCGGGGCTATCGTGTCGCCGTCAACAATCGCACCACCAGCGTCGTCGACGCCTTCATTGCAGGCCGCGCCAAAGGCAAGAACTTCGTCGGCTGCCACACCATCGAAGAGCTCGTCAAGAACCTGGCCGCGCCGCGTAAAGTCATGCTCATGGTCAAAGCCGGCCCGGCCGTCGACTCGATCATCGAGCACTTGCTCCCCCTGCTCTCGCCGGGCGACGTGATCATCGACGGCGGCAACACCTTTTACCTCGATACCGAGCGCCGCACACAATACGTCGAGTCCAAGGGACTTTTGTACATCGGCACCGGCGTCTCCGGCGGCGAAGAGGGCGGCGCTGCTCGGTCCCAGCATGATGCCCGGCGGCTCGCCATCCGCCTGGCCGCTGGTCAAACCGATCTTTCAAGCCATCGCCGCCAAGGTCGGCCCCAATGCCGACATCCCCTGTGCCGAATGGGTCGGACCGCGCGGCGCCGGCCACTACGTCAAGATGGTGCACAATGGCATCGAGTACGGCGACATACAGTTGATCTGCGAAGCCTACTTCGTGCTCAAGCAGACCCTCGGCCTGTCGAACGAGCAACTCTACGAAGTGTTCGACACCTGGAACCGCGGCGAGCTGGACAGCTATCTCATCGAGATCACCCGCGACATCTTCAGCGTGAAGGATCCCGAGGGAGACGGCTACCTGGTCGACAAGATCCTCGACACGGCCGGCGCCAAGGGCACGGGCAAGTGGATGAGCCAGTTGGCGCTCGATCTGGGCGTGCCTAGCACGCTGGTGACCGAAGCCGTTTACGCCCGCTGCTTGTCGGCCATGAAAGAGGCTCGCGTCCGCGCCAGCAAAGTGCTCACCGGCCCGGCGCCCAAGTTCGACGGCGACCGGCAACAGTTCATCGAAGCCACGCGGCAAGCGCTCTACGCGTCGAAGATCTGCAGCTACGCCCAGGGCTTCGTGCAGATGGAAGCCGCGGCCAAGGAGCACGACTGGCCGCTCAACTACGGCGAGATCGCCATGCTGTGGCGCGGCGGCTGCATCATCCGCGCCCGCTTTCTCGACCGCATCAAGGAAGCGTTCGACCGCGACGCCAAGCTGGAGAACCTGCTGTTGGCGCCGTACTTCAAAGACGCCGTCGAGAAGGCCGATGCCTCGTGGCGGCACGTCCTCTGCACGGCCGTGCAATCCGGCATTCCCGTGCCGGCTTTCGCCACGGCCTTGGCCTATTTCGACGGCTATCGCCAAGCCCGCCTGCCAGCCAACCTGCTACAAGCCCAGCGCGACTACTTCGGAGCCCACACCTACCAGCGCACCGACAAGGAAGGCACCTTCCACAGCGACTGGATCCGGCTGAGAAAAGAGCCGGGGTGAGCGGGAGCGTTGATAATCCCGCTGGGGACGTCCGCATCGATCAAAGAATGCAGACTGCGAGCGAACCGCCTAGAGGACGACAGGCATTTGGCCGACCGTGCGAGCATGGAATGGAATCTCCAAATCCGCCCGGTATCGCCTTGGTTCACGACCCATGGCAACCGCCGAATCGCTGGTGAAGTGTCGCAATATAGCCAGCGATTTATCATCCCACCGGCGATCGCTATCGGCCGTCGCGCAATCGAATTTCGTCCTCGTGCTTTTGGAAGCGCATTTCGAGCGGAAGCACTTCTGGCGTCGCAGGACTGGGGAGCGGGCCTGCTACCACACGCTCGGTTTCGGCCACCAGGCTGTGATAGCCTGCTAAAACATCCTGTTGCTGGTCCAGAATAGCTATGAGGCGGCGTTCGGCTTCGATCAATCTCAGGAAATCGAGTTTGCCTGCAACATATCCGGCCCGCGCGGCATCGACATTTTGCCGGGCTGCCGGCACGGTCTGCCGATCATAGAGCTCGACGAGTCCCTGGCTCGCCTGCAGTTTGCTGTACAGACTTTGTACGTCGCGATGGATGTCGTCGATGCGCTGCTCGTATTCCGCCCGTCGTTGGCTGGCACGGAACCTGGCTTCGCGCGTCGCGGCATCCAGGCGATTCCGATAGATCGGAATGTTAGCGTTGAATCCGACCGCCGCCTGCAAAGGGTACTTCTGCCACAGGGTATTGTAGCGCCCGTTCACGTCGAAGTCGGGGTAGTAGTCTTTCCTGGCCAAATCGACCGCGGTTTGCTCGGCGTACAACCGCTGGGCGATAGCCGCCAGGTCGGGCCGATTGGCAACCGCCAATTGGCGCAACAACTCGGGCGGCGGCAACTCGACCAGGCGAGCCAGTTGCACGGGCGAAGGGGGCAACGGAACGTCGGGCGCGCGATGTAACAGCGTGTTGATACGGGCCACGGCCACGCCACGGTCCGCGGTCAATTCGTACTGACGCCGATCCAATTGCGCGATTTCGACGTCGGCTTCGAGAATGTCCTGTTGTGTCACCTGGCCTTGCTCGTAGCGACTGACGGCCGCTTCGCGGAAGGCTCGAATCGCCGCCAGGTTCGACCGGTTGAGATCCAACTGACGTTCGGCCAGATAGTATTCGTAGAACGCCAACCGCGCGGCCTGCGCGAGTTGCAAACGCGCGTCGCGCACGTCGAACGAAGCGGCCTGCGCCTCGAAGGTGGCCTTTTGCCCGCGGAGTTGCCGTTTGCCAAACCAAGGTAGTTTTTGCGAGCCGCCGACCATGTAAGCCGGGCCCAGCACATCGGGAGAATTGAAAGACGCGGGGGCGATCAAGCCCAGAAACATCGGATCCTCAAGCGACACGGCCTGCGGATATCGTTCGGACGCCGCGCGCCATCCAGCAACGGTCGCCTGCAAAGAGCGATTGCGCGCCAGCACACCCTCGACCAACGCCGGCAAAAAGAGCTCGCCGCGATCGGCCAGCGGGTCATCGATCCAGGGATCAGGTAACTCACCTTCGGCCGCAGGCACTGCATCGCGGCGAGAACTTGCACTGGTGTCGTCGCTCCAACTGATGCGCGCGACGAATGGCCCATGGGGCGCGTCCGTCACGGGCGGAAGCCGCTTGGTGGTTGGCGACGGAGTCAAGGCGCGCGCAACGGCAACCGGCGAAAGCGCGGCCCGCAATGCCGGCGCCTCCGCGCGCGCTCCGCAAGCATCGCTCGCCACCAGCGCCGCGACTGCCAGGATGCGAATCGGTGAATTCGAAGCCAACCACCTGCGCAATTCGATGCGCCGGTTGTCCGCTTGCGGGACAAACGCCATGGATCTACCCGGATGAAGGGAGAAGGGAGTGCTGGCTGGCGGGTTAGCAGATGGGCACCGCCCCCTGGGGCGATATCCGGTTAAATCGGAAGTTCTGGCACTCCGTCTTGACGCCCGTCGTACCAACCGGCAGGAATTACCCAGGATCCGCTCGTTTGCTCAGGTTGCCGCAAGCTGCGGGGAATTGTAGTATTGGGAAAGAGTTTGGGTGTATCTCGATCGCTGGTATGAGCAGGTCGATGCAGTTGATTTCCGTGCCGATTCGAAATGCTGTCACGAGTTGCCTGGTACTGGCACTCGGTGCTGCACCCGTGTTGGCCACGTCCGTGACCTGCCAGGTTGGCTCGTGCCCGCTATCGGCTGAAACGGCGACGGCCGCATGTTGCTGTCCGGCGGTCGATGGCGCGAACTGCGGCATGGCTTGCTGTGCGACAAACGCGACGAGTGAGTCGCCCATTCCCGCTAATCCCCAGCCGCGCGACCAGCAGGAGCGCATGATCGCTTGGGTCATGGATTGCGCGGGCGACCAACCGTTGCAGGGCGAGACGCTCGGAATGGATCGAGCCCCTTCAGCCATTTCTTGCCCCTTGCCCGCCGGCACGTTGCAAATGCAACACGTCCGCTTACAGACCTGATCTGCCGGCGCGCGCTATCGCTGCGCGCGCATTCTTGCCCACCGTGCTGGTGGTTCCGATTGACCAGCGACGTCGATGCTCCATTGGCTGTGCGCATCGGCTCAACATTCGCCCCGGTATTTCGAATCACGGCAGCCGTGGCATGCTGGCGGGTTAGCACTCAACGTCACCGTTGAGCCGACGGCGCCACGGCTGCCCCTTGATCAACGCCCGACTGCAATCCGCAATCGAAGGAACTTTGTGATGGCAACTCTCGACGACGGCAACCATTCACAGTCGCCGAAGCAACCGAACGACGAGGGAGGGCTGCGCACACCGCCCAACCTGACCGGTTGGAAAAAGGCCTGGTGGTGGTTCGATTTCATCATCCTGGTAAAGCTGGCGCGGTTGCGCTTCGTTGCAGTGCTGCTGGTCATCGGGCTGGTCATTACCCAATGGGATACGCTGTTGGCCTACTACGACCGCTGGACACGGCCGTTCGGCTATGAAACCGTGGCCGGCAGCGACGTCGAATTCTTCTGCCCGATGCATCCCACGGTCGTGCGACCAACCAACGATGAAAAATGCCCGATCTGCTTCATGCCGCTTTCGAAGCGAAAGAAGGGCGAGCAACAGGACGTGGTGCTGCCGGCGGGCACGGTGAGTCGCGTGCAACTCTCGCCGTATCGAGTCGTGTTGGCGGGCATCCAAACCTATCCGGTCGATTTCGTGCCGCTGGAGAAGAAAATCACGGCAATCGGCTACGTCGAATTCAATGAGCGATTGCAACGCAGCGTGGCGGCGCGCGTCGACGGACGCATCGACGATCTCTACGCCAACGAAACGGGGCGTTTCGTCAAGGCCGGCGATGATTTGGCGCTCTTCTACAGCCCCGATCTCAACGTGACGATGCAGAATTTGCTCGATGCCCAGCGGGCCAACCAGCCCGACCTGATGGCCAGCGCCCGCAACCGCCTACGGCTGTTCGGCATCGACGACGATCAGATCGACGAAACACTGGCCGCCGGCAAGGCCGAGATCCACTTGCGCATTCGCTCGCCGATCAGCGGCCACATCATTCGCAAGTACGTGCAGGAAGGCCAATACGTCAACGAAGGAACTCCGCTGTACGACTTGGCCGGCTTGTCGACCGTGTGGATTCAAGCGCAAATCTATGAAGATGACATGGCCGCGCTGCCCTTGGAAAACATCCACCAGCAGGACGCCGAGGTGACCAGCGAAGTGGGCGTAACCGCGGATACGCCGGCATTTCCTGGCAAGACATTTCGGGGCAAGCTTTCGTTCATCTACCCCCACGTCGATCAGGCCACGCGCAGCGTCACCGTGCGGTGCGAGGTGGAAAACAGCGGCGTCGAGCAACTCATGCCGGGGGCCACGTCGAACGTGACCTTGCAGATCGAACCGAAAGCCGTAATGGCGCTAAAAACAGCCGTCGCAGATGCGCCCGACCGCCAGAAACAACTGCTGCAGGGAAACGTATTGGCCGTGCCGGAATCGGCCGTGATTGCCACCGGAAACCAATCGATCGTCTATCGTGAATCGACGCCCGGTGTGTACGACGGCACGCTCGTGGCGCTCGGTCCGCGGATGTCCAACGCCGACGGCGTCACATTCTATCCAGTGCTCAGCGGTCTTGAACCGGGTGACAAAGTAGTCACATCGGGTTCATTCCTGGTGGATGCCGAGACGCGGCTCAACCCGGCGGCCGGATCGATCTACTACGGTGGAGGCGATTCGTCACCGCGAACGTCAGCCGCACAAACCGTCCGGCCATCGACACCCGCCGATGCCGACCGCACGATCGACGCCGCGCTGGCCAAGTTGCCTTCTGAAGATCGCCAGGCGGCACGGGAACAGACGTTCTGCGCCGTGTTGCACGATAGCAAGTTGGGCTCGATGGGAATGCCCATCAAAGTGCAACTCAACGGTCGAACCGTGTTCGTCTGTTGCGAGAACTGCGTCGAGAAAGCCAAGGACAAGCCGCGGGAGACGCTGGAGCACGTCGAGCAGTTGAAAGCACGCCGCGGCAAGCAGGCGCCGGCCGGCGAATCGCCCCCGGTCGGTCCTACCGCTGCCGACCCCAGGGCCGCCCGCATCAAAGCTTCGCTGGCGCAACTTTCTGCAGAGGATCGGAAGATCGCCACGGCACAGCGCGAGTGTCCCATTCACGAGGGAAGCAAGCTGGGCTCGATGGGCGTGCCCGTCAAGCTCTCGATCGACGGCCATACCGTGTTTATCTGCTGCCCAGGCTGCCAGGAAGACGCACTGGCCAATCCAAAGGCAACCGTGCAAAAGGCCGCGACGCTACGCGCAGTCGAACACGAAAACAAAGTCCCCGTCAGCGAACGCGCAGCCATGATCGAAAAACTCATCGAACTTTCGATTCGCAACCGGTATCTGGTGCTCATCGTGGCCGGTGCGCTGACGTTGGTGGCCATCTACGCCACGTGGAACACGCCAGTCGACGCAATTCCCGACCTCAGCGAAAACCAGGTCATCGTCTTCACCGACTGGATGGGGCGCAGCCCCCGCGAAATCGAGGACCAGATAACTTACCCCCTATCGCTCAAGCTGGAGGGCTTGGCCGGCATCCGCGCGGTGCGGTCGGCGTCGGAATTCAACTTTTCGATGATCACGCTGATCTTCGCCGACGACATCGACTTCTATTTCGCCCGGGAACGTGTGACCGAGAAGCTGGGCGAAGCGTCCTCATTTCTGCCCGATGGCGTCGTGCCGTACCTGGCGCCCGACGCGACGGCTTTGGGCCAAATCTTCTGGTACACGGTGGAGCCGAACCCGTCCGAACCGATCGATCCACCCCGGCTGTGGGCGCTCAATAAGTTCTACATCGCGCCGCAACTCAACGCGGCGCCGGGTGTGGCAGACGTGGCTATCGTCGGCGGTCGCCGACTGGAGTATCAGGTCGACATCCATCCCGAATCGTTGCGAGCCTACGGCATCACGCTCGGCGAGGTATACGCCGCGGTCGGTCGCAGCAACATGCCGGCAGGCGGGGGAGTGGTGCAAAAGAACAATGCCGAGTACATCGTCCGCGGCGTCGGTTGGATTCGAGACAAGCGGGACATCGAAGAAACGGTCATCAAGGAAATCAACGGCATTCCGATCTATGTAAAGAACCTCGCCAGCGTGCAGTTGGGCGTGCAGTTTCGCCGCAGCGTCTATGAGAAGAACGGCAGCGAAATGACCGGCGGCTGCGTGCTGATGCGCCACGGCGCAGAATCCGTTGGATGTGACCAACGAAGTGAAGAGCAAGATCCAGCAGTTGCAGGCCGGCTTGCCCGAAGGCGTGCACGTCGTGCCGGCATACGATCGCACGCGGCTGATTACCGGCGCCATCCACACACTCACCGACGTGATGTGGCACGAAATGGTGATCGCCTCGCTGGCCATCCTCTTGATTCTGGCGCACGTGCGCAGCATGTTCGTGATATGCATGACATTGCCGTTGGCCGTGCTGTTCTCGTTTCTGTTGATGTGGGTGTTGCGCACGCTGGGCGTCATCGATATCCAGGCCAACATCATGTCGCTGGCGGGCATTACGATCTCGATCGGCATCCTGGTCGATCAGGCGATCGTGATGGTCGAAAACGCGACGCATCACTTGAAAGATCAATTCGGCGATCGACGCGTGCACGGCGATATCGCCGAGATGGTGATCGCCCCCTGCCGCACCGTGGGTCGGCCGATCTTCTTCTCGGTAATGATCATGCTGCTGTCGTTCATCCCCGTGTTCATGCTCAGTGGCCGCGAGGGCAAGTTGTTTCACCCGTTGGCATTCACCAAGAGCTTTGCCATGATTGGCGTGGCGATCATTTCCGTCACGCTCGTGCCGGCACTGATCCCCATTTTCATCAAAGGGCGCTTGCGCGGCGAGGAAGACAATCCGATCGTGCGCAGCTTTATCAATATCTACAAGCCACTGCTGACCTGGGCTCTGCCCCGGCGAAACCTCGTGATGTGGATGTTCGCCGCGCTGTTGATCATGGCCGCCGGCATGTTTCCGCTGCAGGCCGTCATCGGTCAGGGCGCCAGTGAAGAAGCCTGGCGCACAACGTTCCTGGGCGTGTTTGCACTCGTCACGTCGCTGACGGTGATCTTTACAACCGGCAAGCACGGCCGCGACGCCTTGCACTTGCTGTTGGCGGCCGGGATCGTGGCGAGCTTTGGCATAGTCGTCGGCGTGGGGGCCAGCCCCTGGGCTCAGGATCTCATCGAGTCGGCCACGGTGTTCCAGTGGTTAGCGCTGATCCTGGCCTGCCTGCCGCTGGCGCTGTTGCTGTATGTCGCAACTCGCACCGGGCATCAAGTATTATGGCGCAGCGTCTCTCTGGTGAGTCTCGTTCTGGTCGGGCTGTGGTCGTATCACTTCACCAAGATCGGCGTCACATTCATGCCGCCGTTGGACGAGGGCACGCTGCTCGACATGCCCGTGACGGTGCCGCGTGCAAGCGTGACGCAGGCCGCCGACGACCTCAAAGCGCGCGACGCGCTGTTGCGTGGTTTTCCCGAGGTGGAATCGGTGATCGGCAAATCGGGCCGCGCCGACACGCCCACCGATCCGGCCCCGCTCGACATGGTCGAGACGTTCGTCAACTTCCGTCCCAAGGAATTGTGGCCCAAGCGCGTGCTGAATTACGACGACGCAGCCGGACAAGTCGAAGCCATTCTCGATCAACTAGCTTCCGAGGGATTCGCGGCAGTCGCGGATACCGACGACCGCGACACCCTGGTCAACAACGCCACGCAAAAAGCGCTCGAACGTTTCGACGAAACCATGCGCGAGCTGTCGCTACGTCGCTACGTTGAGTTCGACATGGAACTGGAAGAGCTGCTCACACGTTTCGCGATCATCGATCTGATCGAGCGGCTGGAGGCCAACGGACAAGCCACGTGGCCCGCAGGAGTGGACCGTAACGCGACGATCGATCGCATGACCGCCCAGCTACAGCCACACTATGGCACGTGGTTGGCCAAGACGCCCGCGATCGAAGACGCCGCCGGTGTGCTGCAAGCGGCCGCGCGCGAACTGGCACTGGCTGGAGTCATCACCAATGTCGTCGATAGTCTTCAACTACGGCAATCGTTTTCAGGTCGCGCGGCCAGCGCCGTCGGCCAATCGCTGGGCGCTGATCCCCCGACACTTGCTGGCGAACTGTTCGCGGACATCGAGAGCGAGCGCATGCGTTTGTGGCGTGATCACGTGCAACGCGTGAATTGGGAACTATTCGATCAGGCCACAGCGGCGTTTCCTTGGTATGCCGTTGAGGAATTGGCCGGCGGCGCGGTCTCGCTCGATCTGCTCGACGGTGCGCCACACGCCGAACGAACAAAACTCTTCGCAGAGGCAGCGCTCGATTCCCAACTAGGAAAACCCTTCGACAAGTCCGTGTTCGAGCCGTTTCTGGCAATGCGCGACGGGATGGAGGACCGCTTCCGCGCCGGCGTCTTCCTGTGGCCTCGCCGAGGCGGCCGCCAAGGCGATCTGATCGGCGACGAGATGGAGCGTGTCCTCAAGGTGCCCGGTTGGGCCAACATCTTCACGCAGCCCATCATCAACCGCATTGAAATGCTCTCCACGGGCGTGCGCACCGATATCGGCGTCAAAGTGTTTGGCCCCGACCTCGACACGATCGACCGCGTCTGCAAGTCAGTCGAGCAGGCTCTCAAACCGCTCTCCGGCGCGCGCGACGTGCTGGCCGCGCCGATCATGGGCAAAGGCTACATCGAAATCGAAATCGACCGCACGCGCGCCGCTCGCTACGGCATCGGAGTTCAGGACATTCAGAGCGAAATCGAAGTCGCCATGGGCGGGCGGGCTGTCACTTTCACCGTCGAAGATCGCGATCGATTTCCCGTACGCGTCCGATACGCCCGCACGGGCCGCGAAGACGAAGTTAGCCTGCGCCATTTGCTGGTGAGCCCTGGAGGGGGAACGGGGCCGATGCGGTCCGGACGAAGTGCCGCAACACCGAACGACAAGATGGGGGTTGGCGATACACTTTCTCCGCCGGCAGAGCACGCCTCGCAGCCACGACACGCCGCGGCGAACCGCATGCTGATTCCATTGGCGGCGCTGGCCGACGTGAAGATCGTCGAAGGTCCAGCCGTGATCAAGAGCGAGAATGGTTCGCTATTGAACTATGTCACGCTCAACGTGCGCGGGCGCGACATCGTGGGCTTCGTCGACGAGGCGCAACGCGTCGTAGCGGAGAAAGTCCGCTTGCCCGAGGGAGTGCACATCGAATGGAGCGGCGAATTCGAGCACCAGGTTCGCGCCGCGCGGACCTTGCGCATCGTTTTCCCCGCCGTCATCGCGCTGATCTTCATCATCTTGTACTTGACGTACAATGATCTGGCGGACGCGGGCCTGATGATGCTGGCCGTGCCCGAGGCGTTGGCCGGCGGAGCATTCTTCATGTTCCTGTTTCCCAAGATCACGGGCGGATGGTCCGCGCAGCCCATGGATTTTAGCGTCGCGGTGTGGGTGGGTTTTATCGCCTGCTTCGGCATGGCGACCGAAACGGGCATCATCATGCTGGTCTATCTCCGCAAGGCGATCGAACGCCGCGGCGGCCTGGAAAATATCGAATCGCTGGAGGAACTGCGCAAGTCAGTGATCGAGGGGGCCGTGCACCGCTTGCGGCCCAAACTTCTGACCGAAGGCGTCGCCATCATCGCCATCTTTCCCATGGTATTCGTCACCGGCGTCGGCGCCGAAATCCTCGCGCCCATGGCGCTGCCAGTGCTGGGCGGCCTGCTCATCTCCGACGAAGTCGTCGACCTGTTCCTGCCGGTGCGCTTCTACTGGGTCCGCCGCGCACGCTGGCTCAAGCTGCACGCAGCGAAACCCCAACAGGCAAAAACCGAGCACGCTCCGGTCGTGGTCGAGCACGCTGTCTAACGCCACCTGCCGCGGAATACAGAGTCGGTGCTAAGATTCTTGCTGCCGGACCAGATCCATGGGCCAGAGCCAGCGCAGGTGGCTGGCGTATGAGTAGAATACGGAGGTGGAACATGTCGTAAACGAACTGGCCGCTGGAGGCGAAGCAGCAGATTCCGTCATGTACAAAAAGAATGCCAATGCGAGTTCGACCCTTGTTGAGCACATTCGTGCCGCGATTCTCGGGCGGTTGGCACTGACAGAGTGGCAACGTGCGGCCGAATTTGCGCGTCAGATTTGCCAAATCGAGGAACCGGCGCGCTTCGCCAACATGCGACAGAATCGTACTGACGAAAAGTTTGTCGGCGTCAGGCCGCGCGGCGATAGGTCTTGAGCAGTCCGCCGAGGCGCGACTCGCACGCGGCCAAGACCCCAAACGAACAAACCCCGGTTTTGCCGGGGCTTGCTGCATCGTGCGACTACTTGCCGAATTGTCCAGTGCTCCCTGATGGACTTGAACAGGGGGCGTTTTCGTCGGGAAATACTGAGGATTCGGAAAAGGGCGCTGCATATTCCGGTGCAGTTTCGGGCGATTCGGACCGGCGTGCCGGAAATCGCGCCAGAAAAGGGGGTGCCACGATGAGCCACCCCACCCGCAACACCGAGCCCATGAGCCGCGCGGACATGGTGACGCTTGAAAAGGCCCTTCGCGAGGGCTGGCCAATCCCGGACGATCGGCTGCGCAGGAGCAACTACGGCAGGTCCAAGCTGTGCTGGACGACGCACGTAGCTGCGACCGGGCACGTTGGCGGGCGAGGCGAGTGCTGGAATCGGCGAAGGTCAAATGCTGTCCCAAGAAACTCGGCTTTGAGTAAGCGTCCGCCGGATCCCATGGGTTTCGTTGCATTGCTCAAGCAGGTTGCAGGCGTTATTGCTTCGCCCAGCGATCGGGGAGCAAGAGACGAAGATTGTCGCGGGACGGAGCGAGACCGAGTAGCGGAAGCCGCGTGAGCACGTCCCGCAGATAAGCGAAGGCATCCAGGCCGTGGCGGTGGCAACTGGCGATGAGACTAAAATGAACGGCGGCGGCCCGGGCGCCTCGTTCGCTGCCGCAAAAAAGCCAGTTCCTCCTGCCGATCGTCAGACCACGCAGTGCGCAGTTCGGCTGCGCCATTGTCGATCGCCAGTGCGCCGTCGGTGGTGTATCGCACCAGCGCCTGCCAGTGATTGAGCAGGTAATCCATCGCCCCGCGGAGCGCTGCTTTGGGCAGGAGCTTGGGCTTTTCCGCTTCCAGCCAGGCGTGCAGCGTGGTCAGTACCGGCACCGAGCGCTGCTGGCGCACGTCGGCGATGCGATCTTCCAGCTCCTCACGTGGCAAGTCGCGCCACTCGTCGGCGCAGTGCGCCTTGAGCTCACGCTCGACCTCGTACAACTGCCCAATCCGGGCTAGCACCAATTCGGCACGCGGACGATCCGTGGCGCGGTCCTCAAAGAAGTTCCTCCGTCCATGCATCCAACAGCCGACCTCCAAGATCAACTGCCGTGGATGATTGAATAAGCCGTCGTAAATTGGCGCTGCATCGGCTTGCAAGTACCCCCGAAAGTTCCGTAGGAAGTTCTTTGGCCCGTCTCGCCCATGACCACTGGTATAGTCAAACACGATCAACGGATGGCGCACATCCCCGACGTACGTGTGGAAGTAGCCCGTGCTTTTCAACTTTCGCTGGGCGTCGCGGATCTTGACCGTGGTGTCGTCCGCGTTGACCGCGTACGACGCCAGCACCTCTGCGATCATCAACTCATAGAGCGGGTAGAACAGATCGGCGCACTGCATGGCCCAGCCGCAGGTCGTCTGGCGGGATAGCTCTACGCCGTGGCGCGCCGAGATGCGCTGGAAGCGATTTAACGGAATGTGGTCGGCGTATTTGCTGGTCAGTACCTGAGCCAATAGCCCCGCTCCTGGCAGGCCACCGGCAATCGGTTGTGGCGGCTTGGAGGCGGTAACGACGTTCTGCTCAGCCAGCGTCAGCCCGCTTTCCGGCAGTAGCTGCCGGCGGGCATAGGTCAGTTGCACGTGCCGGATGACGTACAGGCAAGACGGCTCCCACTCCAGCTGCTCTGTCACTTCCCGGCCGATGACCACCAGATTCGCGGCACCACCCAGAGCTTCTTTCTCGGGGTCGGTCAGATCGTGCAGGACCTCGCGCCGCTGCAGTTGATCGGGTAATCGCCGCCGGCCGTGGCCAGGTCGCTGTTTCGTTGTGGATGTCGCGGCAGGCGCCTCATCGGGAGCATTGTCGCCAGCGGCAGTTGGTGTGGCCTGCTCAGTGAGGGCGGCCTGGTCTTCCGCTGCAGCGGCGAGGTCGAAGAGGGAAGTCTGCCGGGGATCGAACTTCTCGCTCTTCTTGCCGTACAGCTTCCGCAAGAGCAGCGACAGGCGATGCTCCAGATCGCTGATGCGACAGTCTCGGCTCTGCAACTCAGCGAACAACTGCGCGACGAGCGACTTGAGCACCGCTGCGTCATCCGGCAGCGTCGTGGGATCGACTTGCCAAGCAGCCGGCGGAGAAGAAGTGGCATCCCTGCTCATGATGCTGGATGAAACACCGACCGCTGCGAAAAGACTCGCCGGAATACGAAAGCTTTCGCTCTGTATTCACGCGGTTCGACGATACCGCTTTCGTCGGCGTCCGGTCGCCAAATCAAGTCCGCCCAGCAAACGGACCAGCTGAGCATAGGTGAGCTCCATGCCTTGCGCGTCGGCGGTCGTCAGCAGTTGGAACGTACCCCGCTCCAGACGCTTGTAGAAAATGCAAAAACCGTCCTGGTCCCAAAACAAGAGCTTCAGACGGTCGCGATTCCGGTTCACGAACAAGAACAAGTGACCGTCCAAGGGATCTTGCTCAAAGATCTCCCTCGTTCGACCCAATAAGCGATCGAAGCTGTAGTGCATGTCGGTGGGGGTTGTGCACAAGAAGATCCGCACGTCGGAATAGTTGGTCATGACTGGGACGCTTTCCAGGGACGCAACGTGCCCACGACACGGATGACTTCCACGAGCACCAACTCTCCAACACCCAGGGGCAGTCGTACGATGCCTCCATTCGGCAATTCGATTTCGACCGGAGACGCTTTGAGCGTGATCGGCACAAAGGCCACCTTGCCCGACTCGATCTTTTCTCGATCGACGTGTTCGCCGGCGATCGACTCCGGGATGCCTTGGCGAAGTCGATCAGCCCAACGGTAGAAGGTAGATTTGGAAATGCCTTCTTGCAGGCAGAAGTCGTCGATGCTCAAACCACTTGCTTGCTGGTTCTCCAGCCGCTGCTGCCATTCCAAGTAATCATCCAGGTCGCTGGCAGGCCGCCCCATCGCGCGTCTCCCAAAGAGTGTCGTGCCCGGCACTCAATCTACGCGACCTGACAAGTACGGGATCCGGCGGACGCTTACTCGGGTGCCGACTGCGGGCGTTCTGGCCCTGCGGTGAGCCCCATCAAATCAACGTATTTCTGATAGCGCATAGCGTGTCACAGCAGTGCACGGCGTTCGCTGCACTCGTCAGAAGTGGCACGTTTGTTGACGCGGTGCCTTGTGCGTTATCTCCCTCGACGTGCCAAGCCCTGAAAGCGGGCTCGCGGCAGTATCTCAAGGATCTCTCGATGACTGACCCCCTCTCGCAGTAGGGCTTGTGACCCCTCTCACCCCCCCCCGGTCAATTTTTTTTCCGGCATTGCCAAATTCTTGTCCGACGGTACCGGCCAACGGCAATTACATACTCATAGTGAGGGCAATTGCGCGTGGTATCGTTACCGACCTCGCGGATGCTCAAGTTACCCTACGAGAGCCCCAAGGTTGCGTTGTTAGCTCCCCCCTTTTTTATGCACCAGTTCTTGTGGAGCATCGACTAATGATGAAGTTTTTTGCGATCAAGCTAGTCGGAATAGCCCTGACTTGTGGGTTGTTCGCCCAGCCTGCGACTGCCGCTTTGCTGGTCACCGGCGGCAGCTCGTCTGTGTCCGCCTCGGCCGGCATCGACGGCCCCGGTCTGACTGTCAGTGATTCGGTCGCCTACCCCGGAGTACCGTCGTTCGTGAGCGCGCCTAGCTCGTCGGCCAGCGCCGGGGTTTCGGCCGCCGCTTCTCAGACTTCAACAGTCCCTAACGCAACGGGCACTTCCATTACGTCGACGGGCAGTGCTTCGCATTCTTTGTCGATCGACCCAAGTCATTCGGGGTCGGCCCAAGCAACATCGTTCTTCGATGTATTCTTCGACCTCGACACGCCGCATTCATTCACGTTCACCCGCACAGGTGTCGACACCAGTACCTTTGCCGCGGTGGTTGTCGAACTCAAGCAATTCGATGGCGCGACGTACAATGCGATCATTTTCAACAACGGCGGTTTTTCGTTGACCGATTCCGGCGTCCTGGCCGCCGGGGCCTATGAATTGACGGCGCAGGCGTTTAGCGGCGACAGCGTTGCGTTTCCGCCGCCAGGGTACGATTCAAGTGGTGCCGACCAGTACGAGGTCTCGCTGACCGTTTCACCGGTCCCCGAGCCCAGCGGCCTCGTCTTGGGCGCGCTGGGCGTGGCTGGGCTGCTTTCGCTTGGCTTGGTCCGTCGACGCCACAAGCAACGGTGACGAATCGTTTTCAATACGAGAGAAATCCTGGAATCGCGCGATTTTCTGCCTCGTTGCGAGCCACATCAAATCAACTGTTTTTGGCGCCGCGATCAAATCCTGAAATAAATGGTCGGCAAGGTATCCGCAGGGAGCCCACTAATGAAACGCATCTTCGCTTCGCTCATGGTCATCTGCGCGACCTCTCACCTCGCGCTGCATTCCGCCTCGGCCGTCACGATCAACTGGGTGCCGGTGGGCAATGCCGGCAACGCGAACGACTCAACGGGCTACGGCGCCGTCGCCTACGACTACAGCATCGACAAGTACGACATCACAGTCGGCCAGTACACGGAGTTCCTGAACGCCGTGGCGAAGACCGACACGTACGGTCTGTACAACCCCTCGATGGGCACGGACCTCCACATCGCGGGCATTTCCCGCAGCAACTCCTCAGGCAGCTATACGTATAGCGTCATTGGCTCGTCGGCCAATCTACCGATCACCTACGTCAATTGGGGCGACGCGGCCCGGTTTGCCAACTGGCTGCAAAACGGACAACCCGGACTCGGTGGGCCAGCGGTGCCGCAGAACGCAAGCTCCACCGAAGACGGCGCGTACACGCTCAACGGCGCAACCTCGGACGCCGCGTTGAACGCGATCACGCGCAACGCCGACGCGACGATCTTCATTCCCAGCGAAAGCGAGTGGTACAAGGCGGCGTACTACGACCCCACGCTCAACAGCGGCGCGGGCGGGTATTACCAGTATCCGTTTTCCAGCAACACCGTGCCGACTTCGGCCATGCCAGGCAGCACGCCGAACACCGGGAACTTTCATGACTCGACGACGGGCTTTGCCGTCACGGGATCCACGAGCTATAGCAGCAGCCAGAACTATTTGACGTCCGTGGGCACCTACACCGCGTCGGCCAGCCCCTATGGCCTGTATGACATGGGGGGCAACGTGTTTCAATGGAATGAAGCCTTGATTCTCGGCTCGTTTCGGGGCTTGCGGGGTGGTTCGTGGAGCGACGACTCGGTCATCTTGCAGTCCTCGGTCTGGAGCTACCACAGCCCGACGGTCGAGAACCTCGGCATCGGGTTCCGTGTGGCATCGGTCCCTGAGCCAAGTACGGCAGTGCTCACAATCGTTGGTTTTGCGTTGATGTGGGTGCTACGGAGGCGGCGCAAGTAGCACTCTATCCTTTTGCTCTTTTGCCCTTTTCTTTTCGATTCCGCCGGTGGCTGACGCCTCCAGCGACAGCGGGGGGTGGAGACGGCGGTTTCGTGTCATTAACTCATGTGGGCGTGGGACTCCCGTTATCCGACCGAATTGGTAAGCGTCCGCCGGATCCCATGGGTTTCGTTGCATTGCTCAAGCAGGTTGCAGGCGTTATTGCTTCGCCCAGCGATCGGGGAGCAAGAGACGAAGATTGTCGCGGGACGGAGCGAGACCGAGTAGCGGAAGCCGCGTGAGCACGTCCCGCAGATAAGCGAAGGCATCCAGGCCGTGGCGGTGGCAACTGGCGATGAGACTAAAATGAACGGCGGCGGCCCGGGCGCCTCGTTCGCTGCCGCAAAAAAGCCAGTTCCTCCTGCCGATCGTCAGACCACGCAGTGCGCGTTTGGCTCCGCCATCGTCGATCGCCAGTGCGCCGTCGGTGGTGTATCGCACCAGCGCCTGCCAGTGATTGAGCAGGTAATCCATCGCCCCGCGGAGCGCTGCTTTGGGCAGGAGCTTGGGCTTTTCCGCTTCCAGCCAGGCGTGCAGCGTGGTCAGTACCGGCACCGAGCGCTGCTGGCGCACGTCGGCGATGCGATCTTCCAGCTCCTCACGTGGCAAGTCGCGCCACTCGTCGGCGCAGTGCGCCTTGAGCTCACGCTCGACCTCGTACAACTGCCCAATCCGGGCTAGCACCAATTCGGCACGCGGACGATCCGTGGCGCGGTCCTCAAAGAAGTTCCTCCGTCCATGCATCCAACAGCCGACCTCCAAGATCAACTGCCGTGGATGATTGAATAAGCCGTCGTAAATTGGCGCTGCATCGGCTTGCAAGTACCCCCGAAAGTTCCGTAGGAAGTTCTTTGGCCCGTCTCGCCCATGACCACTGGTATAGTCAAACACGATCAACGGATGGCGCACATCCCCGACGTACGTGTGGAAGTAGCCCGTGCTTTTCAACTTTCGCTGGGCGTCGCGGATCTTGACCGTGGTGTCGTCCGCGTTGACCGCGTACGACGCCAGCACCTCTGCGATCATCAACTCATAGAGCGGGTAGAACAGATCGGCGCACTGCATGGCCCAGCCGCAGGTCGTCTGGCGGGATAGCTCTACGCCGTGGTGCGCCGAGATGCGCTGGAAGCGATTTAACGGAATGTGGTCGGCGTATTTGCTGGTCAGTACCTGAGCCAATAGCCCCGCTCCTGGCAGGCCACCGGCAATCGGTTGTGGCGGCTTGGAGGCGGTAACGACGTTCTGCTCAGCCAGCGTCAGCCCGCTTTCCGGCAGTAGCTGCCGGCGGGCATAGGTCAGTTGCACGTGCCGGATGACGTACAGGCAAGACGGCTCCCACTCCAGCTGCTCTGTCACTTCCCGGCCGATGACCACCAGATTCGCGGCACCACCCAGAGCTTCTTTCTCGGGGTCGGTCAGATCGTGCAGGACCTCGCGCCGCTGCAGTTGATCGGGTAATCGCCGCCGGCCGTGGCCAGGTCGCTGTTTCGTTGTGGATGTCGCGGCAGGCGCCTCATCGGGAGCATTGTCGCCAGCGGCAGTTGGTGTGGCCTGCTCAGTGAGGGCGGCCTGGTCTTCCGCTGCAGCGGCGAGGTCGAAGAGGGAAGTCTGCCGGGGATCGAACTTCTCGCTCTTCTTGCCGTACAGCTTCCGCAAGAGCAGCGACAGGCGATGCTCCAGATCGCTGATGCGACAGTCTCGGCTCTGCAACTCAGCGAACAACTGCGCGACGAGCGACTTGAGCACCGCTGCGTCATCCGGCAGCGTCGTGGGATCGACTTGCCAAGCAGCCGGCGGAGAAGAAGTGGCATCCCTGCTCATGATGCTGGATGAAACACCGACCGCTGCGAAAAGACTCGCCGGAATACGAAAGCTTTCGCTCTGTATTCACGCGGTTCGACGATACCGCTTTCGTCGGCGTCCGGTCGCCAAATCAAGTCCGCCCAGCAAACGGACCAGCTGAGCATAGGTGAGCTCCATGCCTTGCGCGTCGGCGGTCGTCAGCAGTTGGAACGTACCCCGCTCCAGACGCTTGTAGAAAATGCAAAAACCGTCCTGGTCCCAAAACAAGAGCTTCAGACGGTCGCGATTCCGGTTCACGAACAAGAACAAGTGACCGTCCAAGGGATCTTGCTCAAAGATCTCCCTCGTTCGACCCAATAAGCGATCGAAGCTGTAGTGCATGTCGGTGGGGGTTGTGCACAAGAAGATCCGCACGTCGGAATAGTTGGTCATGACTGGGACGCTTTCCAGGGACGCAACGTGCCCACGACACGGATGACTTCCACGAGCACCAACTCTCCAACACCCAGGGGCAGTCGTACGATGCCTCCATTCGGCAATTCGATTTCGACCGGAGACGCTTTGAGCGTGATCGGCACAAAGGCCACCTTGCCCGACTCGATCTTTTCTCGATCGACGTGTTCGCCGGCGATCGACTCCGGGATGCCTTGGCGAAGTCGATCAGCCCAACGGTAGAAGGTAGATTTGGAAATGCCTTCTTGCAGGCAGAAGTCGTCGATGCTCAAACCACTTGCTTGCTGGTTCTCCAGCCGCTGCTGCCATTCCAAGTAATCATCCAGGTCGCTGGCAGGCCGCCCCATCGCGCGTCTCCCAAAGAGTGTCGTGCCCGGCACTCAATCTACGCGACCTGACAAGTACGGGATCCGGCGGACGCTTACCCGAATTGCGGCCCTCCTGCCCGAGTGCCGGGAACTCATCCATTTGACGGGACCGGTTTGGAGTCCCGGAAACGCGGCCCTTTTCTCGGAATGATTCGCAGCCCTTGACTGCGGGCATTCTGGCCCGCTGCGAGCCGCAGCAAACGAACGATTGTTGCGAAATGGCCCGTGCACAAGGACAATATTTGAAAGGCGGTAGACCCGGCCGGTTCCATACAACGCCGACGCACTCCATGAAAAGAAGACAATTACTCAAGGCGGTCGCCACGATCCCTCTGCTCCAACTCACCGCGTGCCCTGCTAGCGGCGACGATGGAAAACCGACGTCTTCCCGCGTGCGGCCTGGAGATGCCGGCTGGCCTTCCGAG
The DNA here is from genome assembly GCA_963779015.1 of uncultured Planctomycetaceae bacterium. Taxonomy (GTDB): domain Bacteria; phylum Planctomycetota; class Planctomycetia; order Pirellulales; family PALSA-1355; genus JTS-RE94. The sequence continues at coordinate 9,157 of CAVZWY010000021.1, read as the reverse complement.
GAGAGCTGGAACACGCTTAATCGTCTCGTCGAAGGACGGCTGATTAAAGTGAATTCGCCCCTGAGTGCCTGCCGTGAGGCACCGGACAGCCCCGCGTGTCGCGAAGTCTTTAAGTCGCTGCGAAACCCATTTTATATCGGAGACAACCCCGGCCTCACTCAAACCTCAGGCTGGGTCGATGCCTGGACGTCGCAGCCAAGCGTCTACGCGGTCGCGGTTAAGAAGACCGAGGACGTGGTCGCCGCGGTCAACTTCGCCAGGGAGAACAAACTGCGCCTGGTCGTGAAGGGCGGCGGCCACAGCTATCAGGGCACCTCCTGCGCCGCCGACTCTTTATTAGTCTGGACGCGGGAGATGAATGATATTTCACTGCACGAGGCATTCGTGGGCCAAGACTGCGAAGGAGTGCAGCCTCCACACCCCGCCGTGTCCATCGGAGCGGGTGCCACCTGGCTCGCGGCCTACGACGCAGTGACCACTTCTGGTGGCCGCTACGTCCAAGGCGGCGGCTGCACCACCGTCGGCGTTGCGGGATTGATTCAAAGCGGCGGCTTCGGCAGCTTTTCGAAAGGATTCGGACTGGCGGCAGCGGGATTGCTGGAGGCCGAAGTCGTCACGGCCGACGGCATCGCGCGGATCGCCAATGCTCGAACAAACCCTGATCTGTACTGGGGCCTCAAGGGGGGCGGCGGGGGTAGCCTTGGCATTGTCACACGCGTGACGCTCCGCACGCGCGAACTTCCTCAATTCTTCGGTGGGGTCACAGGAAAGATCAGCGCTGCGTCGGACACCGCCTTCCGCGAACTCATCTCTCGCGCGATGAGTTTTTACGCCGATCGACTCATGAACCCGCATTGGGGCGAGCAAATGAGCTTTGATCGGGCGAACAAGCTTGAGATCTCGATGATGTTCCAGGGCTTGACTCTGCGCGAGGCCGAAGAAGTTTGGAGTCCGTTCCGCGAATGGTTGGCCGCGTCGGCGCGCGATTTCACCCTTGAAGCTCCGCTCAAGATCGTGGCCTTACCAGCGAGATTATTCTGGAATGCGGCGTTTCTCAAGACATTTGCTCCACAAGCGATATTCGTGGATGATCGGCCGAGCGCACCCGCGGGCAACTTCTGTTGGGCCGGTGATCGCGGCCAGGTCGGCCAGGTTCTTTACGCGTTTCGTTCCGCTTGGCTGCCAGTTTCCTTGTTGCAGGAAAAGGAACGGCCGCGCTTCGTTGAGACGTTGTTCGAGAGCACACGCCATTTGGGGATGTCGCTGCATTTCAACAAGGGGCTGGCCGGGGCGCCCGCGGAGGAAATCGCCGCCGCGAGGGACACCGCGGTAAACCCAGCGGCGCTCGATGCATTCGCGCTTGCCATCTGCGCTGCAGGCGGACCACCTGCGTTTCCCGGCGTCAAAGGCCACGAGGCCAACTTGAATGCAGCCGGCCGTGCCGCCGGTGGAGTAACGAAGTCGATGAACAAACTTCTCGAGGTGGTCGAGGAACCGGGCTCTTATGTCTCGGAGAGCGATTTCTTTGAATCCCAGTGGCGACGGTCCTATTGGGGATCGAATTACCCCAGGCTGGCTACTGTGAAGAGAAAGTATGACCCAGATGGTCTCTTCTTCGTCCATCACGGCGTTGGGAGCGAAGAGTGGAGCGACGACGGATTCACCCGACTCCGTTCTGGCTAATCCGGGCAGGGTCGTCAAGTCGCCAAACGTTGCGATCGTCGCAATCGCTGAATATCCGCGAAGAGGGTATCACGCAGAATTGAGTGGCCTTGGCCCCGCCGCACGGGCCGAGCTGAAAAAAAACAGCGGCTCGCAGCGGAAGTCTTTGTGGCAAGAGGCTCGCGATATCCACCCATGTCAACCATTTGCTCGGACGTGTCGAAATAGGACGGGGCCTGTAAGGAATCTTGTGTCAGCTAGCAGGAATGGGTAGTTTTTGTCACCCTTTCCTGATGAGGAGATTGACACATGGATGATTCTTTACGCACGCGGGCGGAGCAGCTAGCAAGCGAGATTGCGGGTCAGGCCAGGACGGCCGAGGACCTCAATGGTTTGATGCGACTGATGATGAAGTCGGCGTTGGAGCGGATGCTCGACAGCGAGATGGATGTTCATTTGGGGCGCAAGGCGGTGTCCCCTGGCGGCGAACCGCGGGCGGTGCCGTCGAACGGGGCCGAGCCGCCGCTGGCGAGCTTGGCCAAGCGATCCAAGCCCAACCGTCGCAATGGGCGTTCGCAAAAAACGGTGCAAGGCGACGTGGGCGAGCTGACCATCGCCACGCCCCGCGATCGTGACGGGACTTTCGAGCCGCAATTGATCGGCAAGCACCAGCGACGCGTGCCGGGCTTCGACGAAAAGATCCTCGCGTTGTATGCCAAGGGAATGACCACGCGTGACATTCAAGAGATCGTCCGCGAACTGTACGACGTGGAAGTCTCGGCCACGCTGATCTCGGAGATCACCACCGACCTCGACGCCGAAGTGACTGCTTGGCGCACGCGGCCGCTCGACGCGCTGTGGCCGATCGTGTACTTCGACGGCATCGTCGTGCACGTGCGCGGCGCGAATGGTCGCGTCTCGCAGCACACGATTTACGTGGCTTTGGGCGTGAATCTTGAAGGACACAAGGAGTTGCTGGGACTGTGGCTCGGCCAGAGCGAAGGGGCCAAGTTCTGGCTCGCTTGCCTGACCGATCTGAAGAACCGCGGCCTCGCCGATATCTTCGTGGCCTGCATCGACGGCCTCTCGGGTTTTGCCGAAGCGATTCACGCGGCCTATCCTCAAACCCAGGTGCAGCTGTGCATCGTGCATCTGGTGCGCGCGGCGACTTCGTTACGTGAGCACCCAGGACAGCAAGGCGGTGATTGCCGACCTGAAGAGAATCTACCAGGCCGCGACCCTTCTCGAAGCCGAGTCCGCTCTCGACGCTTTTGCTCAAGCCTGGGACGCAAAGTATCCGACCATCACGAAGATGTGGCGCGCTAAATGGACCGACATCGTCACGCTGTTTGACTTCCCCGCGCCGATCCGTCGAGCGATCTACACCACCAACGTGATCGAATCCGTCAACAGCGTGATTCGCAAGTTCACGCGAAACCGCAAGATTTATCCCAACGAGGAGTCCGCCTTGAAGATTGTCTACATGGCGATTCACGAAGCCTCGAAAAAGTGGACCATGCCAATCCATCATTGGAAAGCGGCCCTCAACCACTTCGCCATCCTCTACGAGGGCCGCATGCCCGGCATAGCAAGCAAATGACGTTCCCTGCTCGCCTGACACAAAAAGAATTACAGGCCTTAGGACGGTTTTTCGGGCTTCTGGGATGCGCCGGAAACCCAAGGTTTTTGGCACCCCGTTCAGATCCTGTCATCCGGGCGAACCGCGAGATCGAAGTCTTGCGCTGGCTGGTGCGGCTGGCTAAGGATCGCAAGCTGCTGACCGAGAAGCAGTATCTAATAGGAATCGCCGCGCCATGGTTCGCGTGGCGGCACGCCAGAACGCGCTCCAGCCTGGAGAAGACCTCGCTGTCGCGTGAACCTCGCGTATAAATGCCGCGCAATATCTACTCGCCGGGTAGTAATTCGGGCAGCGCCGAGGTGATCGGCACCCGACAGGTCTTTCGCGCGTTCAAAAATGGTTGACCTGCACGCGTCGTCACGGCATATTATGCCCATCTTCGATGGACAACTGTGTTGCTCTAGGAGCTCGCCTAATGAAATACAGAAAGGTTTCCTTCGTCATCGCACTGGCCGGCGCGGCAGTGCTCTCTTTGGCTCACGACACGCAAGCCAGCCTCATCCAATGGCCGACCTCTTCGGGCGGTAATGGCCACTATTACATGGTCACCGATCAGACCATGACCTGGACCGACGCCGACACGCTCGCCACTTCGCTTGGTGGTTATCTGGCTACCGTGCAAAGCGCGGCAGAAAACGACTTCCTCCGCGACAACTTCTTTCCGGACAATGTCCCCGGCAATACGAGCCAGATCTTTTGGATTGGCCTCAACGATGCAGCCAACGAAGGGACGTTCGTCTGGAGCAACGGCGAACCGGTGGGCTATACGAACTTCGAGCCCGGCGAACCCAACAACTATACCGGGGGCGCCATTGGCACCCCCGATGGCGAAGACTATGTCGCCATCAACTGGTACTACGGCAATGCTGTCGGCGGGGCCGTCTACGGCTCTTGGAACGACACCCCGAATGCCGGCACGACCTTCGCCGGGGGCGCCACCCAACCGTACGCCGCGATCATCGAGTTCGTCCCTGAGCCGAGCAGCTTCGCGCTGGCCACAGGATTACTTCTCTCGTTGGCCGCCGCCGATTGGTTCCGACGCCGCGCGACATAGCAACGGTCCGAAGCCGAGGGGTATCGGCCGTCTAACAACTGCTGTTGCCGTACCCTGCGCCGATGGCTGCACTGATTCCGTCCCACAGCGCGCGCCGTGTTTCGAGCGTGGCGAGGGCAACGTTGGCCGCGGCTTCCCACTTGGCTGCTTCAGCGCCGCATAAGCCGGCGACGAGCTGCTGGGCCATGGGTCCGTGCTCGTGGATGGTGCCGCTCAAGATAATAGACGGAGGCCCGCAGATCGCCGCTGTTCAACGCGTTGAGCTCGCGCACGATCCTCGCGAACAATTCCGGGTATCTGTTCGCCTGCAAAAACGTGGCTGAATCCCGTTCAAAGCCGTTCCGGAGCCGTGAACGGATACGCTGGAAGCAACCAAGTCGGTCTGAAATCGAAAGAATCTTATCTGCCCGTACGTATAGTGGGACGTTCCGTAATACCACCGTTTGACAATGCGCGACTTGCGTCCCGCGGTGCCGGAAAGCTGGTAGGATGATCAGAACCGCCATGTAACCGCTCGCGCGCGGTTGAACCCTGTCGTTCGAGGGAGAAACTAAGATGACTCTTTGTCCAATCGCTCTGGCAGTCGGCTGCAAGAAGTGTCCGGCATTCTCCGTCTGCCCGCTGAAGGGTGTCATCGGCGATTACCGGAAGCAAGACCAAACGCCAACTAACCAGCACTCGGATAAGGCGAAGAATTAGCCGAGTGTCGCTCTCATCGATGGGAGCAGCTGACATCGCGTATTCCGACGACATCTGGGAAGCCGGTGCGTTTGGGAGTCGCAAATACCCACCCATTCTCAAACGGCTCCTGTCAATTCAAGGAGCGGCGTCTGGGAACTATGGGCTGGCTTTCGGCGTCGAAATAACAGACGCACATCAAGACTCGCAACAGAGCAATCCCATGATCGCCGCATCCGATGGCGCTCGCCTTGTCGGGTATGCCCGCGTCAGCACGCAGGACCAAGACCTGGCGCTCCAAATCGACGCTCTTCTGAAGTACGGCGTCGCCAAGGAACTAATCTTCACCGACAAGGCCTCGGCGCAAAACACCAACGTCCCGGACTCGATACTTGCCTCGCGCAGCTTCGCGAGGGTGATGTCTTGCTCGTTTGGCGACTGGATCGGCTTGGCCGATCGGTGCGCCACCTCGTGACGCTGATCGATGAGTTGCGCGATCGCCATATTGGCTTCCGCTCGGTCTGTGACGGAGCGATTGACACAACCACACCCTCAGGCGAGTTGATCTTTCTTGTCTTTTCGGCGCTGGCACAATTCGAGCGCCGTCTCATTCAAGAGCGGACCAACGCAGGACTGGCTGCCGCCCGCGCCCGAGGCCGAAAAGGCGGCCGACGACCGATAATGGCCGATGACCGACGGATCGTACTTGCCAACAAGCTCTTCAAAGACAAGTCCATCAGCCTGGACGACATCTGCGCAACTTTGAAGATCTCGAAGAGTACGCTGTATCGCTACGTCGGAATCGAAAGAAATGGCCCATCAAACACCATAAACCCATCCGATTCCTGACACGCGCCTGGGCCTGCCAGAAACTCATGCCTTTGATAAGAATGCCCGTTTGGCGCGTGTCTTGGGCGAATCGCCCGGTTGGGGGTGCCGTCAAACGAACGATTCCCTACGATACACGGTGCCCAAGATGGACTCGATGTTGTCTTCCATTTGGGTTTGCCGACATTCGCGTGCGGCCGGATTCGCAGGAATCTAAAATCGTTGGATCGAGCCATGGTGCTTGTTGGGCCATTCTGTTACGCGAACCCCTTCGCGACTCGTTGTGTCGGCTCTCGGACTGTATTACTTGATTGTGGGGGACGGGCTCGTGGATCAAAAAGGCACCAATTGGTTTGAGGACGAGTCTTTCTGGACGCGGATGTTCCCGTTCATGTTCCCAGAAGCAAGTTTCGTTTCCGCGGCTGAGAACGTCCCAAAGATTGCGGCTCTGGCGGGAATCTCGGGTGGAAGCGTGCTTGATCTAGCGTGCGGTCCGGGCCGATATGCGATTCCCCTTGCCGAGGCGGGATTCGTCGTCACAGGAGTGGATCGCACCCGCTTTCTTCTGGACAAGGCGCGCGATCGGGCGATTCGTGGTGGTGTCAACGTTGAATGGCTGGAACAAGATATGCGAGATTTTGTTCGGCCCTCGGCGTTCGATCTGGCGATCAATGTCTTCACGTCATTTGGATATTTTGACGGCGCGGCGGAGAATCGCCGGGTCCTGGAAAACATATATGCCAGCCTCAAACCGGGGGGGGCATTCGTGTTCGATCACCTCGGCAAAGAAGTTCTTGCCGCACGATATCAACCTACGCGCTCTGAGTCGTTGCCGGATGGAACGGTCCTTATCCACCGGACGACCCTGATCGACGATTGGTCGCGAATCGCCGACGAGTGGATTCTGCTTGAGGGGAGCGTAGCCTCGAAGTTTCTCATTCACCACTGGATCTACTCCGCTCGCGAGATCCGCGAACTGATGACGAGTGTTGGCTTCGTGGACGTGTCTCTTCATGGAAGTTTCGACGGGACGCCTTACGACCCGCAGGCACAACGTCTGATCGCCGTAGCGAGAAAGCCCCTGACTAAGCAGCCGTCATGAGCTCTCCATCTGCTATAGAAGGTGACAATGGTGTCGATGTGCCAGAACTTATCTCTCAGAAACGCAGATGTTTTCGGCAAAGGTTCAACCTACGGTTTTAAGGTGGTGACCATTACCCAATAGAATACTGCCTTCCCTTTGAACCCACTGGAGATGACCGCGTGAACCTCGGGCTCCACGTTTTTATTCGCGTCGTAGCGTGGATCGCGGCAGCGGGGGCGGTCGTCGCGGTGCTCGTCGGCTACGACAAGCTTCCCGCCAACATTCCGGTGACTCGCTGGACTGTCGCACCGAAGAGTCTGTTTATCGCGCTGCGAGTCCCACTCATCAACCTCATGACTATCGGATTGGTCGAGATCGTGTCGCCAGCTCTCCACCGAGCGACACGATTCAAACGCGCCGATGCAGTCGTGTCTGTTCTTCTGTTGACGGCCGCAGCTAAGGCCGGTATCGAGGCTGGAGGCATCTTGGTGTCAAATGTGCCATCCTCTTGGACGTTGGTTCCGCTTGTTGCGGTGCTCCTGGTAGGCCTTGGCACGGCGGCATTTCTCGGTCGTGAATTCCTTCAGCCTCGAACTTGGCAGCAGTTGCAATTGACGCAGCGTGAACTTACTGGGGTGGTAGGCCTCGTCATCGGAATTGTGGCCCTTAACCTGCCCCTGGTCCTGCGAAGGTAATGCGGCTCGTTTACGCACGACGGGCCGGCCATCGCGTCCGTTGCGCGGCGTCGCGAGCGCCCGACAATGGCTCCTGCGCTCGCGGAGTCGGGATGATGTGTTCGCCACGCGTTCCGAAGAACTCGTGGGAACCGCACTGATTCTTTGGAAAACTATCTAACCACCGTTTGACGAGAGCTGCCGCTTGGCCCGGCCCGGCGCTGGTCGCCAAGATGAAGGAAAACGCGAAGCTGTGGACCGCGTTGGAGAAGTTCAAGGCTGGCGCGGCGGCAGTTGTGCAGGGCGTGCCAATCAGCCCGCTCGACCCATACGGCAACATCATCGACGAAGCGATCCGGCGGGCGGAAAAAAAGATGGGCACGTGAGCGGGCCAAGTTGCCGAAGCTGTTTGACAAGTCGACGCGCCCGCTGCGGAAAGCTAAACCGGTAGGGCGCGGTCTGCTGAGTGTGCAGCCTAAAAGTCCAAATTCTCCGCAAGGTTTTCCGTCAAAATATTTGACAATCCCCCTCTTTTTCGCAATGCTATGGCGTTTGCCGAATTGTGTGGGAAGCCTTGCGAACTTGACTGGGAGGAACACTGGTGCGGAAATCGCTCAGCACCATTGCCATCTTGTTCTTTGCGCTGTCCAGTCAGTCTGAAGGCAGCATGGTCTCTTATCAATTCTCCGGAACCGTTACTTCAAGTAGCGTTTCGGGTTTTCACGTATTCACGCTTCAGCCCGACGACCAAGTTGTGGGCAGCTTTGCCTACGACGATGCGGCAGCAGTTACGGACATTGGCCTGCTTAGCAAAGATTACTCCCAACCGTCAAGTCCATCGAACTTCCAAATAAGCGATACGACCCACCCGTATCCTTCCAACGGTTTCGGGCCGATACTTAGCGACGGCAGCACAACCGACTTGCTATCGGTGGCTGCCCCCAATCACACAGATAAGTCGTTCGAGTTTAATTCCACTTTAGCGAATGGCGCTTCAGAGGACCTGTTGTTCCGGACGCCGAATTCAGGCAGCTTTATATCATTTTCGTTGTCTGAGCTCCCGGCGTTCTTTGCGACGAATCCAAGTGGAACTTTGTCTCTTTATTTTGCCGGTTCATCTGACTTTATCTCCGGTCAGGCGATCATAAATGTCAACAATGTCAGCCCGACACCTGAACCATCCACGATCGCTCTGCTGAGCATGGGTGCAATTGCTTTTGTAGTCGGAGCTATCCGCCGCAGAATGGCAAAGCAAATCGCTTAAAAGTCGATTGACGACCGGCCGACTAACTCCAAGGCCCGTTCAATTCGAGCGGGCTTTTTGCTACGCTGGGCGGGGCGCCAAAATACTGCACCACAATAATCACACACGACCTTCGACCGCATGAGGAAGCGTCCGTCAAGGTGCGCACATTTGATTTTGGGTGGTGTCTGAGACGACGGACGTTCTTTGCAACGCCCTTCGAGAATTAGTTGCGCTCTCATCGATGACGCTAGGAAAAGCGATGGCGGATAGGATTGACCGCCCCAATTACCCG
>CAVZWY010000020.1:0-292744 GCA_963779015.1 uncultured Planctomycetaceae bacterium | reverse complement strand
ATACATTCGCTCGCATTCATCATCACGCAATCCGCTGGTGCCCAACGAATACTTCGTGCCCAAGTGGGCATCGATCGCTTCGTCGAGAAAATGAGCTAGGGTGCCGCACAGCCTGCTCACTGCCCCGGGAAGTACACGGTGCAGGTGGCGCATTTACCGGCCACGCGATCATCGTCGACAATAAAGTGCAGCAGGCGATCGATCGCGGCGAAGAGCCCAAAAGCTATTTGGAAGATGCCGCCAAGAACCGAGCCGGATGACCGAATATGTTCGCAAATGGGCTACGATGCTTACGAGTTTCACGATCGCAGTTCGAGCATCGTGACCGTCGGTAGCTTCGACTCGGTGGGCACGCGGCGGCGACGCGGAAAAATCGAAATCAACCCGACCGTTCACAAGATCATGCCACGGTTTGCTCGCTGAAAACCGAAGATCGAGTTGAAAAGCCGCCCAAGTCTGCCCGGCCCAGAAGTGGCGAGCCTATTCCTTTCGCACCATGCAGCCCATGCCGGGCGCCGTGCCGCCATCTCCCGGTCGACTACGAGCCGCGGGCCCCCCTCACGCACCCTTGCGGTAGTCGAACGGCCCGTCAGCCGCTAAAACGAACGGACCCGTCTCCCACGGAGGGTAAGTGTTCACGCTCCGGGACTGGCTCGTTTTTTGGCCAACACGCGTCAAGCCTCGCTTTCTTAGTGACGTCCGAAAGATGTGTGTGGTCTGTTTGGTGTGCGCGAGGGGGTTCCCCTGTGAACGGCTACCACGGGGAGTGGTCCGTCGGTTTTCTTGGTGGGTGCTCGCTGATGGTCGCCGCTGGACTCCGGGTGCTGGGCACCGGCAATCGCAAGAAGGCAAGCGAACTGGTCGGATCCTGTTGTCTTGCTGCTCGGCTTGGAGCTCAAGACGCTGGCTGACTATCCACAGGCCATCAAGTGTGGCAAAGAAACGGGCGATTTGTTTGCCGCCAACGCCACGCTCAAGGCGGTCGAGCAGGCGCGGCATCTGGCCCAGCGGGCCCGGCTGAAGACTCGGCAATTGCGGTCCACTTGCTCGGTGGCCGGCCCGGACCTCCTTCCTCGCCCGCTACGCGGGCCCGAGACACTACGAGGAAAACAACCTCACCGCCTGCTGGTGGAACTGGGAAATGACGCCGCCGGAGGCGCGCACGGCTCACTATGTCTGCCACATGGTCTTGGCCGATCCCTGAAGCGGTGAAGTCTGTGCGAGAAAGCAGTGGATCCTGCCACGGACCCATCCGTTTTCGAACTGGCTGGGTACAGCCGGCTTATTCCACGATCTGTCTTTGAAATCGTCGAGCACATTGCACCTGCGCCTGAACTCGGAGAGAACGTCAAAAGCGCGCAGCAGTCACGGCGCGGAAACTGCGAATAAAACTCTTCCCCTCTGAACTGGTCGACACTGGCGAATGGCAGCCAGGCGAGGCCAAGATTTGACGCTGCTGGTGGGCGCTTCGCCGCTCAAATCAAGAGTGAGACAGTCGCTATTTACGGGCATCTCGCGTCCCGCGGGCACCCCTGTTTTCGTCCACGGCCATTGCCGAGGTTCGCCATGCACTGCATCTTCGCTCTGTTGTTGGTTCTGAAGCTCTTTTCTTTCTACAGAATGCTCGTGCTTAGTTGCTCAGCGAGTGGGTTAGCACGCAGTCGAGCAACCTCGTCGAGCCGTATCGCCGGTTTCACCAGCATCCGGAGCTGTCGAATTACGAAGAGGAAACCGCCGCCCAAATCATCGCGCAAAGCAGGCCGGCTTTGAAGTTCAGACCGGCGTCGGCGGCCACGGTATCGTGGGCGTGCTGAAAAACTGGCACCCTGCCCTGATGCTGACGTTGGCCACCGACACCTACGCGTTGCCGTGACCACCCCCGGGCCTCGTCTATGCATCGCAAGCCAAGTTCGAGAAAAGCGATGGCATCACACGGGCGTCATGCACGCTTGCGGGCACGACATCCACATGACCAATCTCACCGGAGTGTCGCAGTACCTGGGCAGCCACAAGGCGGACTGGCCCGGCACGCTGGTGCTGGTGGGCCAACCGTCGGAAGAGCGGGGCGAGCGCGCGCGGCGAATGCTGGAAGACGGGCTATACACGCGGTTTCCCAAGCCCGACATGGCGCTGGCCCTGCATTGCGACGGGGCGCTGGCCACCGGCAGAATCGGCTTTCGCCCAGGATACTCGCTGGCCAACGTCGATAGCGTGGATGTGACAATGCACGGCCGCGGCGGGCATGGCGCGGCGCCGCATACCGTGATCGATCCCATCGTGCAAGCGGCCGAGTTCATCGTCTCGCTGCAAATGCTGGTGAGCCGTGAAATGAACCCGATCGAACCGGCGGTCGTAACCGTGGGATCGATCCACGGTGGGACGAAACACAACATCGTGGGTGACAGTTGTCTTATGCAATTGACCGTGCGCAGCTATTCACCGGCAGTCCGCGAAAAACTGCTCACCGGCATCCGCCGCAAGGCCGAAGCCGTGGCGGCCGGCGCCAACGCCCCGCCGCCGACCGTCACCGTGCGCGACGAGTATACGCCCGCCTTGTTCAACGACGAAAAGCTGGTCGAGCGCGTGGTGCCGATATTTCGCGAGCTGCTGGGCGAAGACAACGTCGTGGAGTCCGAGCCGGCGATGGGAGGCGAGGATTTCAGCCGTTACGGTCTGGCGGGCGTGCCGGTGTTCATGTATCGCCTGGGCACGATCGAACCGAAGCGGTTGGCCGGCCTGACCCGGGCGGTGCCGAACCCCCGTCGCTCCATTCGGCCAAGTTCTATCCCGACGCTGAGCTGCGCTGGAAACCGGCGTGGTCACGATGTGCACCGCCGTGCTGGATTTGATGCCGCCCAAGAAATGAGCCCAAGCGCCGCGGTCGCTCGAACGGATCCATGAATACGCTTGTCAACGACACGTCGAAGTCGCGCCGCACCGTGAACGCCATCTGGGCGGCTGCCTACGTGGTCGTGGTGCTGGCGGTCGTGCTGGGCATGTTCGCCGGGCGACGTGCGCGGTGCTGGAACAGTTGACCACGCCCGAGGCCCAGGCCGAGTGGGACGCCTGGCGAAAAGCGGAACCGAACCAAACGGAAGTCGGCGGCGTCAAGTGCCGGCCCCCATCCTCCAGCGAGCCGCCGGCGCTGGTACTGTTGCGAGATCACTTCGGCGTGATGATCTTCGGCGCCGTGTTTTTCAGCTCGCTGCTATTCGGGCCGTGATGTTCGCCACGCGGGGAGCGTTTTCCGCAACAGTTTATTGTCCTTGCGATGGGTCTAAAACCCTCGCCTTCAGGCGAAACCTTTAGGTTCTTCGTTTGCTAGAATTTGGGGATGGAAAAGTACCGCACGAGTTCGCATAGCCGTTTCGACCTGAAGTACCATTTTGTGTGGATCACCAAGTATCGGAAGCCCATTTTGGCCGATGCGGTCGGAATGCGGCTGCGGGAACTGGTGCGAGAAGTGTGTAGAACCAACGAAATCGAGATTTTGGAGGGCTCGGTGTCTCGCGACCATGTGCATGTGCTGCTGTCCTGTCCGCCGAATCTGTCGCCAAGCAAGGCCATGCAGTACATCAAGGGCAAAAGCTCGCGGAAGTTGCTGATGGAGTTCAAGCATCTGCAAAAAGAGTTCTGGGGTCGGCATTTGTGGGCCCGCGGCTACTTTGTGGCATCCAGCGGCAACGTGACTGACGAGGTGATCCAAGAATATATCCGCCAACAACAAGGCACTGAGCCTGACGATGGCGGCGACAATTTCCGCATTACCAAATCGTGAGCGCAGGACTTCAGTCCGTAGCCACGATTCTCCTCGAACCTACCGGCTTCAGCCGGTAGTAGTTCAGTCTGGCAAGTCGGGAAATAAGTAGACTTCGTGTTCCTCGTCGGCCTTCTCAAAACGCAAAACTGCATAAGTTTTCTTGCCAGTTCTCAGGACTGCCATCCACTTACACGCCAGATTTGTGACGGTGATATGCTTTTCGATATCATCAATTCTTCGATTGTTTAAATATGCTCCTCCTTGCTTAATAACTCGACGGGCGTCGCTTCTGCTTTTTACCAGCTGAGTTTCGACCAAAGCGCTTCTCCGACATCCCCATGCCGTAAAGTCGATACGCAGGAATCATGCAACTTGGCACATCTGCGAAGATTTCAGTCAGCTCTTCTGCAGACACATCCTTAAATTCCTTGCCAAGAAAGAGTATATCGGTTGCGCGTTTTGCCCTTGCTAGGCCATCGTTACCGTGAATCAGGTTAGTGATTTCCACTGCCAAGCGTCTCTGGCTTTCGCGGTTTTCTGGTCGCTCCAACCTCTGCCTGTCCAGTTCCTCTATTTCTTCACGATGCAATTCAGTTAGCATTCGTAGACACTTGCCGGCGTCATCGTCATCTACATCATCCAATATTCGTAAAACGCATAGGGGCTAGTCTTGCTCGCGGACAGCCAAACGGTGCCGCTCTCAGTCTTTCCCATTTTCTCCCGTCGCTCTTTGTCAGCAGCGACAAGTGAGACCAAGAGAGGATTTTCGCGGCGTTTGAACGACAGCATTGCCCACTAGATTCGCATCAAGGGACCGTCGGCCAGCTTGGTGCATTCGTTGAGCTAAGTTGAGTGCGGTGAAATTAGTTCCGATTGGTCACTATAACTCTCGGAGCGTGAAGTCTTGTTGAGATAATAGAAATCGTAACGCCTGCAATAGCATATAACTGAATTGGGTATAGCTGATACCTACAATGTCCAGACGACTTCTAGTCCTTCGCCATCATGACATTGACCGGAAAATGCTTGCCTACCTCACGTTTCTTCGTGACGTAGGCAAGCATTTTCCGGTCAATGTCATGATGGCGAAGGACTCAGTTAGAAGTCGTCTGGAGAGAGACAGTGCTGGTATCAGCTATAGCCAATTCAGTTATATGCTATTGCAGGCGTACGATTTCTATTATCTAACAAGAGAATGAATTGTTCGCTGCAAATTGGCGCGAGTGACCAATGGGGAAACATCACAGCTGGAATCGACTTAGCTCGACGAACGCAATCCGCCAGCTTGGCCGACGGTCCCTTGATGCGAATACTCATGCGGCAATGCTGTCGTTCAAACGCCGCGAAAATCCTCTCTTTGGTCTCACTTGTCCGCTGCTGACAAAAGAGCGACGGCAGCAAAATGGGAAAGACTGAGAGCGGCACCGTTTGGCTGTCCGCGAGCAAGACTAGCCCCTATGCGTTCTACCAATATTGGATGAATGTAGATGACGATGACGCCGGCAAGTGTCTACGAATGCTAACTGAATTGCATCGTGAAGAAATAGAGGAACTGGACAGGCAGAGGTTGGAGCGACCAGAAAACCGCGAAAGCCAGAGACGCTTGGCAGTCGAACTCACTAACCTGATTCACGGTAACGATGGCCTAGCAAGGGCAAAACGCGCAACCGATATACTCTTTCTTGGCAAGGAATTTAAGGATGTGTCTGCAGAAGAGCTGACGAAATCTTCGCAGATGTGCCAAGTTGCATGATTCCTGCGTATCGACTTTACGGCATGGGGATGTCGGCTATAGACGCTTTGGTCGAAACTCAGCTGGTAAAAGCAGAAGCGACGCCCGTCGAGTTATTAAGCAAGGAGGAGCATATTTAAACAATCGAAGAATTGATGATATCGAAAAGCATATCACCGTCACAGATCTGGCGTGTAAGTGGATGGCAGTCCTGAGAACTGGCAAGAAAACTTATGCAGTTTTGCGTTTTGAGAAGGCCGACGAGGAACACGAAGTCTACTTATTTCCCGACTTGCCAGACTGAACTACTACCGGCTGAAGCCGGTAGGTTCGAGGAGTCGTGCTACGGACTGAAGTCCTGCGCCCACGATTTGGTAATGCGGAAATTGTCGCCGCCATCGTCAGGCTCAGTGCCTTGTTGTTGGCGGATATATTCTGGATCACCTCGTCAGTCACGTTGCCGCTGGATGCCACAAAGTAGCCGCGGGCCCACAAATGCCGACCCCAGAACTCTTTTTGCAGATGCTTGAACTCCATCAGCAACTTCCGCGAGCTTTTGCCCTTGATGTACTGCATGGCCTTGCTTGGCGACAGATTCGGCGGACAGGACAGCAGCACATGCACATGGTCGCGAGACACCGAGCCCTCCAAAATCTCGATTTCGTTGGTTCTACACACTTCTCGCACCAGTTCCCGCAGCCGCATTCCGACCGCATCGGCCAAAATGGGCTTCCGATACTTGGTGATCCACACAAAATGGTACTTCAGGTCGAAACGGCTATGCGAACTCGTGCGGTACTTTTCCATCCCCAAATTCTAGCAAACGAAGAACCTAAAGGTTTCGCCTGAAGGCGAGGGTTTTAGACCCATCGCAAGGACAATAAACTGTTGCGGAAAACGCTCCCCGCGTGGCGAACATCACGGCGCCGAATAGCAGCGAGCTGAAAAACACGGCGCCGAAGATCATCACGCCGAAGTGATCTCGCAACAG
Organism: uncultured Planctomycetaceae bacterium; assembly: GCA_963779015.1. Lineage (GTDB taxonomy): Bacteria > Planctomycetota > Planctomycetia > Pirellulales > PALSA-1355 > JTS-RE94. The sequence continues at coordinate 286,261 of CAVZWY010000020.1, read as the reverse complement.
TACCAGCGCCGGCGGCTCGCTGGAGGATGGGGGCCGGCCCTGACGCCGCCGACTTCCGTTTGGTTCGGTTCCGCTTTTCGCCAGGCGTCCCACTCGGCCTGGGCCTCGGGCGTGGTCAACTGTTCCAGCGCCGCGCGTCGCCCGGCGAACATGCCCAGCACGACCGCCAGCACCACGACCACGTAGGCAGCCGCCCAGATGGCGTTCACGGTGCGCGCGACTTCGACGTGTCGTTGACAAGCGTATTCATGGATCCGTTCGAGCGACCGCGGCGCTTGGGCTGATTTCTTGGGCGGCATCAAATCCAGCACGGCGGTGCACATCGTGACCACGCCGGTTTCCAGCGCCAGCTCAGCGTCGGGATAGAACTTGGCCGAATGGAGCGACGGGGGTTCGGCGCCGCCCGGGTCAGGCCGGCCAACCGCTTCGGTTCGATCGTGCCCAGGCGATACATGAACACCGGCACGCCCGCCAGACCGTAACGGCTGAAATCCTCGCCTCCCATCGCCGGCTCGGACTCCACGACGTTGTCTTCGCCCAGCAGCTCGCGAAATATCGGCACCACGCCGCTCGACCAGCTTTTCGTCGTTGAACAAGGCGGGCGTATACTCGTCGCGCACGGTGACGGTCGGCGGCGGGGCGTTGGCGCCGGCCGCCACGGCTTCGGCCTTGCGGCGGATGCCGGTGAGCAGTTTTTCGCGGACTGCCGGTGAATAGCTGCGCACGGTCAATTGCATAAGACAACTGTCACCCACGATGTTGTGTTTCGTCCCACCGTGGATCGATCCCACGGTTACGACCGCCGGTTCGATCGGGTTCATTTCACGGCTCACCAGCATTTGCAGCGAGACGATGAACTCGGCCGCTTGCACGATGGGATCGATCACGGTATGCGGCGCCGCGCCATGCCCGCCGCGGCCGTGCATTGTCACATCCACGCTATCGACGTTGGCCAGCGAGTATCCTGGGCGAAAGCCGATTCTGCCGGTGGCCAGCGCCCCGTCGCAATGCAGGGCCAGCGCCATGTCGGGCTTGGGAAACCGCGTGTATAGCCCGTCTTCCAGCATTCGCCGCGCGCCCTCGCCCCGCTCTTCCGACGGTTGGCCCACCAGCACCAGCGTGCCGGGCCAGTCCGCCTTGTGGCTGCCCAGGTACTGCGCCACTCCGGTGAGATTGGTCATGTGGATGTCGTGCCCGCAAGCGTGCATGACGCCCGTGTGACTGCCATCGCTTTTCTCGAACTTGGCTTGCGATGCATAGACGAGGCCCGTGTTTTCGGTCACCGGCAACGCGTCCATGTCGGTGCGCAACATCAGCGTCGGGCCGGGTCCGTTTTTCAGCACGCCCACGATACCGTGGCCGCCGACGCCGGTCTGAACTTCAAAGCCGGCCTGCTTCCATTGCTCGGCCAGTTTGGCGGCGGTTTGTTCTTCGTAATTCGACAGCTCCGGATGCTGGTGAAACCAGCGATACAGTTCGACGAGGTTGCTCGACTGCGTGCTAACCCACTCGCTGGGCGACTCGGCCCGAGCGCTATTCTGTAAAAACCCAAGAGCCAGAACCAACAACAGAGCGATACGGCAGTGCATGGCGAACCTCGGCAATGGCGATAAACGAGGAGCAAGTGTCCGCGGGACGCGATGCCCGCGTGAATGGCGCTATTCTAGCTTGATTTGAGCGGCGAAGCGCCCACCAGCAGCGTCAAATCTTGGCCTCGCCTGGCTGCCATTCGCCAGTGTCGACCAGTTCCATCAAGCGGGGAATCATTTTCTCGGCAGCCCGCGCCCGGTGGCTGAGCACGCTTTTGACGTTCTCTCCGAGTTCGGCGCAGGTGCGATGTGCCTCGACGATTTCAAAGAGCGGATCGTAGCCAAAACCGGCTGTGCCCGCCGGTTCGAAGCGGACGCGTCCGTGGCAGGATCCACTGCTTTCGGCGCGGACTTCACCGCTGGGATCGGCCAAGACCATGTGGCAGACATAGTGAGCGGTGCGCTTCTCCGGCGGCGTATTTCCCAGTTCCGCCAGCAGGCGCTGGTTGTTTTGTTCGTCGGTGGCCTTGGGGCCGGCGTAGCGGGCCGAGAAGATGCCGGGCCGGCCACCGAGCGAGTCGACCACGATGCCACTGTCTTCGGCCAGCACCCACTGGCCCAGATGCCGCGCCTGCTCGACCGCCTTGAGCGTGGCGTTGGCGGCAAACGAATCGCCCGTTTCTTCCACGCTGATGGCCTGTGGATAGTCGGCCAGCGTCTTGAGCTCCAAGCCGACGGGCGCGAACAGATCGACCAGTTCGCTTGCCTTCTTGCGATTGCCGGTGCCCAGCACCAAGAGTCCAGCGGCGACCATCACGAGCACCCACCAAGAAAACCGACGGACCACTCCCCGTGGTAGCCGTTCACAGGGGACTGCCCCCCTCGCGCCGCCGAAGCGGACAGGCACATTATTCGGACGTCACCAAAAGCGCAGGCTTGCGCGTGTTGGCCGAAAAACGAGCCAGTCCCCGGAGCGTGAACACTTACCTCCCCATGGGAGACGATTCGTCCGTTTTAGCGGCTGACGGGCCGTTCGACTACCGCAAGGGCGCCGTGGGGGCCCGCGCGTAGTCGACCGAGATGGCGCGGCGGGGAACTTCCACCGGCATGGGCTGCATGTCGAAAGGAATGGGCCCCAGCTTCTGGGCCGGGCCAACTTGGGGCGGCTTTCCCGACTCGATCTTCGTTTCGGCGCCAAACCGTAGCATGATCTTGTGAACGGTCGGGTTGATTTCGATTTTTCCGTCGGCGCGCCGCGTGCCCACCGAGTCGAAGCTACCGACGGTCACGATGCTCGAACTGCGATCGTGAAACTCGTAAGCATCGTAGCCCATTTTGCGAAGCGCTTCGGTCATCAGGTGCGCGTTCTTGGCGGCATCTTCCAAATAGCTTTTGGGCTCTTCGCCGCGATCGATCGCCTGCTGCACTTTATTGTCGACGATGATCGCGTGGCCGGTAAAGGTCGCCACCTGCACCGTGTACTTCCCGGGGCAGTCGAGCAGGCTGTGCGGCACCTGCTCGTTCATTTTCTCGACGAAGCGATCGATGCCCTTGGGCACGAAGTATTCGTTGGGCACCAGCGGATTCGTGATGATGAATGCGCCGCCCATGGGTCTGCGCTTCAGCTCGTCGCTATCGGCTGGCAGCGTGGCTCGCTTGATCTGCTTCTGAAAGGCACGCAACGTGGCCAGCGCCTGGCTGGTCGGTTCGCCGTCCTTGACTCGCAGCGACTCGGGCTCCGCGTACTTGAGCTTCTTGAGCACTTTTTGCCCTTCGGGATCGTCCACCGTCGGATAGTCGCCCACGAGCACGGCGATCTCGACCACGTCTTCATCGCGACGATAGCGCATTTTGGGCGCTTCGCCATAGGGGTTCAGCCCTTTGCCTTCCACCGGTTCGGTGTAGTCGAATTCTTTTTGGTAGGTGTAGGCCGGCACCTTGTATTCAGTCCGCAATTCGTAGACCAGCTTGCGGGCCTGATCGACGGCGCCGTCGCCGGTGAACGTGGCGGCCATGATCATCCAGGGGCCGTTGTTCTGGTTGATGGGATACAACTCCTGCGGGTCGGCCTCCATGTGCTTGAACAGAGCCAGCCGAGCCCAGGGGGGAGCTGCCGAAAGGGGCTTGGCGGCAATCATGATCAGCAAGCTTGCCAGCGCGAACCACGACAATCGTGCAATCATAGCCACTCCTCGAAAGTCGATAGCGCAGCACGTTTGGCGGGCGCTAGTCGTGCGAGAAACCATGCGAATGTGAAGCAATCAATCGGCCGACTGGGAAATGCGACGGCCCGTCTCAGACGTGTAAGGGGCGGGAGTCTAACAAACGACCCTGCGGCTCGCTAGACGGGAATCGCGGCGCCACAGCAAACCGGATGACAGCATGCTGCTTGGCGACGCTACATGCGCCGTGGTCGCTCAGGCACGGTGACGAGGCCGATCGGTCGGCGTGCCCTCAAGGTGTTTGCCGCAAACACGTTCGGCTTTGACACGGACGAATTTTCGGACGTCGCTTTCGGCGCCAGCGAGCTCCACTGGGGCGTAGCGGCACGAAGCACCTGCAAACCGTCCTGGTATTTCTGCAGGTGATTCGACCAGCACTTCCAACTCGCGCCCCACGAGGCTGGCAAAATAACGGTCTCGCAGTTGACCTTCGAGAGCGGCCAATTGCTGGCAGCGCTCGGCCTTCAGTTGCGGATCGACCTGATCGGCCATTTCGGCCGCCGGTGTCGTACGGCGAGGACTAAACGGGAAGATGTGAATCTTCGAGAATCCAACTTCGTCCGCCACGCGGCAGGTGGCGGCAAAGTCGTCGTCGGTCTCGCCCGGAAAACCCACGATGATGTCGGTCGTCAGCGCCGGCTGGTCGAGCATCTGGCATGCCAATCGGCAGCGATCGACGAACCTCTGGCTGCCCCAGCGCCGTCGCATGCGCCGCAATACCTCGTCCGAACCGCTCTGCATCGAAACGTGCAAGTGTGGGCAAAACCGCAGGGGGTGTGCCGCCAACACCGCCAACAATTCGCGTGTCACTTCCGTCGCTTCGATACTGCTGAGTCGGATGCGGAATTCGCCCGGCAAGCGGGCCAAACGTTCCAGCAAGTGCGACAACCGCACCCACTCGCTCTTGGGTCGCCCGCGACTCCACTCCACACCATAGTGCCCCAGGTGAATGCCCGTGAGCACCATCTCGCGATAGCCGTTGTCAGCCAGTTGCGCAACCTCCTCGAGGATCGCCTCCGGGGGCCTGCTGGCCAGATAGGGACGCACTGTGGGGATAATGCAGAAGCTGCAATTGAGCATGCAGCCGTCCTGCACTTTGACGTACGCACGGCTGCGATGTCCGAAACCGGAAATGCCCGTGGGCACGTCAATCACGCCAAACCGTCCCAGCAGGTCGGGCAGTTCGCGCTTGTCGGTGACCACCTCGGCCACGGCAGGCAGCGCCGCCACTTCCTCCGGGGCGCGGGTGGCGTAGCATCCCATGACCACGATTCGCGTGCCGGGATTCCGCCGCGCAAGCTGGCGAATCACTTGACGGCTCTTCGAGTCGCCCTCGGACGTGACCGTGCAGGTGTTGACGACGCACAGTTCGGCCGCCTCGTCGTCCGCGGCGTCACGATACCCCACCGTCGCCAGCGACTGCCGCAGAAACTCGGTCTCGTACTGGTTGACCTTGCAGCCGAGAGTGACGGTACGAAGCGTTGCCATCGGCGCGATTCACGAATAGATGAGCGGTTGAAATCGCCGGCACGGCCAGTGGCAAAGTGCCTACGGACCACGCCAACCTAAGCGTTGGCCGGCCAGCACGCAACCCGCACCGGCACTCCCCCTGCCCTGCACTGGCGGCAATCTGGTGGCGTCGCACGGCCCACGCCGTAACCGTTCACAGGGGACTGTCCCAATTTTCGCGGCGCACGAGCGGTGAGCGCGAATGTAGCCATGACGCCGCGAAAATGGAACTGTCCCCCTCGGCCGCGGAAGGGGACAGGCACATTTTTCAGCACGTCACCAAAAGCGCAGCCTTGCGCGTGTTGGCCGAAAAATGAGCCAGTCCCCGGACCGTGAACACTTACGACCGCGCTTACTCGGGCACCGGTTCGATCGTGGCGGACATCGAGCCTTGACACTCGTCGTTGAACGGATCCTTGCCAAAAGCATGGATCTGGTCGCGCTTCAACTCGGCGTGCTCCTTGGTGGTCGTCAGCAGAATCGCACGGCCGCCGTGGTGTACTTGCTCGGCGATTTGATGGCCCAATGCGACCGGATGGCCGAACAACGTTTGCGCCAGCACGACCACGTACTCCGGAGTGTGGTCCTGATCGTCCCACAAGATCACGTTGTAGCGCGGTTGCCGGCGGGGCTTCTTGACGTTCCTCGCCCGCTTCTTCAGTTTCTCGCGATAGGTCGGCTCGGCAACGCCGGCAGAAGCGTCATCGTTCACGGTGCACCTCGCTGGAAATCCTGCTCCGCAATAGCCGAATGGCTCCGCAGCCATTATATTGCAGACCCGTAGCAAAATCGAGCATGGCGGCTGGCGACACCACGCGCCATTGCCCAACTTCCACCGATTCGACGAGCCCCCCGGAGAGCTATTCCCGATGCATGCATCATCGGAGTTGGACGCTTATTTGGAGAAACACAAGCAGCGGTTCGAAAAAGAACTGTGCGAACTGCTACGCATCCCCAGCATCAGCGCCGACAGTCGACATCGCAACGACGTCCGCAGGGCCGCCGAATGGGTGGCCGGCCAGTTTCGCAAGCTAAAGCTGGCCACCGAGATCTTCGACACGCCAGGCAGCCCCATCGTCTATGCCGAGTCGCCGCCGGTCGCCGGCGCTCCCACCGTACTGGTCTACGGGCACTACGACGTGCAGCCGCCCGATCCGCTGGATGAATGGATTTCACCACCGTTCGAACCCACGGTGCGCGACGGCAACATCCATGCCCGCGGTGCCACCGACGACAAGGGGCAGATGCTCACGCACGTCAAAAGCACCGAAGCCTGGCTGGCCAGCGAAGGACCGTTGCCGGTGCAATTGAAATTCGTCATCGAGGGCGAAGAAGAAACCGGCAGCACCAGCCTGGAGCCGTTCGTCAAGGAACATGCCGACCAACTGGCGTGCGATTGCGTGGTGATCAGCGACTGTTGCCAGTTCGCACCGGCCAGCCAGCCATCACCTATGGGTTGCGTGGCATCGCGTACTACGAACTCAGACTGACCGGCCCCAAGCAGGACTTGCACTCCGGCACGTTCGGCGGCGCCGTCTCCAATCCGGCCAACGCACTGTGCTCGATGCTCGCGGGGTTGATCAACGACCAGGGCCAGGTGCAGGTGCCGGGCTTCTACGACGACGTGGCATCGCTCACGTTGCGCGAGCGGAATGAACTGAAAAAGCTGCCCTTCGACGAAGCCGAGTTCATGCGCTCGATCGGCGTGGACGCGCTGGCGGGCGAGGAGGGCTTCGACACGCTCGAGCGCCGCTGGGTACGGCCGACATTCGATATCAACGGCCTATCGAGCGGCTACCAAGGCGAGGGCGCTAAAACGGTGCTGCCTGCTCAGGCCATGGCCAAATTCAGCTTTCGCCTGGTCCCAAACCAGGATCCGCAAAAGATCACCGCGGCGCTGAGAACGCGTTTGCAGGAGCTATGCCCGCCCGGTATACGCCTGGAGTTGATCGACTTTCACGGCGCACCGGGCGTAGTCGTGCCGCTGGAAAGTCCCTACGTGGCGGCCGCGGAGCAGGCCATAATCGCGGGCTTCGGCCGTGCTCCGGTGCACATTCGCGAAGGGGGCTCGATTCCGGTCGTGGCCACGTTCCACGATTTGCTCGGAGCGGACACGCTGCTTTTAGGTTGGGGGCTGAACGACGACAACACCCACAGCCCCAACGAGAAGTTCTGCCTGGCCGATTTTCATCGCGGCATCAAGGCCAGTGCCCACTTGTGGCGCGAGCTGGGGCAGATCACGAAGAGCTGAGCGCCTGCGCACAAACCTACGGACGTCACATTCCGGCGACCAACTATCGCCTTTCCTGCATCATTTCAGAACTGCCGAACTGGCCATGCTCGACCGACGATTTGTCGTGGAAAACGTGGAACTTGTGGAACAGAATTGCCAGCGACGCGGCGCGAGTGCCGAAGTGCGGCGTTTCGTGCAGCTCGAGGCTGACCGCAAGAGCAAACAATTCGAAGTTGACGAACTGAATCGCAAGGCCAACGAGGTCAGCAAATCGATCGGCAAGGCCAAGGATCCGGCCGAGCGCGAAGCCCGCAAGAACGAAGGCCGGGCGTTGCGCGACCGGACGGGCGCCGCGCAGGCAGAGCTCGACACGATTGTCGCCGAAGCCGACGTCATTCTGCGCTCGATGCCCAACTTGTCGCACCCGGATGCGCCGGTCGGCGTTGACGATCAATCGAACTTGGAAATTCGCCGCGGCCAAATCGACCCGCCCACGTTCGCCTTCAAGCCGCTCGATCACGTCGAACTGGCGGAGCGCCTGGGGCTGATCGATTTCGAAGCTGGCGCCAAAGTGGCCGGCCACGGCTTTTATTTTCTGAAGAACGACGCCGTGCTGCTCGAACTGGCGCGTGCAGCGCTATGCCCTCGAATTGCTCATGCAGGAGGGCTTCACACCCACGATCACCCCCGACCTGGCGCGAAACGAGATCCTGCAAGGGACCGGCTACATTCCCCGCGGCCCCGAAACACAGATCTACAGCATCGCCGACACGGAGCTGAGCCTGGTGGCCACGGCCGAGATCACTTTGGGCGGTTTGTACTCCGGCGAGATTCTTGATCCTGCGACACTGCCCATCAAGCTGTGCGGCATCAGCCACTGTTACCGCACCGAGGCCGGAGCCGGTGGCCGGGCTTCCCGCGGATTGTATCGCGTCCACCAATTCACCAAGGTCGAGATGTTCGCCTATACGCTGCCGGAGGCGAGCGAAGACATGCTCAACTATTTCTGTGATCTGGAGTGCAAACTGTTCGACGGGCTGGGCATTGCCTATCGCGTGGTGGATACGGCCACGGGTGATTTGGGCGGTCCCGCTTACCGCAAATTCGATCTCGAAGCCTGGATGCCCGGCCGGGGCGACGCGGGCGAATATGGCGAGGTGACCAGCACCTCCAACTGCACCGATTATCAGGCGCGACGCCTAGGCATTCGTTATCGCACGGGCGAGAAAGGCACGGCGTTTGTGCATACGCTCAACGGCACGGCCATTGCCATCAGCCGGGCGCTGATCGCCGTGCTGGAGAACTGTCAGCAGGCTGACGGCAGCGTGGTGGTGCCCAAGGCACTGCGTGGCTGGGTAGGCAAAGACCTGATCACGGTCTCCGCCAAAAACTGAACTACTACCGGCTGAAGCCGGTAGGTTCGAGGAGAATCGTGGCTACGGACTGAAGTCCTGCGCTCACGATTTGGTAATGCGGAAATTGTCGCCGCCATCGTCAGGCTCAGTGCCTTGTTGTTGGCGGATATATTCTTGGATCACCTCGTCAGTCACGTTGCCGCTGGATGCCACAAAGTAGCCGCGGGCCCACAAATGCCGACCCCAGAACTCTTTTTGCAGATGCTTGAACTCCATCAGCAACTTCCGCGAGCTTTTGCCCTTGATGTACTGCATGGCCTTGCTTGGCGACAGATTCGGCGGACAGGACAGCAGCACATGCACATGGTCGCGAGACACCGAGCCCTCCAAAATCTCGATTTCGTTGGTTCTACACACTTCTCGCACCAGTTCCCGCAGCCGCATTCCGACCGCATCGGCCAAAATGGGCTTCCGATACTTGGTGATCCACACAAAATGGTACTTCAGGTCGAAACGGCTATGCGAACTCGTGCGGTACTTTTCCATCCCCAAATTCTAGCAAACGAAGAACCTAAAGGTTTCGCCTGAAGGCGAGGGTTTTAGACCCATCGCAAGGACAATAAATCCGCGCTTGACGGGGAGCCCGCAAGTGCGGGGCCGCCAAACGCGGATCAAGGCAGGATCTTCAAGCAGCGATTTCACCGACGCTCGCGCGTCGGCCGCGCCGGGTGAGCGCGGCACGGCCGACGCCCCACGGTCATGAACCCAACGAGTTGGCCATATTGGAGAAAGTCGTACTCGTTTTCGAGCCCACGGACTGAACGGCAACGAGGCACACGAGTATGATCAACGCCAGCATCACCGCATATTCAACGGCAGTCGGCCCCTCCTCGGAAGCGAGGAACCGCTGCAACTTCTTGAGTATGAACATTCAATTGCTCCTTTCGCGCCAGAGCAAGTTCGCAAATTGAGAAACATCAAGCGATCGGGGCACGCACCCGTTCAGCAGGAACGAGTGTGAACCACACGACCTTTTGGCAACCGGCTACCGCGTGGCACATCGCCACGTGGCCCTTGGCTTTGCGTCCCGGCCTTGCGACCGGTTTGCTCTTATCGAGGTTGGTGGACAGAGGAGCTTCAAGTGGCTACCTGCCGCCAAGCCCGCAACAAACGCAAGACGTGACAAACGACTGGAAGTGACCAAACCTGGCAGAGGACGGCACGATTGCAGTATTGCCCGCATGCCGACACCTTCCCGGCTATGAACAACCCTATCTCGATTCGGGGGCTTGTCAAAAAAGCGTGGAAAAGAATTCCAATGCAATCGAGGGCTGCCTGGAAAAGACCGGACGATTTGGCTTTGCCGGGCGGTTCGCTACACCTTGGCCATCGCAGCCTCGGCTTCTCGGCACAAAGCAGCCGCCTCGGCTTCGCTGGCCGCTTCGGCTACTGCCCTCACAATTGGCTCGGTGTTGCTCGCCCGCACCAGCAGCCATTTGCCAGGCCAATCGAAGCGCACGCCGTCGAGCCGATCGACTTGAGCATCTTCGAATCTCTCGGCAACGGCGGCTAGCGCTGCGGGGATCTTTTCGCGAGGCACGCTGATTTTCGTCTTCACGATTTCGTAGCGCCGCAATTCATCGGCCAATTGAGCCACGCTGCGCTGGCGGGCGGCCATGGCATCGAGAACCATGGCCATGCCAACAAAACTGTCGCGCACCAGGCCCACCTGCGGATCGATCGCGCCGCCGTTGCCCTCGCCGCCGAGCACGGCGTTGTGCGCCAGCATCATATCGACCACGTTGGCCTCGCCCACGGCCGAGCGATAAAACGCCACGCCGTATTTCTCGGCCAGATCCTGGCTCATGCGGCTGGTCGAACAATTCGTCACGATCGCTCCGGGCGCAGCCCGCAGACGGTGATCGACGCAGATTGCCAACGTGTACTCTTCACCCAAATACCGGCCGGTCGCATCGATGATCGCCAGTCGGTCGGCGTCCGGATCCTGGCAGAATCCAACATCGGCCCCGGCCCGCGGCACGGCCGCCAGCACGCCCGCCAGATTCTCGGCGGTGGGCTCGGCGCGTGCTCGAAGTTGCCGTCGGGCGTTTCGCCCAGAACGAGCACGTTGCATTCCAGGTCGGTCAACAGCTTGCGGCCCAGCAACCCGCCCGCGCCGTGATTGGAATCCAACAACACGGTGAACTTGCGCCGTCGTATCCGCTCGACATCGACAGTTCCCAGGACCAATTCCGCGTGCCGGCCCACCGTGTCGCGACACTTCTCGACATGCCCCGGCCGTTCAATGGTCGCAGGCTGGCTGACGTTTTCTCGGTACCGCGCAAGAACCTTCGAGCCGTCCTCCTCGGGAATGACTCGGCCGGCGGCGGAGAACAGTTTCAACCCGTTGTACTCCGCCGGGTTGTGGCTGGCCGAGATTCTGAATGCCGCCGGCGGCTTGCAATTGCCGCACCAGCACACCGGTAGTGGGCGTCGCGGCCACCGAGGCGTCGACGACGTTGCGCCCCATGACGGTTAGTGCACGGCTGAGCACCTCGGCGAGCATGGGCCCGCTGGCACGTCCGTCTCGCGTGATCACGATCGGGCCCGCGGGCAACTCGGCGGCGAAGGCCGACGCATAGCGCGCGGCAACTTCCGGCGTCAGGCTTTCACCCACGATGCCGCGTAATCCCGAGACGCTAATGATGAGCTCGCTCACAATTGATGTCCTCCGTGTGTTGGGTGCGCACGTGTTAGAGAATTCTAGCACGTTTCCGCGCACCCTTGCCCTCGTCGACAAATCGGGCACAATTGGGGCCGAATGGTCCGCGTTCCGTGGATCACGCATCGTGAGAGTTTGTGTCTGACGGAGTCTACGCTTGATGTCTGGAACCGCTATCCCATTCGATGCAAAAACTGCGCTGGCCCAGCTCGAATCCGCTGGCCGCGAGAATTTATTGTCACCCGGCGCGATCAAGAACATTCGCGACTGGCTCACCGAGCCGCGCTATAGCGAGTATGCCCCGCAAGTTGCCGAGCACCTGGCGCAGCGCCGCTTTCAGCAATTGGACGACGTCTTCTGGACGATCATTCCCTTTGGCACCGGCGGCCGCCGCGGCAAGATGTATCCTATCGGCTCGAATGCCGTCAACGATCGTACGATCGGCGAGAGTGCCCAGGGACTGGCCGACTATGTCAACAAGACCATCGGCGGCAGCAAACTCTCGTGCGCCATCGCCTACGACACGCGGCATCGCTCGCGCGATTTCGCCGAACTATGCGCCGAAGTCATGGTCGCCAACGGCTTCGAGGTTTACTTTCTCGATGGCTTCCGCAGCACGCCGGAGCTGTCGTTTCTGGTGCGCTATAAGCAATGCTCGTGCGGCATCATGGTCACTGCCAGCCATAATCCGCCCAGCGACAACGCGGTGAAAGTCTATTGGTCGACCGGCGGGCAGTTGCTACCGCCGCACGATCGGGGCGTGATCGATTGCGTGATGTCGGCCACCACGATCCAACGAGTTCCGTTCGCAACAGCCGTGTCCGATGGCAAGGTCCACTTGTGCCAGGACGAGGTCGATCGGGCGTTCATCACTGCCGTACAAGCCCAGGGGTTCTCCGGCCCGCGCGGCGTCAAGAATCCTATATTCGCCGCTGCACGGAGTTGGCGCCACGGCGGTGCCGCCGGCGCTGGAGGCCGACGGATTTCGCGATGTCGAAGTTTTTGCCCTGCACGCCACCCCGGACGGCGATTTTCCAAACGTGCCCAACCACGTCGCCAATCCGGAGAACAAGGCGGTGTTCGACTCGATCATCGTGCGCGCCCGCGAATCCGGCGCCGATGTAATCCTGGCCAGCGATCCCGATTGCGATCGTCTGGGACTGGCCGCGCCGGTCACCGCCAAACCGAATTCCGCCTGGGCGACGATGACCGGCAATCAGATCGGCGCGCTGCTGACCGAGTATCTGCTCGAATGCTGGAAAAAGGCCGGAAAGCTGACGCCCGGGCACTACATTGTTAAAACGCTGGTCACCAGCGAACTAGCGCGACGCATTGCGGACGCCTACGGCGTTCGTACCTTTGGCAACTTGCAAGTCGGCTTCAAGTACATCGGCGGCGTGATCGACGAAGAGGGGCCGGACAACTTCGTCTTTGGCACCGAAGAATCGCACGGTTTTCTCGCCGGCACTTATGCGCGCGACAAGGACGCCGCGGTGGCCGCCATGCTGATGGCCGAACTGGCGGCGCAAACCAAGGCCGGGGGCGAAAGCCTGCACGAAAAGCTCGACGCGCTCTACTGGCAGTACGGCTACCACGCCGAGTCGCAGATCGCGGTGGTGATGCCGGGCTCGCAGGGCATGCAACAAATGGCCGCTCTGATGGCCAAGTTCCGCGACAAGCCGCCGCGCACCCTGGCGGGGCTGAAAGTTACAAAAAGTGCGCGACTATTCGAACCTGACCGAGCACGCTCCCGGAGGCGCCAAGACGCCGCTCGACGGCCCCAGGGGCGACATGGTGATGCTCGACCTGGCGGCCGAAGGGGCCTATGTGGCCGTGCGTCCCTCGGGCACCGAGCCCAAGGTGAAGTACTACATGTTCACCTACGAGCCGGCCGAACAACTTGCGAATCTGGACGACGCCAAGGCCCAGCACGCGGCCCGGCTGGAGCAATTGGGACAGGATTTGACCGTATTTTCGCAGGCGTCCGACTAGCGCGGAGCCCGTCGCCTCGGTCGCTTTGACCCATGGCGGTACAATGGCAGTGGCGTTTCCACTTCCAAGTTTCGCGTCCCGTTGCGCTCGATCCGGCATGTCCGACGAACTCGCTTCCGAACCTGAAAAAACGCCCGAGGCGGCGGCCGATGCATTCGCGCCGGAGGGATGCAACGCCGTGGGCTTTCGGCACGCCGCGGCGAAGGTGCGCGAGTTTCCGCAGACGCCCGGCCTCTATCTGATGAAGGATGCCGCCGGCCGGGTCATCTACGTCGGCAAGGCCAAGAATCTTCGTTCGCGCCGGCAGCTATTTTCTCAAAGCCGCGGCCGAAGATCGCCGCACGGCCGACATGGTGCGCGAGATCGCCGATATCGACTTTCTGCCGGCCGATAGCGAAGTGGACGCGCTGTTGGCCGAGGCCCGCCTGATCAAAGACGTGCAGCCCAAGTACAACCAGGACCTGAAAGACGACAAGACGTTTCCCTACCTGGAGATCACCACGCGGGAAGACTTTCCGCGCGTGGAGTTCACCCGCGAGCCACGCGCCCGCGGATCGAAGCTCTATGGTCCGTTTGCCAACGCCGGCAGCTTGCGGGGCGCGATGCAGGTGCTGCAAAAAATCTTCAAATTTCGGACCTGCACGCTGGACATCGATGAAAACGAAGAAAAATGGCGCTGGTACCGGCCGTGCCTGCTGGCCTCCATCGACCAGTGCTCGGCTCCGTGCAACTTGCGGATCTCGAAGGAGGACTACCGCCGCGACATCCACCGGATGCGCATGTTCATGGAAGGCAAGAAGAAAAAGCTGCTGGCCGAGATGAAGGACGAGATGAAAAGCGCCGCCACCGAGCTGCGGTTCGAAAAGGCGGCGCGGCTCCGCGACGAGATTCGAATGCTGGAAACGCTCGACGATCGCGGTGAATTGGACACGCACGTGCAGCCCGAGGTGTTCTTCGTCGATCCGAAAAAGGGGCTGGCCGGTTTGCAAAAGGTGCTCAAGCTCGACCAGCCGCCGCGCACGATCGAAGGCGTGGATATCGCGCACCTGGGCGGCGGCGAAACCGTGGCCAGCCTGGTGCAGTTCATCGACGGGCTGCCGTTCAAGCCGAACTATCGGCGGTTCAAGATTCGCGACGTGCAAGGGGTCGACGACTTTGCCAGCATACGCGAGGTGATCGCCCGCCGTTTTCAGCGGCTGCACGACGACTCCCAGGTCTTCCCCGACCTGCTGTTGATCGACGGAGGCAAGGGCCAACTGTCCAGCGCAGTGACAGCCTTTCGCGAATTGGAAATCACCCCGCCAACCATCCTTTCGCTGGCCAAGCGCGAGGAAGAAGTGTTCCTGCCCGGCGAGGAAGAACCGCTGCGGCTGTCGCGGCATTCGTTCGCGCTGCGGTTGTTGCAATACGTCCGCGACGAAGCGCACCGTTTTGCCCAGCACTATCACCACATCCTCCGCCGCAAGTCGATGCTGGGCGAGTGATGCGGCCACCGCGTGCGGATCGCCCCCACCAGAGTCTTCGGACCTCGTGACGGCCAATCAGGATTAGGCCCGGCAGGACTCGAACCTGCGACCAAGGGATTATGAGTCCCCTGCTCTAACCAACTGAGCTACGGGCCCGGATGTTTCTGTTATACGCACTCGCTCGGCGGCTGTCGAAGGCCACCGTGAGCTGCGCTGTCCGCCGTTTCCTCCCCGGCAGACGAGATACGAAGCGGACAAGGCGCGAGGTTCTCACTTTCGCACCAGTTGCCGCTCGCTGGGCACCGGTTGCTCGTGCCAGTCTGACGCGGGGCGCAAAACGCGGATCGTGCCGACGCGGCCGCTCATCCACACCGGCGGCACTTGATACTGACCGAGGAACCGGGCCGCCTGCGGTTCGTCTCCAGCAATGGCGCCGATGCGGGCCTCGGTCCAGGGCACGCGCCGCCACTTTTCCGCCGTGGCCGAACTGCGCGGGGCAATCGCCCACACCGTGCGCGAGGAACGCTGATCGGCCAGCCGCAAGTTCACGTGGAACATGGCCGGCCATGCGTGCCAATAGTCGCCGGTCACGTGCGTGCAATCCGCGGCCAGCAAGTCGTCGGTGTATCGTCCGAGCGATTCGTCGAGCGCCGCGCGAACACGTTCGACCGACGGCGTGCCGTGGCGCACGGCGACCAGCAGCGTCATCGCGACGGCCAGCGACAAGGGCAGCGCCCGCGACCACCGCGTGCTCGGCAGCACGGCGCCCAGTTGAATCACGGCGAAGCCAACCCAAACGGCTTGCCAGATCAGCACCGAGAGCAGGATGTAGCGGGCCGAGTGATTCTCGCGCACGTGGTCGAGGCTGCCCATAAACGCAAACTGCACGGCAGCCACCAGCAGCAAGCCGGCAACCACCGGCACCGAAAGGCGCGCCGCGCGACGCCCCGCCGGCCAGAAGAGCGTCAGCACTCCGACAAGCGCCGTGATCTCGACCGCCGAAAACCAGCGATGGTGAAAGTAGACGTGCAGCCCGCTGTGCATGTCGCGCAGGCAGGCCATCCAGTCGCCAAACGCCAGAAAGTGATAGGCCTTGGGTTGCGCCGTCAGGCGCGACAAGAGGATGCAGCCGCCCACGGACGCGACAATGGCCAGTAGCGCCAGGGCCTCGTCACGCGCCGGTCGAACTCGCCACGGCCAGGCAATGCCTTCCGCAGTTGGCAGCGGCTCCACGCGACTCGTTTCCCGCGCTTCGTCCCACGCGGAGAAGTATGCCGGCAGTTCGCGAAAACAGAGGCCGCGCACGATCACCAGCGGGCCCAGCACGAACGCCATGGCCGGATTGATCCAGTGGGCAGCGGCCAGCGCCGTCACGCCAAGCATGGGCCAAACGGCCGACGGTTGCCGACCCCAGCGGCCAAGCATCAGCAAGCCGCCCACGCCCAGCGCCAACGCGGGGGCGTTTTGTTGCAGCATGATGAGGTATTCGAATTGTTGATCGAGCCGGCAGAAGCCCACCAGAAATAGTCCGGCCAGCGCGCCGATGGCCGTGCCGCGTCGGCGTCCGACGGTGTACCAGCCCAGCAGGAACATGCTGGCAAGCGCTGCAACGGAAGTCATGGCTCCCTGCGCCAGCAAATTGTCGAGCGGATGGCGCCAAGGAGTGGCCGCCAGCGGAAACAACATGCCCAGCCGATCTTGTTCCCAATAGAGGGGCGTCCAGTGATAGAGGCTCACCAGCGCCATCACGATCGAGTCGGCCGTGTGGCAACGATGGATCTCGCCGAAGTCGATCCACAGCGCCGACAGCACGATACACGTCAGCACCATCCAAAGATGACCGCAACGCATACCTGGCATCGGCGATCCTTCGCGCGGCCATTGGAGGAAGCATCGAGAACAGAGAACAGAGCGCTTCCGCGCGGCGGAAGAGCGGAAGATTAGAAGGAGCGCCCGGCAGGGTCAAGTCGAGATTGGCCCGCTGCAAGCTGCTGGCATCTCGACGACCGTCGTGGCAAACGTCGGTGTGCCCTACTCCACCGTCACGCTCTTGGCCAGGTTGCGCGGCTTATCGACGTCGCAGCCGCGCAGCACGGCGATGTGATAGGCCAAGAGTTGCAGCGGAATGATCGTCACGATCGGCTGCACGAAGTCTTCCACGCTGGGCACTTCGATCACGTCGTCGGCCAAATCGGCCACGCGCGTGTCCCCTTCGCACACCACGGCGATCACCGGGCCACCCCGGGCTTTGATCTCTTCCAGGTTCGACATCACTTTGTCGTACACCGCGCCTTGGGGAATCAGAAACACGCTGGGCGTGTGCTCATCCACCAGCGCGATTGGGCCGTGCTTCATCTCAGCAGCCGGGTAGCCCTCGGCATGGATGTAGCTGATTTCCTTGAGCTTCAGGGCCCCCTCCAGCGCCGTCGGAAAATTGTATTGCCGGCCCAGGTACAGAAAATTGTTGCAATCGCAATACTTGGCGGCAATGCGTTTGACCACGTCGTTGGCCTCTAGCGCTCGGCTGACTTTGTCGGGCAGCTCCTGCAAACGCTCGATGATGCGAATGCCGGCATCAAAACTGAGATTCTTCAACCGGCCGAAATACAACGACAGCATTGCCAGAATGACGCACTGCGACGTGAACGCTTTGGTCGAAGCGACGCCGATCTCCGGACCGGCGTGCAGATAAATTCCGCCGTCGGCCGCTTGGGCAATCGAGCTGCCGACCACGTTGCAAATCGACAGCGTGGGGTGTCCCTTGCGCTTCATTTCGCGCAAGGCGGCCAACGTGTCGGCCGTCTCGCCGCTCTGCGTGATCGCAAACAACAGTGTCTGCGGGTCGAGCGGCGGATTGCGGTAGCGAAGCTCGCTGGCGTATTCCACCTCGACGGGAATCTGCGCCATCTCTTCGATCATGTACTCGCCCACCAGGGCCGAGTGCCAACTGGTACCGCACGCCGTGAGCAGAATTCGATTGGCCGCGCAACTGCCGCGGCGTAAGGTTCAAACCGCCAAAGACCGCCGTGGCCTCGTCCAGGCTCAGGCGACCTCGCATCGCATTGCGAAGCGACTCGGGCTGCTCATAAATCTCCTTGAGCATGTAGTGCGGATAGCCGTCCAGCGAAACGTCGTCGGCCACCATGTCGAGCGTGCGCACGGTGTGCGAGACGTGGCCATGATCACGATCGATCACCGTCAAGGCGTCGGCGGTGACCACGGCCATCTGGTGATCGGCCAGGTAGACGATCTGATCGATATTGCCCGCCAAGGGTGAAGCGTCACTGGCAATCAGATGCTCGCCGTCTCCCACGCCCACGACCAGCGGGCTGCCGAGCCGCGCGGCGATGATCAGGTCGGGATGATCGCGAAACACGACCGCCAAGCCGTACGTGCCCTGCAATTGCAAAAGCGCCTCTTGCACGGCTTCGACCAGCGGTCGGTGTTGCGGGGCAATCATTCCGTACGGGTCGCTGGCCGAAAGTGCGGCTGCGCCACGTGCAGTCGTTTCTTTTGCCGTCTGTTCGTTCAGGCAACTGGCAATCAAATGGGCGATCACTTCGCTGTCGGTCGCCGACTGGAACTCGTAGCCTTCGTCGAGCAGCCGGGCTTTGATCGCGCGGAAGTTTTCGATGACGCCGTTGTGCACCACGGCGATGCTGCCGTCGCCGCCCAAGTGCGGATGGGCGTTGACGTCGGTAGCCGGCCCGTGCGTGGCCCAGCGCGTGTGGCCGATGCCGACGCGGCCGGGCGAAGGCGCTGGCACAGCGCCTGAACCAGGTTGTCCAAGCGACCCGCCCGCTTGGTCACCACCAGCGTGCCATCATCGACCGTAGCAACGCCGGCGCTGTCGTAACCGCGGTACTCCAGCCGCCGTAGGCCTTCGAGCAGGTAGGGTGTGGCTTCACGCGAGCCGATGTAGCCCATGATTCCGCACATATGCACCAAACTCCGCTGGGATTGAGAGCCGTTCGGCAGCGGCGGACAATGGCCTGCCCGGCCGAGCGTAGGCTCGTTGTTTCGTGCGGGATCCGCCCTTTCCCGTTGGCACCGCTCTAAAACGATCCCTCAATCCTAGCATACGGGCCGGCATCGGCAGCGGCCACACGATCCCAGCCCGAACGTCGCCACATGCGGGCATGCCGGCGCTGGCACGATCACATTTCCGCCGGTCAAACCGGCCTTTCCGGCGGTACCGCAGATCGGCTACAAGATGGGACTCCCCAGGCCTGTTTTGGCGTCCCAGAAAGCGTGCCTCCGTATGTCGCAAAACGCCCCCCGCCTTCGCGTCCGCTCGACGAGCTATGTCGTGATTCCGGCCCGGTTGGCCAGCACCCGGCTGCCCCGCAAACTGCTGTTGGCCGAGACGGGCAAGACGCTGCTGCAGCACACCTATGAGGCATCGCTGCGGGCCGAGCGACCGGTGGCGGTTTGCGTGGCGGCCGATCATGAGGAGATCGCCGGCGCCGTCCGTTCCTTCGGCGGAGACGTGCGGATGACCAGCCCCGATTGCGTCAGTGGCACGGATCGGGTGGCCGAAGTGGCGCGGCAACTTCCCGACGCCGACATCCTGGTCAACGTGCAAGGAGACGAGCCGGAACTGCCCGGCCGGTCGATCGATCGGGTGATCGAGCTATTGGAAGAAGACCCCACGGCCGTGATGGCCACGCTGGCCACGCCGATTCGCGACAAAGAGCGGCTGCACGATCCGGCGGCCGTCAAAGTCGTCTTCGACGGCAACGGCCGGGCAATGTATTTCAGCCGCAGCCCGATTCCGCACGCCCGCACATGGCACGACGACTTGCTCACGGCCGAGCCGCCGCTGTTCCATCTGCACATCGGCCTGTACGCCTATCGCCGCGACTTCCTGTTGCAGTTGGCCGCCCTGCCCCGCACGCCGCTGGAAAAGCTCGAGAATCTGGAGCAGTTGCGCGTGCTCGAAAACGGCTACGCGATCGCAGTGGGCGTAGTACACGATCCTACGGCCGGCATCGACACGCCGGAAGACTACCGGGCGTTCGTGGGACGGATGCACGACAAACGGTTCGTCGAAGCCCAGGGCGAACGTTAGGGGGCGAACGAAGGGCCAAAGGGCCGGCGCATAATTAGTCTCGGGCAGTGCCCCAAGAATTGGAGTGCCACTCAACAGTCCTTTGATTCAAAAGGGCCCACGGCCCGTTCCACCGGGTCAACGGACTCGGGGCGTTCCGTGTAGATCGGGCTTTCAGCCCTCGCAATTCACTTCGCATTACTCGACGCTGGGGCGATGCCCCAGGCTGGTATTAATCGGGCCGTAGGCCCTGAGGAAATTCCGCAAAACAGAGTGGGGCACTACACGCAATACTCCCCCTCGCCACCCGCCCGCCTTCGCGGTATGATGAGGTTCCAGGGTTGATTCCCCTGGCCCCGCCTTGCAGGGCCGATTTTTCGCGGCCTTCCGCCTTACGCTCCGCGTCGTTTTGCTTCCGTGGATCCTCGTTTTGCCGTGGGCTTGCGGGGAACGTGTTGACCAACAGGATGGGTTTTCATGACCAAACATATTTTCGTAACCGGTGGCGTTGTTAGTTCGTTGGGCAAGGGACTCACCAGCGCCTCGATCGGCATGCTGCTCGAGCAGCGCGGCCTGCGCGTGCGGATGCAAAAGCTCGACCCGTATATCAACGTCGATCCCGGCACGATGAGTCCTTATCAACACGGCGAAGTTTATGTGCTGGACGATGGCAGCGAAACGGACTTGGACCTGGGTCACTATGAGCGCTTCACCCACAGCCCGCTGACGCGCGACTCGAACTACACGACCGGCCAAATCTACCAGTCGGTGATCAACAAGGAGCGCCGCGGCGAGTTCCTGGGCAAGACGGTGCAGGTCATTCCGCACATTACCAACGAAATCAAGGACTGCATCCGCAAGCTGGTCGACGACGACGTGGACGTGGTCATCACGGAAATCGGCGGCACGGTGGGCGATATCGAAAGCCAGCCGTTCCTCGAAGCCATCCGCCAGTTCTCGCTCGATGCCGGCAAGCGGAACTGCATGTACATCCACCTCACGCTGGTGCCGTATCTCAAGGCCGCGGGCGAGCTGAAAACCAAGCCCACGCAGCACTCGGTGGGCCAGTTGCGCGAAATCGGTATCCAGCCCGACATCTTGATCTGCCGCACCGAGCGCTCGATGGCGCGGGACGATCGCGAAAAGATCGCGCTGTTCTGCAACGTGCCGATCGAGGCGGTGATCGAAGAGAAGGACAAGGACTTTTCGATCTATGAAGTGCCCATGAGCCTGGTCGAAAACCAGCTCGATCAATTGATCGTCGATGGCCTGGGCCTGACCGGCGAAACGCTGCAACTGGAGAAATGGCGGCAGTTGTTGCACGATTTGCGCAATCCCGAGCACGAAATCGCGATTGCAGTCGTCGGCAAATACGCGGAACACCGCGACGCCTACAAATCGGTGTACGAAGCGCTCGATCATGCCGGCATCGCCCACCGGGCGCAAATCCGCATCCAACGCATTCAAAGCCAATTGGTCGAGCAGGAAGGCCCTGAGCGACTGCTGGCCGGTTACGACGGGCTGCTGGTGCCGGGCGGCTTTGGCGAAAGGGGCGTGGAAGGCAAGGTCGAGGCGATTCGCTTCGCGCGCGAGCGCGGCATCCCATTTTTTGGCATCTGCCTGGGCCTGCAATGCGCGGCGATTGAGTTTGCCCGCAATGTGGTGGGTCTGGCCGGCGCGCACTCGACCGAATTCGACAAGGACGCGGCCCACCCCGTGATTTGCCTGTTGGACGAGCAAAAAACCATCACGGACAAGGGGGGCACCATGCGGTTAGGCGCGCAGCCGTGCCACTTGGAGCCGGGCACGCGCTCGGCCGAAGCGTACGGCCGCTTGATCGTCTCCGAGCGGCATCGCCACCGATACGAGTTCAACAATACTTACCGCCAACAGTTCAATGCCAACGGCATGCTCGTGGCGGGCACCAGCCCCGACGGCGGATTGGTCGAAATCCTCGAGTTGGAGAACCATCCCTGGTTCGTCTCGGTGCAGTTCCATCCCGAGTTCAAGTCGAAGCCTACCGCAGCCCATCCGCTCTTTGCCGGGTTCGTTGGCGCAGCAGTCGAACGGCACAAGGCCCGCGGCGGTGCAACGCAACGAGTCTGAGAGCCGACTAACAGCATCCGTTTGCCAGCAGAAAGCCTGCCTGAGTGGCTGCAAACCGATGCCCGGCGTTTCGCAGCCGGACGGCAGCGCGGCAAACACTAATTGCCGCGCCCCGCGTGAACCTTCAAATGGTGGTTCACGTCTAAAAAAACGCCACGCCCGGCAGTAGGAGTTGTATTTGGCTTCCGTGCCAACGATGCCCGCTCCCTGGCGACTTGCTATCCCAGACCGGGTGACACGGGCATGGGTAATCAACAGAGGATCCCTGACTGCCGGGCATGGACGTTTTGTTCGGTTTATCCGGACAGCTTCTCGAAGAGCTGTCGGAATTCAGGCATGCGCTCCTCCAAATGAGCCAGCCACGCGCGTGGATTCCAAATTTCGACGCAGACGCCCGCGCCAACCACGATCGCATCTCCGCCCGCTTCGACCTGCAAGAACTCGCGGAAACCGTCGGGAATCGACAGTCGACCTCGCCCCGCCAGCTTTACCGCCTTGTGCCGTGTCGAGAGCAAACGGCTGAGCAGTTGCACTTCCTCGATCCGCCCGGCAAGCTTGCCGGCGCGCATCTTTTGTTTGACTAGTTCCACACCGTTGTCCAGATTCTCGCTCCAGGTGGCCGCACTCCACAGGCTGAGGCAGCCGGGACGTTCCTTCGCCAGGATGCATTCGGGGCCTGCTTGCAGCAGAGCGTCGGCCAGTTCCTGGGGCATCGACAGACGATGCCGCTCGTCGAGCGTGCGGGGAAATTCGCCCAGGATAAATTCCGTCGGTGGCGACATTCGTCTGGGCCGAGTGCGGTTGAGTTGTCCACCCGAGGGGGCTCGGGGGGATCGGATCGCCGCTGACTCCGTTGGGCCGATTTCCCATTTCTATCTCTGTTTTTGTCCATCCATGGGCGTGTTTCCCACGCCGATAGCACAGTGTAGCGATTGATTTTGACTTTGCAACCAGGCGCGCTGGCACTTTTTTTCCTTCACCCAGATCTCCGTCGATCGGCGGATGGTCAACGCGTCGCACAACTTGCGCTCGCTGGCGGGGCCACGCCGCCGCGAGCACGGACTTTGCGCTTGGGCGCGCAACGAAAATCGACTACAGTCCCGCCTTGAAATCGCCACCTCAGGCCAGCATGTTCGAGATATCGCGTGCCCTCGTTCCGCTCCCAGTTCGAACCGGTCGTCATCACGGGCATTGGGCTCACCGCTTCGGTCGGCGACGATCGCGAAAGCGTGTGGAGCGCCGTGCGCGAGGGACGTAGCGCCATGCGCCGGCTCGATGGACTGCCGGGCATTCCGGACGGCATGTTGATCGGTGCGCCGGTCGACATTGCCGCCGATCGGCCGGGCGAACTGAAGGTTTTCGCCCTCTGCGACCGCGTTGCCGACGAAGCAATTGCCGACGCCGCCATCGCACCGGGCAGTGTTCCCGAGGAGCGATTCGGTTGTGCGATCAGCGCTCATATGGGAGATGCCCGGGGCATTGCCGAATTGCGCGGCCTGAGCCACAAATATCCGCCAAACGACGTGCCGTGGTTCGAGCAGTTCTTGCCGAATTCGGCCTGCGCCCGCACCGCTTCGCGTTTGCGTCTGCTGGGACCACGGATCGGCCATTCCACCGCTTGTGCCAGCGGATTGATCGAGGTCCTCACGGCCACGCGCGCCATTCAAGACGGACAATGCGACATTGCCTTGGCTGGCAGCGCCGAGGCGATCGATTCGCTGTTTGCCGCCGGGTTTTATCAGATGCGCGTGCTGGCACATCACGACGACCCGCAGCAAGCCTGCCGACCGTTCGACTTGGATCGTCAGGGTTTCGTGATGGGCGAAGGCGCTGCCATGTTCGTGCTCGAACGGCTCGGCCACGCCCAGGCCCGCGGCGCGCGAATCTATGCCGAATTGGTGTGCGGAAAGCTGGCGGCGACGGCCCATCACGTGACCAGCCTCGACACGGAAAGCGATTGTCTGGCGCACCTGATCGCTGAAACGCTGCGTGCCGGCGGCCTGGCGCCGCACGACATCGGCTACATCAACGCCCACGGCACCGGTACGCGGCAAAACGATCTGGCTGAGGCCCGGGCCATTCGCTCGGCCATGGGCCGCGCGGCCGAAAGACTCTGCGTCAGCGCCAACAAGTCAATCCTCGGCCATCTGATCAACGCGGCCGGCACGGTCGAACTGGCCATCACGACGTTGGCCATGCGCGACGGCTTCGTGCCACCGACGCTCAACCTCACGAATCCCGACCCGGAGTGCGACCTGGACTGCATTCCGTTGGTCGGCCGGCAAAATCAGGTCGGCATGGCGCTTAAGCTCTCCGTGGCATTCGGTGGCACGCTGGCCGCCGTCGCCCTGCGCCGCTGGGACGACGCCGAAAGCCAGGTTGGTGCCGACCGCCGCGCGGCATAGCACCCCATGGGGTCGCGCACGGCTGCTCGGAATCAGCTTCGCCCGTGCAACCGCGATACGCTAGAATGGCATGACTGCTACCAAAGCACGCTTCACGGGAGTCTCTTGCCATGAAACTTCGCGTCCTATGCATATTGTTATTGGCACTATCGTGGTCCACCGCGCTATTGGCGTTGGACCACACCAAAGATTCGCTGGATCTGGTCAAAAAGAACGTCGCTGAAAAGAAGGCGGTCATCATTGATGTGCGCGAACCGCGCGAGTGGGACAAGGGACATCTGAAAAATGCCCAATTGGAACCACTCTCCATGCTGGACAAGGCCACACAGGATCCGGCAGCCCGCGCAAAGCTCTTGCAGGAGCTGCCTAAGGACCGCATCGTGTACTGTCATTGTGCCCGCGGCGCTCGCGCCCAGATGGCAGGTGATATCCTGAGCAAGCTGGGTTACGACGTCCGCCCGCTAGCAGCCGGATTCGACGAGTTGGTCAAGCAGGGATTTGAGGCAGACAACAAGGTCAAGGCGAAGTAGGCGCCCGCCTCGCAAATCGCATCCCATGCCGTCCGCCCAGTTTCCATTGACGTAGTTGTGACGCAACGGTATTGTCTGTCCCGCTTTCGAGTCCGTCGGCCGGATGCCGCGGGCTGGCGAGCCAACCATCGACCGGCAGTCGATTCCCGCGCATGCCGCGCACCAGCGTGCCGAGCGATGTTGCACTGCGATCCGGGAATGCGCGATTCCCGTTCGCTTGGTCGGCCAACCAAGGAAGGTGTCGGCGGAATGGCGTGGATACAGGCGGCCTATTGGACACTGGCGGGAACGGCCGTTGGCATCGCCTTGCTGTTGGTGCTCCAAACGCTCGAGCACTGTCGCTATGCGCGGACGTGGACGCCGCATCAGTCGCAAAGCGCCGACCGATCCGGTGATGCTGTTCGTTCCCTGCAAAGGCAGCGATGCCGACTTGGAATCGAATCTGCGGCCGATGTTCGAACAGGATCACCCGAGCTACGAGTTGACATTCATCGTCGAAAGCGCAAGATGAAGCTTTTGCGCCGATTCAACGCCTGATTGACGAACACCCACACTGCCCTGCCCGCATCGTCGTGGCCGGATTGGCGGTCGAGAGCGGCCAAAAGGTACACAATCTGCTGGTGGCAACCGAGCACGTGCCGCCACACGTGAACATCCTGGCGTTTGCCGACGCGGATATCCGTCCGCCGCGGGACTGGCTGCGGCTGCTGACGCAGCAATTGCACCGCATGGTGGCTTCCACCGGGTACAGGCGTTTTGTGCCCAAGCGTCCTACGTTGGCCAATCTGATCGTGGCGAGCATCGACACGGCCGTGGTGCCGATCATGTTCCCCTGCATCCACCACAAGGTTTGGGGCGGCTCGTGGGCTATTCGTCGCGACGTGTTCGAAAGCGGCCAGATGCGCGACGCTTGGCGCGGCACGCTGAGCGACGACCTGGTGGCATCCAACGTCTTGGCGCGGATGAAACAACCGCTCGCGCTGGAGTGTGCCTGCATTCTGCCCTCGCCGATCGACGTCGATATGCGCACCATGCTGGCCTGGGTGCGGCGGCAATTCATCATTGGCAGGTTCTACTCGCCGTTTCTCTGGGCGACCGTGGCGACCGGCCAATGTTTCAGCCAGCTAGTTTTTTGGGGCAGCGCTGCCGCGGCGATTGTCGGGTTGACCAGCGGCGCAACTTGGACGTGGCAGCCGGCGGCCGTCGTGGGCGCGATGTATGGCTTGCAGGTCTTCCGCGGCTGGCTGCGACAGGCCGCTTCGCGCATCTATCTGCCCAACATCCAACAAGCTTTGCGCTCGGCGCGCCTTTTCGACATCTGGTGCGGGCCGGTGGCATCGGCCGCGTTATGTGGCGCGCTGGTGGGTTCGGCCATCGGACGCTGCATTACCTGGAAGAACAACGTCTACGAAATGAGCTACGGCGGGCAGATTCGCAAAATTGCTCCCCCATCGGCATCGATGGCGGACGCGCCGTGCGACGCTCCGTCGCGAAATGCGCCGCGCCGCGCGGCTTGAGGCCGCGCACCGGTACTTTGAATTACTGCACGTGGAGGTGTCCGAGATGCGCGTGATTCTGTGGGATACTCGAAAACTCGACGTGGCGAAGGATTTCGCCGGCGGGTTCGGCGTGGGCCAATATCCGGGACAAGGTGGCATCGCCGGCCGCATCATTCGTTACCACTACAAACGCGACTATCGGCCGGTGTCGCTCGTGTATGGCTATCTGGCTGCCATCTTTCGCTCGCAGGGGCACGAGGTCGAGTATGCGCTCGATCGAGTGCCCGGGGGCGCCGATCTGTACGTCTTCAACCCTTCGCTGATCACCTTGCCGCTGGAACGCGCCGCCATGCAGCAGGCGCTCGACGCAACGCCCGGTTGTCGCGTGTTCGTCGTGGGCGCGGTGGCCAATTCCTTGCCCGAGGCGTTTGACGGAATGGCCGTCACCCTCATCAAGGGCGAAGCGGAGCAACTGCTGTGGAAGTTGGACGAGGCGCTGGCAGCGGGCGAGCGCTCGGTCGACGTGGGCAAGGTGCGCGATTTGGACCTGCTGCCGTTTCCTGATTGGTCGCCTTTCTCGCCTCGCAAATTCAAGATCGGTTATGACTTTTCGAAGTTCCCCACGGCCTTTATCCAACAGAGCCGCGGCTGCACGCTGAAGTGCAACTATTGCCCCTATATCATTCTGGAGAACGCCACTCGCTTGCGTACTCCGCAAAGCGTGGCTGCCGAAATGCTGGCCGGCATCAAGGCGCATGGCTTCCGCTCGTTCAAATTTCGCGATCCGCTCTTCGGCGTCGATCGCAAGCGCGTGTTCGAACTGGCCGATTTGATCGGCCGCTTGCCGCGCAAGGTGCAATTCTCGATCGAAGGACGCATCGATCTGCTCAAGCCCGACGTGCTCAAAGCGCTGGCCAAGGTAGGTCTCACCAGCATCACCGTCGGCATCGAAACCCCCTCGGAAGAAACCCTCCGGCGCTATCATCGGGCGCCGGTTCGCGACGACAAGCAGCGAGAGTTTATCTTGTTATGTCGCTCGCTGGGCGTTCGCACCGTGGCGGGCTTCATGATCGGCTTCCCCGAGGATACCGAAGAATCGATTCGTTACGTGTTGCGCTACGCCAAGGGCGTGAATCCGACGTTCGCCAACTTCAACGTCGTGACGCCCTATCCAGGCACGGAGTTCTACGAGCAGATCAAACCGCAGATCGACACGTTCGATACGACCAAGTACACGGTCTACACGCCGGTGCTCAAATACAAGAACTTGACGAGTGAGCGCGTCGCCGAACTGCATGCCAAGTGCTTTATCGGCTACTACTTCCGCACCCGCTGGCTCACGGCGAACGGACCGCTGCTGTGGCCCATCCTGCGATGGCTGGGCATGGGACACGTCGAAATGCCCGCCGAACCAACCCACGCGCACTCGGGCCCGCCGAAACCGCATAGTCCGCTACAAATCGTCGAGCACCCGCACGCGGACGGTCAGGCGTCCTGCGGGAACCACGAGCGATCTAACGACGCGGCCTAAGACTCCAGGGATCGAATTCGCATCAGGTAGCAGGGACCAGCCAGTGCGTTCCAACCGGTCGACAACTCGGTTTTGGCACTCGCCTGCCGTGCGTCAGACGCGGCAACTCGCCTCTCCCCGACTATGGTTTCGCTTTTGGACCGCCAGTCGCAGGCGTCTGCCGACATTCGTCATTGCCGGCGCAGAAAGCCGGCACGACATCGCTGTTCGGCTACTTGCGCGATCATCCGCAATGTGCGCCGTCGCTGACCAAGGAAGTTCACTACTTCGACCGCAGTTTCGGGCGTGGCGAATCGTGGTATCGCATGCACTTTCCGCTCTCCACAACGGCCGAGCGCCACAACGGCCGAGCGCTCGACGGGCGGCGCCCCACCCAAAGCGACATTCGAATCGAGCCCCTACTACATGTTCGATCCGCGCGTGCCCGAGCGCATGCGCCGGTTGTTGCCCGACGCGAAAGTGATTTTCCTGCTGCGCAATCCGGCCAGCCGAGCTTTTTCGCACTATCAACATAGCCTGCGGCGCAGGCGCGAACCGTTGACGTTCGAAGCCGCGATTGCAGCCGAGCCGGCGCGACTGGCCGGCGAGCACGAACGTCTGTTGGCCGAGCCAGGCTATCAGAGTTCGGCACACCAGCACTATTCGTACTTGCGCCGGGGCATCTACGTCGATCAGTTGTCTCGCTGGCAGGCTCATTTTTCCCCCGAGCAGCTTCTCGTACTGCAATCGGAGCGGATGTTCAGTGAGCCTGCCGAAACACTGGCGAACGTCCTCGACTTCCTCGAGTTGGACCATTGGATGCCGGAACGCTTTGGCAATCGCTATTTGGGCGGATACCGGGCAACGATGGCGCCGGAAACGCGCGAACAGTTGGCGGACTATTTCGCGCCGCACAACGAGCACTTGTTCGAACTGCTTAACACGCGCTACGACTGGGCGTAGTCGATCGCGGCGACGGGCGCTTAGCGGAATGCAGCCAGAATCGCCACCGCGGACACCACGAGCGCGATCATCACGAACCCCAGTGGCGGTGGCTCCCGGCGCACGCGGTACGCCACGGGCGTCAACAGCAGCGACATGGCCGCGGTGACGACGGCGCCAAATCGCAGCACCTGCACGATCGCGACGGCTACATCGCTCGGCGGTCGGTCGCGCAACAGCCACTCTCCCAGCCCTGCCGCCACCGTGCAGGCGAACGTCGTCAGCACACAGATCGACCAGCCGACGGTGACAAACAGTGATGCCGGGCTCTCCGGCGGGCCCGGCGGCGCCGTTTTGGCGCGTTGCTTCCGCTTTGACTTCTTGCTCACCGCCTGGCTCCCCCCGCGCATCGATCGGCTGATGCCGCTAGCGAACATCATAAGGAGTCTCCTGGGCAGTAGCCAACGCCAGCGCCCGGTTTGGCCCGAGCTCGAGCTGCGCATGAAAAAAGGCCCCGGATGAAACCACCTGGGGCCAGGAAGATCTCTGCAATCGAGGGTGCCAACAACGGGCGCACCGGAGGTCGCTCTAGCGGCCCCAAGTCCAAACGAGCACGTCGCATTTGCGGAATACGACCGTCACACGGTAACCGCAGCACCATTCGAATTCCACCTTGTCGCGGCAGAACAGCCCCGTGCCACGGCACACCTCTGGCTCGCCGTCGCAGCAGGCCGGCGCACACACCGGTACGTCAATCTTGCATCCGGTGCAAGGGTCCGTGACCTTGAGCACGATCTCCTTGGGCGCTTCACAGCCGCAGCACAACTTGGGCCCGCAATGTCGGTACACCAGGCACGGCTCGGGGCAACATGGCTCCTTCGGCGTGCAACAGTCCGACTCCAGCGTCGCCGTCTTCAAACCTGTCAGTCGCGGTGGATTGCGACCGGCGGTCAACCGGGCTTCGGCCGTCGCCGCATGCAACAAGACCACGAGGGCTCCCAGGCTCAACGCGGCAGACAAAAATCGCTTCATGGACATCTCCCAATCACTCCTTGCTTCGAATTGCTGGATCCGTGGGCTTCATAAAAGATGGCATATCCTGCGTTTTCCGCAAGGTCTGCCCACACTGCGCATTCGCTCAGGCGGCGCAAGTCGATGTTTTCGCAGCGTTTACAATTTGGCATTTGCGGCGCTACGCTCGGGAGACTCGGTACTGGGCCGGTGACCAGATCGCATCGCCGGTCGGCTAGGGCCGTTTTTGCTAGCCCGGCGGTTGTGACCTAGAGTTCTCAAGACGGCCAGTTCTGATCGCATTTCTTTGGCGTTGTCTTTTGCAGGAGTTTGCCGGCTCGCGACCGGCTGCCCGTTTTCGTGCTGCGCCGGAGTTCCCAGAATGTCGCGCGGACCAGGTGCCTAACAATCGTGTCGTTCGATCTCGCTCTACCGCTCAGCCTGCTCAAGCAGCCGCTCCACGACTCGATCGACGAGTTGCGTGAGGGCTATCGATCACTTTCAGAATGCGTCGAGCAGGCCGTCGCCGAGTGCGAACAACGCGGCAGCGAATTAGCCGACTGTCGCCGCCAGTTGGCCGAAGCCCGCCGCAGCATGCTGGAGCAGGAAAAGGAACTGGCCGAGCGCAGCAAAACCGAGGCCGGCGATTCGCGGCGTTTGAGCGAACTGGAAGATCGCTTTGAAACCGCGCAAGCCGAACTATCGCAAACCCGCGAAAAGCTGTCGAGCGTACAGTCGGAAGAGCAGCAGAGCCGCCAGCGCCTCGAACTGCAGTTGGAACACAACCAACACCTTCAAGAACAAGCCGAGCAACTGAAACAGAGCGCAACTCAAGCGCACGACGAACTATCGCAATTGCGCGTGCAGTTTGGGCCTTTGACCAAGACAGCCGTCGAAGCAGAGCGCCTGCGCGGCGAATTGGCCGTCGTGCGTACCGATCTGGCCGCGGTGCGCGAACAACTGGAGGCAAAAAGCCAGGAACCCGACTTGCGCGAGCCCTTGGCCCAAGCGCAAGCCGAGCGCGAACAAGTCGAAGCCGAACTCGACCAGCTTCGCCATCGCGCCGCGGAGCTCACCGACGCGCTGGCCGAACAAAAACGGCTGCAAAATGAGCAGCGCGAGCAATGGAGCGAAGAACTGCGCCTATTGCGTCGAGCCGTCGATCGACAATCCGAACTATTGGCCAACCGAGCCGTGGCTGCCGCGGCCACGCAACCGGCGGCCAGCGCCCCGGTCGGAGATGGCCGTTCTGCTGCAGTCGCGAATAATGATCAGGTGTTGGATACGGTGCTGCAGCAATTTGAGATGCTGCAAAAGAACAAGGTGCGAAAGATGGCAAAGGCAGCCAACTGAACTACTACCGGCTGAAGCCGGTAGGTTCGAGGAGAATCGTGGCTACGGACTGAAGTCCTGCGCTCACGATTTGGTAATGCGGA
The DNA here is from genome assembly GCA_963779015.1 of uncultured Planctomycetaceae bacterium. GTDB lineage: Bacteria > Planctomycetota > Planctomycetia > Pirellulales > PALSA-1355 > JTS-RE94. The sequence goes on along the minus strand of CAVZWY010000020.1, from coordinate 254,744 downwards.
AATTGTCGCCGCCATCGTCAGGCTCAGTGCCTTGTTGTTGGCGGATATATTCTTGGATCACCTCGTCAGTCACGTTGCCGCTGGATGCCACAAAGTAGCCGCGGGCCCACAAATGCCGACCCCAGAACTCTTTTTGCAGATGCTTGAACTCCATCAGCAACTTCCGCGAGCTTTTGCCCTTGATGTACTGCATGGCCTTGCTTGGCGACAGATTCGGCGGACAGGACAGCAGCACATGCACATGGTCGCGAGACACCGAGCCCTCCAAAATCTCGATTTCGTTGGTTCTACACACTTCTCGCACCAGTTCCCGCAGCCGCATTCCGACCGCATCGGCCAAAATGGGCTTCCGATACTTGGTGATCCACACAAAATGGTACTTCAGGTCGAAACGGCTATGCGAACTCGTGCGGTACTTTTCCATCCCCAAATTCTAGCAAACGAAGAACCTAAAGGTTTCGCCTGAAGGCGAGGGTTTTAGACCCATCGCAAGGACAATAATCGCGTTTAGTCATCGCTCTGCAAACGGAGCGCACGAGGTCAACATGCAAACTTCAGAGCAACAGTTTGACGTCGATACGGATTCACCCGGCGCTACGTCCGACGGGCGCTTGCGGAGCGTGTCGCAACGCGTGGGGGAGCTGTTCAGCTCGACATGCGCAGCGGCCTTTATTCGCCGCAAAGAGGCGCCGCCCGCGGTCGATGCACCCTCCCCCATTCCGCGAATAGACGAGCCTATGGCCGAGTATTGCGAAGCAGAGGCCGCCGAACAGATCGAAGTGAGTAGCGACGCCTGCTCGCTGGTCGATGAAATGCTGTCGCGCGGCCGCTATGCATTGCTGCTGCGTCCGCAACTAATCGGCAACCTCACCGCCGATCAACTGGCCAAAGCCCGGGCGGCCCTGTCCGAGGGCATGTGCCTGGTGCCGGCGGGCGGCGTCGTAGTGCAGCAAAATACGGGAATGCCACGGAACGACGATTCGTCGAGCCCTCAGCTCTCGCTGTGGGTCGACGGCTACTATCTGGACCGCTATCAGGTCACCAACGCCCAGATGTATCAGTTCGTCCGTCATGGCGGCTACGAGCAGATGGCCATTTGGGACGCCGAGGTGTTGCCGGCAGTGCTCGACTTCGTCGATCGAACGGGCCATCCCGGTCCACGGTTCTGGCGTGACGGGCGCTATCCGCGCGGCGAGGATCACCACCCCGTGGTGGGCATCTGCTGGTATGAAGCGGCGGCGTACGCGCGTTGGGTCGGCAAACGATTGCCGACGGACGCCGAATGGGTGAAGGCGGCCAGTTGGCCGGTTGCGATCGCCGGCCATCCACTGTTGCAACGCCGCTATCCGTGGGGCGAAGCGGTCGACCGGACTCGCGCCAACCTGTGGGGCTCGGGTCCCGGGCGGACCGTGCAGGTCGACGAATTTCCCGGTGGAGTGAGCGTGGGCGGCGTGCAGCAGCTCATCGGCAACGTCTGGGAATGGACCGCCGATCCGCTCGCCTTGGAAAATGAAGACGGCGAGTCGCAACTGGTTCCCGGAGCACACGAGATGAAAAGTCTGCGCGGCGGAGCGTTCGACACGTATCTCGATTGCCAGGCAACGTGCCGCTATCAGAGCGGCGACGACGTGCTGGCGCGAAAGCACAACATCGGCTTCCGCTGCGCGATCAGTCTTTGCGATTTCGAAAACTTCGGCGGCGCTGGCGAATCGCACGCTCCCAATACCAACGAGACCTCGCTCGAGGAGACCACCCCATGAACCGTGGCGTTGCGGTCGAACTAGATTCGTATCGGCTGGCCGACTACGGCGCTCAGATTCCTTGCTTGATCTGCGAGCGGGGAAACACGCTGGACGCCGAAGTCTGTCGCAATTGCTTTGCGCCGATGGTGCTGGCGCATCAGGCTCAGTCGCGCCAGGCGGCGCCTTTGATGATCGCCACCTTGGGCCCCAGCGGCGTCGGCAAGACGGTCTATTTGGGAATGTTGCTGGACATGCTGTCGCGGCAGCCCAAAGAGTTGCAGATGTCGGCCCGCGGCGGCTTCTCCGTCACGTTGCAGCAAATGACGCTGGCGGCGCTCGCCCAGTGCGAGTTTCCCAACAAGACGCCCAGCGAGCCCGACCGGTGGAATTGGGTGCATTGCCAATTGCGCAGCCCACGTCACCGCCAGCCGGTGGAACTGGTGATGCCTGATATTGCGGGCGAGGCCTTGTTCGAGGAAGTCGATCATCCGCGATCGTGCCAGGTGATCCATTCGTTTCTTGGCCGCTGTCACGGCGTGATGATCCTGATTGACGGCACCAAGCTGCAATCCGGCTCGCTCGACGAAGACTACTTCGCCATGAAACTGATGAGCCATTTGAGCGAGTTGGGAAACGACCCGAAGACGCCTTGGTCCAATCGGCCGATGGCTTTGATCTTTAGCAAAGCGGATCAGTGCGAATCGTGCTTTGACGATCCGGCCGGTTACGCCCAGCGCCACGCGCCGGGACTGTTCCGCGTGTGCCAGCAGCGCTTTCGCAAGCACAAGTTCTTCGCGGCGGGAGTCGCCGGCGCGTGCGTCAAGCGACATTTTCCGGGCGAAGGGCTGCAGAGCGTGCCGCTACGAATCGAGCCGCGCGGAATCATCGAGCCCTTTGAATGGCTCATCGAAAACGTTGCCGGTTAGGCCGACCGCGGTGGCGTTGGCGCCGCTGCTTGTGACGCGCGAGGTATCTGCAAGTGCTCATCGAACAAGCAATCTTCACGTCCGCACGGACTGAACGCGCGGCGGGATATCAATTGGCAAGCCGAAGCCGGGGCGTCACGGATGCCGACGCTCGCGAGTTGGCCGTATGGGGTCCTGCCCACGATTCGCTGTTGGAAGCAAAGGGCGAACAGTCCAGCACCAATTTTCACCGACTGACCAGTGGTGCGTTCGCGATTTCGCGCACCACCACGGCCGGCGCCGAGTACAGCGGTCGCGGCGGCGGCAGGGTTTACACGCAGTTTCTAGTCGTGCCTGCGGAACACCTGGCGCGGTTTGCCAACAATCCTTTCGCCGTCTTGCGAGCCGCCACGGCCAGTGGTGCCCTGGGAGTGTTGGACGAGATTCCCACGGTGCTTGAACCGTTGCGTTTGGTCGGCCGGGCGCCAGCGGTGGATCGCGAACTGTTGACGCAGTTGTCCTGCCGACCGGGGCCGGCAGCCGTGGCCATGTTCGTGCAGGCCGCCCTTTCCAGCGATCAACTGGGGATAGCGGCAAGGATGCCGGCCGATACATTGCTGGCCGGGCTGATTAATCTGCTGCCCGTCGAGTGCCGCGTGGAGTTCTCGTTCTCGACCGGGCTAAAATTCTCCCCCAGTCGCCCCTTCCGCGTGTCGGTGCTGCCAGACGACTCCGCGAGTTGGCGGGCGATCGGACGTCACGGCGTCACCCTGCTAGACCTCGACGGGGATGAAGCCACGTCGGACCTTCCTTGGGAGAGTTGGGCCGGCTGCGTGGAAGCGGTGCTCAAGGAGGGCCGCATCTCGCTGTTCGCCACACAACTCGAACGCAAACGCCCGGCGCTCTCGACGCCAAGCTTGCCGCGGGTCGCCGAGGAGATGCAGGTCTTGCTGCGGCCGACAGCGCTCGCCCCCGCGGAAAACCCTGCTCCTGCGTTCCCGCCAGTGGCCGAGGCGGCGCTAGAGGTAGCGACCGACTCCTATCACTCCCGCGCCGATGCGGCGCATGTCGCACTTTTCCAGGGACATGGATGATGCGACATGCGAACCGCGGGGTCAGGCCGTAGACGACATGTTCGAGACGCTGGCCGCGCAACCGGCCCACGTATTGGAAGTGCTCGAACACCTTGACGATCTGGTGTTTGCCGCCATCGGCGGAGACGAGCCGGCGCTAGCCGAACTACAAGTGCTGTGGCCCACTTTAGCCGGCGATCTTGCCCCGGAAATCGTCGAACAGTCTCGCGAGCAATATCTGCGTTGCGCCCTGTCGATTTGGAGCGAAGCGGTCGACGCCCGCGTGCGCCAGCCAGAGAGGGCCATCTCGGCCATCGACGTGTTGTGCGTGTTGTTCGATGAATAGCCGAAACAGCTTGTCGCTCATTCGACGACACGCCGTTTCACTCGACCGCCCTAAACGTCGATCATTTCGCGAAAGACGTCGAACAGGTAGTCGCTGTCGTGCGGTCCGGCGGAAGCTTCCGGGTGGTATTGCACGCTGGCGGCCGGCAATTTGCGATGCCGCACGCCCTCGATCGTCTGGTCATTCAAGTTTCGGTGCGTCACTTCCAGGCAGGACGGCAGTTGATCCTCGGCCACGGCGAATCCGTGGTTTTGCGAAGTGATTTCCACACGCCCGGTACGCAGGTTTTGCACCGGCTGATTCGCCCCGCGATGGCCGAACTTGAGCTTGAACGTCGTGGCGCCACACGCCAACGATAGAAGTTGATGCCCCAGGCAGATGCCGAATACGGGCGTCTTTCCCAATATTCCGCGAATCGTCTCGATCGCGTACGTCAGCGGCTCAGGGTCGCCGGGGCCGTTGGAGAGAAACACGCCGTCGGGCTGGTGAGCGAGTACATCGGCCGCGTTGGCCGTGCCCGGCAGAATCGTTACTTCGCAGCCGAGGCTGCGCAAGTGCCGAGCGATGTTCCACTTCATGCCGTAGTCAAGCGCGACGATGCGGCGACCCTGCAAACCGTCTGGCGAGGTCTGTTCGTTCAGCTTTGACCAACGGCTCAGCCGCTGCTCCCACCCATGCTCTCGTTGCGGCATGACTTCTCGCACCAGGTCGCGACCCACCAGTCCCGGGCTGGCCTTGGCTTTGGCCACCAGGCTGGCGTCGTCCAAATCGACGCTGGAAACGATCCCCTTGAGCGCGCCGACTTGCCGTATTCGCCGCACCAAAGCGCGGGTGTCGATGCCGGCCAATCCGACGACGCCGTGGTGCTCCAAATACTCCTCGAGTGTCGCGTCGGAGCGAAAATTGCTGGCGATGCTGCTGCGATTGCGCACCACGAACCCGGACAGTTGCGGCTTGTCGCTTTCGACGTCTTCGTCGTTCACACCGTAGTTGCCGATCTCGGGATAGGTCATCGTGACAATCTGGCCGCGGTAGCTGGGATCGGTGAGGATCTCTTGATAGCCGGTCATCGAGGTATTGAAGCAAACCTCGCCGTCGACTTCACCTTGAGCGCCAAACGACGTGCCGGTGTAAACGGTGCCGTCTTCCAGCGCGAGCTTGGCAACTTTCATCGCGGTACCATGAGGACCGATCATCGATTCCAACCAGGCAAGTCATTCTGTTTGTGAGGGCGGCCGCTCGCTTGGGGCGAGGGCCAGGCGCAAGCAACCGCCAGCGACTTAAAGTTTGCTTTGCCCACGGCCCGATACGGTTGTTACGGCTGTGGGTCTCTGGACTCGACGAACACCAAGTTTGCGAGTCTGGACAGCCAACGAAGAGGGTTCTTGCCCCGGCGAGCAAGAGCCCTCTATTTTTTTTCGCCGCAAGCGGTCGGGGCCATTATATACGACCGGCGGCGTAGGGGGAGGGCGTAACCGACGAGCCGGAATCGTCCTCGCATAGTCGCGTCGAAACGGCTGCCGAATCGGCGTGATTTATTGGGCGGCGGCCATTGGCCGCGGCACCGGATCGAAGACGTCGCTGGAAATATACCCCGGTCGGCGACGCGGCTCGAAATTGCCGTCCTCGCGCCTCAAGAGAGCCATCAGGCTGACGCCGAAGCGATACGGCGGCTGCGATTTGCCCTGCGCCAGCGCGGTCAGTTTGCGCCGCTCGCCGGCGAATACGCGCGCTAGCAGGTCGTTGGCCACGGGGTTGGGTAGGGAAAAATCGGTACCGGCCCGGCCTGCGCTTTTGCCGCGCCACTGCCCCACCCGTCGCACCGCTCGGACAATGGGGTAAAGCCTGGCATTGAAGTGAGAGACGAACACGGTGCGGACAGGCAAACCCTGCCAAACTTGCTCCAACCGACGCTGCGAGTAGCGGCGGTAGTGGCCAAAGGCCTCGTCGTGCTGGCTCCACAGCGCCAGATCGGCCGGCACCGTCACCAGAAAGTAAGCGCCGGGGGTCGCCCGCGACAATAGCTCGGAAAACATGCGAAAATCGTCGCGTACGTGCTCCAATACATCGTTGAGCATGATCAGGTTGGCCGTGGCAAGAATCTCGGTCATTTCGTAGGCAGCGCCGCAGACGAATCGCGACTGAGGAAAGCGTTCGGCTGCCAGTCGCACCGCGTCGCTCGAGGAATCGATGCCTACGCACGAGTACTGATCGGAGAGCGCGGCCAGATTGGCCCCGGTACCGCAGCCCACGTCGACGATGCTTGTCTCGTGCGAGGGAGGCAGCACGGCATTGACGACCGACTGCAGGATCTGGCGCCGCGCCACGAACCACCAATGGCGCTCTTCAATGTCGGCGTGGAGCTCGAATTGTTCGGACTTCATAGCGGGCGAAATCGCGGAGGGACCGGGAGAGAGAACTCTTTCCAAGGCTACCTTACCGGGTTCGGCCATCCGCGGCCGTCGGCCGATCAGCCCGCAGCGCGACTCGCCCGAGGCGGGTGGCACGGTCGCTACAACCGCGCAATTTCGCATGAGGCGACTAACCGGCGGCACGGGGATCGTTTGCGGCGCCGACCGCCCGACCGTCGCTATGCAGGCAGCGTCCCATTTGGCGCACCGCCTGGCGAAGGCGGTTTTCGTTCTCCACCAGAGCCAGCCGCAGAAAGCCCTCTCCGGCCGGGCCGAAGCCGCTGCCGGGACTGACAGCCACATCACCCTCTTCCAGCAGCTTGGTGGCGAATTGCATCGTGTCCATCCGGCTGGCCCAGGGTTCGGGGATTTTGGCCCACACGAACATGCCGGCCCGCGGCGGAGTGATATCCCAGCCGATGCGTTGCAGCCCCTCGCACAACACATCGCGTCGGCGCTGGTAGATGAGGCTTTGCGCTTCGACGGCCGCCTCGGTATGGCGCAGGGCCATGATCGCGGCGATCTGAATCGGCTCGAACATGCCGTAGTCGTAGTACGTTTTGATCGTGGCCAACGCACGCACCATATCGGGGTTGCCCGCGCAAAATCCCACGCGCCACCCCGCCATGTTGTAGCCCTTGCTCATGGTCGTGAATTCCACGCCGACGTCACGGGCGCCGGGCGCCGTCAAAAAGCTGGGCGGTCGATAGCCGTCGAACGCCACGTCGGCGTAGGCAAAGTCGCTGATCACCATGAACCCGTAGCGGCGGGCCAGCTTGACTACGTCGACAAAGAACTCGGGCTCGACGGTCACCGATGAAGGATTGTGCGGATAGTTGAGCAGCAGCAACTTGGGCTTGGGATACAGATGTTGGCACGTGTAGGCAACGTTCGACAGGAATTTTTCGCTGTCGGCCACCTCCAAAGATATGACGTTCGCGGCGGCCAGCGCTATCGCGTACACGTGCACCGGAAAATAAGGCGCCGGCACGATGGCCGTGTCGCCCGGACCGACTAGCGCCAGGCAAATATGGCTAAAGCCTTCTTTGGATCCCAGGCAGACGATCACTTCACTGTCGGGATCGAGCCGCACGCCATATTTCTTCAAATACTTGCTGGCCACCTCGCGGCGCAGATTGGGGACGCCCGCGGCCTTGCTATAGCCGTGGTTGCCGACGTCGCGTGCCGCTTCGGCCAGTTTTTCGATGACCAGTTCCTGCGGCGGGTCGGACGGGTTGCCCATTCCCAGGTCGATGACGTCGTCGCCATTGCGACGTTTCTGGTATTTGACCGCGTTGATGCGGGCAAACAGGTAGGGCGGCAGCCGCTTGACCCGATCGGCGACTTCGATGTGAAACGGCGCGGTATTGTTCCGCGGGTTGTCGTTCTCTTGCTCGTAGCGCATGGGTCGAAAGCGGGTCGGATGACTTAACGATGGTAATCGCAAACCCTTAGAATACCCGCCCTGCGGTCCGGTGAAAACGGCTCACACGGCCACCACCAGCGGAATCGGGGGACGCGCCACGAGTTCGCAGCGCCGCCGGGCAACGAGGATGGCACAACCTATGACAGGCGCCAGGCCGAGGATGTTCGCCCCGCGACCTACTTGATGATCCGCGCCTGGGGGCCCCCGGCCGCTTTGCGAATCTGCTCTTCCTCGCCCTTGGGGATCTTCGACGTGCCGGCCAGAAAGTTGTCGATGCGGGCTTCGGTTTGCAGGTGCTCGAACGCCTTGCCCATGGCGATTCGCAACTTCTTTTCGTGAATGTCGCGGTACAGCAGATCCCGCACTTCGGCAAAATTGGTATCGATGGGTTTGGTGAATTCTTCGCACAGCAGAATGACGTACACATCGCCGACTTGCACGATGCCCGACAGTTCGCCCTGCTTCAGTGAAAATGCCTCTTTCTCCAGCGTGGGCTGTCCGCCATGCTGTTGAATTGGCGGCACCTCGCCGCGCAACGAACGGCTGCCGGGCTCGATCGAATACTGCTCGGCCAGGTCGCCGAAGTTCTTGACCGAGGGGTTCTCGCGGGCCTTTTCCCACACTTCTTGCGCACGGCGCTGATTGTTCACCACGATCGCCCGACAGCGGACTTTCGGTCCGTAGTTGGCTTCATAGCCCTTCTTCAGGTCCTCTTCGGTGACTTCCACATGATCGTTGACCAGGTGCTTCAGCGCCACCGACGGCCAAACCTCGTCGCGGACGTAGACTTCGCGAGTGATGTTTTGCGCTTGGGTCAGATATTCGATCCAGCCGGCTACGTCCGGCTTGCCGTCGCCAGTGATCTTTCCCATGCTCAGCGCGGCGCGAGCCACTTCGTCCTCAAGTTCGGCGCTGGTCACCACGAGCTTTCGGCGGCGTAGCGACTGGTCCAACAGCCGGCGGTTGATCGCGCCGTCCAGCACGTCTTCGCCATGACGTTCGATGCACTCTTCGGCCAGATCCAGCAGCGTGATCGTCTGGCCGTTGATCGTGGCGGCCACGCCCGGCATTTGCTTGCTCAATGTCGGATCGCCGTAGGCGATGACGATTTGGGCGGAATCCTGCAATTGTTTGAAGACGCCGCTGGCGGCCTCGCGCAGCTTGCGGTCTTTGAGCGCCTCGACGAGCAGCGGTTCAACCTTCGCCCGATTGACGCCCTGGCGTGGCGGAATGTGCTCTTCGCACTTCAGAAACACGTGTAAGTTGCCCACCGTCACGATTGGCGATATCTGCCCCGGTTTCAGGGCAAAGGCCACCTGCTCCAGATTGCGATCGCCCGAATGTCGGCGAATCGGCTGAATCATCCCATAGGCGCTGGCGCTGTTGGGGTCCTTCGAGTACTTCTTGGCCAGAGCCGGAAACTGCTCGGGCTTGGCGACGGCCTCGGCGTGCATGCGGCGCGCCTCTTCCGAATTATCCAACGCGATGAGCCGCACTTTGACCGAGGGACCAAACTCGCTTTCAAACGCCTCGTCCAGTTCGGCCTGCGTAACGGTCAACTGGGCCCGGGCCAATTCGCGCAGCGCCAACGTCGGCCAGATGATGTCCTTGGAGTAGCGAATCGGCGTGATGCCGCGTTCCTGCTGCAGCATCTTCAACCACTGATCTTTGCCCACGGAGAATTTGTGGGCCATGCGATCGATTTCCTCTTTGATCTGCTTGTCGGTGATCACGATATTGCGCTGCTGGCAACTGGTGAGGATCAACGTGCGATTGATCAAGCTTTCGAGCACGTCCTGGCCGTAGTGCAGCAGGCACTCGCGTGCCAAATCCTCGCGGCTGATCGGCTCGTTGTTCACGACCGCCACGACCGCCAGCTTCTTGGGAGACATCGGACCGGCCGGCACACTGGAACTCGCCGTCTGGCTGCGAACGCCGGCCGTGTGATTGACTTGGCGGACGGCTCCGGCTGGCGAGTGGCGCGGAGCGGATTTGCCCGCAGCAGCAGCCGAGTCGGCAGGCCAATAACTTCGCGCAACCAGGCATGCGCCAACACGGCCATGCCGCTGGCAAACCAGCCCATTCGCCGGGCGAGGGCTTTCAGCCTGCTTGTTCGACCACCCCAAGGTTTGCCTTCCATGGCGCACTCCTTCGAACCACGCGTCGCGCCGGGGCGCAAAACGTACGTACAGAATTCCGCGGGATCGTCCTGACCCAGCGGGCCGGAACTATACGAGGATTGGCCGAAAGGGGTCAACCCCGACCCCGGTGCCCAGCGAGAGTTGCGCCAGGCGACAGCAGAGCGTTGCTGACAGCCCCTGCGAGCTATTTCGCAGCCTGGACCGACTCGATCGCCGCGCGGGTTTGGGCAGGACGATTGGTGATGATGCCGTCGATTTTTGCCGCGACCAACTCCGCCACACGACGCGGATCGTCGACCGTCCAGACCCAGGCCTTATAGCCCCGATCGTGGACCGCCTGGATCGTGGCGGCGTCGGTGAATTTGTCTTCCCATGCCACGACTCGGCAGCCGGTACGTGCCACGTCGTCGAGCCTGGCCGGCGTCATTTCCTTGTGGCCGAGGGCCGCGATGGTCAGATCCTCGTCGAGCTTGTGACAGCCTTCCAAAAAGTCCCAATCGAAGGCCTGCACGACGACGCGATCACGCAGTTTCTTCTTGCGGAGCAAATCCACGCAAGTTGCCGGATCCCCCTCTTTCCGCTCGATAAGAGTTATCGAGCCGGTCTGGATGGTGTCGAGCGCCTCGTCCAATGTCGGAATTCGGGTGCCGGCGAATCTCTTGGCAAACCACTTGCCGGCATCCAACGTGCGCAACTCGGCCAACGACTTGGAGTTCAGCATGATCTTCTTGCCGCCCCACAGGGCACAAGCATCGGAGGTGCGATCCAGCGTGTCATCGTGAAACACAACCGGCACGCCGTCGGACGAGTGCAGGTAGTCGAGCTCGACCAAATCCGAGCCGGCGTCGACGGCGGAAGCGAACGCAGGCAGCGTATTTTCCGGCGCAACCTTGCTGTCGCCACGATGGGCGATCACGCGAATGCCCGGCGCGTTGACGCGTTGCAAGGCCGTGGGCAGCGCCGCGGCGTCGGCGGCGCCGCTCGAATTGACAAGGCCGGTCACGATCAGAACTCCAGAAGCAGCGAATGCCAGCGTGATACGCAACATTGGAATATAAACTCCTGGCGGATTGGGCAATCTTTATTTCGAGTGGAGCGTGGCAAAAGCGCCGCCGCCGGGCTAGTCCTCCATGACTTCCTTTTCTTTGGCGGCGGCCAGGTCGGACGCCGATCCCTCGTACCTCTTGGTGAGATCTTGCACGTCATTTTTAATCTGATCGCGTTCGTCTTCGGTTAGGACTTTGTCTTTTTGTTCCTGGTCGGCCGACTTGTTGGCGTCGCGACGAACGTTGCGAATGCTGACTTTCGTCTCCTCGGTCAATTCGCGGATGCGCGCGCCAGCTTGCGACGCACTTCGGTCGATAGCGGGGGAATCGTGATACGGATCAGCCGGCCGTCGTTTTGCGGGTTCAGACCCAGGCCACTGCCGAGCACGGCCTTTTCGATATCTTTGAGCGTGCCGGGATCAAACGGGCGAATGACGATTTGTGTCGCTTCCGGCGCACCGACCGAGGCAATCGCTTTGATCGGCGTGGGAGAGCCGTACACTTCGACGCGGAGCGAATCGACGAGACCCGGGTTCGCCCGGCCGGTGCGAATGCCAGCCAGATCGTGCTTCAGCTTGGCCAGCGCCTTTTCCATGCGTTCTTCGGCGTCCAGCAGGATTTCGTCCGCACTCATTTCACTAAAACCTTTCGCCTGGCCGGCCGCGATGTGCGGCGCCGGACACCCATTTCGTTTTACTTGCTCATGGCCACCTGGCTGCTGATGAGCGTCCCCAGGCGGCCGCCTTGCACGGCGCGTTCGATGTTGCCTTCCTTTTTGAAATTGAACACCAGGATGGGCATGTCGTGCTCCATACATTGCGCGATGGCCGTGGGATCCATTACCCGCAAGTTTTGCTCGCGGACGGCATTGTAGCTCAACTCGCTATAGAGCAGGGCGTGCGGGTTTTTTTCGGGATCGTCACTATAGACACCGTCCACGCGGGTCGCCTTTAGCAGTACGTCGGCCTCGAGTTCCAAGGCCCGTTGGGCGGCGGCCGTATCGGTCGTTACAAACGGGCTGCCGGTACCCGCGGCCAGGATGATGATGCGGCCCTTTTCCAGGTGCCGTCGGGCGCGGCGGCGAATGTACGGTTCGGCCACGCCGTCCATGCGGATGGCCGACAGCAGCCGGGTTTCGACGCCCAGCGATTCGATCGCGTCTTGCAGCGCCAGCCCATTGATCACCGTGGCCAGCATGCCCATATAGTGGGCCGTAGCCTCCTGAATGCTGGCGTTCCCCGCGGTGAATTGGGCGCCGCGGAGAATGTTTCCACCGCCGATGACGATGGCAATTTGCACGCCGCCTTGGGCCGCTTTGCAGACTTGCTGCGAGATCGCCACGACTTCGTCCATGGAGATGCCTCGCTCGCCGGCGTGGGCAAAACATTCGCCGGAAAGCTTGAGCACGACGCGGCGATAACGGCTACCTTCCTCGGGCGCTCGACTCTGTGCCATTCGGCTAGTTCCTTGCGTGTCGTGGCGCGGCCGCGGGGCGCGCGTTATTTGCCCAGTTCCCAGTGAGTATATCGCAGCACTTTCATGCCGTGAGACTGCGTGTACTTGCCGATGGTTTGCTTGTCGTCCTTGACGAACGGCTGTTCCAGCAGCACGCGCTCGGCAAAGAAGTTGCGCAGTCGGCCTTCGACCATCTTGGCAATAATGTTCTCGGGCTTACCTTCATTGCGGGCAGCCTCGGAAAGTATCTCGCGTTCCTTGTCCACGTCGGCCGGGTTCAAATCTTCCTTCGCCAGCACTTGCGGGCGCATGGCGGCGATGTGCATGGCCACGTCCTTGGCCGCTTCGGAATTCCCCCCCTCGGCTTCGACCAGCACGCCCACGGTCTTGCCGGCGTGATGCACATAGCCGGCGGCCGTCGCATTGACGCGGAGTAAACGCCCGATCTTGAAGACTTCGCGAATGCGGTTCGTCAGATCGTTCATTTGGTCGCCGAGGGTTATTTCCGGTTTGGAAGGTGAGGGCTGAGCCAGCAACTCTTCGGCCGTTTTGGCGCCCGGTCCGGTGGCGAGTTGCCTGGCCAGATCGCCGGCCAGCGCGATAAACTCGTCCATGCCCGAGACCGGCGCGCTTTCGCAGAGCAACTCGACCAATGCCGCGACCCCTTTGTCCCAATCGGCATAGAGGCCCATGCGGCCGAACGCGGTCTCCCGATCGAGGCGGCTCTGCTGCACTTTGACGTTGTCCTTGCGCAGCTTCTCGATGGCTTCCTGCTCGTCGCCGTTGGTTTCTTTCAGCGCTTCCTTGCACTTCATCAACGGCAAGCCCGTCTTATCCCGCAGCGATTTCACCATGGCGGCGGTGATCTCTGACATGTCCCCAGTCCCTTCCTGATCGTATTAAAGAGTTATGCTGTTGTGAAAATGGCCTTGCGGGCGCGCCAGCAGCCGAATATTGACTGAACCAACGCGTCGGCGAGACCATCGCACACGGAATGATTCACTCTTCTTTCGGCGGCGTCGGCCGTTGTGCCCGCGATCCGTTGTGCCGCGATACAGCCGCGTCGGCCGCCCCAAGCACCGCGTCTAGGCGACGGGCTGAGCGTCGGCGATGTCCGACTTCTGCCGTTCCATCTCGCTCGGATTGCTTGCTTTGCCTTCCAGGATGGCGTCGGCCAATTGTTGCACGATCAATTCGATCGAGCGAATGCTGTCGTCGTTGCCCGGAATCGGCAAATCCACTACATCGGGATCGCTGTCGGTGTCGATCAGCGCCACCGTGGTGATGCCCAGTTTCTGCGCCTCGCGAATCGCGTTGCGCTCCTTCTTGGGATCGATGATGACCATGCACTCCGGCAGGCGATTCATGGTGCGCATGCCGTGCAAATTGCGATACATCTTGCGGTATTCGCGGGCCAGGGCCGACTGCATCTTCTTGGAATAGGTGGCCAATTCCTCGCCGGCGCGAATCGTTCGAGCTCCTCCAAACGGGTCAGGCGGCCGCGAATCGTGCGAAAGTTGGTCAGCGTGCCGCCCAGCCAGCGGTCGCCCACGCAGGGCATTCCGCAACGCTCGCTTTCGCGCTCGATCGTCTCGCCCGCCTGCCGCTTGGTGCCGACGAACAGCACCAGCCCGCCGCCGGCGGCGACTTGCTTCAGATATTTTTTGGCCCGCAACAGTCCGCGAATGGTCTCGCGCACGTCGATGATATGGATCAGATTCTGGCGGGCGTAAATGTAGGGGCGCATTTTGGGGTTCCAACGGCTCGCACGATGGCCGAAATGGACCCCCGCTTCGATCAATTGCTTGACCAGCACAGGTGGCATGAAACACTCCTTGGTTTGGCACACCGGAAGCCTGTCGTCGCCGATTGAGCAACGAACGTCCGGCGTTGGGTAGCGGCTCGGTCGGTGAAAATGGGGATTCGCCCGCTTCGGACCGTACGAACAGGCGAGCCAAGTAGTTTACCTGCTTCACCTTAGCGGGTCAATCGCCGTGCGGATTCGTGTCTGGCCAGATTCTATGGCGTCGTTAATTTCTTTGTGGATCGAGGGTTGTCCAGTGTTGTGTCCACAATTGGCTGTCGTGGAGTGCGGCCAGGGCCATCATGGCTTCGGCGTTGGCCGAATCCCAACGGCGACCGTGTCCCTTGACGCGATCGGTGGTGGTCTTGCACTCGGCTTCGGTCGGCCCGCTGCCGATTTGCCAGCCTTTCATGCGGAACTGCGGATACCGAATCATGTCGTGTCGCTCGGCCGCGTATTGCATCAAGCTGTTGGCCGCCGCACGCTTGGCGCCTCGCAGCCTGGTGCGCCACGCGGTCAGCTTGTCGTAGCCCGCGTTGTAACCGTCGTGCTTGAACGTGTGCATCAAATCACCGAGCCACCGCCGGCCCTCCTCGGACGCCTCGCCGAACACGGCCCGACGCGTCTTCTGGGCGTAGTCTTGCAAGTGATAAAAGTCCAAGCCGATGTCGCTGGTCAAGCCGTGAAACTCGATCTGGTTGCGAATCCACGGCGCCCCGTCGATCAAGGCAACACGCTCGTCGGCCTCGATAAGCCCCACCTGAGCGCCATCCGCTGCAGCATCCGTCCGGCCGTTTCGTGGTTGCCGGCGGTCGCTCCCACCAACCGATGGGCCTTCTTCTCGTCGTACAGATAGCCGACCTTGAACTCCTTGTAGGCGTTATCGGAACCCGGTTTGGCGCGTGGCAGCGGCTTGCACTTGCGCCCCCCGGCGAGCACGCTTGGCGCGAATCGCTTGCCGCCGCTTCTTCTTCTCCGCGTCGGTCACCAGCGGCACTTTCACGCCGTCGCAGCCGAGGTAAATTCGCCGGGTCTGCTCTTCGGTCGTGCAGTCGGCGCTCGACCAGTCGGGAGCCAATTCCCCCCGTTGCATCCCCCGCAACACCGTAAGACCTTCCTCTTCGATCAACTGCCGCAAGGTTTCCTTGCTGACGTTGAAGTGCGCCGTGCGGCCGAGGATTTCGGCCGCTCTGGCAAAGCTCGAGGCACCTTGATTCACCCGGCAGGCCATCTCACGCACGCCTTGGCTGATCGTCGATTCGGCGTCGTCCAACAGCCGGTCGATCGTCGTCTCGCTCCCTTCCCGCGGGCAGTGCCAACGCACGCGACGCAATTGGATGCGACCGTTGATCGACAGCAGGCTGAAAGCTTGACGCCCCTTATGACGTTTCGGCTTGCCGCTGGCCGCGCTGGTCGGAGGGGGGAAAAGCGGCTTCCGACGCGTCCACTTTGGCCTGCAAGACCTCTTCGTAGACGACTTGCCTGAAACGATCCAACGCATCCCGCGCCGGCTCCTCGCTATCGCGAATCACTCGCCCCGCCGGGGCCGCATCCACCGCCTCGGCCACCTCGTCCACCGTCCGCTCGAACTCGGTCAACAATCGCTCGCGAAGCTTCGCGCGATCCACTTTCGGCAATCCCATCACGGCCTCCTTGGAAAAGAAAATCCCTTCGACGCTTTCCCAAGTTGTACATACTCCCCAGCCATCGCGCCAGACATATTTGCCACACACGCGGATTCGTGCAGGCGGCAGACGTGATCTCAGGCCCCTCTGCGGTAGTTGCCGTTCGCTTCGTCGCGCCGAAGCGGTAGTGCCAGCCTGCGCGGTTTCGCGTCCGCCGAGTCCAGCAGCGACAGCCCAATAGCCCGATGGTTGATGACAGGAATAGCACCCAAGTGGCCGGCTCGGGGATGGGGTGAAAATAGAGCTGAAATGCCTGGGCGAAACTCGTGGTCGAGAGCCCGCCACGCTGGCCTGACTGGCGGCCCAACTTGCCGATCGGCCCCAGTTGGCGCCCAACAATGCGAGGTCGGAGATGTCGACAACGCCGTCGCTGTTGAGATCACCCTGTCCCCAGCCATATCCTCCGGATGCTACGATGTGCGACCAGTTGGCCCCCATGATCGATAAATCAGATATGTCGACAATGCCATCGGCATTGACATCGCCTTGGATCAATAGCTTCCAGGTCATCAGCGGGTCGCCGATGACCGTGTTGACGAACGAAAGTTGATAATTGGCTGCCCAGGCTGATTCGGCGAACGTCCTGCCGTCGAGCAGATTCTGGAAGAGGATGTCTTCGTTCGAGACGGTGACCCAACTCGCCGTTGGCTCCTCGACATAGCCCACGCCGGCCGTGCCGCCAATTTCCAGCCACTGGGCAACCTGACCCTGGCCTTGGGTGGATCCGTTAGGGTCGAAGCTGTACGCGTTGTAGCTCTCCAAGGAGGTGAAAACGGCGCCGTTGGCCAGATCGAAATCGAGTCCGTCCTGGACATAGTTCGACGGAGTCGACGCTTGATGAACCCCGTGACTGTCGTAGCCGATCACCGGCCCGGGCGCTGACCCGACAAAAGCCGTGGTATCGTCATACGTTGTCGGCAAGCCTGCGGGAGTAAGCACGTCGTTGACCAGCCGCGTCATCGTGGTGTCGTACTGCCGTGTCGGATCGTTGTCGACAACGAAGTGGGCCGCACCGTTTGGACTGTTGAGAGGCCCAACCACGGCGTTCTGCGCGCGGTCGATCGCGCCCGTCACATCTCCTACCGTGTAGCCATCCAGGCGAGCGGTGAGCCGTGTGCCGTACTGGTCGTAGCTGAAGGAAGTCGTGGCGTCGTAGTACGGATTCCGCGTAAATTGTCCCGAAATTGCATAGCTCTGGTCGCCCATCATCTGCCAGGAGCTAATCGTATCGATGTTGGCCAGTTCGCTCTCCAGGCTCGAATACGGCTGCCAATTGAGTATGGAATGCTGTTGGCCGTACGGGTCGGTGTAGATAGGCAAGTCTGGAAACGTGGCAGTAGGCGCCGGTTCCGTGACTTGCACGCGCAAGGGCATCCCCTTGGTTGTTGCAATCACCGATCGTTGGGGCGTGAGCGCCGAAAGCACCTGCGGCCGAACGATGCTGAGGTAATCGTCGGCGGTTATGTTTTCCGAGGTGCCGATTCCGTTGATGGGCAGCAATTCCACGCCCGGATGCACCGCGGCGTAGTAATTGGCGATCTGTGCACCATCGGAACTGGCGGCATTGTAGAGCACCAGGACGTTCAAAGCGTCAACGGCGTACGCCGGCGCACGAAGCGTGGTTACTCCCAACGCGAGCAATAGTGCCAACCGCCAAGTGGCGCGCATGCGTTCTTTCCTACTTGAAAAAGAACCGACGCGCCGAAAACAAGAACGAGCGTCAGCCTACCCTGCTGCCGTTCCTCGCTGAGCCGCGACAAATTGTCTGTTAGGATCGCCGTTGAATTTGCCTGAAAGCGAAGAGTGAACACGCACCGAATAACAAGAGCAAGCAAGTACCCGGCTCTGGTACCGGAGTGGGCAAAAGTGCCATTGCGGCGGTTGTGGACGTACCGCCGATCGTCGATTGGAGCAGTTGCGGGCCGAACGGGCTCGCAAAGAAGAGAATGTCGGAATGATTGGCTCCCGTCATTGCGGGAATGAAATTCCAGCGAACATTCAGTTTAGGGCCGAACCCCACTCCCGGAATGAAGTTCGCGCTGATGGGACCGACACCACCTTCAGGTGTCGATGGATCGTGCCCGGCATAGGTCGAGTTGTCCGCCACCGCACCAGGGATCAGCGAGATCGACAAAGACGAGATGTCGGCATCGACGCCTTGTCGAAACACTTCATAGGCGTAGATGTATTCGGTACCACCAGTGACATCGAAAGGATTTCCCAATGCCGCCGAGAGGCTGAAATTGCCGGGCTCGTAGACGGCGAAGTCGACGACTGCGTCGACCGTGTGAGTATTGCCACCGTTCGTACCGCTAAATACCGTCGATCCTCTCCATGAAGCAAGCGCGGCGCTATCCGTCGCAAGCGGCCCCGCGAGCGCGGCGGTGGCCAGAGAAACAACGATCACAGCCACACCGAGCAAACGTCCAACAATGGATGCCATGGTAAAATTCCGTTTGGCTGTTATAGACCTTCAACGTGGTCTACTAAATCACTCTTTTGGTCGATTCACTTAAAAACCTCTCGTTGCGCTCTCCGTTCGCCACACTCCGACGCCCAAACTGGAGGAAGCAATCCGGCCGGCAATTGTCGCACATTCAACAAGTTCCGCAACGACGAACTCTCAGCCAGCGAATAACAAGCAGCGACAAACCACATGCCGCCAACACGAGCGTACTCGGTTCGGGAATCACGGGTCCGCCCGGCGAGGGAACTGGAATCACAAAGGCAAAGGTGCCGTGATCGATCACCGTCCCATCGGATAACATCGGCGGATTGGGACTTGAGAATGCCAGCCCCTTGGAGCGAGAGTCCTCGGGAATGCCGGTAAACCAATACCACTCGGCCTGGTCCAGCGGCAGAATCTGCATGAAGTCCGCCGGGATTCCGTCCACGAGGCCGAACCCTGTATCACCGGAAAATTCGCCGATGAAGCCAGCGGCGTTTTCCAAAGTCACGGCAAGCGACGATAGGGACGCCGTGCCCTCCTCCGCAGCTTGATATGTATAGATGTATTCGCCGGCCGTCGGAGTATAGCCAGAGAACGCGGGAAAAGTACCGGGGGCCCATACAGCCCAATCCACGAATCCGCTCAATCCAAAAGAATTTGCGTACGGAGTGCTGCCGTGCCAGACGTTGGAAGAGCCGTCCACATACACGCCAGGTGCAGTAGCCAGCGGCCCGAGCGGCAGAGGACCGGCCAGGGCAGGCGCGGCACAGAAGGCCAGCGCACACACTAGAAGCGATGTCGTTCTTTTCCGGATCATTAGCGAGTCCTTTGCACCGGCGCCAAATTGCAAATTGGCTGTTCGATGTTCCAAGCCGCGTTTGCTCGTGTATCTACAACCGCTGAGCGTGATGATATCGTGCCCCCCGGCGATGTCAAGCGTTTGCAAAAACTTTTCCAAGAAATCTTCCAATGCCGCCACGATGGCCGGACCCAGGGGGATACCGGACAAAAAAACGCAAATTCTGTACGAAGATCCTTGATTATGGCGAGCGGTTCTGCTATTTAAGAGCTTGCTTTACGAGAACCACCGCATGCCCCGGTCATTTGACCCGGGGCTGTCGTGGTCCGACGTTGGTAGGAACGTCGATCGTAGGACGAAAATCGCCTCTGCTTCTACGGCAGAGGCTTGGCTAGAGTGCCGCTCTAATTTCACCCGCAATTCTTGCGCGTGCGAGACCACCCTATGAGAAATCCGTATCTAGTGATCTGCGCCCTGCTATCGCTTTGCGCTTCGGCGCACGGGGCGACGGTCTGGACGGGCACGAATTTTCGCGTCGACGCATCGGCGGCAACCCCGGTGGGCGTCGGCCTATATGGCGTTACGCTGACGGCGGTCGGTCTCAACGGCGCATTGCCGAATGCCTTTGATGGTTTCACCGGCGGCGGCACTGGCATCACGACCGTCGGGAATCATTTGGCTCAGGTGACTGAGTTTACACCGTTGGGTTCGCAAACTCCCACGCTGCAATTGCAGGTGCCAGGCGATTCCGTTTACTATCCGATCGACACGCATTTTCTAGTAGAGCCGCCACAGATCCTCGTGATCTCCCCCCCCTCGGAAACGATCAATGTAGCCGACAGCACCGAGGCGCCGAACGCGGGTTTCGGAGACTCCTTGAACGGCTCATTCACGCTCGCCGGAGGAGCGGCTGCGACTTGGGACTTTGCATATCTTGTTGTTCCAGACGGCACCGGGATCGATCTGAATTTCCGACTTGCGGCTCCAAGCGTTGCCTTTGAAACCGTGCAGTCGTCGTTCGCGGTGCCTGAGCCCTCAACGTTGGCGCTTTTCCTGGTCGGGCTGCTCGTCATGGTTGCTCGCGGCCGTTGGCGCCGGTCATAGATGCTCGACCGCCGGACGATCAAGAATCGCCTGGCAAGAATCGCTTGGCGCTGGCCGGCCCGGCAATCTGCTACGGGCTTACCGGCGCCTGCAAGAATGCCAACAAGTCGCGCAGTTCCTGCACGGTCAGTTGCGCCGCCAGTCCATCTGGCATGATCGACGCCGCCTGGGGCTTGCGCGTTTCGATCTCGCCTGGCTTGAACTCGTGCAGCACCCCGTTGCTATCGACATAAGTCTGCTCGCCGGTGGCTAGTTCCTTGACGAGCATGCCGACCAGCGGCTTGCCGGAGTTGGTGGTCAATAGCCACGTGGCGAAATGGGGGGCGATTTCCTTGCCCGGTCGAACAATCGACTCCACGAGTCGCTGCCGTGTGAGTTGCGACGTGGTGGCCGTCAGTTCCGGGCCGATGCGGGCGCCACGGCCCACGATCTGGTGACAGCGCGAGCAGCCCGCGGCATTGGCATGAAAGAAGATGCGTTCTCCCGCCGCCGCATCGCCCGGGGAGCCCTCGCACTCGTCCACGAGTTTGAGCCAACCGTCCAAGTCCTCGGGCTTGGGCCGCAAGAATGCGACATCGGGGTGGAGCACACGGGCCACCAGCTCCCGGGCATCGTCGTGCAGCCCGATGGCAGTCAAGCGCTCTTGCTGGGCTGTCGAGAAGGTTCCGCCGCGCAACGACCGCAGCGCTTCGTCCCGCAATATAGGCTCCTTGCTCTCGGCGAGTTGAATTAACAGCGCCTTTTGAGCATCGTCCCGGGCCGACAAGCCCACGATGGCTTCCGCCCGTAGCGTCGGCGAGTACAGTTCGCCACCAGCAATTCGCGCCAACATATCGCCGCGCTCGGCAAGCTTGCCGTCGCGCAGCGTGCGGACGGCTTCGAGGCGCAATTGCGGATCGTTTCCCCCGATGAACTGCGCGAGTCGATCCCGGGTCAACGCCTCGTGATCAGGCCGTAGCATCCGCAACGACCAGCGCAATACTTCCGCTGACGTTCTCGGATCGTTTAACGCGCGGACAATGTACTGATCGAGCGCCCATTCGTCGCTGGGCTTCCGGACGACGCCATCCAACCGCTCCAGAGCCGCCAGGTAGCCGCCGAACAAACGGCTGGTGGCTGGCCCCGCCGCCAGCGCGCTGTCCAACTCGCCGCGAAACTCGGTCAGCCGCTCCTCTCCAACCCATTGAATCGCGGCAAAACGCACGGCGGTGTCTGGGTCGTGCAAGAACCGCGGCAGCGCTTGTTTGGCTCGCTGGCCACCCGATTCGCGCAGCACCAACAACGCGGCCAAGCGCTCTTGTGGACTCAATAAGTCAAGCTCGATGTCGGGCGTTACCACGCCGCATTTGGCCAATCCCACTCGGGCCGCCTCGGCAATGAACGCGTCCAAGTCCGACACCGCTTCCCAGAGAATGTCCTGCTGCGCGCGATCGGTTGTACGTCGCAGCGCTTCGGCACGGACCTCGGGCGTCTCGGCTGACGAAGTGAGATCGCGGCAGTCGAACTCGGCCGGCAAACGACGCACGGCCAGCGCGCGCACTGGGGCGTCGGTATCGCTGCCCGCCACTTCGCGAATGGGTGCGAATTCACCAACCGAACACAACGCCTCGACCGCGACCGTGCGCACGCGCGACGAGCTGTCGTGGCGAGCCAGTTTTGCCAGCAGCTTCCGGCCCTCCGCGCCGTCGGCCGCCAAGGCTCGCGCGGCCTGTTCGCGCAGCGGGCGGTGAGAAGCGTGAATCGCCTCGGCCGGCTCCGATGGTCGCACGACAGATGGTGGGCTAACGGCGCTCAGCCGCCAGAGCCGGCCGTGACGATGTATTTCGTAGTCCTTGAGAACCCAATCGCTGATAAACAAAGATCCATCCGGCGCGGTGGCAATGCCCACCGGTCGAAAGTTCTCGTCGCCAGTGACGATCGACTCGGGCAGCGAACGAAAACTCGCGCCGCGGGGCTCCAGCCGGTGACGCTCGATGCGATGGTCACCCCAGGAGGTCACCAGCAGATCGCCAAGGTAGTCGGCCGGCAAGTGATCGGATTCGTACGCGACCAGGCCGGACGGGGCTTCGCCCGTGCCAGAGACCATCGGCAACGTGCCGGGAAGCTCGCCGTTCCAGGCGGTAAATGGATGCACGCCCTTGCGGCCGTTGCGATAGCGGTAGCCATAGTTGCCGCCGGGCACGATGTGCAGCAACCGGCAGGGCGGTAGCGAATCGGGATCGTTGTCCACGGCGAAGAGCCGCTCAAACGCGTCCAGTGCGACGTGAAAGGGATTCCAGAAACCAAACGCAACCATCTCCAATCCGGCGCCATCGGCCCGGCAGCGATAGATTTGCCCCCCTTCCAGCTCACTCGCCATCGAGCCGTCGGTCCCGATCAATTTGAATTGCGATCCCAGGTTCTCCCCAAGGCCAAACGTCACGTTGCCGTCGAAATCGAATGCAAAGCCGGACAGGCCGTTGTGTGGATAGAAGCCTTCCGTCTCCAGCCGCACGATTTGCGTGCGCTTCTCGGCGACGCCATCGTCATCGGTGTCGCGCAGCCGAAAAATCTCGTTGCGCGTGGCCACATAAACCGAACCGTCGGGATGAACTCCGATGTTCATCGTGGCAACGGTGCCCTCGAAGAACGTGCCGATTTTCTCGAATTGCCCGTCGCCATCGGCATCTTCGAACATGCGAATACGGTCTGCCGGCGGCCCGTCGTAGTCGGGCGGGCGAAAGTGCGTGTGACACTCGACGACCAACACGCGCCCGCGTGCATCGACCGCCAGGCCGGTGGGCGTGACAAGATCCGGCTCGGCCGCGACCAGCTCGATCTTCAAGCGCGGATCGTGCACGGTGGGCATGACGACTGGAGCCGCATCAGCAGCAGTCAACCATAGCGCCAAAGTCAACGTCGCGGCAGTCATGGCATTCTCCCAGAGTGGATCATCAGCGCAGCAATGGAAGTCTCACAGCGGCCAGGCCCGTCACTTCCGACTGGCCGATTGCACGGGTCCCAGCACATCGGCAATGGGCTGGCCGGCGTCGGGCACGCTGGCGCAATAGTCTTCGCCCAACAGCGCCGCCAAGGTGGCCGCCACCTGGCTCTGCGTCACGAGCTCGACGTTTTCCCGTTCGCCCAACGGCGGCGTGTCCGGACCGAGAACGCCGAGCCAAATGTATTCGCTGCGAGCGATCTTTTCGCCGTGGCTCTTCCACTCCACCGGCGCATCGCCCCGACCGTGATCGGGCACGAAGATGATCGACATCTTCCCTCGATACTCGGGCATGGACTGGGCCGTTTCCCACAGGCGACGCAGGCAGTCATCGGCCCGGCGGGCGGCGTCCAGATACAAGTCATACCGGCCCGCATGCCCCCAGCCGTCGGTTTCGTTGATCGACAGGAACATCAATCGCGGCTTGTTGAGCTGCATGTACTCCAGCGCCGTGAAGATCATCAACGAATCGAAGGGTTCGGCGGCCCAAAACGCCGTGTCCTGAGCCTTCAGGTCGTTCAGCAATTCGATGCGCGGCGTAATATCGCCGACGGTCAGCGGCTCGCGCGCGGCGTTGATCGGGAAGCCGCAGCGCTGGCGATTGAAGATGAAGGGAAAGCAATCCCACACGCCAAATGCCGCCACCTTGCCGCCATAGCCCGGCTTGCGATTAAGCCATTCGAAAACGGTGACGTTGTGATTGGGCTTTTTGTCGTTGCTGTCGATGCGCGGATCGGCAAACCCGCAGAGCGTTTCGTTGTAGCCGGGATAGGAAAAGTGCATGCCGTTGGTCACCTTGGCCGTGCTGCCCTTGGCTTGATTACCGAAGACTTGTCCCTGCTTGGCCATCACCGACCAAAAGAACGGCATCAGCGCTTCGCGGCGTGCTTGCGGCGTGTCGCGCCAAAACTTGGCTTTCAGTTCCTCGATGTCCTTCACGCCGCCCGCTTCGGCGTTCATCAGAGCCTCGTCGGCGCCGCCGAAGACTTCCTGCCAGCGCAGTCCGTCGGTCATGTACAAGATGACGTTTTCCGTGGCGTGCTTGCTGGGCTCGACCGCCGCGACCCGGCCACTTCCGACGAGCAACGCCGCCGCGACAACAATCCAAGCTGGCAACAACTTCATCTGAATCTCTCCGTCGGGTGGGAATTCTCTTGGGGGATGCGTCTGCAGTGCGCCGCGGCTTCGGGCAGCGTGCAGGCCGCGGACTCCAGTATGTGCTGGCCCAGCAGGTGGAGCAACCCGCCGCTGGTGCGCGCCCGACGCACCGCTCGCTACTAGCTTGCGCTGGCGCACGCGGTCCATTTCGGCGATGCTCATCCGTACCCAGACGCCGCGGCCGCGGTGGAACTCGAGGGCTTGCTGCTCGACGTCGCGCAGGTGGGCCAATAGGGCCGTGTCGTCCATGGCCAC
Source organism: uncultured Planctomycetaceae bacterium (assembly GCA_963779015.1). Taxonomy (GTDB): domain Bacteria; phylum Planctomycetota; class Planctomycetia; order Pirellulales; family PALSA-1355; genus JTS-RE94. The sequence goes on along the minus strand of CAVZWY010000020.1, from coordinate 229,965 downwards.
GGGCCAGGCATCGCCGATTCCCAGCAATCGCAAGCGATGGGCCCTCATCAGGTCCGCGACATGGGCCCCGGTGTGGTACCGCGACTCGACGCCCGGCGGAGCCAGCAAACGGCGGGGCGCGCTGGTAACAGCGATCCGCAGGCCGTTGCTCAATAGTGAGGAAAGGCTGACGTGCACCACCACGCGCCGAATAAAGCGGGCGCAGTTTGCTGAAGCGAATATCGTCCCGTCGTGATTCGCCAGCACGACGCCGTATGCCCCCCCGTCGCCAACGCACGGAAGCGCTTCGGCAAACCGGGGAGTCAGTCCTGCCTCCTCACATTCCGCAATCACGTCGCGCAGCGCCGCCCTTGGGCCCGACGGCAGATCGTTCGGGTCGAGCAATTCCAATTGGTCCGGCGCAAAGCCGAACTGCGTAGGCAGCCGCAGGTGCAGAATCTTGAATAGTGCGGCAAATGAAAACGCCAATACGTTCGGCCGCGTACACCACCAGAGTTCGCGAAACGTCACATGCGTGGCAACGGTCTTGTAGTATGCCGAATCGGCCGCTCCGACCGGAGGCGCTGCATACGGGTTTTCATTTGACGGATCGAGCATTGTCGTTCGCGGTGGCCAGGGATCAAGGCAGATGTGCGAAAAGTCGTGGCTACCTCCAGGCTTCGCGGGCAGGCTCTTCGGACTTGTGTGTTTCGCACTTGGCAGTCATCTTTTCGGCCTGCGCCCAACTAAGCGGCGACCACACGCCTCGTTGGCGATGATGCTCGAACACATGATGCTGACTGTCCAACAGGAGCTGGCGCTGGGCTACTTCATCCAGCTCGAGCGGCTTTCCCTGGGTGATCTTGCCCAGGAACTCCTGGTGCCAACTGACAAGTTCGGGCACACTTGCCCCGACCCGATGCACTGTCTCGAAGCCTGGTGGAAAAACCAACCGCGGCCGTGCATTCGTCGTGCTGACGACGCGACCGTCGCTCCACAGCGAAACCATGTCGATCGTTGTTTCGGCGATCTTGCCAAGGCTTCGGAACGCCGCGACAGCCAGAATGGTCCGCTCACGGTTGACATGAACAATGGTGGTCCCTTGCTGATCGCCGATCGTGGGCACAACCACGGCAAACCGCGGCCCAAAACCCTGCGACTGCCAGCGCCGCCGAAGTGTTTGCCAGGTGGTCCCGTGTCGCTTTCGGCGCCTCGGCAAGGTCGACAATGCGGGCACACTGCGGCGCGGTGGCGATCACGCTTCGCAGCTTCAGCTTGAGGATCTTAGCTACCGCCAAGGCGCCAAACACGACGATGTTCGGCGAGCAATGGCGCAACTCGCGAAACATCACCCGGCCGGCGTCGAGGCAGAAATAGGGGCACGGACCCGACGGGGCAGCCGCCCCAGGGGCTGATGAACGGTCGGCGGAACTCGATCGCATAGCACATCCTCGGCCCGATGAACTGCTACCGAAAAGCGTGGAGCAGCCAGTCGAGAATATGAGTATAGCGAACGCGCGGGCGACAACAAAAAAGGCCGCGGCAAAAATTCGACAGCAACGCGTCGACAGAGTTCCTAGCAGCATATTGAAGAGTTCGACACGCTGCGACGTCGCACGGACGGGTTGACAAAATGACAACCGATGTCGTTGTTTTGTGAACCGCGGGACGCTGTGTCTCCCGATTGGCCGCGTTGAAACATGCCACGAGGGCATTTTCAACAAGGCTCTAGCCCACGGCAATGCCAGGCAACGTGTATGCCGTCACTGGCGCGGGCATGCCGTAGTGATAGCCCTGTGCCAGAACGAAGCCCATCTGTCGGCAGACTTCGCCCTCTTCGGCGCACTCCACGCCTTCGGCCAGGGGAATCACACCCAGCTCGATCACGATACGAACAAGATTCTCCAACATCTGTTGGCGATCGGCGGGCGCACGATGAATCTCGCGAATCATCTGTCGGTCGAACTTGAGGTAGTGGGGCCGCACTTCGGCCAACTCGCAGAGCCGCGCCTGTCCGGCTCCAAAATCGTCGAAGGCGAGTTTCATCTCCAACTCATCCAGCCCCGCTTTGATCTCCTTCATCGTAGCGACATTCGTGACGGCCGCTTCGTGAATCTCGACCGTGATCTCCTGCGTCATGGCCAGGCGACGCAAGCCGGCCATCATCTCCAGGAACCCTTCGTTGACCAGTTCCACTGGATGCGTATTGAGAAAGATGTGCGGAGGCTCCGGGAACATGCTGCTGGTGCGGACGCCCTCGATGCGCATGAGTCGGCTCAACTCATGTTCCATATTGAGTTGAGCCGCCGTATAGAACATTGCCGCCGGGGTCTCCAGGCCAATCAGCCGGCTGCGGCTGAGAATCTCATAGGCGATGGTATTGCCAGCGCGGAAGTCGATGATGGGCTGGAAGTAGGAGACGATCGCGCGCTCGTGCAACAACTTGTCGAACTGCACGAAGCCCAACGCCCGATCGCTGACGTCTTCCGGCAGCGTTCGTGAATCGGTTTCACCCGACTTGCAAACGAGACGAAAGGGCATGTCGGCGAATTGAATCAAGTCTCCCTGATGCACTTCAACGCGGTCGAAGATGCGATCGCCGTTGACGTACGTACCGTTGGTGCTCTGCAAGTCACGCAAAAACAGGACATCATTTTCCATGAGGAATTCAGCGTGTACGCTCGACACCGAGCGCCGCGCCAGGCAAAGCGTGAGGTCCGTCCGCCTGCCGATTTGAAACGGCAGCGTCCGCAACGGAATATTGGACGGCGGCTCGTCCTGGATGAGACGTCCGGTCAAAACCCAATTCACGCTCATTTGCGGACCTCGCTCAATGCGGCCTCGCTCAAACACACGTCACCGGCAGCAGCACTGCAATGCCGGTTGGAATTGCAGGCAGACATGTCGTCCCAATGCACGTCAATTCGCGTGTGCAGCCGCTGGGCGACTTCCACGAACTCGCGGCGACCGCCAATCAACCGTGCGCCCACGTTGCGAACCTCGAGCAGTTCGCCCTCCTGACACGCAATCAGGTCGCCATCGGCCGAGGGAACAATCGTCGCCTGCAGGTGGCATTCCTCGGCGCTTTGTCGAACGGATGCCGCCGCCGCGTCGTTGGGCACCATCAATAGCAAGCGAATTCCACCGGCCTGGTCGGCCAGAGTCGGCCGTGCCGACTCGATGCACTGCCGATACTGAGGCGTTTCCGCCGGCTGACCCTCGTCGGAGCCCATTCGCGACGCGTTGAGATCCTGCATTGTGTTGAGAATCAACTGCCGCGCGACGGTGCGCATGGGCGCCGCCAATTCGATTTCGATTGGGCGAGCCTCTTGGACGAACCACCGCAACTTATTCGGTCCCACGGCTAGCTTCTTTGCGATCTCCCGGTCGAGCTCTTCCGTCAGTTCGGTACGCCGACTGACGAGTTCTCGTAGCAGCTCCAGCCAGTTGCTCGGCACGATTTCGGACGCCGCCTGGCATTCAAACGCTTCGTCGAGGGACTGAGAGACGCGAAATTGATCGGCCAATGCGCCGAGGTCCTTCCAAAGGACCTGCAGCCGCGCGAGCTCGGCATTCACCTGCGCCTCGGTCAATCGCAGCCAGCGGATGACCGCGCAGGCGACAGCCTGCTCGATCTGTGTCGCTGCGTAGTCGCGCATGAGTTGTTGCGTTTCTTGCCGGTGTTTCTTGCGAGCCCATATTTTGCCTATCGAGGGGCGATCGTCGTCGCACCCTCGCAAAATTGCGTGGTGCCGCGACAAGGCTTCTTCGCGAAGACGCGCGGTCATCGAGAGCATCTCGTCCTGCAACTCGCGAAGATTACTCTTGAACCATTCGGCCGCCTGTTTGGCGGCCGTCACGCCGCCGGATGAATCGACAAGATCGAAAATCCAATCGCAAACCGAGGTGGCCAGCTTGGCAGCCTTTCCCTCGAGACGCGTGTTCAGCACGGCGCTGACGGAGTTGAGCGCCGGCGCATCGGTCGGCGTCAGCGTGGAGTCGATGGCGCCGATGATCCGCTCGTTGCCGCCGGCCTCTTCGTTGTCCTGCAGACTGGCGATCAGCTTGTCAAAATAGCTTTCCGCGTTCGGCGACAATTCGTCGTCCAACACCTCGCGAGCGGCGTTACGCATCGCCTTCGGCTCCACCCCCAGCTCGGCAGCTTTGGCCTCGGCCGCGGCGTCGACTCTGGAGAAGCTCTCGCTTTGCGATTCTCGATCATTTACCGTCAGTGCCGCGGTGATCGACGACAACTTGGCCGTGCGACCGTCGTCGCCCGGCGCGCTGCCGCGCCAGCGGTTGACCAGATCTCGGCATAACAGCTCCGCTACGATCGTAGGAACTTCGCTGTTCGATCCTCCCAGTTGGCAGAGACCGAAGGTGCGCAACACGGGTTCGGTCAACTCGGTTCCCCAGCGAACGTATTCCAACTGCCGGCATTTGTCGAAGAATTGGGTCGCCGGCGTCAGGCTGCTGGCATACAGGTATTCGGCAATCGGGTCTGTCGCCACGTCGAATTGGAGCTCGGTGAGCTCGTCGCCCAGATGCACGAAGTAGCAACTGGAGAACGTGCGGTTGTTGCCGTGAAAGGGCGGCAGGCCACATCCACGGTCGCCCGGATAGCATTTGCCCGGCCGACTGTAGTGCCACAGTTCCGTCAGCGCGGCGTAGGTGTTGGCGACGGCCTTGTCGCGATCGCGCTGTCCACATGGAGTCGAGTGCATCAAGACTCCGTGCACATTGCCATCGGGCAGATCGAGCTTGCTGAGAATCGAGCGCACCGCATAAGCGACGTCGAGCACCATACCGCTGCCGGTGCCACCGGCAGTCGACGCCACGATGAAAACGCGCGGCTGGCGTGAAGCGAATTTCAAACCGGTCGCGGCTTCGGACGCCGCGATGCTGGCTTCGCTGGTGATCCTGGTGAGCGACTGCTGCAATCGTTCGAGCAGGCGCTTGGAATGGTCGATCATGGCCAAGCGCCCCAACGGACGGAAGCCGTTCGTTTCCAGGTTGTAGGGCACGTTGAACAGCCAGCGTCGGCTGATCGACGTAAGAATCGTTCCGGCAGTCGCGCGATAGTCCTCGCTGCGACGCAGCGGCATGGGCATGCGTTCGTTGCCGTCGAGCGCCGAGCCGAATTCGCCGTCGGTCGCCCGATTCAGGCTGCGCACGTCGGTATCGATCAACAACATCTCGATGGCCGGGATCAACTCCGTTGCGCCGAGACGGTCGTAGATCCGTCGCCGCAGCCGGCGGAGCACTCGAGTTGCCGAGCCGCCAATGCCCAAAAACAATACCGGCTCGTACTCGCCGTCGCCGTCGTCATCCATTTCGACCGGAGGAAGCCGCAGCGCATGTCTGGCGTCGGCTGCCGTGGCCTCCGCGAGCTCTAGAGCGTCGAGCTCCAGTTCATCCAATTCTTGCGTGCTGCAAGCGCGCTGGCGACCGGCTGGGAAGCGCGGGATCGCGCGCGCACCGCGCTGCCGTTCGCTGACGACCTGGCTTTGCCGGCTGCGACCAGTGCTTCGACCAGGGCACGGCAGTTTGCGAACCGCTGCGCCGGATTCTTCGATAAGGCCCGGGCAATGATCGGTTGGTCGTTGGCGGGCAGCCCCGACAGCGTGGGCGCCATGTGCAAGTGTTGGGCCGCAAATTGCGCCGGCGTCGTTCCTTCAAAGGGGAGATCGCCGGTGAGCATCTCGACAAAGACGACCGCCAGGCTGTATTGGTCGCTATTGCGATTCGGCTTTCCCTCGAAGAGTTCCGGCGGGGCATACGTGGGCGTGAGCCCCTCCACCGTGAAGGACATGCGATCGTAGAGATTCTTGATCAGCCCAAAGTCGGCCACCTTCGCCCGGTCGCCGACCAGCAGCAGATTCTCGGGTTTGATGTCGAGGTGCTGCAGCGAGTAGTTGTCGTAGATGTAGTCCAACGCGTCGGCCGTGTCGCGCAAATAGCCGAGCAGCTCTTCGCGTGGCAAGCCGGACTGTCCCTTGGCCCGCTGTTTCTGAAATTGCCGCTTGAGGCTTTGATCCGCCAGTTCGGTCACGATCACGACGTTTTCGTCGATCACCTCGATGCGTTCGATGGAGAGTAAGAAAGGATGACGCACTTCCTTGATGCGATTGAGCGATCGCAGCTCGGTCGTGGCTCGCTTGGAATTTGCGTCGGCATAGATGAACTTGACGGCCTTGAACAATCCGCCGGGCGCGAGGCACTTCCAAACCTCGCCATATCCCCCCGCTCCAAGAAGTTCCTTGGTGATGTAGCCGGGGATCGGCTCTTGCTTGTTGAAGCCGTTGATTGGGGCGGTGTTGTCCATCATGGCACTACGATCGAATGACACTGTCTCAAGTTACTTCGAGCCACCCAATCCCCAGCTATCGCGACGACTCGGCAACCTTGTCGGGGTTGAGGCGTTCCTTCAACACCATCGCAAAATAGCACTCGACCACCTGGTCGAAGTATTCGGGCCGCAGTTCGAACGGCACGCCTTGGTATCTGGTCAGACTTCGAATCTGGTAAAGGAGGTCGCGAGGATGGCAACGTCGCATCGCCCGGTTCTTGGGGCGATAGTGAGTATCGAGCAGATAGTTCACGACGTCCTTGCGATACTCGCAGTTCATCGACTCGCAATAGAGCCGGAACAGATAGTGAAATTCTTCGTTCGACGGATCGCCGATTTCGATCTTGTAGGGAATGCGACGAAGAAACGCTTCGTCGACCAGATCTTCCGGCTCGAGGTTCGTGGAGAAAATCACCAACTGCTCGAACGGCACCTGGATCCGTTTGCCATTGGCCAGCGTCAAGAAGTCGTGGCGACACTCCAGCGGCACGATCCAACGGTTGAGTAGTTCGCCGGGAGCGATCCGCTGCCGCCCAAAGTCATCCAATAGCAGCGACCCGCAGTTGCTCTTCATTTGCAACGCGGCCTCGCTGATGTTGCCCTCGCGGCTGTGGTGGATTTCCAAGTCTTCCATTCTGAGCTCGCCGCCGACAACGACCGTGGGGCGCCAGATACGCAGCCAACGCGCGTCCCGGTCCTTGGTGAGCAGTTGGCTGCCGTTCTCTTCATCCACGACGCGGTGAAACGCGGCGTCGTAGTACTTGATGAGCTGGCCGCTTTCGATGATCGCGTGCGGAATCCAAATCTGTTGCCCGAAGCAGCTCGTGACGCGTTTGGCCAGCGTCGACTTGCCGTTGCCCGGCGCGCCGTAAAGGAACATGCCGGCGCCGGAGTTGACGGCCGGCCCCAGCTTGGCGAGCAACGTCGGTTCGACCGAGATGCCTCGGAACGCGTCGATGAGCTCCTCGTATTTGGGCGTCGCCCAGGTAATCGCCTGGGCATGCACGGAATTGATGTATTGCGCAAGCGGCACCGGCGCCGGCCCCACATAGGCGCACGCGCTCAGATACGTCGCCGCCCGGGACTGTCCGTGCTCCGTGAGCGCGTAGTAGTGATCGTTGAACGGCGCCGCGCCGACAGGCGAAATGATTTGCCGTGTGCGCAGCGAGTTGAACAACTCGCCCAGGATGCTGAACGGCAAGCAGATGGTCTCCGAGATCATCCGGCCGCTGGCCGTGCCGGACCCCGCCAGGAGCTTGCAAATGGTGCCTTCGACGAACGATGCGCTCAGTCCGGTCTCTTCGAGCGATTGCGGCTCGGCAGGACAAAAGTCATCGTCGGAGAAAACGACCGATCGAAGTCCTTCGTCGATTTCGCAGGTATCGGTAGGCATTGACATGCTGCGCGCCAATCGTTGGTAGACAACTCGAGCGACTCGAAATCGCAGCCATCCGCGCTTGCACCGATGCAACCGCGGCGACTGCGGACGGCGAACCCTAAGGCGAGGCTCATGTCAATGATAGCTCTCCCCCGCGCGTGCAGGCGGAACGCACGAGTTCGATTCGAACGCAGCGGTAGTCCGTGCGCACAATTCATCAAAAAGCGCACGACTCGCGCAATCCGGGCACAAACCCGCCGATTGCGCCGCCTGTGACGAGCAACCAACGAGCGATCGGGGAGCAGCCAGCGTGGCGCCGCCACGGATGTTGCAAAGAAACTGCACTCCCGCACAGTGAGCGAAGAAAGCCGCAAGCTACCCGGCTAGGACTCGAACACCCTACCGAAAACTCAGGAGCAACGCAAATTCAACAATCGCGCGGCACAGAATCCGGCGCAGTTGGCGCACAGAACACGGAACTCGCCCAAATTGTCTTGGCATGGCCGACGCTGACCGAAGCGATCCGCCGGGCGTTATTGGCGCTCGTCGGGAGCCAGTGACAGGACGCTCTAAGCGGCCCCTAGAATCGGCCGAACGAGTCCGGCGCGATTCACGGCGCGAACCGGCGCTGATTACGGCGCGGCTTGGAGCGATGGTGCGGCTGCTTTACGTTGGCGCAAACGATTGCCGAACACTCGCCGGCAGGCTCGAATTCTCAGCCGCTGAAGCAACGACGGAGCCGATCAAGAGCACCATCGGATGATCGACGATGATCTTGCCCGGCAGTCCGCTGCAATCCCAATGAATGCCGGCACTGTTCGGAGCGGCTGAAGGTCTAAAAACGATTTCCTCTGGCAACGTCGCTTCGTGGATCAACTCGCATCGAAGCCACTTGTAGAAAAAGTGCTCGACAGGATGGCCAGCCGACTGAACAAATACTTGACATTGGCCAACCTTGGCCCTTTCGTCGCCCATGAACTTCTCGAACGCATCCTTGTCGCTTGGGATTGCTGACCGCGAATAACGAAGGCGCGAAGTGCCCGCTGCAGCAACCAGCACCATTAACAGTGCGCCGTCGAATCGCCCGTCGTCATACAAGAATCTTGCATCCCTCAAGCGATTCTCGATACTCATTTGCACGATGCTCCGATCAACGACGGCTTGGGCCTTTCGGTCAATGCCCAATCGTAGAGCACCACGACATATCCGGCAAATTGCGAGTCCCAACGTTCCTCATAGACGGCTGCAATGGCCCGCTTCGGACAGACGTACTCATAGTCAATCGTGGGGCTCCAGTCCCAACGCGAAAAGCCGTCCACGTCAAAGAACAGCAACGGCGGCTGGTCAACCGGCTGTGACGGCGGGCACAGGATGAGCGACTTGCGTAGCGAAGCTGATTGACGCCACGCAATCGGCCCGATATCGCCGGGGTCAATTTCACCTTCGCGTTTTTCAAACTCCGAGTATCGAGCGACGATCATTCGTGCCCCGTAGCGGGGCCACTCGATAAACTCATCAGTGCCGACTTCGACAAGCGCGCGATCCATGCTTTGTTCCTCCGTTTTCTTGGCGTTGTCCAGAAACTCAGCCGAGCAACCCCGCGCGCCCAAATGCAAATCTGGCGAGTGGCAAGTCACCCTAAGTGCAGGCTAAGCAAAACGTTTCAGGGCGGTCAATGCGATTCTGCTAGCACTTCGGCCGGCTTGCGCTGCGCCCGTGGCTGGCGTAGAATTTCGGCTTGCCATCGCCACGAAGCGGAGAGCAGCGTCAATGGCCAACCAAGTCATCGTTGAGTGCGCCGGCGAACATGCCAGCTTGCAGATTCGATTGATCCGCAGGTATATCGAGAATCTGCGCACGACGTATGAGGCCGAAGCCAAGCGGCTCGATGCCATGATGAGTCAGGCGGACAATCAGGACTACGCCGACTACCTTGCGGACGAACATCTAACGGAGCTTGATGTTGTCGAACTTGGTGGTCAACTGGCGATGGTTGCGCTGTATCGCATTGTCGAACTAAGCACGAAAGCCCTCTTGCGGTTCAAGTATCACGGGGCGGCGGCTAACCTCTACAAGATTGACGCGCTAAGGCAAAAGCTCCGAAGCGACTTCAATGTTGCTCTAAGCAGCCTGACAAACTTCTCCAGCGCCGATGAAATCCGGCTCATCAATAACGCTGTGAAGCATGACGGAAAGGTCAGCAGCGCCTTGGCTCAGTTTCCTGGCTGGACTCGGGGTGAAGCGCTGGAAGGGTTGGAAGCTGCCTTTGAACGTCTCTCGCCAGCGGTGCCGGATTACTTGATGGCTCTTGGAAACGTCGTAGTGCCATGACCTACAACACGAATCTTGCTGCAGAATTCTACGTACTGCACGTCTTGCACCGCTTGGGTGTTGATGCGAACTTGACGCTCGGCAATAAAAAGGCTGTCGATATCGTTGTTGTGCGCGGAGCCGGCGATACGGTCACCGTGGACGTGAAGGGCTTGGCCGGCAAAACGAGTTGGCCGGTCGATAAGGTCACGCCGAAGGATCGACACTTTCTGGTATTCGTTGGTTTCGCCGGCAAGATCGACGATCCGTCAGCCGTGCCCGAATGCTACATTGTTCCGTCAGCCAAATTGGCCGCGCTCACGTACACGTCGCCCAAGGGGCGAAAGGTAGTGCCGTTGTCGAGAATGCGAAAGGGCGGCAAGGCCTTTCGTGACGCTTGGAAAATGATCGTTTAACCAAGGCGGAGCCTTGAAATGTTTGACAAACCGCTTGCGGACTTAGGGAAAGACGACCTCAACCTACTGGTCACGAACGGTGTAGCGGAAGGTCGTAGCATCGAATACAAGCGCGAATTGCCCGTGCGGGGCGCTGACGGTACGCGCGAATTCTTGGCGGACATTTCTTCGTTCGCCAATGGTTCCGGCGGAGACATGGTTTTTGGCGTTGTCGAAGCGGACGGCAAACCGCAGTCCATTCCGGGCCTTGCTCGAATCAACGCCGATCAAGAGATTGCACGGCTTGAAAGCCTTCACCGTGACGGGATCGAACCGCGACTTCGCGGGGTCCACATGAGGGCAATCGAAGGGTTCAGCGATGGCCCCGCAATCGTGGTCCGCATTCCGCGAAGTTGGGCAGGCCCTCACATGATTAAGGGCAGCCCGCGATTCTACAGCCGCAATAGCAACGGCAAAGCGCCGTTGGACGTGACAGAGATTCGCACGGCGTTTCTTCATTCGCTGGGGCTCGCGGACCGCATTCGAGAATTCCGCGATGATCGAATTGGGCGAATACTCGCGGGTGAAACGCCCGTGCCACTCACTTCCAGCGCGCGTAATCGTATTGCACTTCATCCCAATGGGCCTTTGGGCGAATGGTGAGCAAATCGACGTTGGTGATTTCATCAGTCACACCTACTACCTGCCCACCATCGCCAATGGCGGAAGTGGCCGGCCAAACCTCGATGGCTATCTAACTTTTCCCCAAGGTCGCAATGAGCGAACGGCGAGCGGCTACGCCCAATTGTTCCGCGATGGGGCTGTCGAGACCGTAACCGGGTTGGGGTTGCGCCGATTCGATGACGGCCCTCCGTACATCGCGTCAGAGTGGTTTGAGAAGACGATTGTTCGCGGCCTTCAAGACTTCGTGCGGCTGTTTTTTCAAATGAAGCTTGAAGGGGAACTCGTTGTCTTTCTTTCGCTGTTAGGCGTTCGGGATTGCTATATGTACACCGGGGCCGGACAAAGTGAAGCAGCCACGTCAGAGCAAGACAATATGCTTTTCCCCGAGCTACTCATTGCCGATACGAACGTGACCGTTTCCCGCATTGCGAAGCCGTTGCTTGACCACGTTTTGTAGGCGTTCGGCTTTCCGGCAAGTCTGAACTACTTCAATTCGGGCGAGTGGCGATTTGAGGGGCGCAGGCTAGCGCTCAGGCTGCGGTAGTTGCCGGGAAACTCTGGCCGTTGTTGGCCGATCAGCGGCTGGGAGGCCAGCAGATTGCACTTTTCGCGAATTCTGCTGATCACCGCGACGGCCGTCAGAGGCCGATGCTCGGCGATAAAATCAAGGATCTCGCCAAGATCGGCTTCGGCCAGCGGCGTAAATACCAGGCGGCTCATGCCTTCGCACGCGCCTCGATTTGTCGATCGCGCTCGAGGAGCCTCTCGAAAACTGCGTCGCCATCCAGCAGCTCACGACGATCGGCCTGCTCGATGCCTGCACGAACGTCACGACGAAGCTGGTCGCGGCGTTTCAAAAGTGCCAGCGCTTCGTCAATCGCCTCGGCTCGATTGCGATAGTCGCCGCTGGCGACTGCCTGCTCAAGGTAGCGCTCGTTGTCAGCCGACAAATCAGTGCTCATTGCCGTATTTCCGCGCTGCACGTCCAGACGATTATACCTTAGCCGCTCGATATCCTCGCGATACAGCCGCAAGCTACCCGGCTAGGACTCGAACCTAGAATGGGAGAGCCAAAATCTCCAGTGTTACCATTACACCACCGGGTAGAGCGCCTGCGAGCGATTTAAGCTCCGGCCACCAAGAAGCTTACGCATCTGCGCACCCCCGTCAAGGCAGGATGGCGTCGGGCAACGGCAGGCGGACGCTTCGATAAGACCGCGCCGGCCCTGCGCTTTTCGTACGGTTGTCCCGGGGATCTTGGCCTTACTCGCGCTCGCTCGGTTCGCCGTTGGCGCGGTTTAGCACGGAGAAGGAGAGCTGTTCGAGCTCGATGGCCAGATCGACGCCGATTTGGCGAACGTGCTCCGGCAGCGAGATCGTAACCGGAGCAAAGTTGACGATTCCCTCGATGCCCGCGGCCACCAGCCGGTCGGCTACCGCCTGAGCGGCCGGCGCAGGCACGGCGATCATGGCCAGCTTGATATGGTTCTCGGCGGCCACTTCCGACAGACGATCGAGATGAAAGACCCGCACGCCTTCGATCGTGGCGCCGACACGCTGCGGATCGATGTCGAAGGCCGCGGCGATACGAAAGCCCTGGTGACTGAATCCTTTGTATCCCAGCAAAGCACGCCCCAGGTTGCCGGTTCCCACCATGGCTACCGGCCAGTCGCGATCGGTGCCCAGGATCTTGCGGATGGCGTGGATCAGATCGTCGCAGCGATAGCCGATTCCGGGATGGCCGAAATGCCCAAAGTACGCCAAATCCTTGCGGACCTGGGCATCACTAAAACCGAGCAGGCGACCGAGCTGGCTGGAGCTGGTTCGCTGGTGTCCGTCGCGCACCAGATGCTGCAGTTCGCGCAAATACAGACTCAGTCGGCTGACCACTGCCTTGGGAACCGGCACATCGCCCGACGGCGGCGGCGACTTGGAACTCTTGGATTTGGAATCACTCATGCTCGATAGGACAGGCCAGAGCGCTTTGCGCGTTCCAACGAGGCGGGACCGCCAATCTAGTTCATGTTATCAGCGATCACAAGTCGTGGGTATTCGCTTGAAATGGTGGTGGCAAAGTACGTATGTCCCGCCTTTGATGTTCCCTGACGACGTACGAACCGGCCTGCGGAGCGACCAGACGTTCCGCCGTTACCTAGGTTGAGAACTTAAGTAGGTCAAGTAACTCAGATTGGCATGGCAAACTAGGACCAGTCCGTCCGATTTTGCCCATAAGTCGCGTCAGACTAGCCGATGCCAGATGAGCAGACCTTTTGTCGGCACTCCCACCACAATCAGGTCGACTCGGACAATCCTCTCGATTTTCCCTCCACAACTCACTCCCGATACTCCACGTCACATATCCACATCAAGCTGTCTACCCATTTTGACGATCCATAGCGATGGTTCGGGAAAGATGGGCGTTCTGTTATGGCGTCGAGTGCCACGACCTTAATGACGTGGCAAATGGCGTTAAATAGATCGTCCAGCTAATGCACATGGAGTGCGCTAGCCGAATGAACCTTAAGGCGAGTCCACCTCGCTTGACCAGACCCCCCCATCCTGAGCTGTCCACGAAGGAGGCATGAGATATGAAAACGCTGTTGGGTGTGCCGTTGATCGCGGTCATCCTGAGTGTCGTGATGATGGACACGGCACAGGCAGGATATTGCGGTGCGGCCCGATACCACTCGTGTGCCAGTAGCTGCCAAGCCGGGTATGCCCCGTGCAAGCAGCAGTGCCACACGGTGATGCGGACCTGCAAGGAGGTCGTCTACGAAAAGCAGAACTACACCTGCTACAAGACGGTCTACGAGCCGGTCGTCGAAAACCGAACCATCAACTGCGTGAAGTACGTGCGTGAGACCGCGTATCGCGATTGCTGCTACACGGTCTGCAAGCCGGTCTACGAGACCAAGACCCGCGAAATTTGCTACACGGTCTGCAAGCCGGTCTACGAGACCAAGACCCGCGAAATTTGCTACACGGTCTGCAAGCCGGTCTACGAGACCAAGACCCGCGAAATTTGCTACACGGTCTGCAAGCCGGTTTGGGAAACCAAGACGAAAGAGACTTGCTATACGGTCTGCAAGCCGGTCTACGAGACCAAGACCCGCGAAATTTGCTACACCGTTTGCAAGCCGGTCTACGAGACCAAGACCCGCGAAATCTGCTACACGGTCTGCAAGCCGGTTTGGGAAACCAAGACCCGCGAAATTTGCTACACCGTTTGCAAGCCGGTCTACGAGACCAAAACTCGCGAGATTTGCTACACCGTCTGCAAGCCCGTCTACGAAACGAAAACGCGCGAGATTTGCTACACGGTTTGCAAGCCGGTCTGGGAAACCAAGACCCGCGAAATCTGCTACACGGTCTGCAAGCCGGTTTGGGAAACCAAGACTCGCGAAACCTGCTACACCGTTTGCAAGCCCGTCTACGAGACCAAGACCCGCGAAATCTGCTATACGGTCTGCAAGCCCGTCTACGAAACCAAGACGAAGACGACCTGCTACACGGTCTGCAAGCCGGTTTGGGAAACCAAGACCCGCGAAATCTGCTACACCGTCTGCAAGCCGGTCCACGAGACCAAAACGCGTGAGATTTGCTACAACGTCTGCAAGCCCGTCTATGAGACCAAAGAGCGCTGCGTGTGCTATTCGGTCTGCAAGCCGGTTCACTATACGAAGACAGTGAAGGAATGCTGCGGTCACTGGGAAACGCAAGTTTCCTGCTGCCCGGGCCCGGTGGTGTGCCGCAAGGTGCAATCGCCTGGTTGCTGGACCTGGGACCCGTGCTGCTGCCGCTGCGTGTACAAGCCCGGCTGCTGCCACACGGAAAAAGTCCAATGCCCACCGGTCAAGGTGTGCAAGAAGGTCTGGGTTCCGGAAGTGCGTGAGCGTCAGGTCAACTGTGTGAAGTACGTCCGCGAGACGCACACCAAGAAGGTGCCCTACACGGTCTGCCACATGACGGCCGAGAAGCGGGTGAAGACCTGCAACTACACGGTCTGCCACATGGTGCCCGAGAAGCGCGTCAAGACTTGCTGCTACAAGGTGTGCCACATGGTGCCCGAAAAGCGGGTCAAGACCTGTAACTACACGGTCTGCCATATGGTGCCCGAAAAGCGCGTCAAGACCTGCACCTACAAGGTGTGCCACATGGTGCCCGAGAAGCGCGTCAAGACTTGCACCTACAAGGTGTGCCACATGGTGCCCGAGAAGCGCGTCAAGACTTGCACCTACAAGGTGTGCCACATGGTGCCCGAAAAGCGCGTCAAGACCTGCAACTACACCGTGTGTCACATGGTGCCCGAGAAGCGGGTCAAGACCTGCAACTACACCGTGTGCCACATGGTGCCCGAAAAGCGCGTCAAGACTTGCACCTACAAGGTCTGCCACATGGTGCCCGAAAAGCGCGTCAAGACTTGCACCTACAAGGTCTGCCACATGGTGCCCGAAAAGCGCGTCAAGACCTGCAACTACACCGTGTGTCACATGGTGCCCGAGAAGCGGGTCAAGACCTGCAACTACACCGTGTGCCACATGGTGCCCGAAAAGCGCGTCAAGACTTGCTGCTACAAGGTCTGCCACATGGTGCCCGAAAAGCGCGTCAAGACTTGCACCTACAAGGTCTGCCACATGGTGCCCGAGAAGCGGGTCAAGACTTGCAACTACACGGTCTGCCACATGGTGGCTGAGAAGCGAGTGAAAAAGGTTCCGTATACGATCTGCAAGCCGGTGCACGAGACGAAGACCATCCAGGTCACCCGTTGCGTGCCCAAGAAGGTTGCCTATACGGTCACGCGTTGCTGCCCGAAGGTAGTCTGCAAGCAGGTTCCGGTAACGGTCTGCTGCCCGGCTCCGTGCGAGCCGAGCTGCGCGGCCGAGCCGAGCTGCGGCTGCGGCGGCTAACGGAAGTGCGAAAGGGACTTCTTCCGAGGGACTTCAGGAGAAGGTCTGGTCAACATCAGCGGCCCGGTCCAAAGTGGACCGGGCCGCTGTTTTTTGCGCAACATGCACCGTAGTTCAATGTGAGGCGAAATGCCCATTCGCCGTAGTGGCCCCTGAAGGACCACGCCGTCGATCTGTCACAAGACCCCAATCGCCACTGCCCGCCGTTTGATTGCACAGGCGAAAGGCGCGCCTTAAAATTTGCATTGCAAAATCGTGCATTCTGTGGCCCGCCGGTTTGCAATAGGCGTGCCTGTGCCTCGACTATTCCTACGACAGGAAGGGATACAAATGGGCTCGTTCTCAGATCTCGCGAAAGACAACGAAAACGGCTTTTCGATAGTTGCGGTTCGGGCCAAGCCGGACGAAGTCGCAAGAGTTCTTGAAGGTCTCGCGGATACAACGGAATACCAACGGGCGCCCGCAATCGGCGAGGTTGTCATCGACGCCGATGCGCGGTTCAAGCACCCGGACGGCAGCTATCTGGAAATCACCGCTCGTAGGGGCCTGTAAGGAATCTTGTGTCAGCTAGCAGGAATGGGTAGTTTTTGTCACCCTTTCCTGATGAGGAGATTGACACATGGATGATTCTTTACGCACGCGGGCGGAGCAGCTAGCAAGCGAGATTGCGGGTCAGGCCAGGACGGCCGAGGACCTCAATGGTTTGATGCGACTGATGATGAAGTCGGCGTTGGAGCGGATGCTCGACAGCGAGATGGATGTTCATTTGGGGCGCAAGGCGGTGTCCCCTGGCGGCGAACCGCGGGCGGTGCCGTCGAACGGGGCCGAGCCGCCGCTGGCGAGCTTGGCCAAGCGATCCAAGCCCAACCGTCGCAATGGGCGTTCGCAAAAAACGGGGGCCTGTAATTCTTTTTGTGTCAGGCGAGCAGGGAACGTCATTTGCTTGCTATGCCGGGCATGCGGCCCTCGTAGAGGATGGCGAAGTGGTTGAGGGCCGCTTTCCAATGATGGATTGGCATGGTCCACTTTTTCGAGGCTTCGTGAATCGCCATGTAGACAATCTTCAAGGCGGACTCCTCGTTGGGATAAATCTTGCGGTTTCGCGTGAACTTGCGAATCACGCTGTTGACGGATTCGATCGCGTTGGTGGTGTAGATCGCTCGACGGATCGGCGCGGGGAAGTCAAACAGCGTGACGATGTCGGTCCATTTAGCGCGCCACATCTTCGTGATGGTCGGATACTTTGCGTCCCAGGCTTGAGCAAAAGCGTCGAGAGCGGACTCGGCTTCGAGAAGGGTCGCGGCCTGGTAGATTCTCTTCAGGTCGGCAATCACCGCCTTGCTGTCCTGGGTGCTCACGTAACGAAGCGCCGCGCGCACCAGATGCACGATGCACAGCTGCACCTGGGTTTGAGGATAGGCCGCGTGAATCGCTTCGGCAAAACCCGAGAGGCCGTCGATGCAGGCCACGAAGATATCGGCGAGGCCGCGGTTCTTCAGATCGGTCAGGCAAGCGAGCCAGAACTTGGCCCCTTCGCTCTGGCCGAGCCACAGTCCCAGCAACTCCTTGTGTCCTTCAAGATTCACGCCCAAAGCCACGTAAATCGTGTGCTGCGAGACGCGACCATTCGCGCCGCGCACGTGCACGACGATGCCGTCGAAGTACACGATCGGCCACAGCGCGTCGAGCGGCCGCGTGCGCCAAGCAGTCACTTCGGCGTCGAGGTCGGTGGTGATCTCCGAGATCAGCGTGGCCGAGACTTCCACGTCGTACAGTTCGCGGACGATCTCTTGAATGTCACGCGTGGTCATTCCCTTGGCATACAACGCGAGGATCTTTTCGTCGAAGCCCGGCACGCGTCGCTGGTGCTTGCCGATCAATTGCGGCTCGAAAGTCCCGTCACGATCGCGGGGCGTGGCGATGGTCAGCTCGCCCACGTCGCCTTGCACCGTTTTTTGCGAACGCCCATTGCGACGGTTGGGCTTGGATCGCTTGGCCAAGCTCGCCAGCGGCGGCTCGGCCCCGTTCGACGGCACCGCCCGCGGTTCGCCGCCAGGGGACACCGCCTTGCGCCCCAAATGAACATCCATCGGCGGAGCCGCCGCGGCCACCATGATCATGCCTGGCGCGGTAACCCGGGGGACGTTTTCCTTCGGCTTCGGCCTCAGCTCACATCCCAGCTATGCCCAGCTCTTTCAATTCGCCGTGCCGCTGGCGATCGGTGGCTGGGCCATCTGGCGGCAGTCGAGACGGCGCCAGGGACAATTTGCCGGGTGAGGCTTCGCCGCCTGGTCGAGGCACTGTTGGTCAACCGCGCAGCCCGGGTGGACAGCCACCCGCGCTGCGTTTTTTTATTTTGGAAGTGTCAAGCCAGCGTTTCAGGCGGCGCCTCGCCGTTTGACGCGCCGACATCCTCGCGCGATTCGCCGGCATCTGTCGGCGGTGATGTTTCTCTCCAACGTAAAAGCGTCATCAACGCCACGAAATCATATGCGGCGTGCGCGATGATCGGCGTCAGCAGGTTGCCGGAAGCGACGAACAACCAGCCCAGATACGCGCCGATCAGCGCCACCAACACGGCATAGGTAGGTGATATCGGATGGGCGGCACCGAAAATTACCGCAGCGATCGACACAGCCAACCAGGTGCTGCTCAGGGATTGTGCCAACCAGGTTTGCAGCACGCCTCGAAACAACAATTCCTCGCCGAGGCCGGCGGCCAGTGAAATCAGCGCCAAATCCGCCAACTCGCAATTTCGCAACGACGGCACCAATTGCCGCTCGACAAGCTCCAGTAGCGAACGCAGCGGCCCGATCGGCCAGCGCACAATCAGAATCAACAGGGCGACCATCGGCACGGTTGCCACGATCCCCTGCCCTGCGGCCGCCCAGGTCCACGAGATCTCTTCCAGCGGCGGCCGTGCCAGAAACCAGCCGATTGCCAACGCCAAAAGAGCCATGCCGCCCTCGACGAGGAGGGTAAGCCAGATCATGGTGCCGCGAGAAACGGGTGCCGCGTCCATCAAGAATTGAACTCGCCGGGTCCGATCGGGCCCACGGAACCGGGCAAGGCGGAAGATCGCGGCGCCTTCGATGCGCGACGTTCGCGCATCGCATCAATACTGACCGGGCCGGCCCCTACCGCCAAGAGAAACACCAAACCGCCGGCGATCGAAACATTCTTCATGAAGTTGATCATCTGATCGCGAGCCTGGTCGGCCGGCAGCGCCCAGAAATTGTGCATGATGAGGCTGACCGGCACGAGAAACAGCAACAGCACGATCGCGCCCCAGCGGGCATAGAGTCCCAAAACGATCAGCACGCCGCCAACCAATTCCAGCCCCACGGCAACCGACAACAGCACGTCCGGGGCCGGCAGCCCACGATCGGCCATCATCTGCGCGGTCCCCTGCCACGCTTGCAACTTGCCGACGGCGCTCATGATGAAGATGAGCGACAGGAGCACGCGTCCGACAGGCGCAAGCCATCCGGTGGGATTCTGGGACATGAACGGTTTCCTCTGAGCACGCTTGGTTCAGTTTGCCAACCGGGCGCCCATTGTACGCGCGAAGCCATTGAGCCGGGACACCGTTTTGCGTCAGTCTGCTTGCTCAACTCGACCAACGGGACAGTTCTTGCGACGCGCTGCCCAGCGAAGCTATTTCCTTACTTTTTCAACACTTATGGCTTCTTGACGATCTGGGGCCTCGGCTGCTAGATTGGCCCGCTTCGTAGAGTCTTGCGCAGCGCGCGTGTCTCACGCCTCCCGGATTGCGCAAAGGCCCCTGTCCGCCAACCTAAGGGCGGCCTTCATTAACGCATGCACAGGATTCTGGTTTGATGGCCAAGGAACAGAAATACGTTTACTCGTTTGGTCCCTCGGGCACGGACGGTAGTGCCGAGATGCGCGATTTGCTGGGAGGCAAAGGCGCCAACCTGGCCGAAATGACAAACCTGAGCCTGCCCGTACCGGCCGGATTCACCCTCGGCACCAACGTCTGCAACTACTACTACGACCACGATCGATCTTATCCGCCCGAGTTGCGAGAGACCGTGGCCCGGGCGATGGCCAAAGTGGAAAAGGAGATGGGCGCCAAATTCGGCTCGACGGAGAATCCCCTGTTGGTGTCCTGTCGATCCGGCGCTCGCGAGTCGATGCCTGGCATGATGGACACCGTGCTCAATATCGGGCTGAACGACCAAACGGTCGTGGCGCTGGCCAAACAATCGGGCAACGAGCGCTTCGCCTGGGATAGCTTTCGCCGCTTCGTGCAGATGTATGGCGACGTCGTGCTGGACATGAAGCCCAAGACGAAACATGACCACGACCCGTTCGAAGTGCTGCTCGAGGCCAAAAAGAAAAAGGCCGGCGTGCAGAACGACTTCGAACTCACCGCCGAGCAACTCAAGGAGTTGGTCGCCGAATTCAAACAGGCGATCAAAGACGGCACGGGCAAGGACTTTCCCAACGAGCCGATGGAGCAGGTGTGGGGCGCCATCGGCGCCGTCTTTGGAAGTTGGATGAACGATCGGGCCGTGGTCTATCGCCGCACTTACGGAATTCCGCACGAATGGGGCACGGCCGTCAACGTGCAAGCCATGGTCTTCGGAAACTTGGGCGACGATTGTGCCACCGGCGTGGCCATGACGCGCGACGTCGCCCTCGGCGAGCCGGGCATCAACGGCGACTACCTGGTCAATGCCCAGGGCGAAGACGTCGTGGCCGGCATCCGCACGCCACAACGCATCGAAGAGACTTTGGAAAAAGTCATGCCCAAGGGCTACGCCGAATTGGTGGAGATCGGCAAGAAGCTCGAGTCACACTATCGCGACGTGCAGGATATCGAGTTCACGATCCAGCGCGGCAAGGTCTGGATGCTACAAACCCGCAACGCCAAGCGGACAGGCTTCGCGGCGGTGCGCATCGCGGTCGACATGGTCAACGAAGGCCTCATCAAGGAAGAAGACGCACTCAGCGCGAAGCGGATTCCCGCCGACGACTTGAACCAGTTGCTGCAGCCAATCAACGACCCCGAGTCGAAGCGGGCGGCCGTCACGGCCAATCGCCTGCTGGCCAAGGGAATCAACGCGGGACCAGGCGCCGCCTCGGGCAAGATCTGCTTTCACGCCTCCGACGCCGAGGCCGAATGGCTCAAAGACAAACACGTGCAACTGATCCTGGTGCGCCGCGAGACCAGTCCTGAGGACTTGCGCGGCATGAAGATCGCCCAAGGTATTCTCACGGCCTTCGGCGGCGCCAGCTCGCACGCGGCGCTGGTCAGCCGCCAGATGGGCAAGGCCTGCATCGTGGGCTGCGGCGATTTGAACATCGACTACGTCCAGGGCACGGTCAGCGTCAACAACAAGGTGCTCAAGACCGGCGACGTCATTTCCATCGACGGCTTTACTGGCGAGGTGTTCGAGGGCCCCGTCGAAACGCGTCCCAGTGAAATCCTGGAAGTGCTCATTTCCAAGACGCTCAAGCCTGCCGAAGCTGGAACATACCAGCGCTACGAGCAGCTCATGCAGTGGGTCGACAAGCACCGCACGCTCAAAGTACGCGCCAATGCGGACGAGCCGAAGCAAGCCCTGGAGGCGATCGCCTTCGGCGCCGAGGGAATTGGCCTGTGCCGCACGGAGCACATGTTCTTCGAGCACATCGACGACTTCCGCGAAATGATCCTGGCCCACACGGTCGCCGATCGCGAGAAAGCATTGGCCAAGCTGCTGCCGCATCAGCGTAAGGATTTCGAGGGCCTGTTTCGCGCCATGGCCGGCCGGCCCGTGACGATCCGACTGCTCGATCCGCCGCTGCACGAGTTCTTGCCACACACGGCGAAAGAGCAAGCCGAACTGTCCAAGAAAATCGGCATTCCAGCGGAAAACATCGCGCGGCGCGTGCAAGAGCTGCACGAATTCAACCCGATGCTCGGTCATCGCGGTTGCCGGTTGGGAATCGTCTATCCCGAGATCACGCGCATGCAGGCCCGGGCAATCTTCGAAGCAGCTTGCGAAATCAAAAAGGGTGGCGACGACATCGTGCCCGAGGTGATGATTCCCTTGGCCGGCTTTGCCACGGAGTTCCACAACCAGGAAAAGATCGTCCGCCAGACCGCTGAGACGGTGTTTGCCGAGCAGGGAGTGAAGGTCGAATACCTGGTGGGCACGATGGTCGAGCTGCCGCGGGCGGCCGTATGTGCCGATCAAATCGCCAAACACGCCGAGTTCTTCAGCTTCGGCACCAACGACCTGACGCAGACGACGCTGGGCATGAGTCGCGACGACTACGGCGCGTTCATCAACGATTATCGCGAGAAAGATATCCTGCCGAACGATCCTTTCCAAACGATCGATCGCGACGGCGTGGGGGGATTGATGAAGCTGGGCGTCGAGGGCGGAAAACGTGCGCGGCCCGAGATCAAACTGGGTATCTGCGGCGAACATGGAGGCGATCCGGCCAGCGTCATGTTCTGCCATGAGATCGGGCTGAACTATGTGAGCTGCTCGCCGTTTCGCGTGCCGATCGCGCGATTGGCCGCGGCCCAGGCGGCGGTGGCCGCGAAGTCGTCCAAGAAATAGGCCCAGCCCGCCGCGCTGCTCGTGGGGCGCGGCGGACTGGTGCTGGGGTCGGGATGCCGCGCTGGGCGCTCTTCGGGCTGCGACCGCTTGCTGGGGGGTGGCGCGGTCTCGCTCGCCCGAACCTGTGGCATCCTTCCCGTATTCCTGGCGCGCTGGCAATCGCGCCAGGAACTTGATCGTTTCCTAGCCGGCTTTGGCTCTCATTTGGCGACCCTCGCTCTCGTCGTCCGAAGCCCGCCGCAATTTGAGAGTTGCGTTGGGAGGCATGCGTCGTTCTTGCACGAAGCCGCGCTTGCCCTGCGACAAGAAGGGATGAAAATCGGCCGCCGGGCCGCTGGTAAACTCGCTTTGCAAGTGCTCTAGGACCTCGGCCCAGCGCAATCCCTGACGGTAAATCACGCGGTAGGCCGCTTTGAGCTGCGCCACTTCTTTGGCCGCGTAGCCGTTGCGACGAAGCCCCACCAGATTCAGCCCCACGATCAGGCCGCTGCGGCCGTCGACCATGACATAAGGGGGAATGTCTTGCACCACCCTGGCACAGCCGCCGATCATCGCCAGCCGGCCTACGCGGCAATATTGGTGGATCGCGACGGCGCCGGACACAAAGGCCCGATCTTCGACGGTGACGAAACCACCCAACAGGGAATTGTTCGCGAGAATCGCGTTGCTTCGTACAGTGCAATCGTGCGCCACGTGGGCTCCGACCATCAATAGATTGTGATCGCCGATGGTTGTGGTGCCGCTTTCGTCCAAGCCACAGTGAACCGTGGCGTTCTCGCGAAATGTGTTGTGCGAGCCAATCACAATGCGGCCCGGCTTTTCCGGTGGTCGCACGTGCTGTGCAACACCCCCAATGACCGTTCCCTCGCAAATCAGATTGTGCGCCCCCAGAGTCGCCCCGTTTTTGATCACCACGCGGCTGGCAAGCGTGCAGTGGTCTCCGATCGTGACGCCGGCATCGACAATCGAAAAGGGCCCAATCGTGACTTGCTGACCGAGCTTGGCTTGCGGGCTGACGATCGCCAGAGGGTGGATGCTCACCGTGGGTTTCTCCGAAGCGGAAAGTAGGGGTGTCGGCAAGATTGCCGTGGAACTTGCAGGCGGGCTACTTCGATGGCGGGAATGACGGGGGCGGTCGATGCGGGGCGGGTCGATGGCCGGGGGCTTCGACCTTGCTCTGAGAGTCGTTATCGGTTGTTCCGCCGGCGCCAGTTCAACTCAAAATACAGCCTCTGCCGGCTCTGCCGGCCATACTGAGACGCCGGCGTCAAAGTCCGCGCCAGCGCCACGACCGGCACCCGAGAAGAGGTTCAACACCCTTGGGGTGAACAGTGTATAGGCCGCAAAGTCTGCCCACCTTTCGCCCTCGCGCACGACCGCTCGAATCGTGCTACAATCCGCGTTATTCCGCTGGCGGCCATCCTCGGCCGCATCCTACGCACGATGACCACTCTT
Source organism: uncultured Planctomycetaceae bacterium (assembly GCA_963779015.1). Lineage (GTDB taxonomy): Bacteria > Planctomycetota > Planctomycetia > Pirellulales > PALSA-1355 > JTS-RE94. Next base: position 205,930 of record CAVZWY010000020.1, on the reverse strand, counting down.
GCACATTGAACCGGAATCGCCATGCCCACGAACGAAGAACTTTACGCCCAGGCCGACCAACTCAAAGCGGATGGCAAACTTGACGAAGCGGCGGCGGAGTTGGAAAAACTGCTCGAACAAGACCCCGCATATACGCTGGCGCACTCTGCGTTGGCGGTCATCTATGGACGGTTGAAGCAGCACGACGAAGCGATTCGCCACGGCTTGAAAGTCTGCGAATTGGAGCCGAACGATTCGTTCAGCTACACGGCCATGAGCGTTACTTTCCAGCGCGCCGGAAAGATACCAGAAGCCGAAGACGCAATGGCCCGGGCGCACATGCTGCAGGGCGCCACTAGCAAGCCGCCGCCCAACGTTCCATGCCCGCGCGTGGCTACGCAATATGCAGTCCCGCGTCGTCGATCGAAAAGCGCACGATCTCATCGGAGCAGGCGCTGCCGCGATGCTTGGCGATGTATAGCGCGCGCGACATCTTGGCGCCGTCTCGCAATTTTCCAAGATAGATCAGCGTGTTCGCCGTGGCTAGCACGTCGCCGTCGGCCAATGGACGCTCGATGAGCGCCTCGAGCATCGATTCGTGCGCCGTGACTAGCAGCATCGCGCCAATCGCTCGATGATCGTAGGCGTGATGTTCGATGGTCGCGGCGTTTTCGCTATAGTGCTGCCGAAACAAATCGCGTGCGACCCACGCCGATTCCTTGCGCAATACCTGATGATAGACATATTCGAACAGTTCAAATTGGATCGATTCGCTGGGACGCGCCGCCGGTTCGATGCCATCGATCACGCATCGCCGCGTGCCGCGTGCGAAATTGCTGTAGAAGAAGTCGATGGTTTGTTCGAGCTTGCCGGCCAGCTCGGCCTGCCAGTCGTGCCATCCGTCGAATCCCATTTCCTGTTGCGTGACGCGGCGGCCGTCGGCATCGAACACGTGCAAATAATCGCCGCACCGGCGTGCTGCGTCGAAACAACGCTCGGATACGAACCGCTCCGCCGGATGAGGCTCCACTTGCCAGGAAAACATTCGCCGCGCGTAGCCGCCATGGCTCTGCGAGTCGATCCGCGCGCTCATGTCAAAGATGATGCCTGCCCGGCCCTCTTGGGCACGGCCAGCGTGCAAGAATTGCACCCCCAATTGCGTCTTGCCCGCACCGCTGGCCCCCACCACGACCGTGAGCGTGCCGGGGATCAGTCCGCCGCCTAAAAGCTCGTCGAGTCCATCGACGCCAGTCGACTGGCGCGTTGACGCCGCGGAATCTGGACGATGGGATTCGGCCATGTACGCCGCTTAAGAATGAGCGATCTAAGAAAGAAAACGAAGAAGCCAATCCTGCGCGCGAATAGACCGGGCGATGTTGGCCAACCCGACAACGATATGACATGTTAGCGGTCGAAACTGCTCAGGTCCAACGCGAGCCAATCCGGTCGTAGCCTCCCTACTAGCCCTTCGGCTGTGGCCCCGTGAACTTCAGATGCGAGAACGCCTTTGCTTTGACGACGTCGGTGATTTTCAACGCCGCAATGTTTTGATACGGCACAATGACCATGCGGGCCCCCACCGTATCGGGTGCGCGTCGCTCGACCAACAGCATCTGTTCGCTGGCGAAGAAGTTGACGAACGCTATCTGTTCGTCGAACGACGCCACCAGAACTCCCCGACGAGCCAGATCGTCGGGCCATCGCTGAAAACACTCGCGCCAACTCTCCGTGGCATCCATGGCCATCGTTTTGTTCCGTTGCGATTGGCAAATTATTTTAGCTCATCGACCAGTTGCTGGTAGCTCTTGCGCTCCAGCGGCGTGAGACGCGAAAGATTGTCGCTCAACTCCTCCGCCTGGGCAAGTGCTTCGCGAGCGCCGTCAAGATTGTCGGCTTGTTTCTCTGCCAAAGCCAGGTGCAGATACTTGCTGAGTGTCGGGGAATCGCTCGCGGAAAGCTTCAGATCGGCCATCGCTTGCTGCAAATTGCCTTGGTTCAGATAGATCAGGCCGCGCGTGTCCAACAGATCGGACATGGGCCCCATCACGTTGATGGACTCGTCGATCAACTTGAGAGCTTCCGGCAGATCCTGCTTGGTCACGGCCAGGATGAACGCCAAATTGTTCTTGACCAATGCGGCCTGTGCCGCGGTCGTCTCCTTGGCTGCCAGCACCTCGCGATATAGCTTGACTACTTCGTTGTATCGGCCTTGCACGTCGTTGATTTCCGCCATCAGCAACTTGATGCGGGGAACGTTGGCCTCGACCTGCAAACCGGCTTGCGCCCACTGCTCCAGGGTCTTGAACCTCTCGGGAGTCGCTTGATCCGGATTGTAGCGCAAAGTTTCGAGCGCCACGGGCAATACGTCGCCCATCGACTGGTTCTTGCGGGCCTCATCGAGCAACTCGAAAGCCTTGTCCACCTGACCGCGACGGCCAAGGAACGCCGCTAGGGCAATGGTGCCACGTTTTTCCTGACTAACGTATTCCTCCAGCAACTGCTGGGCATCGTCGTATTGGCCCAACTGCTCCAGCAACATCGCGACTTCCGCGAGGTGCTTTAGCTCACTGGGAGGCAAGGGCCTTGGTATCAATTGCCGAAGCACTGCGACGGCCTGCTCTGGCTGGCCTGTCTTTGCCAAGACGTGTGCCTGCGCTTCATAGATTGCTGGCTTCATGGCATTGCCAATCCGCGGCTCAACCTTGGCCATCACATCGTCCAAGGTGTTCAGCCACCGGGCCGCCTCGTCGTAGCCCTCGTGCTTTGTCAACGTCTTGACGAAAGCGAGCATGGCCTCTGGGTCCTGGCTCTCTTGCGTCAGGCTGGCCGCCATGAGTTCCTTGGCCCGCGACCAATTGCCTTGAATCTCGTAGAGCTGTCCAAGGACCAACTGCTCGCGAGGTGTGAGCGGTCGCTGCTGCGACAATTGCTCGATCAATTGCACCGATTTGGCCCGCGAGTCCGGCTCGGGCCGCCTGGACAGCATCTGGACGATCGCTTGAATGTCTTCGGGCAATAATTTTCCGTCCCTGGCGTTCTTCTCTACCAGTTGCGTTGCACGGACAACATCTTCGTAAACCCCCGCAGCCGCAATAATCTCGGCTTGTGCGGTGCGCCCAGCCCAGGTCTCGCATGCTCCGCGGATCCTTTGCCTCCTTGGTCGCATCGACGATTTGTTGCAAGTAGGGATTGGCGCGGTGCGCTTGCTTCAGGAAATCTTGCTGAGGCCCGGAGTGCGCCTGCCGGAAATAAAACTCCGCCAATTGGCGCCGAACGCCGATATTGCTGGGCTCTGCTTCGATGCTCGCCTGATAGTAGCGCTCGGCCTCTTGCATATCTCCCGCGAGCTCGTGCAATTTTGCCAGCGCTGCCGGATTCTTTGCCAACACCGGGGTTGCCTTGCGGATGGTCTCGGTCGCTTGAGGCGTCTTCTTGTTGGACACCAGATTGTTGACCAGAAGTATCCACGCCTGGGGAAGGTTCGGGCCAGTTTCCACGGCCTTGCGATAAGCGACTTCCGCTTCGTCAACGCGGCCGGCCTGCTCCAACACCTGCGCCAGGCCAATCTGGTTAGCGGGATTCGAGGGATCCTCCGCAACGTCCTTCTCAGCCAACTCCAGGGCCTTGGCAATATCTCCTTTGGCAACAAAGCTCCGCCGTACGACGGTATTTAGCGGGTCGGCGGAACTCAACTCGCCGACATATTTGAGGGCTTCGTCGGCCTCGGCAAAGCGCTTTTCGGCGCTGAGTAGATGAACGAGACGCCGCGCGACCACGGTTTGCCCGCTATGGCTGCAGGCCAACGCCCGTTGATAACTGTCGATCGCCGCATTGACATTGCCTTCGAGGTAATCGATTTCCGCGCCACTCGCCATAGGACTCCCCACTCGCTACGGACGGAGAGAGCTTCTGTAATCAGCCGTGCGCGTTGGTAAGCGCCTTGCGGTCCGCATCCGTTAGTGCACTGGTATCACTCCTATCCGCTCCGGATAGTGGGCGAATCAAGGACATGGCTTTCGCGTATTTGTACAGCGGACTCTGCGGACCCCAGTTGGGCGAGCCTTGGAGTTCCTTCAACATTGCCTCCATGCCGGCCGTGTCGTTCGTATCGGCCATCAACTCGAAAAGCACCTGACGGATCTGGGCGTTCTTCGCGTCGTGTTCGACGACATACTTCCAGCAGCGTTTTACGTCGTCCATGGCCCGCAGTTGGAAATAAGCGCCGCCCAACTGCATCATGAGTTGCGTTTGCTGCGGTTCGCTAAACTTGTCGATCCCTTGCTCCAGGTTTCTCAATCGAACCTGGGCATCGTCGCCGCCCTGGCGAACGACCTCTCGCACGCGTTCCATCCGTAGTGCAAAGACGTCGCCAACTTCCTTTTCGGCCTGATCCAAAAGTGCGCTAATACGATCCTCGCGATCAGTTCGCACGAGCAAACGGGTTAGTGCCGACCAGACGCGCTCGTCTTTGGGATCGTGCTTGCGGCACTCCAACAAGACCGACTGCGCTTCGTCGAGTTGGTCCTGCGCCATCAGCAGTTCCGCCTTCAACAAGGCGTTGTCCATCTGGCTGCGTGACGCATCCTTGTACAGCGACTCGACAAGCTGATTCACCGCCGTCCAATCCCGCTGTTCTTTCGGCCGCCGCCCTTGATCGGCAATCAACATTTGCAACACCTGACCACGCAACTCAGGATGCTGATCCACATTGGCCAACAACAACTGCAGATCGTTGATGGCTTCGTCATATCGCCCCAGGCTTTGCAAGGCCAACGCTTCGTTCGCTCTCGCGGTAACCTGCGTGGGATAGAGCTGAACGACGCGGCGCGTGACTTCGAGTTGGCGATCGGACAATCCCAAAGCCTTGTAGCATGTCGCCAACATGAGATCCAACTGCGGCAACAGCGGCGCAAAGGCGCGGTGCGCCAAGGCCGGGCGAACGGCTTCCAACTCGCGGCTGGCTTCCCAAAAATCCTGTTGCGCGAGTTTCACGCGCGCTCGCGAAAACCGCACGAACTCCGGCTGATACAGCTCCCGCTCGTCCATCAAGTTGCAGGTCGCCAACGCCGCGGGAAAATCACGAGCGCTCAATTGCAGATCGAACAGCAGCGGCAAGACCGCCTGTACGGAATCCGCCTTTGCCAGCCCGACCTTTAATTGATCGATACCGGTGGTAGTGTCGTTCTCCGCAAGCGCAAGTCGCGCCAGCAATATGTAGACCTCTTGTTTCTCCGGATGGCTTGCCAAAGCCGTCTCCAAGTATCCTTTCGCTTGCGCGTGGTCGTTCTGCGACAGCGCAAACGAAGCCATTCCCACCAGTACCTCGGGATCGTCCGGAGCGATCTCGTACGCTTTGTCCAAATCTGCTTTGATCCTCTGCGTGGCTTCCTCAACCGTTTCCGAGCCCGCATCCGGCCGGAAAGTCTCACGAACGAATCGCGCCGCGCGATGCTGCGCTTTCGCACTGTCCGGGTTATACGCGACCAATTGGTCCATCACTTCCGTGGCGCGCTTCGGCCCGTCGTCGCCAGCGTACAGGAGCTGCGCCAACGCCTGAAAGGCTTCGACGTCCTTGCCGCCTTCGCCCGCCGTCTCCTGAAACTGGCCAGTCTGATCATCGAATCCAACGATCCCATACAACGTCTTGATCGCCGCGTTTTGATTTTCCTGACCACGTTTTCCCAATTGGCACTTGGCACGTTGTAGTTCCAACTGCGGACTCGTTTTGCCACTGTTCTTCAAGTAGTCGATGTGGCCCAGACCATCGTCGAAACGATTCATCATCAGCATGTATTCGATCAACCGTTCGCGCACGTCGGTCAGGTCGGGATGCCTGCGAATGGCTTCCTCGAGAATCGCATAGGCACGCGTCTTGTCCTTGATCGACGCGCCGGGACCTTGTGCCGCATTGTCGGCCAACTCGCCCAAAGCCGCATAGCTCTCAGCATCGTCCTTGTACTTCAAGTACTGGTCATAGTTCTTGATGGCTTCTTCGGTATTTCCCTGCTTGACGGCGGTCTCGGCTTGCAACTTCAGCGAGTCCGCATTCCGCTCCAATTGAAAACCGTGCAGGAAGTGCACTCCCACGACCGTGACCAGCAGAATTCCAGTCAGCCATAGAGCCAGCTTGACGTTAAGGCGTTTCATAGTGTGCGGATCCCGCCAAGTTGAACAAACGAAAATGAACGGCGCTATTTCTTACGCACGCACGCTTGGCCTGGGTCCGTCCAAGAAGAGTTGTTTCATCTCGATAGACCGCGCTGCGCAGTGGAACGCAACGTGACCTGTAGCTCAAGATAACGGCGATTCTGGCGTCGCCACGACCTCCAGGCGATGCCACCGTGAGACGGACAAATGTGCTGTTTTTTATCGTACTTGGTTCGCCGGGACTGTCAACGAACTGTGACTGACGGCCATTGTCCGCAAACAAGACCCTCATCTTCGCTTGCGTGCCTGCGAATTGGCCGCATTACCTTAGGGCTTGGTAGCATCCAGCCGCCCGAATGGTCCGGAATGTTGTTTTTGGTTATTTGGGACATTTGGGTATTGATTGGATTGGAAGTTGGCTAATTTTGCGAGAATTTTCCGGCGTTGGGGTGACAAGGGGCAAAGTGTGTGGGGGAGTTTGCCGATTAATGGGGCTGTGCCGGTCAGGAGGTTGGCAGCCGCCGCTGCCTGTGCGCGGTGGGCGTGCAACCGGATCGCGGCACGCCTTGCGCAAAGGATGGTTTCGCACACGCTATGTCGGGCCGATTTTCCCATCGTGGTTGGCTGGGGCGTGGTTGGCTGGGGGCGCTGTGCCTGGCGTTGGCCGGCACGGCCGGCTGCCAGAACATCGTGCATCGGCCCCAGCCCCGGCTGGTCGGCCCGCAAACACCGCCTCCCTTGGGGGAACAATGCGTGCCGACCGAAAAGGACAAAAGCTCGCTGCCGTTGTATACGGTCGAGCCGCCGGACATCCTGTTCATCGAGGCCTTCCGCGTCGTGCCCAAGCCCCCCTACCACATCCAGTCGGGGGACGAATTGCAAATTATTGCCGAGCCGCCGGAAGCCAACCTGGCCGCGCGGGGGTTCTTCGTCGATCCGCAGGGACGCATCGACCTGGGGCCCCGCTACGGCAAGGTGCCGGTGGCCGGTAAAACCACCGACGAGGTGACCGAGGCGGTCAGCCAGGCCGTGTCCCAAGTCTATCGCGATCCGGAAGTCTCCGTGACGCTGGTACAATCGACCGCCATGCAGCCGATCATCGGCGAGCATCTGGTCTCGCCCGACGGCACGGTCAACCTGGGCACCTACGGCCTGGTGCACGTGGCCGGCATGACGCTGCCGCAGGTGAAAGAGGCTGTCGAGGCCCACTTGCAAGAGTTCCTGGACGAGCCGCGGGTCTCGGTCTCGGTGTTCGCCTACAACAGCAAGGTGTACTACGTGATCACCCAAGGCGCCGGACAAGGCGACGTGGTCACGCGTCTGCCGGTCACCGGCAACGAGACCGTGTTGGACGCCATCTCGCAGATCAACGGCTTGAGTCCCTTGTCGAGCAAGACGATCTGGATTGCCCGGCCGGCTCCCAGCGGCGCCGGTTGCGACGTGATCTTGCCGGTCGACTGGAACCAGATCACCGCCGGAGCGGCCACGGCCACCAACTACCAGGTCTTTCCCGGCGACCGCGTGTTCATCGCCGAGAACAAGCTGATCGCCGTCGACGGAGCCCTCAGCCGAGCCATCGCGCCGTTCGAACGCATCTTCGGCTTCACCCTGCTCGGAACACAAGCCATCCAAACCATCAACCGACTCCCACTCGGATTCGGAAGCAACACCGGATTCTAAAACAACTCCCACGGAGAAGAACACTGGCACATTGCTAGTGGAACTTCGAGAGCCCTTCACAGGAGCTTCAGCCAATGCAACTTCGCCATACTGTTTCGGCAATCGTGATACTCGTTTGTGGCAGTTTGAATCTAGAATTGGCCCGGACTGCCACGGCCCAAAGTCCGCCGGCAAATCCCTACTGGGGCCGGTCTGCGCCAAGTCCAACCGTGAGTCCGTATTTGAACCTTACCGTCGATGCCAACGGCCAATCGAACTATTCGTCGTTGGTGCGGCCGATGTTGGCCCAACGTGAGTTGTTGGCCAACCAGGCGGCGGACGAGCAGTTGCAATCGCGTTCGCGCCTCGCACAGGGGCGGTCCGCCGGATCCACCGCGACGATCGACCCGCGCAGGATCGCGAGTCTGGCTCGTTCATGAACTATTCACACTATTTCGGCGGCAAACGTTGATCGTACGACAAGTCGGCGGCGGTTGAATCTAGTGAGCGGCACTTCCACGCGCTCGAGGCGCCTGCTCCCGAAGTAGTGCCCAAATGCCCAGGACAATGGCAGCCAGCCCAGCGATACTGGGTGCAAGAAGCAGCCACCAGGCAATCCCCATAGCGACGGCGACGATCCCTGGGGCAAACTTCGGCAGTGTACGACGTCGCAGCAGAAACAGAGCCCAGGCCGCGGCCACGACGAACATGGTCGCCAACGTGATACGACTGGCCCATCCCGCACCGTCCGCATGCGCATAGTTCAGATCGAGCGTTCGCGCTTGCGCTCGACGACGTACCGTGCCGTGTTGAAAGGCGTTTGGCCTACTTGCAACAACTCGGCCGGAGTACGGGAAATCGCAAGGGAGCGAGGGCTCGGCGAACGAGCGGCAAGGCGCGCATCAACCGCGGTGATCCGCGCATCGAGTTGCCGCGCTTCGATCTCCTCCGTGGATTGCTCCAAATCCTGCTGGCCGGAAGCCAGACTTTGCCCGAGGCCCGCGCGTGAGGCGGCATACCGCCGTCGCCAAGGTTGGTACCAGCGCGCAATCTCGTCAGGCAAGTGTTCCCCGACAATTTCGGCAGGTAGTTGCGACAGCGCGGCAGTGGCTCGGAGTCGACGCAGTTCTTGCTCGGAGCCGGTGATGGCATCGGCCTGCGAATCCGCGCTTTGGGCGGTGAATTGATCGGGCGAATAGATCGTCCACAACGTTTCATCGACTTCCAACTCGGGAAGGCACGGGGCTTCGAACCGCTTGTGCTCGCCCGTGCCGCCGTACGGACCGCGAAATACAACGTCCAGACGCTGCGGCAATTGCGCAGGCCCGAGGCTCACTTGCCAGAGGCCATCGCCAGTTTTGATCAGTTGCGCGGGCAGGCCTTCGATTGATGCATGCACTAGTTGATGGGCGGTTGGCAATTCGAGCGTGCAACGGGTCGCGCCGGCCGGCTCGATATCGAAGGACGCCACGCCCTGGCAGTATCCGTCGGATTTCCAGGCGACGTGAATATCGGCCAGCTTGACGCGGGCGGTCGATGCGGCACGTTGCACGCCGCGAAGCGATGCCTGGAATTGATCGCCGTCGGCCCGATAGACGATATTTGCGGCCCCATCGCCTTGAATCGCGGCGAATTCCGCTGGCAAGTCGGCGCGGCTCAGGCCCACGGTCTCCCACGAGATTTGTTGCAAATCGAGCCGTTCGGGGAGCACGACAAATCGCTCGACGCGATCAAAACGTTGAGGAACGATATTTGGCGTCCGCAATCGATCACCTGCCAGCAGGGCGACTCGCCCGCGGATCGCGATGTCGAATTCATCCTTGATTGGTTCGGGCGGATAGATGAGCAATTGCGCTCGTGGCTCGCCGGGAATCGGCACCAGCCTGGTTCTGGCCGGCGGATCCGTTCGATAGGGTTCGGCCCATTGCGGAGGCACTTCGAACGACAGAGCATCGACCAGCCCGTCTTCCACTTTCACGTGACAGTGCAGTTCGGCGATCCAACGATCCCCATCGCGCGTCAATCGAGTTACCGCGATGGCGCTGGTTTGGGGCGTGTTTGGGGAAATGTCCGCCGAGATCGCGGCTTGCGGGTCATCACTTTGGAACGACCCAACCAGGGTGCCGAACGAATCACGCGGTTCCGGTTCTGGCAGTTGAACGGCAGTGACACCAGGTCCCGGCTTGACGTCGACCAACAGGTTGCTCTGGCGATAGATTCGCCACAGAACGTGATCGAGGTGCGCGTCGACAAATGCGAATCGCGGAATCGAGAATTTGCCCGGCGTTGAAGACGTGATGCGGCCTCGTACCGTCGCCTTTTGGTTGCCATTGATGGGGCCGGTGAGGAACACCGTCGTTCGTCCGTCTTTGCCGGTCGACCAACGAGCAACGCGTTGCACACCATCTTCAAACAGCGAAACCTGATCGATCGCGAACGACTTGGGACCGTCAATGCGCAATTGAAACAAGTAGCCACCATCGATCGCAAGCGCGGCGTCGTACTCGACGAGCGAGGCGTCTCGAGCCAGGCTGATCGCCGTTGTTTCTTGAACGTGCAATTGCGGTTTGCTCGGCTGAGTGGCCAGAACCCACATGGCTTCGCCACGCGGGATTTGATAGGCGGCCTGTGGACGCGCATTGGCAGCGCCCCAAGCTGCCATAAAGTCCGCGATCGCCATCGGTCGCGTATCTTCGCCGGGAAACTCTTTCGACTCGAGCGCCGGATCGACCGAAACGGCCAGCCACCGTCGGGCAGCGCGGACGCCGCTCGATTCCAAGCGTGGAAATTGCAGATTGCCCACGCCCGAGGTGCCCGTTAGTAAGAACGATAGGTCGATGGTTGCCTGATCCGAAACGGTGCGTGCCAGTTCCAAGTCGATACGTTGCGGATCCCCGGGAATGACGTGAGAGGTGGTGCTCGTCGAGGGGAGCAATTGCAGTCGCGGGTCGGCGAGCAAACGGATTTGACGCATGCTGCCCTCGAGAACGCGGTACTTGAACCGCACGTCGAAGACCGTCGTGCCGGGTCGCACTTTCACCCAAATCAGCTCCTCGGCCTCGATGTTGGCCGTGGCGGTCTCCATGCCGATGCCTGCCGGCCAGCGAACCGAAAGCCGGTCTCCGGCGCCCAAATGTGCTTGGATTCGTCGCAGCTCTTTCTGCGTCACAACCTGTCCCCGTGCTGTCGGAATTTCGATGGTCGGCGCGTCGGGCGGCACGGTTAGTTCAACTTCAGCTACGGCGATGGGTGGGATTGGCACGTCAAAGCCTGCGCTGGCGCCGTAGGCTCGCAGCCGGGCCTGCAAGTCGAGTTCGAGCTGGTATCGCTCGCCACTGAGCGTGCCCAAATCGAGCGCGTCGCCGGATGCAGTCCAAGTCATCGGGATCGCACGGCCGTCGAGGCGAGCCCCGACGACGGCATCGTTCGCCACGTCGTGGGGAAACGGCACGCGCACCTGGGCTTGAGCCGACAAGACATTAATATCAAAGCTGGCCTTCAATTGCGTCAAGCGAAGTTGTTTGGTCACGGGATCGCGCGCAACGCGCCGTGATACACGACACGCGTCACCAGCCAGTCCTTTGGTGCTCCGCTGGCCGACCCCGCCAGTTGCAGCAATTGCTTGTACAGGTCCACCGGCACGTAGTACTTCCCGCCTTGCAACTGCTGTTCGTTGTCGACGGGCACGAACACTCGGTACAACGGAGTGGCTGACTCGCGCGGCGCGTCGGCTGATTCTGTAGCGCGGGACTGCCGGGCACTCGCGGCTGGCGCCCCTGACGCGGCGTCTGGAATTGGAGCTGGCGGCGGTTGCGCAATGACGAGCTCGCCTCCGCTGCAGAGGGCAGCGGCCAGCAAAAGTAACCCGACCGGTTGCGGAGGCCGGGACGCAACATCTGAGCGAGATGGCCGCTCGACAACGGACGCCGAGCGCTTTGGCACTCGCACCATGCGCAAAGCCAAGCATACCAGTGAGCCCAAGGACGCGGCGCCTGCCACGGTTCCATAGGCAATCGGCAACAACAGCGCCAGCATGGCGGCCAGCGCACTGAACACCAACAGAGAGGTCGGCGGTCGATTGCGGCGCCATAGGCCAATGGCGACAATCGCCAAGAAGGTCGGCCAAGCCAACGACTGCACGGCGCTGGTATGAACAATGCGCACTCGGGGAGCCGCCGATTGCGACACATGCATCGTATAGGTTTGCCAACCGGCAGTGTCGCGCGTGTCCGCGGTTGCAGGTACGGTGGCAGACCAGGGAGGCACGCCGTGTGCCGGCATGGCCTGCCAGGCCGAGACGGAGCGATAGATCGATTGGGCGTTCCCGCGCAGCACGATGGAGCTTGCCTGCCAGCGGTCCTTCGACGACGGAGAAGATGACATTGTGGTCGCACGCGGCAATCTGCCGGGCGTCGCCGGCTATGCTCGTCACCGCCGTCAGCGCAATCGCGTCGCGCCACACCAGCACGCCAAGGTTGGCATGGCGCAGCAATGCGGCGCCGCGTGCCAGGGGAGTATCGCCCGGCTGAAAACGCACGCGCTGTTGTGGAGTCAATTGCTGCCAACCAAGGCTCTGGTCATCGACCAGCACAGTGAGTCCACTGGGCGCAACATCGTCGGTGCAGAGTGCCAGCAATTGTCCCCAGGTTAGCTCACTTTCTGCAATACCGGAGAGATACTCCGCCATACGCTTCCCGAGCGCTTCCACGAACATCAGCCCCGTGGCCGATTCCGCGCGATCGTCAGCGCCATCTGGCGCCAGGCGTTGCCAGTCGTCGGCAACCAGCGGATTGAAAATCTCGGCGTTGGCGCCGCGTCCCATGATCCCAAACAAACGTTGTGTCAACGTTGGTGGCAGGAGAGCATCGATCGGATATCGGGAAGACGTTTCGGGGATCTCGAAACCCGGTGGCAACCAAAGCATCCACTGCGTGGCCAATATGGGAATGTCGATTTGAGGAAGGGCCGCTTCAACAGGGCGTGTGAATGCCGGCAATCCATCCGGCGTCGTGTAGTAGAGCGTCAAGGTCGCGTACGCGCACCCAGGAGGCAGATCGACGGCGAAGCTATCTTTGTCGCTCGTCGAGAGCACCAGCGGCAGTCGCCGGTCGTCAACCCAGGCACCGTGCAGACGTGCACCGGCGGGCAATTGGACCTGAATGCGCTGCCTGCCGGCAGTTTGGATGCGTAGCGTGGCCCAATGAACGGCCGTTTCGCCGGCCGAATAACGCGAATCGAGCCGCGCGCTCCAGGCCCACGCTCCAGAGGTTGGCTGCCGCGGATGAGATGGAGCCAGGCTGACGGCTGCTTCACGTCCCAGGTCGTCGCGGCCTGGTTGATAGTGAAACGTGGCGCGAGTCGTTTGGTAGCGGTCGGCCTCGAGCAATTCCGCTGGCACGGACGACAGGCGACGGTTCTTGATCGTGACGTCCGACGATCCGACGGCGCGAATGGTAAGCGTCCCGCGCTGCACTGCCGCCTGCGCCAACTGGGCCAGGCTCACCGGCAGGAGTTCATTGAACTCCGTCGAGCGCACGGCACGCAACTCGAACGCGCCGGGACGCGCTAGTTGTACCGTCACTTCCCAGGCCTCGCCGCCAGCCGGCAGCCCCACGCTTGACTGCTCACTCTCGGTCAGCATTCGCGCCGAAAACTGGCCGGCATTGGCGCCAGCCAGGTTCCAATCCAGGGGGACATCTCGGGCCTGCGAAAAGCGGACCAGCAGTCGATCCACGCGCGACGTTTCAGGCGTGCATTGAATCGTGTACGTCTCTGTAAGCAATTTGTCCTGAACGGCCGCGTCGACCCGGATGTCCGCGGCATATCTGGCCCGCCGGCGTTCCAGGCGCACCGTTAAGCGCGCGAATGCCGCGTTGTAGGAAAACAAGACGCCGTCCGGCGGTTGCGAAAACAAGTTCAACTGCTGGGCCGTTAGTTTGAGCGGATCAAGTCGGCTCAGGTCCGTGTCCGCGGCCCATTTGAGATCCATTCCCTCAACGCCTCGCACGTTGACGAGTCGTTCGCCGCCGATCGTTTCGTCCCAACTGAGCGGCATCAACAGGGCGGATTCGAATGACGGCGCAACCGGCAGGGGCCGATGCCCGCGGACAATCAGGTGAGTATCCTTGCCAGGCGCCACGCTTTCCGGCAGGCGCACCGTCAACATCGATTGGCCCGCAAGGCCCTCATCGATTGCCCAATCGAGCGTCCGATTCCTTTCGGGATATTCGACCGAGTCGATCATCCACGAATCGGTGACCGAGGCCTTTAGCTCGCGGTGTTTGCCGCGCAGTGAGCTGAAGTAAATGGTTTCTCGTCCCGAGATTTGAGCAAGGCCAACCTCGATCGTCGCGCCGCTGTTGATTTGCAGTTCATCGCGCGGTTCGCCCAGCAGCACTTCCAGCGACGCACCGGGGCGAAAATATTGAATCTCAATGGATTCGCCGGCCGCCGGCGCAGGCAGCGTCGCGACGCGTGATTGTTGGCAGCCGTCGGCGATCAGTTGCTCGAGCACGAGTTCGGCGGGAATCAGCAGCGTCGCCGTGCCCTCCTGCCAAGCCATGCCGTCGACTCGCAGGCCGGGCAATCGCCATTGCTTGCCGACGTCCAGGGGTGCGATCGCCGACAGTTGCAGCACGCGGCCCGTGCCGGCGATTGGCTCGGGCAATTGCAACACGACGCGCGTCGCGCCGGTCTCGACGGCCTCGCTCGCCGCAAATGGGATTTGCTGTTCTCCGTAGCGCGCCGCGATCAGTGCGAGCTTGGGATCGAGGTCGACAGCGATTCTTTGTAGCGGCTCGCCGTGAATGTCCAACTTCAATTGCGCTCGCGCCATGACTCCGCTGGGCGACAACTCATAGGTCATCGCCTGCCGCAAGAGTGTCAGGGGCCGGCGTTCGCGCGACGCCCCTTCGGCAGCGATTCGCAGCAACGTCTTATGGTGTCCGCCTAACGCGATGGTCCAGCGATTGGACTTCTCGGTCGGGCCTTTGCCCTTGGTCGCGATTCCCCGATCGACGAGCAATTCCAAATCCTCGGGCAAATCGAGCGTAAGTCGCGTGGTCGGACATGACGGCACTTCGAATTCGAAGCCCACGCCGCCAGAAGCCGTTCGCTCAGCGCGGAGCGACCATTGCAGTCGCAGTTGTTCGCCTTCGACCAGGACGCGACATCGTCCGTCGGGGCCGGACCCCAGTTCCGCCGGCTTCTCGGACTGGTCCTGCCAGTTGGCGGTTCCCAGCGCCAATGACCAGGGGGCCAGATTCAACAAACCTGGAGAGTTCGAATTTCGAATCAGGTGCAACGTGGCTTCGCCAACCAGCAGATCGTCGCCAGCGAGTCGCGCGGTGTATTCGGAGCGTTCGATCGTAGCAGCGCCGGCGCCGGCGCGCCGGCGCGCCGATCTCGCCGGCATGCACGGCTTCAACCAGTTTTCGAAACTCGTCGGCGTCGATCGGCAGGTAACCCTGCGTCCATGTTCGCTTTTCGATCTGATCGGCCGGAATATAGCTGCGATGAAACTTCGGCGCCGACACGCGATCTGGCGGCGTTGGCTCGGCGGACTGAGCGTTGCCAAACGAACTCAGCGCGAAAAGCGCAACTGCCGCGAACACCGGACCGAAATGTTTCACGCGCAGGGCACTCATGAGTTGCTCTCGGGAGCCGACGAGGGCACGAGCGGATTGGTGGCCGTCGAGGGCTGCGATCCACTCGGCGCGCGCTGATAGGCCTCGGTATATGAACGGTCCAGCGATTGAGAGCTGCCTCGCACCGGAACGGTGGATGGGACCGAGGGGCGCGGCGAAACTCTGGCCATCACGAACGCAACCAGTGCCAACAGCAGTCCAAGCGTCGCAGCCTGCGCCAACAGCACGGCGGATTCCGGATCGATCATGCCGACGGCGGCCACCGCCACGGCGGCCACCAGCAACGTGGCTGGATGCCGAGCGGCTGGAAAATAAATCAACATCAAACCGCACAGCAACAATGGCAACGACGCCATTAATACCAGCCGTGTGCGGCTGATCGTATGGATTTGCAACGGTTCGGCCGCGCCGAGCGTGCTGAACAGATAGTGATTGGCCGAATCCGCTTCAATCATCCTTTGCGCCGCGTCGGGGCCGCGCAAATCCGCGCGCGCGCTTGAGCCATTGCCGGCGCGGCGCCGATCCAACCCTCCAGGTCGCGCTCGTTCAACGACGGGTCTCGGCGCCAGAAAAAGTTCGACCAGTGCCAGCGATATTCGCGGGCATAGCTGGGCGGCGCTCCGAACACGTGCTCCGTCGCAGGCAAAACCAATTGCCAATACAATTGCTGGACCCAGCCGGCCGGTTCGATTCGCGGCGGTTCGAGAAGCAGCGCCCCCGGGGCCGGACGCTGGTTGAACAAGTACGCGCATCTCGAGGAGATGTTGGTCGTTGGCCGAACTGGGTACCGGCAGGGTCAATTCGCGCGAATCGCTTTTGAGATCGATTGGTTGGCCTAGCCGCCGTCCGTCAAGCTCGAGTTCGAGCGAGGCAAGCTCCGCACCGGCGGGAAGCGATACGCGCAGGCTCGTTTCGGTAGTGTTCAACCGAAAAACAGCGCGATCTTGCCGTCGTGTGTCCGTGAGCCGCGTTTCGATCCAGGCCTGCTCCACGGTGGTGTTGTGGTCCAGTTGCCGCTCTTTGATGCTCACCGCCAGGCCGATGTTGGGGATCGCGCTGGCGGCCGACATTCGCAATCCGACCGGATTCGCAAAGTGGGGGGGCGACGACTCCTCAATCCATGGGCCCTTGGGATAGTTGACCGCAATTCCCGACTGCGATACGACCGTCATTTCGTTGGACGTAAGGGCGCCTTCGCCCGGAACGACCAGAGGCACGTTCACCAGCGTGCTTGCCTCGTCGGACAGTTCGTCGTGCCGAACCGCGTACTTGATCTGCAGTTCGCAGCGTCCGATTCGCGGTGCAGGCAACCTGACGCGCATCGGAACGACGCCGGACATGTCTCCGCCGCCGCGCTCGCGCCGTGTCACCGGCGTCAGCCGTTGCCCATCGAGCGTCAAGTTGATCTGGTCGGAGCGCAGCACGGCGGGAATGCTCAGCAGCAACTGATCGGTGGGTTCGTATGAGATCTGGTATGACAACTTCTGCTCGACCAGCGCCTGTTGCTCATTGATTTCCACTTGGGAAGAGAGCGTGGCCGAGATTTCCTGCCGGTGCGTCTTGAGCGAGGCGGCGATCATGGGCGAATCGCCCGCCGTGCGAAAATAGAGCGGTTCCTGCTGCCGTGGTGGCAATTCGAGCAATTTGGGTTGCACCGGCTGACGGGCCAGATCGGTGGATTCGTCTGGTTCAATCAGTAGTTCGACATTGTCCGCCGGCACGATCGTTATGTTGGCCGCCGCCACCGACTCGCCGCGCGGCACCGGCAATCGCAGCCTCAGTTTTCCCGAATCGGCCGCAATATCCTGCCGCGCCTCGAAATTCACTTCGACTTCGCCGGAAGTCGACTGCAGCAGCGGAATCACCAGCGGATTGTTCTGACCGGCAATCACGGCGTCGACGTTGACCAGATTGCCCGGGCCCAACACGTCCACATTCCAACCGGGCGCGTCGATTTCCAAAGTGCGCACCTTGGCGCCTCGGATCGTGTATTTCAATCGGGCCCGCAGCTCGGCTTCCGTGCTGCCGACGAGCACGACATAGTCGGCTTCCACACGGCGGCGCGTCTCCTGAGGCTTGATACGGGCCGTAAGCGAGTACGGTTGCGCCGTGTACTCGAAGACCGCCGTCGGATCGTCGCCGACCATCAAGCCGGTCAGTTCGTCTGTCTGACGGACGTGGCGCATTTCGGCCCATTGGATCTGCCAATCGCCGGCCACCTGCACGGTAACGGTTCCGGACTGTCGCACGGCGTCGATCACCTCGAACCCGGCGAGTTCCAACGGCGCGTCGTCCTGCTGCGCGGTCACGGCGCGCTGGGTCATCAGTCGCAATTCGACAGGATCGGTCGACCTGCGCGCGAGTTTGACTTCGCACACCTTTCCCCGTTCGTCGTCGGCGTCGCTGGCGACCACGGTCAGCGTGCCCGGCTGCGTCGGCAATAGCTCGGCACCGGGTGGCAGGCGTACTCGAAAACTGTCGAACTCACCGCCCGAACTGCGCACGGTCAACTTGGCGTCGCTGTTGATACTTTGCCCGTCGATTCGCAGGGTGATCGCGCCGGTGGCTTCCAACACGGTAGGCAAGCGAGCCATCGGTGTATCGGCCGCTTGCCAGGTCATTTCGAACTCGCCACTGAGTCCGATGGCCGACAGTTGGGTCGCGTCTCCAGCCGTTGGCTTCACGGCCACCAGCGTGCTGCCTTCAGAAACACGTGCCACCGCCCGCTTCAATGGAACCCGCAGTTCCAGTTGCGCTAGCGGCGTGCGCGGTACATTCAAGCGAAGGCGCGATTCGGCCCCAATCTGTTCGACCGGCGTCCAAAGCCGTAGCTTGACGTGGTGCGTCGTGTCAGGGTCGCTACGAATCCAGACTTCGTAGCCGTTGCCGTCTTGGGCCACTTTGACCATGTGCTCGCCCGGACCTTGGTACTTGGCCGGCTCGCCGAGCAACGATTCGGACAGCCGTAGCGGGACGCGCACCCAGCCCGATTTATGAATCGCAATGGTGAAGTCGGCCAATAACTCGGCGCGTGCGTCGGAAGCCGCCCCGTCGAACGTGCCGTCGAAGTGGACCTCCACGATGGTAAAGTCCGGCGGGCGACTCTGCTGGTCGATGCCGTTCTTGACCTTGTACAGTTCGATCAGTTGCTCGAGGTCGAAACCGGGCACAGGCCGCAAATGGCCCTCCTTGTCTGGCAAGTACACCAGACTCGGCTGCTGTTCAAGCGGCAACGGGTCGGCTGGAACTTGGGCTTGCTCGGAGGGGGCAGGGGTGGCATCGCCTGCTACGGCCGGCGCCGCTGGTTCCTGCGCGGTCGCCGCGCCGGCCAGGAGCACAAGCCAGGCCACGGTTGGGAAAAACCGAAGCGTGTCACGGTGCCGGAGTTGCTGTCGCATTGACAAATGCCCTTGGATTTCCGGCTGAGAGGGGCCGCGCCCGAACGGTTGCGCAGACTGGGGCAGGAGAAAGGGGCCTCTTACCCTGTTAGTCTAATCCGGCAGAAGGCTTCCTCAAAGCAGATGTTCGGTTTGTCTTGCGGCGAATTTTGCGGAAATGGGCCAGGCTGCAACGCCCGCGTATTGGCCGAATGGCGCAAAACAACCGCTGAACCCGCCTTGGGAGTACCCTCGGCTGAGTGCCGGTCGTCGCACCTTGCTTAGAGGTGGGGGGCTTAAAGGTGGGGGCTTACAGGTGGGGCGTTTTGCAACAGCTTGAGAAACTGCTGATGCAAGGCGGAGTTGGCCGTGGCCACAGGGTGCGGCACGTTGAGATCCAGCGGTCCGCCGTCCAGGGCGGTGGCCTGTCCGCCTGCTTCCTCCACCAACAGCACTCCAGCGGCAATATCCCAAATATGCGTGCTCAGCGCCAAAAGGCATCGAAACGACCGGCTGCCAAATAGCACAGATTGAGGGCCGCCGAACCGGTTCGTCGAACCGCCTGGCAGTGAAGCGCCGCGGCGATGAACTGATTGACTTCCGGCGAGCCGGCCCGCACCCTGGCCGCAAAGCTGGCGGCCACAAGCGCCCCGGACAACTCCTGCACGTTGCTGGTATGGATCGGCCGGCCATTAAGAAAGGCCCCGCCGCCACGGGAACATGTAAAGCACTCTTTGTGCACCGGATCGAATATAGTCCCCACGATGGGTTTTCCCTGATGCAAAAGGGCTACCGACACGGCGTAATGGGGCAATTGGTGGACGTAGTTCGTGGTGCCGTCCAGGGGATCGACCACCCAGCAATATTCTGCGGAGGAGCCGTATTGCTGTTCAGCTTCTTCGCCCAGCAGGGCGTGGTCGGGATACTCGACCAGCAGGATTCCGCGGATGGCTTCTTGCGATGCCAGGTCGGCCTCTGTCACGAGGTCGGCAGGGCCTTTTTCGCGGGCCTCAAACCGTCCGATCCAGTCCAAGAGCACCTCGCCACCGGCTCGGGCTGCTTGTTGGCAGGTGGCAAGAAAGTCGGGCAACGAGCTCAAAATGGTCGACCTGAGTTAGCTTGGTGTCAGGGAAACGCGGCCAAACAGGGCGATTATAGTGCCCCAGAGGCAACCGGCAATGCGGCCCACGTCCGGCCGCAGGACGATTGCAAAGTTGAGTTTTGTATAATGCAGGTGCGATCCTAACCGGGTGATGCGGGTTGGCTTTAGGAGAAGGAGCTAGCCATGCAACTACCATCGTATTTTCCGTCTTTGATGGTGGCCTTTTCGGAGGTGGCCGATCCACGTCAGCGGCGTGGTGTTCGTCATCCGTTTTCGGGGATTTTGGGACTGACGCTCGTGGGGCTGGTCTGCCGCTTGAACGATTTTGCCAGCTTGCAGCGGTGGGCAGCCCGGAACTGGCATCTGCTGCGCAGACCTTTGGGCTTTACGCGTCGCAAGCCGCCGCATCCTACCACGTTAAGTCGGACGCTGGCGAAGTTCTCGTTGGAGGAGTTTCAAGCTGCGTTTTCCCAGTGGTTGCAAGAGGTAATGGCGGATCAGGAGGCTCTGGTCGCGGCGGTGGATGGCAAGACGTCGAAGCAAGGCTTCGATCCGCAGGGCGATCCGATTCAGATGCTGAACGTTTTTGTCCAGGATTTGAAAGCGTGTCTTGGGCAATGGCCCCTGTCGGGCGACAAAAGCACCGAGCCGGAAGTGCTCAAAGCGCACCTGAGCGAACTGTTCGAGAAGTATCCGGCGTTGCGTTTGATCACGGGCGATGCCCTCTATGCTCAGCGCAATCTGGCCGAACTGATTCTGACTTCGGGCCATGACTACTTGTTCCAAATCAAAGCCAACCAGCCCGACATCCTGGATGCGGCGCAGACCTGCTTTGCGCAGGCCCAAGACAGCGCGGCGGCCGCTCAGACGCGGGAAAAAAAGGGGGCCGTAGGGAGACTCGTTTTCTTTGGATCGACCTGGCCGACGCCGAATATGTCTGCCAGCGGCTGGGGCTTGCCGGTTGCCGCATGCTCTTGCGAGTCGACCGCGAGACGAAAGACCGAAACGGCAAAACCACGCGCGAAACGCGGTACTTCGTCACCAGCCTCGACCCGGCCACGACTACGCCCAAGCAATTGTTGAAGTACGTACGCGCTCATTGGCAAGTGGAAAACAGCTTG
Source organism: uncultured Planctomycetaceae bacterium (assembly GCA_963779015.1). GTDB lineage: Bacteria > Planctomycetota > Planctomycetia > Pirellulales > PALSA-1355 > JTS-RE94. The sequence continues at coordinate 184,899 of CAVZWY010000020.1, read as the reverse complement.
CACTTCGTCAAAGATCGTTGGTGGGACGAAGACCGGCACTGGAGTCGTCGGCCAGGATTGGCCGAACGCCTGGCAAGCCTCACCAACGTAGCCCTGAGCGTGTTGCGACTAACGACCCAAAAATCCAAACAACCGCTTCGAGCCCGAGCCGATGATCTCTGCGCCAATCCCCTCCACGCCCTGAAACTCGTAGGAGCCTTGGATTAACGACTTTGCAATCGTCCTGCGTCCGGCCGCCGGTCCGCGGACGAACCCGAAAAAATCTTGGGCGAAATATCTCGCAAACTATGGACACAGCGGTTCGTTATGTTAAGATCGAGTTCAGTCGGTGGCCGAAAGCCCCGGCCATCCATAAATCGGCCTCTTCTCTGTTCCGGCCCCGCCGTTTCGCCTCGCGCGAGCGGCGGGGTTTTTTTGTTCGCCAGTTGATCCGATCATGTCGCAGTTGTGGCACGCCGACGACGGATTGATTCGTTTGCAGGCGCTGCGGGTCACGGCCGTTGTGAGTCTAGCCCGGCCGGCCGCCGGGATGCAGCAGATCGCCATTGACGGCGAATCGCTCGGACAGCAACTACTCGGCGTCAACTTGGCGCCCACCCCTGCTCCGCACAGTGAAACCACGCGCGACTATTTCTTGCGCGGCGGCGATCTGGCAGTCAGCTACGCGGACCAGCCCCAACCGGCCGCGCGCACGCAAATTTACTGGCGCGCCGCGAGCACGCCCGCAACCATTGCTTCAGTGCAATTGCTGGTGTCGGTGCAAACCGATCGACTCGACAGTTGTCCCAAGCTGGTTGTCCGCAGCCGATTGGCGGCCGAAAGCGTGCTATGCCTGGACGACGCATCCGGCGGCACATTTGTCTCGGTGCCGCCTGGATTCGACCACGATCGGACATCGTCCGCGAGCGGTTACTTGTTCCGGCTGCACGGGGCCAAATACAGTTTCGCGCAGTTCGTTCACCCCGCCGACGCGCGGACGACCAGTTTGAAGATGCAATCCGCAAACGACTCGCCGAGCTACGAGCTCGACCACGAACTGTTTGCCGAACATCTGGAAAAGGGGGTTATCTTGCGGGCTCGCGTGCTCGGATTACTGCTCGATCGCGCCAACGACCAAGAAGCAGCGGCGGCGCACTTTGCCAACTTCCTGACAGCCGACCTGCCGTTGACGACGTAGCCGCTGTCGAGCGCGTCGACTCCTCGGCGGCGCCTTGCAGAGCACGCGGTTTCTTGCAAGATTGGTCGCTTTACCACGCATTCCAAGGGCCATTCCGCGCCATGTCCGAAGCACTCCGCAAACGGCTGTTCGACGAATTGGATGCCATCGTACTCGTCGATCCCCACACGCACATCAACGCCCACGCGCCGGCCTCGGAGACGCTGGCCGACATTCTGGGGTACCACTACTATACGGAGTTGGCGCATTCGGCCGGCATGCCCAGGCGCGCATCGAAGAGCCGGGACTTGCCCCGAAAGAGAAAGTCGGCCGGCTCGTGGAGTATTTGTCGACGATCGAAAACACCGTGCAGTCAAGTTGGCTCATCGAGATGTGCCAGACATTCTTCGGTTTCCAGGACGACGCGATTTCCGCGACGAATTGGGAGTCGCTGTACGATCGCGCCGCGGCGGCCATGCAATCGCCCGATTGGACGACCACGGTGCTCAAGCGCAGCAAGCTCCAGGCGGTATTTCTCACCAACGACTTCGACGATGCGCTCGATGGCTTCGACACGGCCGTCTACGTTCCGTGCCTGCGCACCGACGACCTGGTATTTCACCTGGCCCAGCCGTCCGTGCGCCAACGGCTGGAGAAGGCCAGCGGCGCCAGCGTCGGCGACGCCGCTTCGTTGAAAAAGGCGATCGGCAAGCTGTTCGATCACTTCGTCGCGCATGGCGAGCCGAGCGTGCGCGATTTCGCTGCCGCCGGATTTCTCACCAGGCAAGATCGACCAAGACGGCGCCAATCGAGCCGTGAGCGACGTGTGGCGTCAGGGACCGCAGGCCGCCGCCGAGCGGCAACGCGACCTGGGGCATTTCGTGTTTTGGACGCTGGCCGAATTCTGCGCCGAACACAAGCTGCCATTCGATCTGATGATCGGCGTCAACCGTGGCGTGTATGCCGACGGCGTATTCCAAGGACGCGACCTGTACGACAGCCGGGTATCGTTGATCCAGTATCGAGAACTCTTCAACGCGTTTCCGCAAGTCCGCTTTCCCATCTCGGTGCTGGCCAGCGTCACGAACCAAGAACTCGTCAGCTATAGCTGGATCTTTCCGAACGTGTTGACCAATGGGCATTGGTGGTACTCGAACACGCCGACCTTTATCGAGCATGACGCGTCGGCTCGACTGGAGGCCGTGCCGCGGACCAAGCAAATCGGCTATTACAGCGACATGTACAAGCTGGAGTTCGCGCTGCCGAAATTCGCCATGTACAAGCGCATTCTGGCGAAGATCCTCGCCGAGCGTTTCGTCATGGATCGCGGTTGGTCGGAAAGCCGGTCCGTGGCGTTGGGACGGCAGGTGCTGCGGGGAAACGTGGATGCGGTGTTCGGACCGTTCGCCAAAAGTTAGCCCGTGGTCTGGCTGGGCCACTCCCCCAACACGGTTTTCCTGGGTATTTTTCTTGATAGCCGCCTGGCGGGCGACTAGTCTAAAAAGACATGGCGTGCCCCCAAGTCCGCTCCCAACCGCCGGCCCGCCACCATTTCTCTCTCGAGCCGCTCGTGAATCCCAGAGAAAGTCTCTCGACGCGTTAGGCGCCATAGGTGCGCATTGCCGCGGCCTGCCACGACCGAAATCCATCGGTCGCACGCGTCCCCCTGTGCATCCCTCGATTCACGTCGTTTCCCCGCTCGTCACTTGGCGGTTGTCCCATGTTGCTTCGCGGAAGTTGGTTCCATGCGGTCCTCTCGGTTGCCGCGCTGTTGTATGCGCTCGGCGTCCGAACGCCCGTGGCGCAGGCCGATTCGATCGGCCTGAACTTCATCGGCGTCACTTTGACCGATGGCATACAACTCAACAGCAATGCGGGCTACGCTCCGCCCGACGGCAGCGGCGCGGTCAACAGCGACTACGTCGTGCAACTCATCAACGGCGCGTTTGCCGTGTACGACAAGCCCACCGGCAGCCAGACGCAATTGATTTCGGGGAAACAGTTTTGGACCAACGCTGGGGTCAATCCGGGCAATGAGTTGCTCAACCTGGGCACCTTCAACAACCGCATCCTCTACGATCCCACGGTCGATCGCTGGTTCGCGGCGGGGGTCAGCGGACAATCCACGGACAATGACGTGATGATCGCGCGCAGCGATACGTCGGACCCGACGGGTACGTGGAAAGCTGTTAGTTTCCTGGGAAACGACGGCGGATCGGGAAAATTCGCCGACTTCACGACGCTGGGTGTCGACGCCAATGGCGTGTATGTCACGACCAACAACTTTCCGATGAACTCGAGCAATGTCGGCTTTGAGTATTCGATGGTGCATTCGATCCCCAAAGCCGACATCATGGCATCGACGCCCAGCGTTGCCAACATGACGTCGTTCGGCAGTTTGTCGGAGAACACCTACGGATATTCCACGATCCAACCGGTCACCAACTTTGGCCCGTCCGACGGCAGTTCGCCGCTGGTGTCGATATTTCCCGCCGCACCGGGCGACGACTCGTTCTATGTCTGGAACCTTTCCGGTGCGTCCGGCGCGGGTGCAACGATCTCGGCGCCTCAGTCAATCGCGACCAGCAACTACTCCGCGCCCCGCCGGCGGCCCAGCCCGACTTCACGGCATCGATTTCCACGGTCGACGGCCGCATCGCCAGCAACGCTTATCAAGTTGGCGACAAGGTCTATGCCGTCCACAATACGACGCAAGGGGGCAACCCGGCACTCTCCGTATTGATTCTCGACGGCGCGACGGACCAACTCATTCAAGAGATCATCCTGGGCGATCCGTTGCACGACTACTTCAATGCTTCGATCGCGGCCAATGATCTGGGCGACATTGTCGTGGGGTTCACACGATCAGGATTTGGTGAAGACGGCACGCTCAGCGCGTTTGCTGTTGTGGGGCACACGTTCGGCGGTGTCACCACATTCGGCGAACCCATGTTGTTGCAAGCCGGTCTGGTGGACGACTACCACTATGCCAACGGGCGCTGGGGCGACTACACCAGCACGGTTGTCGACCCCGACAATCCGTACGTATTCTGGACATTCCAGCAATATGCTTTGACCAACTCACAATGGGCGACGCAGGTCACGCAAATCATCGTGCCCGAGCCAACCGGAGCGGTGTTGGCGTCCGTGGCGTTTGCAATGCTGTGGGCGATCATTTGGCGACGCCATCGTGCAATAATGGCGAGCGGCGTATAACGTTGGCATGGCGCGTCGTGAGCAAGATCGTGAGGACCTGTTGGCCGAGGCCACGGCGCTGGTGCAACGCGCCGCGCTGCAACTGCCAGATTACGACGAGCCCATAATCTTCGGCTTCCGTCGAGACGATCGCGCTAGTTTTTATTTTGGCGCCGATCCGGTGTATCAGTTCACTGGGGCCGGTTTGTTGCGGCGAGCGTTCGTCGATGGGCAAATCTACAAGGCGGAACGCGGCCGCCTGGTATCGCTCGACCGTCGCCGCGGTCCCGCTGCCGTGGAATTGATGCGACATGAATTGACGGATGCTGAGGAGAAATCGTTTCTGAAACAGATGCGCAGCCGTTTCGACATCTTGCGTGTCGCGTTGAAAAGGGGACGCTTTCACGTCGTGGGGAGCGTGCCACCGGACGTGGATGTCGTGGCCCGCGTGCACGCATGGCTGGCCGACTTCGGCGGGAATTTCGGCATCGCGGCGACACCGGGCAGCAGCTACGCGCACCGGCAGAGCTACGACTTCGGAGTCCCCGGCGGCGCTCTGCAACCGCGTGCCGGGCGTGTTCTTGCCGCGACGCACAACCGCCAGCGCCATTGGCGCACGCAGTTGGGGCGAATAGCTGGCCGAAGTGACCGTGCCCGCCGTTGCACCATCGGACGTTAGCTCCATTCCCGGAGTTGGCGCACCGTTCGACGAAAACCGCACCCCGACCAGCGTGCGATTGACGTGGCCCAGCGCGTCGATGCGGGCGACGGTTTCCTGACCGAGGTAGCAGCCCTTGACGAAGCTGATGGCTCGGGCGTCGCGGGCAACCTCTTGAGGCAAATTCTTCTCGGAGATGTCCCGGCCGAACAGCGGAAAGCCCCATTCAATGCGGGCGGCCTCGAACGCCACCGCCGCGCACGGCTCGGCGCCGGCCGCGGCAAGTGCATCGCGAACTGCTGGCAAATCGGCCGCCTCGGCGCTGATCTCAAAGCCGTCGGGCCCCGTCAGGTCAACGCGCCGCAACCAGACCTTGCATCCTGCAACCGTTGCCGGAGCATGGCCCAACAGCTCCATCGGAGGCGGCGCGCCGGTCGCGGCAGACAGTAACGAAGGCGACTCAGGGCCACCCAGGAAAAGCGCGCCCAGGCCGCGCTGCGATCCTCGAGCGTCACGCGTTCGCTGATTAAATAGTGGTCCAGGTGCTTGAGGATCGTCTCGGCCTGTCCCCCAACCGCATCGAGAATAATCGTCTCAATGCCAGAGAACAGGAAAACGTGCGCGACCGTTTTGCCGTGAACTTCGGTGAGAAACGTTTCGCAGCCGCCGCCGGGTTGCAGTTTGCGCACTTCGTTGGTCGTGAGGTTGTGCAACCATGTAGCACGGTCGGCTCCGCCGATCTCGATTTGCGTGCGCGGCCTCAATTCGACGAGTGCCGCCCTATCGACCAGCGCTTGATAGTCGTCCAGCCAATCGACGAGTGACTCGGATGCTGCGTTCATGAACGAGATCGCGACTGCATTGCTTGTGACGAAGGGGAAGCCTGTTTGTCGGGGTCAGCGACGGCGTATTGGGCGTTTTCCAACACGAGACACGACTCGTAGCGCGCGGCCACTCGCGACAACTGAGACGCAGTGATCGGCACCATCCCCAGGCTCTCGACCAGCTCATCCTCAAGTTGACTTACCAGGTAGACCTTGCCGCGCTCCAGCGCCTGCGCGATCTCGGCGGCAGCCAATGTATCGGCCGGTTTGCGCTTGCCAATTTGACGCAGCGCCGCGCTCGGATCGTCGGCTCCGGCGAGTCGTTGCACCGCGGCACCGGGCTCTTCGGCCAATTCGCAGCATATCGCCACGGCGCCGCCGTCTTCCTCAACGGCGTGGGCCGCAGCGGCCAGTGCTCGCGCGACATTCTGCCAGGTCTGTTGGCCGTGGCCGGTGATGGTTGCAATCGCCAGATCTACGCGTCGCCCAATCGCGTAGCTCCATGCCTCGGTGCACAACCGCCTGCCGCAATGAAAGACCGCCCGTGGTTCGCCAGCCAGCACGTGCAACACCGTGTCTCCCGGGCCCGGCACGACTTGGATGGTAAACGGCGAACCCACCAGCCAGCCAGCCTCCTCGGCAGCCTGCTGAAGCCGCTCGCGCTCACGCGGTTCCGTAGCCTTGAGCGAGCGAAAGAGATTCTGACTGCTCGTATCCGAGAATGTCGGGAACATCCCGGCATGGGCGCCGTGGTATCCCAGCGACGCATCCAATCGCAAGCAACCGATCGTGATCACCAGATCGGCTTCGTGGATCGTACGGTTGATGTAAATGGGATCGCCCGTCTTCGATGCCGCAACATATCCCAGCGCTCCGCGGTCCGCCGGATCGTGAACCTGGTGAGCGAACTGAAGCTCGCACGACAGTTGATCCCACAAAGACGGCGCCGCCGCATCACATGGGCGCTAACCAAGGTGATGTCCGTGGGTTGAATGCCGGCCGCCACCAAGTCTCGCACCGCGCCGGCCACGACGGCCTCGGCCGCTGGCGGCGTTTCCATCAGCACCAACGCCACCTTGTCGCCTGGCAACACCGCGCGGGCCAAAGGCGGGAACTCCGTAGGCTCGGCCAAGGCTCGATCGACCTCCCCGGCCACGTCGGCCAGTGGTTTGCCGCGCGGGGCGGCGAATGCGCGACAAGCTGTTCGTCGGCAAGCTCCAACGGCAGCATGGCATCGACGCCATATCGCAATTTCAAGTTCATCGGTACACTGGGACCTGCGCGGGATGGCCGACAATAGTGCCTGCTCGCATGGTCGAGCGCGGCATGTGGCCGGCGTTTGGGGCATTTCGACCCCGGCGCGCCATCATAGGAGGCTGCCACGCAAAGGGTCAAGAAGTCGCGCTTTACCTGAAGCGCCTCGTTTCGAATAATCAACTACGCTTCCCGCCGCGCAACGGGCACTTGCTTCCCTGCGCCTTCCACACACTCAACGAGCAAGGAAACCTTCCCATGGCATGGAATCGAGCCAGAACCCTCGTGCATCCCGCTTTCGCGCTGGTACTGGCGAGCGCGGCCGCGATGGTTGTCAGCATCGGCTGTGGCACCAGCGAAACGAAACTTCCAACCGCCAGCGTGCCCGCTTCGTCGGCGACAGAAAACGGAACGGCGGAAAAGGACACAGGCGACAAGGCGGCCGGCAGCGACGCCGACGCCGCGGCGCTGTTGGCCAAGATGGTCGCGACCTATCAGCAGGCCAAGAGCTATGAGGACGCAGGCGATCTGCGTCTCGCCTTCACCACGCCCGACGGCGAAAAACAAAAGTCGCCGGCATTTCCGTTTTCGGTGGCGTTTGAACGGCCCAACAAGATCCGCGTTCATGCGCTCGAGGCCAGCATTCTCGGCAACGGCAAGCAATTGTACGCCAGCGTCAATTCATTGAACGACCAGGTGCTCGTTCTGCCCGATCCGGAAAAGCTCTCGATCGCCGACATCCAGGCGGACAAGATGCTGACCCAGACAATGCGGGGCCAGATCGGCGTGACGCTGCCGCAATTGGAGTTGCTGCTTGGCGATGATCCGATCGCGGCCATCGCCGGCGAGGGCAAACCGCGGCTCTTGGCCGACCAAGAGTATCTTGGCCAGCCGTGCCAGCGCGTCGCCATCGAGGGGCCGGAGGGCACGAGCGTGTTTTGGATCAACCGCGAAACCAAGCTGCTGGCCAAATTCGAATTCCCCACCGAGTCCTTCGCGAAGGAATACTCGTTGGCCGAGGCATCGATCGAGGTCGACTTCAAAGGCGCCGAAGTCAATGCCGACATTGACGCCAAGGCGTTTGCATTCGATTTGCCGGAAGGCGCCAAGCTGCTCAAGCGTTTCCTTCCGCCGCCGCCCGACGCGCCGTCGCCCCTGTTGGGACAAACCACCCCGGACTTTTCGTTTGTCGACTATCGAGGCGGCGACGTCACGCAAGAATCGCTCAAAGGCAAGGTCGTCGTCCTCGACATGTGGGCAACCTGGTGCGGATGGTGCTTCGAAGGCTTTCCGAATTTGCAGAAGGTTCACGACCAGTTCCAGGCCAATGACAAGGTGGTTATTCTGGCCGTCGACACCGACGACGTGACGGTGACCGACGAACAAGTGAAAGCGGCATTCGCCAAAGCGAATCTCACCATTCCCGTCGCTCGTGATGCGAAGCAGGCCGCCGGCAACCAGTTTCAGGTGCAAGGGCTGCCCACCATGATCATTCTTGGCGCCGATGGAACGGTCGAAGACTATCACATCGGCTACGATCCCAACCTGGCCACGACGTTGCCGGCCAAAATCGAACGCCTGCTCAACGGCGAAAGCCTGGCCAAAGAGGAACTGGACAAATACCAGCAAAAACTCGACGCGTATCAAAAACTGGAAGCCGAAGCGGTCGTGGCGGACGCCGGCGGCAAGAATGAGTAACGAAACCTAGGATCCCGAAATGCCCGTCACTGTCCAAGACATGCTCAGTTGGTGCGAGGCGCTGCTCAACGTGGATGGCAGCCGTCCGGACTACACGCTTTCCGATTACCTGACTGCCATCCCGCGGCTGGCCTCGTTGGACGAACTGCCCCGGGGAACCAGCGTGCTGGTGCGCGGCGACGTCGATGCCAAGCCCGGTGCCACCCTGGGCGAAGGCGACATTCGTCTGCGCTCGATGCAAGAGACGCTGCAATTCGGGCGCGATCGGGGCTGGAAGCAGATTGTCTTCGGCCACAAGGGGCGCAAGCCGGAAGAATCGCTGGCCAAAGTCGCCACGCGGCTAGGTGAGATCTTGCAGTGCGACATAACTCTGATTGTCGATTGGCTCGACGAAGCGACGATGACCATTCGTGATACGGTTCGCAGCCAGATCGTGGGCAGTCCGCCAGGCGCGGTACTGATGCTCGAGAACGTGCGCCGCTATGAAATCGAACGCGTGCTATGGAAAGCCAAAGCAGAGGACCTGCACGAGCTGGCGGAACCCCTGGCACAGCTTGCCAACGAATTCGCGGCCAAGGTCGCCACGGTCTACATTCACGAAGCGCTTTCGGCCGGCAGCTTGGATGCGTCGAGCACGATCGTGCCGGCCGCCATGCACCAGGTTGCGATGGGCGCATACGAGGCGGAAGAGTTCACCGGCCCGATGATGCGCTGCCTGTCGACGCAGTTGGTCGTCTTCAGCGGTTTGAAAGCCGACAAACTCGATGATCTTGAGGCGATGATCAACCGCGGCACCGTCGAGACGGTGTTCGCAGCCGGCTCGTTGGCCATGGCATTGAAGAAAGCCGCAGCCCAGCTCGATGGCGAGGATTTCGCGCTGGGAATCGCCGAGGAGCCCAGCCACGCGGACAAGCCCTACTTCATTCCCCCTGCGCACATCGAGCAGGCCAAACGAATGATTGCCACCGGGCGGGAAAAGGGCATCGAGTTCGTGCTGCCCATCGATTTCGTGCTGCAAGACGGTCGCGTCTCCAGCAAGATCGGTCCGGGCGAGCAACAGCTCGACATCGGTCCGGCCACGAGCGAGCTATTCGAGAAGAAGATCGGCGCGTTCATCGCCGCGCACCAGGACGACCAATCCGCGGCATTTTACAACGGCGTCTTCGGCAAGTTCGAGGAGCCGCAATTCGCCGCGGGCACCAGGCGCTTCATCCCTCAGTTGAAGCGGCTGAAGCAGGCCGGCGTCGACGTGTACGTCGGTGGCGGCGAGGGGGGTACGGCACTCGAGCGATTCGGCCAGCCGGACGACGTGACCCACTGCTTCACAGCCGGCGGCACGGTGCTAAACGTCCTCGGCGGCGAACCGGTCCCCTATCTGGTGGCTTTGGCCATGGCCGCCGAGAGCGATCGCCCCTCCTGACGGGCTGATACCCTCGTCTGGCATGGGGCTGATGCTCATTCGCGGATCGCCCGCTGGTGTGTATTTGGCCGGCAGCGTCCCTACCATGTGCGCAAACAGACCGCCGTGGCCGGCCTCTAACGGTTGTGCCTTGCGTGGCGCAGTTTCCAAGTGCGCCAGGATGCGGTTTGCGTCGAGCTTCTACGCCGCAAGTCGGGGTGTTTTCAGGGGTTCTGGCGACGCACAATCGGCAGATTCTCTCCATTTCGACCCGGGAACACAGGAAGACTGGAGAAACTGCTCCGTCTCGTCAAGACGCCACGATTGGGTCGTCGATAAGCAACACCGAGGCTTTCGCATCGGAAGTTTCCTTGTTGTCCGCGTGTACCGGTCTGCCTGATGCGGCACACGAATGCGCCAGAGGCCACTGGCTGGCGACGCGACCGTGAGGAGTGGATTACCCCTGTTTTCTGTTTAGGAGTTCCGTCAGATGAAATCCCGCATTGTGCTGCCGGCTTTGCTCGTGGCCGGTCTGTTTGTTGCGGCCAGCGCCCAGAAAGCGGAAGCCCGCTTCTTTGGTGGTGGCTGTTGCGAGCCGTCGTGTTGTGCCCCCGAACCGTCGTGTTGTGCTCCGCAGCCGAGCTGCTGTGCGCCCGAGCCCAGCTGTTGTGCGCCGGCGCCGTGCTGCGCGCCCAAGTGCTGCCGTCACCGTTGCCGCTTGTTTGGCCACTGCCACAAGCACCGTTGCTGCCGGCCGACTTGCTGTGAGCCGAGTTGCTGCGCCGTCGAGCCGAGCTGCTGCGCCGTCGAGCCGAGCTGCTGCGCCGTCGAGCCGAGCTGCTGCGCTCCCGAGCCGAGCTGCTGCTGTGCGCCCAAGTGCTGCAAGCGTCACTGCTGCCGGAAGCACCGTTGCCACAAGCACCGTTGCTGCCATCGTCAACGCTGCTGCCAGCCCGCCTGCTGTGCGCCCGCTTGCTGCGTCGCTGAGCCGAGCTGCGGTTGCGGCGCCTAGTGTCGTCCTGCGGAGCATCCGCGCGTATTGAAGCGGTCTCCTTGACAGTCAAACCGGCGGCCCCCCGCACTCCAGCGGGCGGGCCGCCGGTTTTTTTCGTCCCCCTCTGGCGACCTTTTTCCACCATTTCCCAGATTTCTTGACTTTCCCAACTGGCTGTGCGAGGCTGACGGGCGGAACACCGCGTCGCCGTATGGAAGGGGAGAGTTATCTGCCATGGCCCCCTGCGATTTGACTTCCGGCCACATGCGCCCGATTCGAGACGCTCGGTTTCTCGTCTTTCTCTCTGGTCTGATTGCCGTTGGCGCTGCTTCCACCGCGATGGCTGCCGATCTGAGTTTGGCGGTCGGGCCCTCGCTCGAAACATTTCGCGAGCAGCTTGCCGCCGGTGAGTTTGCGCCGGCGCTGGCTACAGCCCAGCAGGTTGAAGATCGCAGCCAGCGCGACGCTTTGCTTTCCGAGCTGGCCAAGGCCCAATCTTCAGCCGGAGATCGCCATGCTGCCTACTCGACGCTGAAGCACGTCGAGGATGATCGGGTGCGCTCGGACGTCATCAACGCGACGCGCAAGCGCTTGCTTGACTCCGGTATGGCAGGCGGATCCCAAGCCGATTTTGATTCCCTCATCGAACTCATAACCACCACGGTCAAGCCCGACACGTGGGACGAGGTTGGCGGGCCGGGTAGCGTCTCGGAGTTTCGTAACGGGGTATATGTCGACGCCACGGGCGAACTGCATCGCGCGCTGCAACCGGGCGAGTCCAAGCAGTTGGCGATCGCCCGCCTGGACGCGCTGACGGCCGACAAGAACGCCGACAGCAAGCGGGCTTCGCCACTACGCAAGGTTTCGCTGACGCGCCTCGAAAAGCATGTGCAGTTGCGCTTGGCCGAAGGCCGCCGCCCGACCGATGAAATGCTGCACCTGGCCGGCTTGGAGAAGATCGCCTACGTGTTCGTCTATCCCGACTCGGGCGATTTGGTGCTGGCCGGTCCGGCCGCGGATTGGCGAATCGATCCCGAGGGCAGGGCGGTCAGCCGTGCCACGGGGCGACCGGTGTTGCAGCTTGACGATCTGGTCGTGGTGCTGAGGTATTTGACCGCTTCGCCGGGAGCGACGTTCGGTTGCTCGATCGATCCGACCCCCGAGGGCCTCGCGCGGACCAAGCAATTCGCCGAGCAATCGGCCGCGAAACCGCTCAAGCCCTCGGCGCGCGGCGCTTGGCTGCGAAAGTTGCGGCATCAAATGGGGCTGCAGACCATCGTGGTGGACGGTATCGATCCCCGCACGCGCGCGGCGCGTGTGCTGGTCGAGGCGGACTATCGGATGAAGCTGGTGGGCATGGGGCTCGAAGAGGGCACTGTCGACGTGCCCAGCTATTTGAACCTGATTCAAGTCAAGCCGGGAGAAGCGCCGCCGCCGCTGGACGTATTGCGCTGGTGGTTTGCCCTCAAATACGATGCGGTCGTGGCCACCGAGTCCGGCGACGCATTTGAGATCCGTGGCCCCGGCGTACAAGTGATGAGCGAGAACGAGTTGCTTACGGCGCTGGGACGCCGCGTCCATACCGGCGCGTCGGAGGCGTTGAATTCCGAATTCGCGCACCGCTTCACGACGCACTTTGCGGCCCTGGCACGGAAGTATCCGGTCTATGCCGACTTGCAAAACATCTTCGACCTGGCGCTGGTGGCCTCGCTCATTCAGTCGCAGCAATTGGCCGAGCGCGTCAACTGGCATGTCCTCTGCTTCGGCGATCCGCGGCAATATAGCGTCGCCCTGGGCGCCGCGCCGCAAAGCGTGGAAACCGTGATCAACCATCGCGTGATCAATGGGCGGCACATCGTGGCGGGAGTCAGCGGCGGAGTGAGCGTGTCGCCCTGGCGATTCACCCGCGCCGAAAGCATCAAGTCCGACGACTACGGCGCGTTGAAAGCGCATCGCGCCCACGCCGAAGCCGACGCCCTGCCCGTCGACGCCTGGTGGTGGGACTGAGCGGCCTTGTTGCGCAGGCGGACAACGGGCTAGTGCTGGCCCTCGGCCGACGATAACGGAGCCACCAGCCGTTTGCGCAAGCGATCGATTTGTTGCTGGCGGCTTTCTGCCGAACCGTCTGGATCGAAGTCCACCGGCGCGCCGAGGATTCGGCCGAGTTGTTCGGCGGCCACGCGGCGGCGGTTCGGGTCTCCGCGGTTCAACAGCGCCAGCCATACCATTTCGTCGCCGGCCAGCCAGGAAGTCACGCGATCGACGCGGTCTTCGTAGTCCACGCTGAGCGAATCGATGACCGTGCGGATGTGCGCCGCTTGCTCGGCGTCGAGTTGATCGTGGTCGAGGCTTTGCAAGTACGGCACGACGGCCTGTCCCGCCCCGCGGATTCGCGCTCGGCGTTTTCGCGCTCGGAAAACTTCGCGCTACCCAATTCGACGACCCACTGGGCCCACCGTTGCCGATCCGGGCGTTTGGGCGCGTGAGTGAATGGAGTGCGGACCAATGTTTCTTCGATCTGGGCAGCCGTCGCCGCCAATTGCCACGACGGGTGCAACTGTTCCAACAGGGGCAACAGGTGATCGCGAACGATCTCGGGCTCCTGCAAAACCAATCGCCATAGCCCTTGCGCCTGCCACTTGCGCCGGACGCCGTCCTGCTCCAATTCGAGGGTCAACGGCCGATCCGGTCGCTGTTCGAATGCTAGCGCGTAGCCCGCGTCCGACTGGGTGCGGCGGATTGTCAGGGTGCTGCCCTCGGTCATGTTGATGCGCAAGTTTTCCGTCGGCGAGACCAGCAGATACTCCAGGTTGCACATGCCGCCGTTGATCTCGATGCCCAGGGTCTCGCGGCGCTGCGTACGGCGCCCCGGCGATTGCACCAGCATCTTGGGCACGGACAGGTTGCTGGAAGCCACGACGCGACCCGAAACCATGTTGAATTGCATCCAGTGGATGCGGGCGGCAATTGCCGGGCTGATTCCCAGCGGCTGTAAACCCTTGTCCTCCGCCCGCGCGGGCAGCGCCGCCAGGACAGTGGCTGCAACAAGGGCGGAGACGCAGGCTGGCAACATCGTGATTCTCAATTGCCTTTGCGCCATGCTTCCGTGCTCCTGTTAGCGACCGGTGCGCATGCCGGATGGCTCGCCGATTTGCTCACTTGAGGCCGGTTCGACGACCCCGTCGGCGGTGTCGCTGCAAGCCTCGGTCAGCAGCGCATCTTCGTGTCGCTGTCGATACCGTCGCCAGACGATGACGCCCACAACGGCCGTCGCCACCAGCACGACCACCACGGTCAGCCCGAGCTCGGAATCACGAACCCAACCGGCCACGCGATCGCCATAGGCGTAGCTCAGGCCGAAGAACAACGAGACGACACTGGTGGCGCAAACGGCGTCGATCAAAAGAAAGCGCCGATAGGACATCCGCAGCACGCCGGCCGTCAGGTAAACCGGGGCCCGGATCCCCACCATGAATCGTGCCAGGAAGAACACCTTGAAGCCGTGCCGGCGAATCATCTCTTCGATCATCGCCTCGCGCTCGGCATGCAGCAGGTGGGCGATCCGCGGGTGACGCGTCACCAACGATCGCCCGAAGTGATAGCCGATCGCGTACAGCACCGAATCGCCCAGCACGGCTCCGACGATGCACGACAGATAGGCCCAGCCGGGATGCAACGTTCCCACCGAGCTGGCCACGCCGGCAGCGAGGATGGGCACCTCCTCGGGCAATGGCAAGCCCGACCCGGTCAGGATCAATACGATAATGATCCCCAGGTAAGAGATATGATCGATCTGCAAGTCGGGCAGCATGAATCCGCCACTGGAGGTTCAAAACCGTGAGAACTGAAAACCGCTGGAGCCGGGGTATTTTACCCATCGGCGCGAGGTGACAAGTATGTCAATTGTACCCGCGCCATTCAATTCGCGGGGGGTTCCACTTAGCAAGCAGGTGGGCCGGCGGGGCTGCGCTTCTGTTGCAGCCGGTCAACTCGCGTCGCCTTGCGTCCAAATCGTGTCCTCGCCGTCCAGATTGAACATCCGCCGCTCGAGGCTTCCCTGGCGCTCGCCTGGGCAGAGCAAAATGGCCGCCACGTGTGGATGCGACGTGCAATAGGCTTGGGCCGCCTGGGGCCCCATTACATACATCGCCGTGGCCAGCGCGTTGGCCTCGGCTGCCGATGGGGCCAGCACGGTCGCCGACACCACGCCTTCCGCCGGTTGGCCAGTGCGCGGGTCGAGAATGTGGCCGTAGCGCCGCTCTTCGTCGACGAAAAATTGCACTCCCGCGCCGGACGTGGCCAGGGCGCGATCGACGACGCGCAATTGGCCCAAGCGGCGTCGGGGCCGCAATGGATCAGGAACGCCGACCAGCCAACCGTGTTCCGGAGCGACCGCCGCGTGCGTTCCTCGCGCCAGCACGCTGCTTGTGCCTCCGTGCAACAGAAAGTCGTGAATTCCGGCGGCCGACAACAATTCGGCGCATCGGTCGAGTGCATAACCCTTGCCGATGCTCCCCAGGTTGATCTCCGCGCCCGCTTTTGTGAAGTGCACCGTGCAGCGATCGTCGTCGAGATCCAGAAACTGGCTGCCAACGGACCGCCGCGCCGCGGCCAACTTGGCTTCGCTGGGTATCGAGCCTGCGCGATTCGTGAAACCCCAAGCACGCGACAACGGACCGGCCGTCACGTCGAACGCGCCGCCTGTCTGCTCGTGGATTTCCACGGCCAGTTTCAAAAGCCGGTACAAGCCCGGCTCGATTTTCACCGGTTCGTCCGCGGCGTGTCGATTCAAGCGGCTGACCTCGCTGTGTTCTCGAAAGACGGTCAACTGGTCTTCCAGACGATCGACCAGATCGAGCGCCAGCAGTCCCATCTCGTTGGCATCGACGTACTGCCCGGCGTTGAAAAAGAACTCGAATTGGCACGCCATTGCTGGCCGCGAGAGCTTGAGCAGGTAGGCGCCGCGTGCTGCGGCAGCACTCGCCAAGTCGTCGGACGTCGCGGAAGTGAGATCGATCAGCGCGTCGGCGGCCGCTTTGCCCTGCAGGAATTCGCGGCGCGTGGATCGTGGCGAAGCGCTCATATTGCAATTATAGCTTCCCGGCGATTGCCTGCCGAATTGCCGGACGCGCATGGCCCGAGTCCGAGCCGGGGCACGTTGTCAGCCGGCGTGCTGGCGACGATAATCGAATCATGCGGAACCGTGCTGGCAACAAACGTACGCTGTGTGGCAATTGCCTTCGAATGACGATCGGTTTGCTTGCCGCGCAGGTGGTTCTGGCGCACGGTGTGCATGCCGCCGGACCGGTCAAGCGCGCGCGGCCGCCCAAGTTCACGAAGGCGGTGACCGACGCGTTTCTGCCCGACGTGCGCGAGAAGCTCGTGGGTGCGCGTCCTCAATGGCCCCTTGCCGGCAGTATGCCAACCAACCTGAGCGAGTCTCAGCCCGCGGCACCGGTGGAAGAAGCCGCGGCGTCGGACTGGTCTGGCTTGATTGCCGCGGACGCGATCGAGGATGAAATCAAACTACAGGTGCGATCACTGGGATCCGCCGTGGAAAACCCGCTCAAATTCAAGGGGGGCGAATATCAGGACGCTCGCTTGCACTTGAGCGTGCTGGCTGCCATGTTTGCCATCGACGCCGAATACGGCCAGCGCGTCCGCTGGCAGCGTGACGCGGCATCCATCCGAGATCGAGTGGCCCGTGCTGGATTCAATTGCAAGGTGGGAACGGACGCCTCGTACCAGGAGGCCAGGGCCCGATTCGACGATCTGGAGACGCTCGTGCGCGGCGGAACGATCGCGGCGCAGCCGCCGGCAGCGGACGCCAGTTGGCCGCGGATCGCCGATCGGTCGCTGTTGATGAAACGGCTGGAACAATCGCTCGAAGGCGGGTTGAAACCGGGCGTGGCAAATTCAAGCGGATCTGCAGCGGGCGCGGACGAAATGCTGCACGAATCTCAAGTGATTGCAGCACTGGCTGCGGTGATCGCGCGCGAGGGCTATGAGTTTGCCGATGACGAATCCTACCTGGAATTGGCCGCGGGGATGCGCGACCATGCCTTGGCAGCGCGGGCCGCGCTGGCCGAAGGCAATTATGAATCAGCCCGCCAGGCCGTGGGCGAAATCGGCAAGTCGTGCGCCAGTTGTCACGAGAGCTATCGCAATTAGCGCACCGCCGAGCGTCGAATTGGTCCGAGCACGGCACTCAATTAGCAACGTGTTTGCGTCGCCGGGCCACGCCGTTGGATTCGAAAATCTTCAGCTTGTGCAAATCGATCAACTCGGCCATGCCGGCGTCGGCCAACTCACGGCCCGAGACGTAGCGGCCCGGACTGATCCATTTTTGCATTTCGACGGTTTGAATGCCGAATAGCTCGGCCAGCAGGTGATCCATCTCTTTTTCGAGATGACCGAAATGGCGCGCCCACTCCGCGGCCTCGGCCAGCCCCACGTGCTCTTCGCTTTGCCATTTCATGGGATGGAACAACAGCACGCTATATGGAGTGACCAATCGCCGCGTGCAGGCCGCATAGGGCCAGAGCGCGGCCGAAGAGCATTCGCCGGTGACGACGCCCGTGACACGCAAACCGCGCAGCAGAATCAACGTCATGAGCGAAACGG
This sequence comes from uncultured Planctomycetaceae bacterium, assembly GCA_963779015.1. Classification (GTDB taxonomy): domain Bacteria; phylum Planctomycetota; class Planctomycetia; order Pirellulales; family PALSA-1355; genus JTS-RE94. Next base: position 167,097 of record CAVZWY010000020.1, on the reverse strand, counting down.
CGCAATAGGGACTTCCGCCTGGCGAATCGATATACATCGTGCATTCGCCGCCCGGCTCGACGCCCAGCAGTTTCTCGGTGAGGTCGGCTTCATTGTCGGTCAGGTCGCCCACCAGGGAGATTTCCAGGGGACCTGTTGGTTCGTGGTGATGCATCGCTGTTGCATTCCTAAACTAGGTTAAGCGCGCGTAAGATTATCGAGGTAGCGGACCGAGCCGGTCGACAAGATCGGCTCTGGGATGGGACGAGAACTCCGCGGAGGCTCGCGGAGGTAGCGAAGCGTTTCCTAGCAGTTCACTAGCGGCGTCCGCTTGAGGAATTGTGCAATCAACCGGAAATGGCCGGCAACAGGGTCGCTCTCTGGCACAAGTCGCCGCGACGGCGTGCCTCCAGCACACGCATCAGACAGTCGCGAGCTTGCCAATTCACTCCTACTAGCTTTGACCAGGATGTGCCAACAATCAAGATGCCGAACAAAATTACCGCATAATTCTGCAAGTGCCGAACGACCAAACTATCCGAAATGCGCCGCGCAAGAGGGTTGCAGTCGGCCGCCGGTCTCGTCCTCCCGGTCCCGATACCAGTTCGATTCGGCGGCGTCGTGGTATTCCGTCGAACTCGCCAAATGGGCGGTTTTCCCCCGTGCTGGCCAATTTCGGGCGATGGATGAGCGTCCCAGGCGCGTGCCGTAGCGCCAACTTTTCAAGCTGCCTGTGCCAAGTATAATGGAGGAAATCTCAAGAGGACCGGATCGTACTGCGCCGCGCTGGCAGTGCGCCATTCGAGGGCGGCTGATCGCCCGAAATTCGCCGTTCTCAAGTCTGGGATCGGGAGCGAAATGGGCATCAAGTTTCTATGCCCCAATGGGCACAAACTCAACGTCAAGACCTTCTTGAGCGGCAAGCGCGCCATTTGCCCGAAATGCGGCGCCCGGGTGATTGTCCCGGCAGCCTCCGACCCCAATGCGTCGACCAGCGGACGCGTCGATCCTGCGGCCACCAGTTCGGTCGGCACGGCGTCGACCACCATCGAGATCGTAGCGGACGAGTCGTGCGCCGAACTCACCGCTTCGCCGGCCACCCGCGTCGTGGAGTCGCTCGATCGTCCGACGACGGCGAATGACGCGATCTCCGAAGCTCCTGGCGCGGTTTGGTATGTCCGTCCGGCCACCGGTGGGCAATATGGCCCGGCCTCGGCCGACATCATGCGCTCCTGGCTCAATGATGGCCGGGTGAGCGGCAGCTCGCTCGTGTGGCGCGCGGGTTGGCCAGACTGGCAAACTGCCTCAGCGGTGTTTCCACAGTTGGCGACCGAACCGGCCGCTGGCGGCTTGCCGGGCGGCATGTCGCCGCAACCAGCGACCGTTCAGCCGCAGCTCGACACCGGCGGTGGGGAAGCTCCCGGCATCAGCGGTAGTCTGCCCCAGGGCTACGTGGTACAAACAATCCCGAATGTGGAGGCGGCGCCGGCGCCGCGCGACGCTGACGCATCGCCCATATCGTTGACGGTGCGCCGCCGACGCCGTCAACGCGACGTTCGCTTGTATACAAGCGCCGTGCTGGCCGTCGTCTCGGTGATTCTGATGATCGTCTTGTTTGTCGTTTTCCGGCGAGGGGAGCCGTCGGCCGCACCAGACTCCGCGACTACCGTTCCCAGCGCCGACGCCTTGATGCAATAGGTCCGTGCAGCACACAGCCCAAGCCGGAAGTTGGCGAAATCAACGTGTCTGATACCGCGGATCGTCCCTTGCCTAGTTCGATGGGAGTTCTCATGCACGTTTCTCGACCCTCGATTGCGGCTTCGCTTCTCTTGGTATTGGCAGTCGGTAGCACCGCCGTCGCGGAGGAAAATCCTGCACGGATGGAACTTGCCGGCGGCAAAGCCCGTCTTACGGCGCCAAAGACGTGGCAGTCCAAGCAGCCGCGCGCGTCGATCGTCGAATATGAGTTCGCCGTGCCGGCCGCCGAGGGTGATGCCAACAACGGCCGCCTGACCGTCATGTCCGCCGGCGGCGGCGTCGAGGCCAACATCGATCGCTGGTTCGGCCAGTTCACCCAACCGGACGGCGGCAGCACGCGCAAACGCGCCAAAACCAAGAAAATGATGATCGCCGGCGAAGAGGTTCATCTGGTGGATATTTGCGGCACCTACAAGGACCAGGCGGGGCCTTTCGCCCCAGCCACCGAACGGCCCAAGTATCGAATGTTGGCCGCCATCATTCCGATCCAGGGCGCCGGGGTTTACTACGTCAAGTTCTACGGGCCCCAGCGCACGGTCGCCGAGCAGGAGAAGCCCTTTATGACGATGATTGAAGGCCTCGAGCGGAATAGTCCGAGCGACCGCCCGGACACGCCGCGGAACTTGGCGCCATGGAAATTAGTGCATGAAAACGCAGCAGTTCTTGGAGCATCACGGCATCGGCGCGAATCCCTTCGCCGAGGAAGACGCTCAGACCGATCCGGTGTTCAAGGACTTTTGCATCTCGAGCACGCACCATCCGACTTGGGACAAGGTCTACGGCAATCCCGCGGAACCGGCCACGTCGATCGTGTTCGGCGAAAAAGGCGCTGGCAAAACGGCGCTGCGATTGCAAATCACGCGGCACTTGTCGCAGTACAACCAGGATCACCCCACGGCGCGCGTGTTCGTCATCGAATACGACGATTTCAATCCCTTCCTCGATCGGTTCCGCGATCGTTTTGGGGCACGCCACCGCAGCCCTGGAAAACTGCTCGGCGATTGGAAGCTGTGGGACCACATGGACGCGATTCTCACGTTGGGCGTGACCGGTTTGGTGGATCGCATTCTCGATTCGAAACATACGAACGATCCGCCGACCAACGTGCTGGAAGTCGCCTCGCTCAGCGCGCTCGATCGCCATCAGGCCCGCGATCTCCTGGTCCTGGCGGCTTGTTACGATCAGTCGACTGCCGAAACGAGCAAAGGTCGCTGGCGCCGTTTGCGACGCAAGTTGCACTTTCACAGTTGGTTCGCACATTGGCCGCTGGCAATAGGAATTTCGTGCACGCTCGTGGTGGCCGGCTTGCTGGTTTACCTGCAAGCGTGGCACTGGCTGGAAACTCCCTGGCCCTATGTGGCCGTCGGCGCCGCTTGGTTGCCGTGGCTCGCCAAGTTCGCAGCACGTTTTTGGCGCGCCGCGGCGATTGCCCGTAATTTGCGGATTGGCAAGCATTCGGCCAATCAGTTGCGTCAGATCCTGATGAAGTTTCGCAGCACCGACATTGCCGGCCAACCGTTTCCCAACAAGCAACGCACGGATGACCGCTATGAACTGTTGGCCAAGTTCCAGGGCATTCTCGAGACGTTGGGCTTTCGCGGCATCGTCGTGCTGGTCGATCGGGTCGACGAACCGCACTTGATCAACGGCTCGGTCGAGCAAATGCGAGCGCTTCTTTGGCCCATGCTCGACAACAAGTTTCTCAAGCACCCCGGAATTGGCTTCAAGCTGCTGCTGCCGATCGAACTATCGCAATTCATCGAACGCGAAGACCGCGATTTCTATCAACGCGCGCGGCTCGACAAACAGAACCTCATCCCATCGCTCGAATGGACGGGCGAGGCGCTGTTCGACGTGGCGTCGGCGCGGATCAAAGCTTGTGCACTGCCGGGCCGATCGCCGCACCTGCGCGAACTGTTCGACGATTCGATCGATGACCGACGCCTGACCGATGCGTTTCGCGGGTTGCGCGTGCCGCGCCATCTGTTCAAGTTCATGTACCGGCTGTTTGTCGCCCATTGCAACGCCTATACCGACGATGCGCCGTGCTGGAAGATTTCCAGCGAGCGCTTCGAGTCGGTGCTAGCACTATATGGCCGCGATCAAGACGCTTTCGATCGCGGACTTCGCGCCGGCTGACGTTGCGTTCGAGGGCTGGCGGGCGCCGCGGTTCGTCTTGACCGCTCACGGCGTTCCTGCCACACTTTGCCGCCCGGGCTCAGTACAACGGCTGCCGCTAGTGGCAATGCTAGCAAGCTGCTCTGGGCCCTGGCACACCGCATCCGTTCTGGCAAGGAGGCACGCATGGATTACGGTCATCGATCGCTGGCGCTCGTGCTGGGCGCCGCGCTAATTGTTCTCGGCTGCAGCAGCTCGACATCCGCGCCTCAATCCGGCGGCACCGAGACGGTCGATACCCGCACGCCGGAAGAGGTCACGGCCGAGTTTCTCGAAGCGGTACGCACCGGCGACGACAAAAAGACCGCTGCCTTGTTGACGCCTTCGGCCCGCGAGAAAACTGCCGACCAGGAATTGGTCGTAGCGCCGCCGGGAAGCGAAACGGCCGACTTCGCAATCCGCGAGTGCATGATGGTCGAAGACAACGGTGCGCGCGTCGCGTGCGACTGGACCGATGTCGGCGCCGATGGCCGCATGCACACCGACCGCATCATTTGGCTGTTGCGCAAAGAGCCTGTTGGTTGGCGAATCGCCGGGATGGCGACCAAGATCTTTGCCGATCGACCCCCGGTGGTACTAAACTTCGAAGACCCCGAAGACATGATGACGCAGCAACAATGGGTCAGCGAGGAAATGGCGCGCCGCGAAGGGATCGGCCAGCCGCCCACAGACGGCAAACCGGCTACCGAAATACGCTAAACTCGCGCGGTTAGTTGCCAGCCATTTCGCCATCAAACTAGCCAACATGGCCGCTGCTCCATCAGTAGCTTGCTTTTTTCTTGCGTGCGACGTCTTGCTCTAAGGCCCACCGCACACGCCTCTTATAGCATCCATGCCACTGAGCCTTGACCGTTGGTCGAGGTTCTATTTCTTTCCGCATGGCATTTGCATGGACAGCCGCGCCGTGTGACCTATGCTTGGTCAAACAAAGCCGCAAATTATCCCCAAAGCACCGCAACAACCCAACGCGCACATATTCTCCCGTTGCCGCTTGACAATGGGACCTGCCATGCTAACTTAACGACCTAGACTGTGCATTCGGAATAGCTTCTGCAACCCGCAAAGCCTCGCAAAATGGGTATTTGAGCGGTTCATTGGCGGCCGTTTCGGAAAGCGGTCAAATACAACAGAGGTCTCGCCTGACTGATGCCGTCACAGTTGGGGCCAGGAGAACGTAAGACGGCAGTTTTGTTGTTTAGGGACCTTACGTTCCGGTACCTTGAGGGAGGATTCTTAGATGAATCGCACGTTAGTTTTGGGCATCGCGACGTTTGTCGCGCTTGTCGGCATCGCGCTGGTCGGCGCTGAGAAGTCGGCCAACGCCGGGCTTTTCCGTCACCATGGATGCAATGGTTGTGATTGCTCGGGCGCCTCGGATTGCGGTGGTGGCGATTGCAGTGGTGGTGACTGCGGTGGCTGCCATGCTCGCAAGCGTTGCCATGGCCATTGCCACGGTCGCACGCGTTGTCACGGTCGTTGCCATGGCCGTTGTCACGGTCGTTGCCATGGCCGTTGTCATGGTCGTTGCCACGGTGGTGGCGGTAGCTGCAACGGTGGTTGCTCGGGTTCGGCCCCGGCCGAAGCTCCCGCCGAAGGCGAAGCTGCTCCTCCGGCTCCGGCTGCCCCGGAAGCTCCGGCTCCCAGCGCCTGATCGAAATGCCAAGAGCCATAGGTTGGTACGTTGCTACGGCAGCGTGCCTGCCCGCGAGTTGCATCGCACACCGTTGGTCGATGTGAATCGTGCGATCGAAAATGGCCGCCAAAGCCGGACCTCGAACTTGAGGTCCGGCTTTTTTTGTTGCATGATGACGGACCATCCGTAAAAGACGCTGCCGGTGAGCAAGCAAGCAGATGTGCCTCGGCCGGCCCTGCATCCAACCTGGTGTCGCTTCGCATGTCGCAACCTTCTGAATCGACTCCGGCCCGAGTGACTTGGAGCCAGGAAACCAGGACCGTCGCCTCGTTGTTGCTATTTGTCCATCTGTTCGCGATCGTGGTGACCGTGACGGCCTACACGCAGCCCAGCTTGCTGCAGCAACGGCTCGACGAGTTGTTCGACCCTTACTTGCGCAACTTGCACCTGACGGCGCTGCCGGTGAGCTATCCGTTTGCCCGCTACCACTTGACGCACGCGCTGCCTGCCGACGTCGATTTCACTTGCCGGGTCCGATTCGACGGCGTCCACGGCGAAGAGTCCGTCGTGCTTCCACCGGCGGGGCTCACGTTGCCAATCCGCACGCGCCGGTATCAGCGGCTGGTGAACGCGGCCGGCGAACTGGCGAGTTCCGAGGAAGCAGTCGATGCGGCCGCGATTCTGCCCAAGGCGATCGGCGGCTCGATCCTCCAGCAAAACGGTGTACCGCAAGGTTCGCTCACATTGACGGCCCACTATTTGCCCGAGCTGGAGGACATGCCGGCGGTCGATGCCGGCGATGGCAAGCCGCTGGAAAACTATTCCAACGTGTATGAAGCGGACGTGCTGGTGAACGACGGCCAGGTCGACATCTTGAAGAAGTCCGAGACGCTCGAAGTGGCGCCTTCCGAAAGCAGCCCGCCCCGTCGGCCGCGCTCGCCAGCAGCTCCTCGGGGCGAATAGGCTTCATCATGATGCGACCGGTTGCTGACTATCTCTACCGGCTGGCCGACGCCTTTGGCCAGGGCTGGACCCGCTTCTGGTTTGCTCCCAGCGCCCCGGCAACGCTCTGTGCAATCCGCTTGATGGTGGGATCGATCGTCGTCTACCTGCACGCCACGTTGTTGTTCGATCTGGTGGCGTTCTTCGGTCCGGCCGGCTTGTTGCCGGTCGTCGATATCGCGCCGCTGGAGGGCAGTGCATTTTCGTATCTGAACTATCTGACAACTCCGGCCGAATTGTGGACCGCGCATCTGTTCGGCCTGGCGATCCTGATCGCGTTCGCCGTGGGGCTGTGGACGCGACTGACCACCGTGCTGGCGCTGGTCGTGTTTCTTTCCGACGTCAATCGGGCGCCGATGATTACGTCGCTGACCGAACCGATCGCGGCCATGGTGTTGTTGTACCTGTGTCTGGCGCCGTGCGGGCGGCGTTTCTCACTCGATGCCGTTCTTGCTCGGCGCAAACCGAAGGACCCGCGAATCGTCGCCGACGACGAGCCGCTATCGACGATGGCAACTATCTCCACGCGATTGATTCAGGTACACCTGGCGCTGTTCGTCGCAATGATGGGGTTCTCGAAGTTATCAGGCGACGTATGGTGGATCGGCACGGGCATCTGGTGGTTGATGGCGCGGCCGGAGTCGCGGCTGGTCGATCTGACCTGGCTGCACAGAGCGCCGATGCTGATTGATGCCTGGACGCACCTGGTGGTTCTGTTTGAGTTGTCGTTTCCGATCCTCATCTGGATTCGGCTGGCACGGCCCCTGTTGTTGGCGCTGGGTGTATTGGTCTGGACGTCGATCGCGCTGGTGACCGGCGAAGTAACCTTTGCCTTGATGATGATCACGGCCAGTCTGGCGTTTGTTTCTCCTGCGGTGTTCCAGGACTGTTGCCGTCCGGCAATCGCGGCGATCGAGTAAATGCGTCCGCTCGCGGCTTCCGTGGCCGACCGTCAGTCTGCTTGCGGCGACATCGGCCCGCATGGCACAATGCCGTCTGGATTTCGTTGCCAGTCCCTCCGCCTTTAGGAAACCAACCTATGACGTGCGATCCGCATCGGCGCGATTTTTTTAAACGGTGCGTGCTGGCTTCCGCCGCGGTTGCCGGCGGTTGGTCCGGGCGATCGGCGAACACTGCCGCGGCCATCGAGCCAATCGTTCGTAACGGCAAAAGCCTGTTCAAATTCAGCCTGGCGGCGTACAGCTATCGCGATCTATTCAACGCGAAGTCGCCCGAGCCGCGCTTGACGTTGGAAGACTTCATCGCCGACTGTGCCAAGATGCAGTTGCAGGGCACGGAGCTCACTTCGTACTATTTTCCGGAGAACCCCAGCGACGAATACCTGCGCAGTCTGAAGCAACAGTGCTTTCGCTTGGGGCTCGACGTCTCAGGCACCGCGGTGGGAAACGACTTCTGCCATCCCCCGGGGCCGGAGCGCGATCAGCAAATCGCACACGTCAAGCAATGGGTCGACCGTGCCGCCGTGCTGGGCGCGCCGGTGATTCGCATCTTTTCAGGCCACCCCCACGGAACCAGCGTCGAAGAAGCCCATCGACTGTGTGTCGAGGCCACGGAAGAATGCTGCCAATACGCCGGCGAACACGGCGTCTTTTTGGCGCTGGAGAATCACGGCGGCCTGACGACCGAAGCTGCCGGTCTCATGGCTCTGGTGCGCGATGTGAAGAGTCCTTGGTTCGGCGTCAATCTCGATACGGGCAACTTCCGCACCGCCGATCCCTATGGCGACATGGCGCAGTTGGCGCCCTACGCAGTGAACGTGCAGGTCAAGGTATCAGTGGCGCCTGCCGGCGGCGCCCGACAGCACGCGGACTTCCGGCGCATTGCGCAAATTCTGGCGGATGCCGGCTATCGGGGCTATGTCGTGCTCGAGTACGAAGAAGACGAGAACCCACAGGTCGCGTGTCCCCGCTACATCGACGAGTTGCGGACTGCGTTCACGCGCTAAGCCGGCCGAGCAACCTGCGAGTCAAAGCGCAAGCCTTACTCGCGACCCAGCGGACCGATTCCCGTGTCGTCGCCACTGTGCGGATAGCCGTAGTACAGGTACGCCGGCGGTGGGAACCAGGCGGAATAGCCGGAATAAACTTGGCGCACGCGCGTGGGCTGATCCGGTTTGCGAATAATGATGTATTCGGCGTAGCTGCCGCGTGTGCGTTTCGGACGCGTGCGACGCGAGGAGGATCGTGCTTCGTCGGCCGAGGCCATCGTCGCCGAGAGAATCAGTACCAGGGCCAGCGTCCAGCACTTCATGGCGTATCCCCCATGGGTTCACGTCTCGCAGAGGTTGCGGCTCCGTTGCCAGACGGTGCCGAATCAACGTTGTGGTCTCGCGCGGCGAGCCACCATTCATTGTCGGCAAGCGGTCAAGTGGGCCGCGCGTCGAGTCGCCCGAAATCGGCTAATCCTTTGGAGTTGGAGTGCACGGCAAGCGGCTTATTCCGCCTGTACCGGATGATGGCTCTCATCCAATCCTAGCCGTTTCATCTTCTTGTACAGCGTGGTCCGATTGATCCCCAGGGCGTCGGCCGTGGCGAAGCGATTCCACTGATTGGCGCTCCAGCACCTCGCGAATGATCTGGCGCTCGGGGCCTTCCAACGCCTGCTTGAGCGTACGGGCGCCGACCGGCTCGATCGCCTCCGGACAGGCTTCGTTGATCGCCCGCGGCAGGTCGCCAAGTTCGATTTTGTCGGATTTTCCCAACAGAATGGCGCGCTCGACGGCATTCTGTAACTCGCGCACGTTGCCTGGCCAGGGATAGCTTTGCAAGGCCACCATCGCTTCGTCGCTGAAGGGGCGAACGGGCTTTCCTGTATCGGTACACACCTCTTCCAGAAAGTGGCGGGCCAAGAGCGGAATGTCGCTGATCCGTTCGCGCAGCGCAGGCAACTCGACATTGATCACGTTGACGCGATAGAACAAGTCCTGCCGGAACCGGCCTTCTGACACGGCGCGCGACAAGTCTTCGTTCGTGGCCAGAATGACCCGCGCGTCGACGCGCATCGTCTTGTTTCCGCCCACGGGTTCGAATTCAAACTCTTGCAGCACGCGCAACAGCTTGACTTGCATGGCGGGGCTGGCCGTGCCGATCTCGTCCAGAAAGATCGTGCCTCCATCGGCCGCCAGAAACTTACCGGCTTTGTCGCCGACGGCGCCGGTAAACGATCCGGCTACGTGGCCGAATAGCTCGCTTTCGAGCAGCGCTTCGGGCAGTGCGCCGCACGCGACCTCGATAAATGGCCGGTCGCGGCGCGAACTTTGGCGGTGAATGGCTCGCGCCAATAGCGACTTTCCGGTGCCGCTCTCGCCGGAAACGAGCACCGTGGCCCGCGTGTCGGCCACGCTGTCGATCATGTCGAACACGCGCAACATGCGGTGATCGTGACCGACGATGTTCTCCATGCCGAACCGCAAGTCGAGCTGGGCCTTGAGATTGCGGTTCTCCTCCAGCACGACTCGCGTGCGCAGTGCGCGGTCGAGCGCCAACTCGAGTTCTTCGTCGATCAGCGGCTTGGTCAGAAAATCGAAGGCTCCGGCGCGAATCGCCTCGATGGCGGTTTCGACGGTGCCATAGCCCGTGATCAGAATCACGGTCAGATTCGGAAACTGCTTGCGGCATTCGGCCAGCAGATCGAATCCGTCGCCGTCGCCGAGGCGGATGTCGAGCAACAGGACGTCGTAGTTGTTCTTTTCCAGTGCCGCCAAGGCATCGGCGTGGCCGCCGGCCGTGTCGACGTGGTAGTCCTGGTCACGCAACCAATCTGCCATCGACTGGAGCACGTGTCGGTCGTCATCGACCAACAGGAGTGAGCCTTTCTTCATACCGCCTCCCACAAAGGACATCGCACGTCCGAACGAGTCGTCGGGTGCGCGTCATTGATTTCAATGGCGCAAGCCCGACCGTCCGCGGAACCGGCACGATCGGCAGCACCGTCACTTGTCTTACTGCTCGACGGCCAGGGGGAGACCGGCAGTCGTTGCTCGCTCGAAACTGGGGAGAAGTGTCGTCAAATATCTACGTCACGGGTTGCACCGCGTCAACGTACTGGCCCCCCCACAAATGAGTTTGAGGCCTCACCCAGGAAAGTCACCCCAAGTGGAAATGACCTAGGATTGAGCGACCCGGCCGGACAAACAGGTATGGAACTCTGAGGACTTCCGCAGTGAGTACAAACGAGAGCTATCTCGACGACCTGTTGACGCGATTGAACAACGTTATCGTCGAACAAGGAGCGGACGGCCCTGCACAGCGCGACGCTGCCAGAGAAATCGCCGCGACTTCGCGGCGTGCATTGCAGCAGCCCCACGTCCAAGACGCATCAGCCGCGGAGAGGCCGGATGCAATCACTTCCGACCCGCAGCCGGGCGAATTCTGGCCGTTGGCGCCGGCCGATTGGGAGGCCATGAAGATGACTCCCGAGGCGGCGGAGGAGCTTGTGTTGAAATGCTTGATGGGTCGCGGCACTCTCAGCGGTCGGGAAATCGCCGACCACATCGCCATACCATCGCCATACCGTTCGGCATTCTCAGCGAGGTGCTCGAGCAGCTCAAGACGGATCGTCTGGTCACCCACCGAGGCGCCGCACAACTGGGCGACTACCTCTACCAGTTGACCGAAAGCGGAGTCGAGGCCGCAGGCCGCTACAACTTGCAATGCGCCTACGACGGCGCGGCGCCTATCACCTTATCCGAATACGTCGAAAGCGTGAAGGCCCAATCCATCCATCGGCATCCGCCGAAGCTCGACGACATCGCCCGGGTATTCAGCGACCTCGTGCTCAGCGAGACGATACTCGAACAAGTGGGACAAGCCATCCGCGCTGGTCATGGGTTCTTTCTCTATGGCGACAGTGGCAACGGCAAAACAAGTGTCGCGGAGCGCGTGTCGCGAGCCTTTGGCCAAACCATCTGGATCCCGCGCAGCCTGTCGATCGACGGGCTGATCATCCGGCTCTTCGATCCGTGCAACCACGTGGAAGTTCCGCCGGAAAACAAGAACGGCCTATACGACAAGCTGAAAATCGACCGACGCTGGGTCCGCATTCGACGGCCGACGATTCTGGTGGGCGGCGAGCTCACGATGGATCGGCTGGAAGTCCGCGGCGGGGCGGCGCCGGGCGTCAACGAAGCGCCGCTGCAATTGAAAAGCAACTGCGGAACGCTAGTGATCGACGACTTCGGCCGCCAGCGCATGCGAGCCGAAGAACTGCTCAACCGCTGGATCGTGCCGTTGGACCGTCGCTACGATTTTCTCAATTTGCCCAACGGCAAAGCGATTCAAGTGCCCTTTGACCAGCTCTTGATTTTCTCGACGAACATGGAGCCGCACGACCTGGCTGACGAGGCGTTTTTGCGCCGCATTCCCTATAAGATTCGCGCCTGAACCCCTCCGAGGAAGAGTTTCGAGAACTTTTCCGCCGCGAGGCCCTAAGGCTGGAAATTCGCTATGACGACGGCGCCATCGACGAACTGATTCAAACGCACTATGTGGCCGCCGGACGATCATTCCGCTGCTGTCACGCCCGCGATCTGCTGCTACAGATCAAACACTACTGCGAATTCAAGGGCTTGCCGCTGGAGATGTCGGCGGACCGCTTCGCCCAGGCCATGCACAACTACTTCGCAGTGGTTCGCTAGGGTATCTTTCACAGGTACCTGACTGGATACCCTCATATATCCGTTAAAGGGGGGGTGGCCAACGGTTGCGCATTTCCGCGATCCAATCATCCACCCAGGACGATTGCAAAGTCGTTAATCCAAGGCTCCTACGAGTTTCAGGGCGTGGAGGGGATTGGCGCAGAGATCATCGGCTCGGGCTCGAAGCGGTTGTTTGGATTTTTGGGTCGTTAGTCGCAACACGCTCAGGGCTACGTTGGTGAGGCTTGCCAGGCGTTCGGCCAATCCTGGCCGACGACTCCAGTGCCGGTCTTCGTCCCACCAACGATCTTTGACGAAGTGCAAGCTGTTTTCCACTTGCCAATGAGCGCGTACGTACTTCAACAATTGCTTGGGCGTAGTCGTGGCCGGGTCGAGGCTGGTGACGAAGTACCGCGTTTCGCGCGTGGTTTTGCCGTTTCGGTCTTTCGTCTCGCGGTCGACTCGCAAGAGCATGCGGCAACCGGCAAGCCCCAGCCGCTGGCAGACATATTCGGCGTCGGCCAGGTCGATCCAAAGAAAACGAGTCTCCCTACGGCCCCCTTTTTTTCCCGCGTCTGAGCGGCCGCCGCGCTGTCTTGGGCCTGCGCAAAGCAGGTCTGCGCCGCATCCAGGATGTCGGGCTGGTTGGCTTTGATTTGGAACAAGTAGTCATGGCCCGAAGTCAGAATCAGTTCGGCCAGATTGCGCTGAGCATAGAGGGCATCGCCCGTGATCAAACGCAACGCCGGATACTTCTCGAACAGTTCGCTCAGGTGCGCTTTGAGCACTTCCGGCTCGGTGCTTTTGTCGCCCGACAGGGGCCATTGCCCAAGACACGCTTTCAAATCCTGGACAAAAACGTTCAGCATCTGAATCGGATCGCCCTGCGGATCGAAGCCTTGCTTCGACGTCTTGCCATCCACCGCCGCGACCAGAGCCTCCTGATCCGCCATTACCTCTTGCAACCACTGGGAAAACGCAGCTTGAAACTCCTCCAACGAGAACTTCGCCAGCGTCCGACTTAACGTGGTAGGATGCGGCGGCTTGCGACGCGTAAAGCCCAAAGGTCTGCGCAGCAGATGCCAGTTCCGGGCTGCCCACCGCTGCAAGCTGGCAAAATCGTTCAAGCGGCAGACCAGCCCCACGAGCGTCAGTCCCAAAATCCCCGAAAACGGATGACGAACACCACGCCGCTGACGTGGATCGGCCACCTCCGAAAAGGCCACCATCAAAGACGGAAAATACGATGGTAGTTGCATGGCTAGCTCCTTCTCCTAAAGCCAACCCGCATCACCCGGTTAGGATCGCACCTGCATTATACAAAACTCAACTTTGCAATCGTCCTGATCATCCACCCCTTTCTTTGGAATTCCACCCGGCTAAGATAGATGGGTGGGTGGGTCGACACGACCCGTTGTTTGGAAGCCCTATTGGGGCATTGGCAACGCTGCGGGGTAGGGCCCCAGTGTGATCAAAAGACACAGGAACATGAGAAGCCAAGAGACCGCGGAGAAACCATGAGCGTCAAAGTATTAGTTGTGGATGATCACGAAGTCGTACGGTCCGGGTTGGTCAGCATGTTCGAAGGTTCGGACATCAAGGTCGTCGGCGAGGCGGCCAGCAGTGACGAAGCTGTCAAGTTGACCACCAAGCTGAAACCGGATGTTGTCTTGCTGGACATCCGAATGGGCGAAAGCGACGGTTTGGAAGCGCTGGACAAGATTCACAAAGACTCGCCCAAGACACATGTCGTGGTATTGTCGACCTACGACAATCCGACGTATGTCGCTCGGGCCGTCGCGTTGGGCGCCAGCGACTATGTGCTCAAGGGAAGCTCGCGCAAAGAGCTGATCTCGACGATCGTGGCGACCGCCGAGGGCAACGCCCCTTCGGCCAACGGTGAACTGCGCAGGGTGGCCGGCGCGATGAGCAAGAACGGCATCAACAAACCGACCGAAGAAATCCCGCTGACGACGCGCGAAACGCAGGTCCTGCGTCACGTGGCGCTGGGGCTGAGCAATCGCGAGATCGGCAAGTCGCTTTCGATCAGCATCGAAACGGTGAAGGAACACGTGCAGAATATTCTGCGCAAGATTGCCTTGACCGACCGCACGCAAGCCGCCGTTTGGGCCGTGCGCAAGGGGCTGGTTTAAGTTCGCCGAAGCGTCGGCACTTTCGCTTCTCGGCGCGTGGTCAGCGGCGCTCGCGGATGCGCACGCTCATAGGCGGCCCGCAGGCCGGCGGTGCTGACGTGCGTGTAGATCTGCGTGGTCACCAGGCTTTTGTGCCCCAACAGCTCCTGCACGCTGCGAATATCCGCGCCGCGATCGAGCAAGTGCGTGGCGAAACTGTGCCGCAATGTGTGCGGGGTCGTGCGGCGATCGAGGCCACTTGCGCAAATGCTTTTCGAGCATGCGTCCGACGCTGCGCGTGGTCAAGCGACGGCCAAATTTGTTGAGAAACACGGGGGCTGCGGGCCCGCTCTTCTCGCGCGGCGACACGTTGCGCACGGCCAGCCAGTCGTTCAGGGCCCGAATGGCGTACGACCCGATTGGAGCGATCCGCTCGCGCCGGCCTTTGCCGCGCATGCGCAGCGTGCCGCCGGCCACGTCCAGGTCGGCGGCGTTCAAACCGGCCAACTCGCTCACGCGCAAGCCGGCCGAATAAAGCACTTCGAGAATCGCCCGATCGCGCAGGCCCATGGCGTCTCCCGACGACGGCGCCGCGAGCAAACGTTCGATGTCCTGCGATGAGAGAAAGTGGGGCAGCGACCGCGACTTGCGTGGGTTGCGCAGCGGCTTGGCCGGATTCGCCTTGGTCCAGCCCTCGCGTTGGCCAAAGCGAAAGAAGCTGCGCAGCGATGCCAGGCGTCGGGCAATGGTGCTCTTGGCGTAGCCCGCTTCGTGCAGAGCCGCCACGTAGCCGCGGAGTTCGACGGTGCCCACGTCGGCCGGCGCCGGCGCCTGCCCTGCACGTCCTGCAGGTACTCGATCAGCGCCTCGAGGTCTTCGCGATAGCTCTTGATCGTCAAATCCGAGGCGTTGCGTTCGACGCGCAAGTACTGCAGAAATCGATCGACGGCACTTCGCATCCGACTTCGAGGCTCCGACGTCCAAGCCGCGCCCCTAGAACAGTTCGTCCGCGTCGGCGTCGCTGGGCAACGGCAAGTCGAAGCGCCGCGTGGCGACTTCCTTGCGACTCTCTTGGCGGATCTTCTGGCTGAGCACGGCCGCGTCGTACCAGGTGAAGCTCAAATCAGGATTAGAGGCATAACGTCCCAGCATCCGCAACGTCTCGGCGCGGCTGGCGTCGTCGTACAGGAAGACGTACCGCTCCGAACCCTTGACCAATGCCAACACGTTGATGTCTTGATTCACTGCCGTTGCTCCTTCAAGTGGCGTGGTCGTGGGTGGGATGGTGTGGGGTGGGATTGCCGCGATCGCCCAGTCGCTCTAGTCCTTACGTATCGGCCGGTCGTGCGGGGATACGCTACTGGAGTTTCGAGCGCCCTGCGCAATCGTTCCCCGGCGGGACACGGAACTATGAAAGTCGGCAAATCGAAGTGAAAAAATGCAGCCAAAGTCGCGACGGCCAATGCTCGCATGCAGTGCGCACAGTCACTGTCACCGCGGTGCGCCGACGAACTTCGCTCACACCAGATCGCGAAGATGAGCCAAACCTACCAGCTCGCGGCTGGCAAACGGCTCGCCGTATTCGGCGCCGATCGACCAGCCCCAGAAAGCCGCCTGATCGCGCAAGCGGTCCAGAAATGTAGGCGGCCCGGCCGGCCGCCCCGTGATGAATTGACTGCGATAGCACTGAATCGCGGCCAGCTTTTTCGCCCATTGGCTACTGATGTCGAGCACGATGGCAGGCGGCGTCACCAATCGCAGATGGACGCAAAAATAGTACAAAATGCGGTCGGGGAAATGCGGCTCGCCCGGCAAATCGGTCTTGGTGAGCTTTGACCAGAACCTGGCGGCTTCTACCAGTTCGGTGGCCGCGACGTGATCGGGATGAGAATCGACCCAATAAGGCGCAAAGAGCAACCGCGGCCGCAGTTGCCGGAAGACGCCGGCCAACTTGGCTCGGGCTTCGAGCGTGTGTTCGACGCTGCGGTTGGGCAATCCCAGGTTTCCACGCCAGTCGAGCTGCAAAATCTTCGTGGCCGCGGCCGTTTCCTGGGCGCGCAACTCAATGCTGCCATGCGGCGTCGGCTCGCCGTTGGTCAAATCCAGCACACCCACGCGATAGCCATCGGCCTTGTATTGCAGGATGGCGCCGCCCATGCCGAGTTCAGCGTCGTCCGGATGGGGCGCCACCACCAGCACGTCGAGCGGTTGCGTTGCTTGCATGGAAATTGACAAAGACTAGATCTGGGAGCATCGCCAACGACAGTTTTTATAGAACGTGCCGCAGCGGCTGAACAGGCCCGACGGGAACCTATCGCCAGGTAGTTTCCGCACGTTTGACACGATTTCGATTCCCCGATCGCTGTTGCGGAGTTTGCACCAGTTGTCAGTCAGCCCGGTGAGGTACTAAATTGCCAGCAGAGCTCGCCAACGGAATCATGGGGCACAACCGCGCGGCGGGCCGAACCGGACGCCTATCCATGGAATCGAACGTATTCGCTTGCCCCCATTGTAACGGGCCCTTCACCATCGAGCAGATTCCGCCGTCGCAAGCCGTGGCGTGTCCGCATTGCGGCGGAGCCGTGGCGGTGCCGGATCAACAATCGGCCTCGGAGCCGTGGAGGGATGCGGCGACCGGGTTGGAAGAATCCGCGGCTGCGCTCGACTTCTTAAAACCTTCGGTCGTGTCCCCTGCTCCGCCGGCCGAGCCAACTCCGCAGGCGCCGACGTCAAAGCTGGTGCTCGAACCACGCTCTCGCATCGAACAGGAACGACGGCGCACCGTGCGCAACCTGGTGCTGATGACCGTGGGCGTCATTGTGCTGGCCGTGGCGGTTGTCGTGCTCAGCCGGATTCAGCCGTAGCGTAGGCCGGCTTACTTCTTACTTCGGCAGGCTTTGCCCGATGCGATAGATCGCCTCGGCATCCAGCACTTGATCGTTTGCCTCGAAGAGTTGACGCACGGCGGCTTTGTGGATCTTCATCTTGGTGCCACCCACGCCAATGGCCCCATAGCAGATCATGCCGTTGCGCTCGGCCGCTTTGTCGGTGATCTCGATACCGGCCAGCCCCACGGGCGGCACCGCGCTCAAATCGATGGCGACTTTGAGGTTCTCGCTCGCTGCCCGCACGCTTTGGGAGACCAACTCCACTCCGGGAGTGCCGGCCGCAACGAGTACTTGGGCGCTGGCGAGCGCGGCCGCCGTTTGATCGTCATTGGAGATTTCAAGGGGAGTGAGCTGCGCGCCCGGCACGAGTTCGGCCACGCGGTCACAAGCCGCTTGTGCCCGTTTCAAAGTACGAGAGCCAACGCCAACCCGGGCTCCCTCCAGCGCCAGCAGTCGCACGACGCGCGAACCGACCGGTCCGGTCGCGGCCAATACCGTTACCCGAGCCCCTTGCAACTGGCAATGTCTGGCGGCCATCAACACCGCGGCGGCGGCCGTGGTGTTGGCGCCGTTCGAGTCGAGCATGACCGACACTCGCATCGGCCCGAAAAACGCCTGCTGCACTTCAGCAAACAGCGCCTCGCCGGCAGCCACGTCCGATCCGCCCACGAAGATTGCCGTCGAACGCAGATCTTCGACGCCGCGCGTGAACATTGCCCCGTAAGCCAGATCGCGAACCTGCTCCAACTGCACGCCGCCGTGGCGAAACAATTGCTCCACGCCCGCGTCGACCGCCACCACGCCGTCAAAGACGCTGGGCTGCGCGTCGCTGTCGAGTTGCACCAGGATCTTGGCTTTGCTCACGGTTACGCTCGCTGTCGGTGGAATTGGTAGTATGCCAGTCTACAAAAAAGCCCACGGGCAATCACCCGTGGGCTTGTGTGTCAACTGGCGCCGCGCCGCGGACTAGAAACCTCGGAAGGGATGCGCGGCCTGGTCTTTGCCGTCGATCATTTCCTGCACGGTGGGCTTGCCACGCATGGCGGCCACGATGGCGTCCTTCGTGGCCTGATAGTTGTAGTCGTAGATCTTCTTGTCCTCTTCGGCGGCCGGATGAATGAACACGCCGCAGACGATCACCAGGTTTTCGGCGTCCTTGGCGGGAATCACTCCGTCGGCCACCGAGTCGGCCACGGCTTTGGCCACACCGGCTTGCGCGGGACCGAACATCTGCACGGCCTGTTTCATGCCCTTGATGGTGACCTTCGTGATCATGACCGTGGCCGGCTTGACCGCCAGATTGGGCGTCAACACGGCCAACAGGTTGGTGTGGCCTTCGCTCTGTCGTGCCAAGGCGTTGGCGAATGCCGCGCCCACCGGCCCGTCCTTGTCTCCGATCAATAGGTCGATGTGGGCAATTTCGTTCCCTTCGCCGGACAGGGCTTCACCGATGAACATGGACATTTTTCGTTTCTCCCTCTCGATGCGTGTTGCACGTGACGTGCGGTTTCCAACAATCCGATGGTCCCAATTTGCGCCGGCGCGATCCGCTCAACGTACACGGTCGCAATCCGCCGCAGGCGATTCGTGGAATGCCTGCCCGCTCGGCCGAAACTCCAGACCATAGCAAACCACGGCGAGTTTGCAAGCTACCGCTCATTAGAAGGGGAAACTGTGCAAAGTTTTCCGATTGCAGAGACTTGATAATCCAAACGGCTGCACTATGCTGGCAGTCCTTACCTGAGGGTGTTGCCCCGGGTGGACGCTGATCGAACGGAACAAGAATTCGAGGCAGCCAATCCTCCTGGCCCCCGGCCATCCTCCGCGACTACGTGAAGTCGCCCCTGCGGAAGCCGATGCACTGTCTTTGGCCCGCCTGGAATGTCCCCTGTCGATCACTGGAGGAAACTACGTAATGTTTGGAAGCATTTTGGCATTGGGCGCCGGTCTCGCATTCACGCTCGCCCCGCCGCAAAACGAAACCGCCGCGCCACAGCCGCTGGATCTGCACCCCATCGAAGCCCGCATCATCGAACGCACGAATTCGCAGCGCATTCATCATGGCTTGCGGCCGCTGCGCGTTGATCGACGATTGCTCTCATCGGCTCGACGTCATGCCGCCTGGATGACCAACAGCCATTCGCTGACGCATACCAGCCAGGCCGTCGGCGAAAATATCGCCATGGGACAGAACTCCAGCGCCGAAGTGGTCAACACCTGGATGAATTCCTCGGGCCATCGGGCGAACATTCTCAACCCGGGCTATACGCGCATCGGCGTGGCGGCTTATGTCACACCGGGCGGCACGATCTATTGGTGTCAGCAGTTCTTGCGGTAGTCGCACAGGACATCGACAATGGTGGACGAGCGGCGCCAGATAGTTGTCGTCTGGCACGCCGCTTTGTCCCCATAGCTTTGTCCAACTCCGTGTGGCCAAGTCGCTAACGATCCTGGGCGCCAGTGTGCGAGCCGCGGCGGCATCGGCCGTGCGCGCCGGCTACCGTGTCGCGCAGGCGACTTGTTCGCTGATGTGGACCTGCAAGCGTTGGGCCCGGCAATGCGCGCCACCGACTACCCGCAAGGGTTTGAGGCGCGATGCTGCGCCAGGCCGACCGACGGTTGGATGTATACCGGGGCGCTCGAGAACTACCCGCGGCTTGTGGAACGATGGGAGCGACTTGCGCCACTATGGGGCAACCCGGCCCGCGTGCTGAGGAATGTACGTGACCCATTTCAGCTCGCCCGAGCGGTTCACGCGGCTGGACTCCCCTGCCCTGCAATCCAACGAGACGATGCAGGGATTCCGCGCGATGCCACATGGCTGCGCAAGCCGCTGCGCTCCGCCGGCGGCGCTCACATTGCATTCCACCGCGGCGCGTTGACGACCGATGCAATGTCACGAGGATGCTATTTTCAGCAGTACGTTCCGGGAACCTCCGCCTCCGCCCTCTTCGTGGCAAGTCAGGGCGTTTCGCTTCTGCTGGGGGTTGCGAAACAACTTGTGGGCCGCGACTTGAACGGCAGCGATTGCTTTCGCTACTCTGGATCGATTGGTCCGCTGGAAGTGCCGAGAGGTACTGCTGACGCATTTGCCCGGCTCGGCAAACTACTCGTCCAGCGATTTGAACTGCGCGGTTTGTTTGGCGTCGACGCGATCATCAATGGGGACGGCGTTTGGCCGATCGAGGTGAACCCTCGATTCCCAGCCTCGGCGGAAATCTACGATTGGGCGCTGGGCATTTCCACCGTCGACGTCCACGTGGCAGCATGTCTGGGGAAAGATATTGGAATCCACAGCGCACGTGTCGGCCGGCTGGTTTGTGGAA
Source organism: uncultured Planctomycetaceae bacterium (assembly GCA_963779015.1). GTDB lineage: Bacteria > Planctomycetota > Planctomycetia > Pirellulales > PALSA-1355 > JTS-RE94. Next base: position 146,545 of record CAVZWY010000020.1, on the reverse strand, counting down.
AGTCGATCGTCTTTGCCGACCGGGCGACGACCATCGGCGAGTGCCTGACCAGGCTCAGCATGGAGCAACTTGCCGAATGCTGGCCGGCGATTGCCGATATTCCGCCGGCCGGGTCAGAGGTTCGCGCGGGCGACCCGGTCGTCACGGTGTTTGCCGCCGAGGAGAACGAAGCTGAGGTGCTCGACGCTCTCAAGCGTCGCGTGGCAGAAGTGCGTATAGCAATTTCGGCATAGGCGGCGCGCGGGCTAAGCGCCACCGTTGGCGGCTTGCGTGGCCGGCGCCGCTGGCGTTTCGCGCTTTCCGTTGCGCTCGGCTTCTGCGTCTTCGTCGCTCGGTTTCCAGTGGCGACCGGCCAATTGTGGTTCGAATTCCGAGTCACCCGCCAACTTGGCGATTTCCTTGAGAAACAGCAGCGTCAAGTCCTGCAACACCGCTCGGTCATTGTCGCGACTCAGGTAGGGCAAAAGATCGATGGGCCGGCCAACGGTGATGTGGGCCCTGGCCGTCATGAAGAAACTGCCAAGCGCCGTGCCGTCGTAGGGCGCGTCCTTGACGTAGCAAGGGATGACGGGCACGCCGGCGCAGAGCGCAATCAGCGCCGCGCCCGGCCGGCCGGGCAACAACAGTTCGTCGGTCATGTTCACTCGCCCTTCCGGGAACAGCCCGACCAGTTCTCCCTCTTGTGCGTAGCGGATGGCCATTTTCGTGGCCGCCGTGTCGACGCCCGCTCGATTGACTGGGATGCTCTGCATGTGCTTGAAGATGAACGAGAGTAGCGGCATGTAGAAGTATTCGGCGCCACCATCCAATGCACGATCCGCAACACGCTCAATTGAATCAATAGCGGATCAATGCCGCTCACGTGATTCGACACGATCACGGCGCCCTGATTGCGAGGCAAATCGATCGAGCCGGTTACGGCGCCACGCCACATGATGCGGGCGAAGAACTGATTGACCCAATGCAGGCCGAACTGAAACCAGGTGTAGGGAGTTGCTTTCCACGCCACCACGATCGACGCCACCAGCGCAGCGGCCAACACCGCCAGTATCGCCAGGGCTGTGGGAAGTGCCGGGTCAGTCATGGGAGCAATTGTCTTTCGAGCGCCAGTCGGCCAGAATACCGGCTCTCAGGTGTGTTGGAGCCCGCTGACCCATTGGTCGTCACGGTGAGTCCGGCGTTGCCTGACCGCTGCCCAACTATATCTCGTAAAATCTCGCTGGGCGACCCTGGACGGCCATCGAACACAGCACCGCGTAAGATGGCCTCTCGTCGTTCGCATGAGCAACGTGCTGAAACGGTGAATTTGCGATGCTTTTGGGAATCATTAGCGACACCCACGGACACCTGGCGCAGACGCGCGCCGCGATCCACATGCTCAGCAGCTTGGAGATCGGCTCGATTTTGCACTGCGGCGATATCGGTTCGCCCGAGGTTGTCGAGCTGTTTCGACCCTGGCCATCTCACTTCGTGCTGGGAAACGTGGACTCGAATGCTGACGAGCTCCAAGCGGCGGTTGCCGAAATCTCGGGCTGTTTCCACGACCGCTTTGGCACGCTCGAAGTGGCCGGTCGACGGATCGCGTTCATGCACGGAGACGATCAGCGCCGGCTGAGAGAGACGATCATCGGCCAGCAGTATGACCTAGTGTGCTACGGACACACGCACGTGGCCGAACAGCATCGCGACCGTCAAACGCTAGTGGTCAATCCCGGCGCGCTGTATCGGGCTGAACGCCACACGATCGCGGTCGCGCGATTGCCTGAGCTCGAGGTAACGCACGTCACGGTTTAGCCTGCTAGCCAGCCAGCCGCGTGATGCGATTGATGGGCAACACCATCTCGCTTTCCACCGGGCGATAACGATACTGCATCAAGTACGCGTCCTCGACCGTGTCCTCATAGAAGTCGCGTAAAACCGAGACGGCGCGAAAGCCCGTTTTGCGGAAGAACAGTTGAGCCGGCAGATTGGTTTCGCGCACTTCGAGCAGGATCCGCGTGCGTCGCTGGCTCGAAAGCTTGGCAACCAGCTTGCCCAACATTTGGCTGCCGACGCTCTGCCGCCGATTGCCTGTTGCGACGGCGAAGTTCAACAGGTGCAGTCGGGTCTTGTGCAACTCGTAGATCATGAAGCCGATGACGCGGTCGTTCGACTCGGCCACCATGCCGATGCAATTGCGTTGCCGCAGGCAGCGAACAAAGTCGTCTTCGCACCAGGGAAACTCGAATCCAGTCGACTCGATCTCCAAGACTTCGGCCATGTCGCGCCGAATCATCCAGCGGATCTGAACACGGTGCAATTGCTGTCTAGCGTTCATTTCGGCCTCCTGCCTGCCGCCGCGAACTTCCTTGCTCGCCCACGCCTTTGCGGGTTGGGGCGGTACAGTATCAAAACGGCGCCAACGTGCCAAGGCGAGATCGCCGGCGTACGCAAGCATGTCCGAATGCTTTTGGAAGAACTCTCTATATTAAACTACATCGGTTTGGGCCCATTCGCGGCTACGGCCAAACTCCCATTGGACGAACTCTCCAAGCCTAATTGTCTCGTAACGGGTTGCGCCGGCTATTGACCGAACGGACCAGCGACGCCGGCTCGGCGGCCGACCACGACGCAACCGGCACGACGGCTTCGTGGTCGGCTTCCGCCCGGACCATTCTCAGGGGATTTCGACGTGCTGGCGCTTCGTCTGGCAGCACCCGATCGGCCGACGTTGCAGCAGGCTCGATACTGGGAGGCGGCAGCAATTCAGGTCCAACATCCGGTTCGGTACGATTGTCCGCAGGCGTCGGTGGCAATTCGCGAAGCGGCTGCGAAGCCGGCGGCTGCTCGATTACATACGCCGAAACGAGGGACTCTGCAACCGGCTGCTTTTCGGGCACCGGCGATGCTGCGATCGGCTGAGGCGACAACATGATCGGCGGCTGCTTTCCAGTCGGCGAGCGCCATGCCCGAGGGCTCTGGCTGAGCGTGTGGGCGGACGGCGCCGGGTCCGACGCGTCATCCATCGACGTGGGACTCGGTGTCGTCGATTCCGGCTGGATAGGATCATCTAGAAAAGGATTGTCGTCCGGCATCGTGGGAGGCGCATCGTCCAACGGATTGGAGGGTATGGCAGGCTCCTCATCGGGCACAAGTGGCATATCCGTTGATGGCAATCCAGGCAATTGCGGCTCGTTTGACGTGTCGCTGGGCGGCTGCGGAGGCGCGTCCTGAAACGGCAGCATCTCCTCTTCCGCCGGCAACGAAGGCGCTGCTTCAGGGGCGGTCGGTTCCGTTTCGGACTCGCTTGGAATGAGCGTGCCCTCTTCGGGCGCGATGCGTGGTTGCTCCGGCTGCAATCGGGGCCCAGAGTCTTGCTCCGTGGTCGACGGTTGTGATTCATCAGGCGTTGGTCCTGCTTCGGCAGCCGGAGTCGGCGTGGCGGCGGCCAACTCGTTCGGCCAGCGGCGCCACGACGTCGGATAGTACCCATACGAATCACGCTTCGGCGCGCAGCCGACCGCAAGGCACTGATGATATGGCAATCCATGCCGGCACATGCCACCCACGCACGGGCGTTGCGCCTCGGCAGTTAGTGGCCCGCACAGCGCCAATCCGATGAGCATTGCACACGCGATCAAGTACTTGCTCAGCACCATTTCCGCTTCTTCTCCGTGGGAGTTGTTTTAGAATCCGGTGTTGCTTCCGAATCCGAGTGGGAGTCGGTTGATGGTTTGGATGGCTTGTGTTCCGAGCAGGGTGAAGCCGAAGATGCGTTCGAACGGCGCGATGGCTCGGCTGAGGGCTCCGTCGACGGCGATCAGCTTGTTCTCGGCGATGAACACGCGGTCGCCGGGAAAGACCTGGTAGTTGGTGGCCGTGGCCGCTCCGGCGGTGATCTGGTTCCAGTCGACCGGCAAGATCACGTCGCAACCGGCGCCGCTGGGAGCCGGCCGGGCAATCCAGATCGTCTTGCTCGACAAGGGACTCAAGCCGTTGATCTGCGAGATGGCGTCCAACACGGTCTCGTTGCCGGTGACCGGCAGACGCGTGACCACGTCGCCTTGTCCGGCGCCTTGGGTGATCACGTAGTACACCTTGCTGTTGTAGGCGAACACCGAGACCGAGACCCGCGGCTCGTCCAGGAACTCTTGCAAGTGGGCCTCGACAGCCTCTTTCACCTGCGGCAGCGTCATGCCGGCCACGTGCACCAGGCCGTAGGTGCCCAGGTTGACCGTGCCGTCGGGCGAGACCAGATGCTCGCCGATGATCGGCTGCATGGCGGTCGATTGTACCAGCGTCACGGAGACTTCCGGATCGCGATAGACTTGGGACACGGCCTGGCTGACCGCCTCGGTCACCTCGTCGGTGGTTTTACCGGCCACCGGCACCTTGCCGTAGCGGGGCCCCAGGTCGATGCGTCCCTGCGGATCGACGAAGAACCCCCGCGCGGCCAGGTTGGCTTCCGGCGGCTCGGCAATAATTTGCAATTCGTCCCCCGACTGGATGTGGTAGGGGGGCTTGGGCACGACGCGGAAGGCCTCGATGAACAGGATGTCCGGCGGCTCGACCGTATACAACGGCAGCGAGCTTTTGTCCTTTTCGGTCGGCACGCATTGTTCCCCCAAGGGAGGCGGTGTTTGCGGGCCGACCAGCCGGGGCTGGGGCCGATGCACGATGTTCTGGCAGCCGGCCGTGCCGGCCAACGCCAGGCACAGCGCCCCCAGCCAACCACGCCCCAGCCAACCACGATGGGAAAATCGGCCCGACATAGCGTGTGCGAAACCATCCTTTGCGCAAGGCGTGCCGCGATCCGGTTGCACGCCCACCGCGCACAGGCAGCGGCGGCTGCCAACCTCCTGACCGGCACAGCCCCATTAATCGGCAAACTCCCCCACACACTTTGCCCCTTGTCACCCCAACGCCGGAAAATTCTCGCAAAATTAGCCAACTTCCAATCCAATCAATACCTAAATGTCCCAAATAACCAAAAACAACGCACTCCACCAGCACGACCCATTTGGCGCGCGGTAGGCAGCCGGACAACTTGAACGCTCAAAAGTGCGGGGTTTGGCCTGCGCTGGCAAGTTGTTTGACAAGATTCCGGAGGCCGCTTATCGTAAAGTTCGGGCCTATTTGAGCCGGCGTATCATGCGTCGGCCGAATTGCCTTGCTCGTCAGATCATCGATCCCCAAGTAGTAAGGCAATTCGGGACAATTGCCTGTGAGCGGTGGCGGCCGGGAGCGCCGCAGCCAGCCGCTCGTTCGACGTGGTCTTGCAGTAGCATTCGGCGCAGCAACGTGCGGCGCAGCAACATGCGGAACTGTGGAGGCCTTTGTCGAAGCGGTTCTTGAACTCGCAGGAGTGGCGATCCGGTTCGTTAAGATTCATATCCGCGGCTTGTCCTAGTCCAGCCCGCTTCACGTCCATTGCGAATCGACTCGCAGACGTCGGAGACTGCAAGCATCAGTTGGTTAGCTCTTTAATTCCGTCGATTGACGTGGCAGCTTTGACGCGAAAAACACACGAGGATCGAAATGGCCGACCAAGTTGGTGAGAACAAGACGTCCGCGGCATGGCTCGACAAGCATTCCGACCAGGTCGTACCGATGACGATACTCGTCGGGATGTTGTTGCTGCTGGTGGGCGTGTATTGGAACTCGCTCGACTACCGCGGGGCGATGTGGTTCTGGGACAACCCGAAGTACTCGCACGGTTGGTTGGTGCCAATCTTCACAGTCATCCTGCTGTGGATGCGCTTTGAACCGTTTGGCGAAGTGAGCATGTCGGCGCGATGGGCGGGGTTGGGGATCGTGGCAAGTGGGCTGGCCATGCGTTTGGCCACGACCTACTACCCATTCAAAGTGCCTGAGATGTACACGTTCGTGCCGTGCGTGGCCGGCGTGTTTCTACTGGTGGGTGGCTGGAAGACGATTCGCTGGGCCTGGCCCGCGGTCGGCTTCTTGATCTTCATGTTTCCGTTGCCGGGATTCTTGGATGCCGATCTCTTGGCCCCCTTGCAACGGCTCGCCACCAGCGCCAGCACGTACGCTTTGCAAACCTTGGGAATTCCTTCGTACAAGGACGGCAATACGATTTTCATTGGCGATATCCAACTGGGCGTCGTCGAACAGTGCAGCGGGCTGCGGATGCTGACGATCTTCGTGGCGCTCTCGGTGGCCATCACGCTCGTAACGGACCGCCCTTGGTGGGAACGGATCGTGATCGTTTTGAGTTCGGTTCCGATCGCGTTGGCGGTGAATATCGTGCGCATCACGGTGACGGGCATTTTACATTTGACGGCGGGGCCCAAGCTGGCGGACCTCGTGTTCCACGATCTGGCTGGCTGGCTGATGATGCCGATGGCGCTGGGGATGTTGTACGTGGAGTTCCAGATTCTGTCGCACTTGATCATCGAGGACGATAGCAGCGGCCCGCTGCAAATCGGCCCGGGCCGCGGCGGAGCAACATCAGCCGGGCTGTAGCCGGTGTGGGGCGGCGCACGACATCTTCACCTTGAGAGTCCGATTCACCGATAGACCGATTCACCAGGGGGCGGAGCACGCACCGCCGCGAGACAGCGAAGGATTCGATCACACTCGCCAGGCTGACATCACGAAGGTACACACGCATGTCTCAACTCGACCCCGAACGCGAAGCGAAAGAATTGGCCGGCACGGGCAACGGCGGCTCGTCGAGCACCGCACTGGCTACGATCGAGAACCAATTGCAGGCGGTGCCAGCCGTCGGCTGGTCATACGGTCCGCCACAAAAGCCCGAGATCCTGTCGGCCAAACCCAACCCGCTGGACTTGATGCACGCCATGCGGCGGCGCTGGCCCCTGGCGGTTGGCGTCGGATCTGCCGTGGGTTTGGTGGCCGCGCTGCTCGTGTGGTTCTTGGTTCCCGTGAGATACGAGGCATTTGCTCTGCTCAAGGTGGCGGAAAAGACGACCGCCGTGTTGGACACCTCAAACGGTGGCGGTGAGGCTTTTGCTATCTTCAAGCGCACTCAAGCGCAGGTAATTGCCAGCGGCCCGGTGGTTCGCGCAGGCGCTGCGCGAACCCAACATCAGCGCGCTGAAGTCAATCCAGGAGCACGACGACGATCCCGAGTCGTGGCTCAGCGGTCAAATCATCGTCGATTATCCGGGCGACGCGGAAGTCATGCGGGTGGCCATCAAGACAAAATACAAGAACGAGGCCGTCCAGTTGGTCGACAAGATTGTCGACATGTACCTCTCGGAAGTGGTACTACACGAGCGCAACGAGCGCTTCGCGCAGGAAGACATGTTGAAGAAGAAGTACGCCACGATTCTGCAGGACTTCAAGCGTCAGTCCGAAGCCTTGCACATGACGGAGCAAACCCAAAAAGTCGAATCGACCGACGCCGCGCAAATAAAGAGGCATATCGCCGAGGACACGCTGTACGAAGCGATCATCGTTCGACACAACCTGCAGCGCGAAATCCAACAAACCGACCTGGAAATGGTCATTCTGAAGGCGAAGGACTCGGAACCGGCTTCCAACAAGATCCCCGAAGTGATGATCGAGATGGAACTGCAACGGGATCCCGTGGTAGTGAACCTCACCAGCACGAAGACGAACTATGCATCGTATCTCGCCCGCTTGATGACCGTGACCGTCAATCCTGCCGAGTCGAAGGAAATCACGCAAATCAACCAAATGATCAACCAGCTCGATCAAGAGATCGAACAGCACAAGGCGGATGCCCGGCCGCACGTGATGGAAATGCTCGCCGCTCAGGACAAGGTCGACCAGTGGAAGGGAAGCGGAGCCACGACCATGACCGCGCTGCAAGAAAAGCGCGACCATCTGGAGGAACATCTCAAAGCGGCCGACGAAGCGATCGTTGAAAAGTCCAAGGTCTTCGACAATATCCAGGAATTCTCGACCGACGTCACCGCCAAGCGCGAAGAGCTGATCGCCTTGAAGCAGCTCATGACGCAGCTCAAGTCGAAGATCGATCTGACGGAAGTCGAGCGGCTGGCCCAGGAGCGGATCCAACAGCTCGACAGCGCCCAGCTCGCATCGCCGCGCGGCGATGCCATCAAGAAATACGTCAGCGTGGCGTTTGCCGGCGTGCTCGGATTCACCGTCGTGGTGGTCGGCATCGCATTCTTCGAATTCCAATCGCGCAAACTCAACGGCACCGAACAGGTCAACGACGGCCTGGGCATCAAAGTGATCGGCGAGTTGCCCAGCCTGCAAGGGCGCAAGTGGCGGCGTCTGAAGAACGGCAAGGGGCCGGCCGTGTTGAAGGCCCTGATGGCCGAACGCATCGACGGCACCCGCACGGCGCTGATCCATTCGACCTCCAGCCAGCCGCCCCGCGTGGTGATGGTCACCAGCGCCGATCCGCACGAAGGCAAGACGACCACCTCCAGCCAGTTGGCGGCCAGCCTGGCCCGCGCCGGTCGCCGCACGCTGTTGATCGACGCCGACATCCGCAACCCCGGCCTGCACCGCGTTTTCGACATGCCTTTGGAGCCGGGGCTGTCCGAGTTGTTGCGCGGCGATGCCGAGCGCGACGCCGTGGTGCATCCCACGCGAACCGCCAACCTGTGGCTCCTGCCGGCCGGCCGCTGCGACCTGCGCAGCGTGCAGTCGCTTTCCACGTCCTACCTGGGCACGAACATCGCCGCGCTGTGCGTGCAATTCGACTACGTCGTCATTGATTCCGGCCCCGTGCTGAAGGTGGCTGATTCCCTGCTGGTCGGGCAACACGTCGACACCGTCATCCTGTCGGTGCTCAAGGATTCGAGCAAGGTTCCCAACGTCTACGAGGCCTGCGAACGCCTGCGCAGCGTGGGCATCAACGTGATGGGCGCCGTCATCAACGGCGTCAACGACGACGCGGCGCAGCACGGCGTGGAACTGTTGATGAACGAGTTGATGAGCGAATCGACGACCTAGTCCGCAAACGAACCGTCCGCCAGGAAATACGACTCGCAAGCTCTCACGGGCCAAACACTTTCAGGAGCACGCATCCGATGACCAAGAACTGGATCACTTACGTACCGATCGGCGTGGCGGCCATCTTGATGCTGGGGGTCGGCTACGTGCAGGGGCTGTGGTCGGAGCGGTGGGGAACGTTTCCCGAGTTGGCTATCTTTGCCGACCAACTGGACGCCGTGCCCATGCAAATCGGCGAGTGGCAAGGCAAGACCGAGGAAGGCACCAATGAAAAGATCTTGCAGGTGGCCGGCGCCACGGGGGAAATGGTGCGCTCCTATACGAACGCCAACGGCGAGACGGTGCGGGTTTCGCTGATCTGCGGCCGCGAACAGGATCTCACCTACCACACGCCCGATCGCTGCTATCCGGCGGCCGGGTTCGACATGCAGGGCGTCCCCCAGCGCGAAGTCATCGAGTTGCCCGGCGGCAAGCAGGCTCAGTTCTTCGCGGTGAATTTCCGCAAATCGGAACCGACCGGCACGCACGCCGAGCGAGGCTTCTGGAGTTGGACGGGCGACGGCACCTGGCTGGCGCCGGACGATACCAAGATAGCATTCGCCAGCCAGCGCTCGGCGCTGTACAAGCTGTACGTCTTCGCGGGAATTTCTCCCGACCAGAAGCAGAGCGATCGCGACTTCAGCCGCGAGTTCTTGGAAGTGTTCATTCCCACGCTCAACGACGCCCTCCGCCCGGCCTACGAACGCGCCGGCCGCGTCGAGGCAACAACGCCGGCGCCGGAAAAGCCGGCGGAAGCGGCGTAGGCGGCGTAGGCGGCGGAACATTCTCTCAGTGCGTTTGAACTGAACTACTACCGGCTGAAGCCGGTAGGTTCGAGGAGAATCGTGGCTACGGACTGAAGTCCTGCGCTCACGATTTGGTAATGCGGAAATTGTCGCCGCCATCGTCAGGCTCAGTGCCTTGTTGTTGGCGGATATATTCTTGGATCACCTCGTCAGTCACGTTGCCGCTGGATGCCACAAAGTAGCCGCGGGCCCACAAATGCCGACCCCAGAACTCTTTTTGCAGATGCTTGAACTCCATCAGCAACTTCCGCGAGCTTTTGCCCTTGATGTACTGCATGGCCTTGCTTGGCGACAGATTCGGCGGACAGGACAGCAGCACATGCACATGGTCGCGAGACACCGAGCCCTCCAAAATCTCGATTTCGTTGGTTCTACACACTTCTCGCACCAGTTCCCGCAGCCGCATTCCGACCGCATCGGCCAAAATGGGCTTCCGATACTTGGTGATCCACACAAAATGGTACTTCAGGTCGAAACGGCTATGCGAACTCGTGCGGTACTTTTCCATCCCCAAATTCTAGCAAACGAAGAACCTAAAGGTTTCGCCTGAAGGCGAGGGTTTTAGACCCATCGCAAGGACAATAAGAACAGCCAGCCTCGGAATTCGGGGCTGGCTGGAATGGCACTTCCTGAGTTTGTAAGTCATGCGGCTAAACGGCGTTTTGCTTCTTGGCGTGGGATGGTCAGCAGGTCGTGTTGTTTGGGGCGGCGTTTGACGGCGCGTGGCTCGTAGCGATGCGGGCGGTTGCCGACCTGGTGCATGGCAATCGCCTCCAACAATGACTCGTAAAGCGCCGGCAAGGCGCCGGGCGGAGCCTGCTCCACGATCGCGCGATACGCGGTGAGCGTTTGCAGCGCGCCTTTGAAGCTCACCTCCCGCGGCCGCATATTCGCGTGCTCCGCGGCCTCGGCCATCACGGTGCGGATCAGGTTGTAGGCCAACAGGTGCAGCCAGATTTCCTTGCGCACCATGTCGGGCGTCTTGCAACGCAGTACGTCCATTTGCATCGTGATCTTGATCGAACGCAAGTCCACTTCGGCCTGCCAGCGCGCGTGATACACGCGCGCCAGTTCGTCCAGCGAATAGACTTCCGCATCGCACAACGTCGTCACCAACGTCAGCTCGCGCACGCGCCAGCCGCGAACCCGCACACGGAACGACACCTCACGCACCAGGAGCTCCTGGGGAATGTTGCGGTAAGTGTCGTGATCCATCCACGACGGCCGCTGCGGTTTGGGCAGCCGCAGCAGCCAATCGCCCGAGCCCAGCCGGCGGACGCGCAAGCGCTTGCTCAAACGCAGTTGATGTTGTCGATACACGCTGTCCACGCCACATATCGCCAGCAGGGCCAGGTCCCAATAGGACGCAAAGTACCGATCTCCCACCACCACGTCGCCGGGAAACAGGCTGCGCCACAACTGGCGGAACAGGGCCGTTTCGCCCGTGTTCTTGCCGGTGTAACGGCCCATCGCCAGGTCCAGTGCCGCGCCGCTGGCCAGCGACAACAGCGCCACCACCCGCGCGATGGGAAATCCCAATCCCGGTTTCTGCGAGCGCGACTGCGGATACTCGGCCTGGTTGGCGGCCGTATCCGGCATGCTCACCGTCGTGCCGTCGACCAATTTCACGGGCCGGCCGTTTAGCAGCCCGCAGTCGCTGACACGCTCGTGCAGAGCTTGGCCCGCGTCGCGTGCCAGGCGGGCACAGACGTTCTCCGGCAGCTTCTGCCGCGCCTTACAGTAGGGTCCCGTCTGGGCGCGTGCAGGGTTGCTGGCCGTCGGCGGTCAAAAACGCGCGCAGCCGCGCGACGGCTTGCCGGCACGAGTGATCCACGCACAACGTCTGCGAGAGAAACGTCCACAGCGTCACCAGTGGGGAATACACGCATTCACGCCACTCGACGTGCTCGTCGTCGAGCACACGCTGGACATACGACGCTGGCAACAGTTCGGAAAACGGCAGCCCGCCGGCGGCTTGCAACTTGTCTCGTTCCGATCGCACTTGGTCTGAAACCCAACCTGCTATAGACTTCCACATCGCAAAGGCCTCCGTGCCTGATTGTGAGAGTGTCGATAACCCTCATCTACGCACGGACGGCCTTTGCGCCTATATCAATACGCCACAACCACTTGCCGATTCAGGAAGTGCCATTCGGGGCTGGCTGTTTTTGTTTCTCAATAGCGGCGACTGCGGATTTGCCATTGCTATTTTGTCAGGTCGCTCTCACTGACAGCGCGAAGGTTTCCAGTTCCGTCGAACCAAGTCAGCGGATATGGAACGCGATTGCTGGGGTAAGGCGTAGGCAGGTTTGGACCTCGGCTTTCCGAGGCGCTGTTCCAAGGAGCCATGATCATGACATAGACGCGATAGTCGATGTCTCCGCTTAACGCCAGCGTATGCCCATCCACCATCGTCGTGAGGAAAACTCCTGGATGAGCACTGGAGGGTTTTGCGGTATACTGGTCGCTCAGAGGCAGCGACGGGTTGTTATACGCCTGTCTAAGCGCATTCAGATCCTTATTCAGAAGAAACGGATAATCTGGATAAATGAGAGGCGCCGACGTATCCAATTTATTCATTCTCCAAACGATTCCTTGCCCCCAAGTCTGTCCCAAGTAAGCCATGTTAAAAGGTGTCAGCGCGTTCGGACCAATCCAATCACACGCGTCAATGTTCTCTGAAAACAAGATCGTTGACGACGTACCGTCGTGATCGTTGATGTAAGACAAATCTGTCGTAATTTTCGGCCCCTTGTTGCCCGGATAAGTAATGGAGTAGTGATCGAAAAACACACCATTAGCCTGGAAGTCTAGTTGGCCACCCTGAGAGACGTTTGGCGTATAGTTGTCCGACATGCCAGCATTGACAACGTACGCCAGTGGAGCAGGCGGTTGCGGAATTCCCATATACATGGGAACTCCAAGATGATTGGGAATCGTGCGGCTCGGGCAGTTCAGCACGTTCAACGTCAGGTTGGTGCTAAGCAACCCAGGTTTTGAAATAGTCAAGATGTTTGTTTGAATACGGTCATACAATGGCTTTTGCTCGAGATATGGCAGCATGGGCACGACCCAGCTCATGCACGCGTAACTAGCCGGCGTCGACACCGGATGCGGGCTAAACCCGGACGGCAAGCGATCGCGGGCCGTGGCGAAATTCATGATGGCCAGACCGATTTGCTTTTGATTGTTCATGCAGGTGGCGCGGCGGGCGGATTCGCGGGCCATTTGCACCGCCGGAATCAACAGCGCCATCAGCATGCCAATGATCGCGATCACCACCAGTAGCTCCACTAATGTGAAGCCGCGAGGTGGCCGACCGGCGGACCGGTGCGGGCGCGGCAGGACGGATTCATGCGTGCGCAGCAGGACGGAATCGATGCGCCGTTTCATGGGAGAGTTCCTTTTTGAGCCAGCAGAAGTGAATGCCCCTTGTTGCCCGCTGCCCAGGCTTCAAATGTTCATTGTGTCAGGATTTGTCACAAATTCCAGTCTGAAACGCGTGAACTTTGGCGGTGGGCGGATCGGTGCAGCGTCCCCAGGCGGAGCCCGGGGCTGAACCACCCAAGTCGTTGGCCGGCGAAACGTCGGAAACCTCCGCGTAAATGAGGGCCAACGGCCCGACCCATACCAGCCTGAGCTGACGGCCTCGTTGTTACACACGAGTCGGGGGCCTGCGGAACGTCGGAAACCTCCGCGCAAATGAGGGCCAACGGCCCGATCGATCAAACCCGTCCAGCCCCGCAACGAATCGTTCATGCTGAATTCGGCGTTAGCGCGGATTGTTCGCGGCCCAGGAATACATCGACACGGCGTTCCACACCAACCCGACGCGCGCTTCGACGGTAAATCGGTATTTCGCCCTCGCTTGCGCGTCGCACTTGGTGTGCTGCCGTGACTGAACTACTACCGGCTGAAGCCGGTAGGTTCGAGGAGAATCGTGGCTACGGACTGAAGTCCTGCGCTCACGATTTGGTAATGCGGAAATTGTCGCCGCCATCGTCAGGCTCAGTGCCTTGTTGTTGGCGGATATATTCTTGGATCACCTCGTCAGTCACGTTGCCGCTGGATGCCACAAAGTAGCCGCGGGCCCACAAATGCCGACCCCAGAACTCTTTTTGCAGATGCTTGAACTCCATCAGCAACTTCCGCGAGCTTTTGCCCTTGATGTACTGCATGACCTTGCTTGGCGACAGATTCGGCGGACAGGACAGCAGCACATGCACATGGTCGCGAGACACCGAGCCCTCCAAAATCTCGATTTCGTTGGTTCTACACACTTCTCGCACCAGTTCCCGCAGCCGCATTCCGACCGCATCGGCCAAAATGGGCTTCCGATACTTGGTGATCCACACAAAATGGTACTTCAGGTCGAAACGGCTATGCGAACTCGTGCGGTACTTTTCCATCCCCAAATTCTAGCAAACGAAGAACCTAAAGGTTTCGCCTGAAGGCGAGGGTTTTAGACCCATCGCAAGGACAATAATCCGGGCTAGCGGTGCCCAACCCGATAGGGCGGGCCGTTGGCCCTTTCCATCATCGTGGCGGCTCAATCCATCTGGGCCGCTGGCCCAGGCTGGTATCGATCGGGCCTTTGGCCCTTGCGAACAGCTCGCGCGGGCTATACAGATCATCCCGCCGCGAATTGAACGCACGGGCCCGATGTGGCCCCGCAATGCTTTGTCCATCCGAAACGTCCAGCGGCCAACGCGCCTTTGGGCCCATTTCTTGCCGGAAATCTGTAGCAGGATCAGGTGGCCTGGCCCTATAATACCGGCGGGGTCGTGCATAGGCTGGAACACCAGGCTGGGAGGACGAGCCGTGGATCATTTGCACAAACAAGTCCGTAGCGCGCGGCGTCGATTGATTCTGCAATCGTTCATCGGACGATTGACCTGGTGCTGGTTCGCGGCGCTGTTGCTGGCCGTGGTGGCGATCGGCATTGGCAAGATCTGGCCGCTGGCCGATGCGATCTCTTGGGCCCTGGCATGCGTGGGCACGGCGCTGGTCGGCGGAACGCTGGCCGCGATGGTTTGGACGTGGCTCTCTGGCCGCGAGGCGTTGGATGCCGCGGTGGAAATCGATCGCCGCTTCGCGCTGAAGGAACGCATCTCCAGCACGTTGGCGCTCTCGCCGGCGGAGTTGGATTCGGAAGTCGGCCAGGCCTTGGCCAATGACGCGGCCCGCCGGCTGAAGGACGTCGACGTGCGCCAGCGGTTCGGCCTGCGGTTGGATCGCCGCGCCTGGCTGCCGCTGGCGCCGGCCGTGCTGGCGTTCATCCTGGCATTGGGCATCGACGGCCGCCAGCCGCAGGCGCCCGCCGCCACCAAACCGGCCGACGCGGTGAACGTCAAGAAATCCACCGAAATACTGGCCAAGAAGCTGGAAGAGAAACGCAAGCAAGCCTCCGAGGCAGGGCTGGAAGAGGCCGACGCGCTGCTCAAGCAGTTGGAAGCCCGGGCCAAGGAGTTGGGAGACAAGCCGGACGCCGATCGCAAGAAGACGCTGGTCGCGCTGAACGAGTTGGTGAAAGACGCCGAGAAGCGGCGGCAGCAAGTCGCCGGTTCCGACGAGTTGAAACAGCAGTTGGCGCACTTGAAGAACCTGCAGGCCGGGCCGGCCAAGGAATTTGGCTCGGCGCTGAAGACGGGCGACTTGAGCAAGGCCATGAAGGAGCTCGACAAGCTCAAGGAGAAGCTGGCCAACAACAAGTTGGACGAGAAAGATCGCGAAAAACTGGCCAAGCAACTCGCCGAGCTCGAGGAAACGCTGCGCAAAGCCGCCGACGCCCAGAAGCAGGCGGAGCGCGAACTCAAAGAGCAAATCGAGCAGGCCCGCAAGCAAGGCAACCTGGCCCAGGCCGACAAACTGCAGCAGCAGCTCGACAAGCTGAAGAAGAAATCGTCGCAATCCGAGCAAATGAGCCAGATGGCCCAGCAGCTCAAGACGGCGGCCGAATCCCTCAACAAGGGAAATAGCCAGCAGGCAGCCGACGCACTGAACCAGCTCAGCGACCAAATCGCCGGCATGCAGAGCGAGTCGGAAGAGTTGGAAATGCTGGACGACGCGCTGGCCGAGTTCGCCGACGCCAAGAACTCGATGGCCTGCCAGGAATGCGACGGCGAGGGCTGCGCCTTTTGCCAGGGGGGCGGCATGAACTTTAGCGACCGCTTCTCGCGCTCGGACAACGCCCGCGGGCAGGGGCAGGGCGCGGGCGACCGCGAAGAACAGCGCAACAACACGGGCAGCTACGACACGCAAGTCAAGCAGAATGTCCGCAAAGGCGCCATGGTCGTCACCGGCACGGCCGACGGACCGAACCGCAAAGGCCAGGTGCAGGAAGAGATCAAATCGCAATTCTCCAGCGCCCTTCAGCAATCGGCCGAAGCCCTCAGCGGACAACGCCTGCCGCACGACTATCGCGACCACGCCAAGAAGTACTTCGATACGCTGCGCGAAGGACAGTAGCCGCGCGGCGGCAGCCAGGGTTGCACGGTGGCGCCTGAATTCTGGCGAATCCAGCTACGGGCCGTGCGTGTTTTGCCTGGCTTTTCGCGTGGTGTACACTAGAGACAGGGCAATCGATGCCCGGTCGAAGCGTGTTCGGGGCGACGTGCGTGCGTTCGAGCCCAATCAATGAACCACGACGGCACGATGAACACGACGTGGTAAATTGTTTTTCGAAATCGACTCGTTGTGCCGTCGTGGTCGCTAATCGGTCCGCGCATGCGAGCTTGGCAACGCCCCAAGCGGCGGGTTGAATCGAAGCGTTGCCGCCGTTCGAGTCGGCATCCATTTCCGCGATCATTTGAGGACGCCTGCAATTCTCATGGGCTGGCCAGCGTGCATCGTGATGATCCTGTTGGCGGCTGCGGCCGACCCGACGACCGAAGTCGTGGAAAAGACGTTTCCCAACGGCAACGTTCGCGAACGGGCCGAAGTTTATGTCAAGGACAACGGGCAGACGGTCAATCACGGTAAGCGGTCCCGCTTCCACTTCAACGGCAAGCCGGCCGAAGAAGTCACGTTCGTCCAGGGAGCCAAGGACGGACCCTGGATCCGCTGGCACTCCTCCGGCGCCAAATCCGGCGAGGGCCACTATCGCAATGGGTTGCAGGACGGCGTCGAAATCCGCTATCTGCCGGATGGAAGAAAATACCTCGAAACCACCTACAAGACCGGCATCCGTCACGGGGCGCAGTCTCATTGGTATTCCGATACGCAAAAATCACGCGAGGCCAACTTTGACCAGGGCCGCATCGACGGCGAACTCTCCGAATGGTTCCCCGACGGGCAGCTCAGACTACAAGAGCACTATCGACTTGGCCAGCGGCAGGGGCTGTCGACACGCTGGTTCGGAAACGGCCAGAAACGCATCGAAGTCAACTACGTCGACAGCAAACGCGACGGCCCCGTGACCGAATGGTATCCCGACGGCCAGGAAAAGCTGATTGCTACGTTTCACAACGGACAACTCAACGGCAAGTTCTACAGCTTTCATGCCAACGGCATGCCCCAGCTCGAGGGCGAGTACGCCGACGGCCAGAAGCACGGTCGCTGGGACGAGTGGAATGACGACCAGACCAAAGTCAGCGAGCAGTTCTACGACCGCGGCAGAAAACACGGAGCGCAAGTATTCTGGCACCCGTCCGGACAGAAGCGACTCGAAGCCACCTGCCAGAACGACCTGCGCGAAGGATCCTGGAACGAATGGTATGCCAACGGCCAACTGCGGGGCACGGGCCAGTACCTGCACGATCGGCCCGAGGGCGAGGTTCGCTTCTGGTACGAAGACGGCCGGCCGTGGGCGATTCAAAACTTTCTGAACGGCCGCCGTCACGGCGAATGGACGGAGTGGACGCAAGACGACGCTCCGCCGGTCGTGCGGCACTTCGACAACGGCGTGGCCGTGCAAGAATAGCGCGGCAAGCGGGCCAAGCCCGTTGAAGAATTCGACCGGCCGCGACGTCGCATGGCGACGTTGAAGAACGCCACGAGGGCATCGGTCAACAGCCTGTTAGCCGCGCAGCTTCGCCGGCAGCGTGAACGAATACAGCATCACCACGGCGCCTCCGGACAACAAGCTCCACGGAGCCCAATCCGGCGGCGTGATTTCACGCACCTTCGGCGCGACTTCCTGCACCATCGACGACGCCGCGGAACCTCCTTGGGGAACCAGCACCGCCTTGTCGATCACCAGGCATTCGAGTCCCAGGATGAAGGCGGACAGGCCAATAGCCAAAAAGAAGGCGCGCAACATTCTTTGTCTCTCCACAATCTGGGCAAGCGCAAATTTGGGCAAGCGCAGTCGACTCGAATCATTCCGCAAGAAATCATCGACGTGCCGAGTGTAACGACTGAAGTAGGATCCGTGCTGGGCGAACCGCGAGACCACTGAGCGGGTCGACCTATGCCGCTAGCAACGAAAACGCCGTCGAGGCGCTACGCCGGGCCCCCGGGCCGCTGCGTTCGGGGACTTGCAAGCGGGCGGGACCAATTTCCGGTTTCCGGCGGCGATTGCGCGTCGTCGATAAACGTCCAGGTCGAGGCATGCGCCGCGACGGGGCATCTGGATGTCGGCGTCAAACGCCCCGTGCCGGCCTGTCAGACGTGACGAATATGGCGTGAACCGCAGCCCCCCTGGTTCACAAAAACCTCGAACTGCCGACATCGAGGTGAATCGTCGCGGTGGCTCTTCCGATCAAACAAGATAGGGGTGCGTGGCGGCCTCAGCGGTTGTTCAGGCATTGCCGCAGACCTATAATAACTACGGAATCTGCATCGGCTGGAGTATCCGATTTTGTCGGCAAAACCCAAGCTTCTCTTCGTCGGCGATGCCAACTCGCGCGGACAGGAGTTGCTCGATCAATTGCGTCAGACGTACGAGGTGGTCGAATCGGCCAATCCCCTGCGGGCATTGAGCCGGCTGGCTCGCGATTCGTACGCCGGGCTGTTCGTCACCTCGGATCATCTGGGCGACGCATTTCAAATCGGCAAGCTGCTGGAAAACGAGCGCATCCTGGAAGGGATGCCCGACGGCATTGTCGTCTTGGACGCCGAGAACACCATCATCTGGGGCAACGGTCGATTGCGCGAGTGGACGAAGCGCGACTCGGTCGTCGGCATGAACTTCTACACGTTGTTGGGCAGCCCGGAGATCCTGGGACCCGACTTCTGTCCATTCCACACGGCGCTGGCCACGTGCCGGCCCAGCACGTCGACGTTGCGCTCCGGCGACAACCGTTACTTCCACGTGCACGTGGCGCCGCTGTTCGATGAGAATACGCCGGCATCGCAGCCGCAGCACTTGATCGTCACCGTTCGTGAAGTGACGAACGAGATGTTGCAGCAGCAGAAGCTGGCCGCCATTCACCAGGCCGGAATCGAGTTGGCCGACCTGATGCCCGACGAATTGGCCGTGATGTCGGTCGAAGAGCGGATCGAACTACTCAAAAAGAACATCCTGCACTTCACCAAGGATTTGCTCAACTTCGACGTCGTCGAGATTCGCTTGCTGGATGGCCGCACGGGCAAGCTGGAGTCGTTGTTGGCCGTGGGCCTGGTGCCGGAAGCGGCCGGCCGCGACCTGTTCGCCCGTCCGCAAAACAATGGCGTCACCGGCTTCGTCGCCTCCACCGGCAAGAGTTACTTGTGCGAGGACACGACCGCCGATCCGCTCTATATCGAGGGATGTCGCGGCGCCAAGAGCTCGTTGACCGTGCCACTGGTCTTGCACGACGAGGTGATTGGCACGTTCAACGTCGAAAGCCCGGAGTTGCGGGCCTTTACCGAAAGCGACCTGCAGTTCCTCGAGATTTTCACGCGCGACGTCGCCGTGGCGCTCAATACCTTGGAGCTGTTGCGGGCCGAAAAGGCCACCACCGCGGCCGAGAGCGTCGAGGCCATTCATAGCGCCGTGGCGCTGCCGGTGGACGTGATCCTCAACGACGCGGTGAATGTGATGGAGCGCTACATCGGCCACGAGCCGGAAGTGACCGAGCGGTTGCAGTCGATTTTGCGAAAAGCCCGCGATATCAAACAATTGATCCACCGTGTCGGCCAGAAAATGGCCCCGGCAACCGCCCATCCCTACGACGAACAATCCGACGGCCGGCCCGAGTTGCGGAACAAACGGATTCTGGTGGCCGATGCCGATGAAACGGTCCGCAGCGCGGCTCACAACCTGCTCGAGCGTTACGGCTGCATCGTCGAAACGGCGCACGACGGCGGCGAAGCGCTGTCGATGGTGCGCAATATGGCGCTAGAAGGCAACTACGACGTGATCATCGTCGATATCCGCTTGCCCGACATGACCGGATACGAACTGCTGCTGAAGTTGCAGGAGATCATGGATCCGGTTCCCCTGGTGCTGATGACGGGCTTCGGCTACGATCCGGGGCATTCGATCGTCAAGGCCCGACAGGCCCGCCTGCCGCTGTACGGCGAGCTGTGCAAGCCGTTCCGACTGGATCAATTGCTCGATACCGTGCAGCGCATCGTGCGTCCCGCGGCCGAGCAAGAAGCCGACGGCAGCGACAAGCCGGCCGAAGCCATCCATCATCCCTGATCTTCCCGCCGTCCGCCCGGTGCGATCCGCGGTGGGCCATTCTCACTGCGGCGTTGCGTACGGCGCGCAAGGACCCATGCTGGCCGTGACACTCATGTTTCTGGCATTGGCGGCATTCGGTCACGCCGCCCTCTGGATTGCCATCGACAATCGCTGGCACGGCCTGGGCTTTCCGCGCCCGCTGACCAAGCTTGTCGACCTGTTGTTCTTCACTTTTTTGCTGGCGCCGTTCGCCTGGGCAGCGTGGCAGCTATTTCAGTTTGGCTGGCCATCGACGACGGCCTGGGCGTGGGGGTTGAATCCACGCACCTTGTATCTGGGGTTCTGCGCCGTGTTTGGGGTCGTGCATCTGGCGAATTGGGTGAGCGTGCGACGCTTGGCGCGAAACCCTCCTCCGTCGGCGCAAGTCGATTCCCAGCAATCGATCGATCTGGTCGCACGGCTCGGCGCATCGCCGGCCCGCGGTCCGCGCGCAGGCTGTTCGGTCTCGTGCCCGGCAACCAAGTGTGCCAATTGCAAGTTAGCGAGGCGACGATCGAGTTGCCCTCGCTGCCGGACGAACTGGCGGGGCTGTCGATCGTGCACTGGTCCGACCTGCACCTAAGCGGCCGCTTTGACCATGGCTACTATCGCGAGATCGTGCGCACGACCAACCAATGGCCGGTCGACATCCTGGCGCTCACCGGCGATGTGTGCGACAAAGCCGCCTGCATCGACGCGATACCCGAGTTGTTCGGCCCCGTGCAAGCACGGCTGGGAAAGTTCTTCATCCTGGGCAACCACGACCTGCGCACCGGCGACGTGCCGCGGCTGCGCGCCGCGTTGCGGCAAGCAGGGTTCACCGACTTGGGCGGGCGGGCCATGATAGTCGAGGGAGTGCCGTTGCTGCTGGCGGGCGACGAGCGGCCATGGTTCCCGGGAGAAGCTCTCTTGCCCGCGGCGCCGCGCGATGGGCGAGCACCCGTGCGAATTCTGCTGGCGCACACGCCCGATCGGTTTGCCTGGGCGCGCTCCCGACAATTCGACTTGATGCTGGCCGGCCACACGCACGGCGGACAGATTCGCTTTCCGCTGATCGGGCCCGTGGTGTGTCCGAGTTGGCACGGGACGAAATATGCCGCGGGATTCTTCTATCAGGCCCCGACGCTGATGCACGTTAGCCGCGGCACGGCCAGTCTCTTTCCGCTGCGAATCGGCTGCCCGCCCGAGATGACACGATTGGTGTTGCGGGGTTAGATGCAGCACGGCGCGCGGTCGGCGCGACCGGCGCTTACTGCTTTTGGAGCTCGACGCAAATGCCCCCGGCGCGTAGCAACTTGTGCATTCGCGTGAACCAGATTTCGTTTTTCCAAACGAGCCCCAGGTCTTCGCACGTGTGGCGCAGCTCCTGACGATTGTACGTGCGACAGTACCAAAGACGGCTAGTCCATGCGCCGGAAAAACTATCTTCGGTGGTCAACAAAAGCAACCGTCCGCCGGACTGCATGACACGCGCCAGTTCCGCCAGTCCCGGACGCGCTTCGGGAAGATGCTCCAGCACATAGCCGCACGTGACACAGTCGAAACTTCGATCGGCAAACGGCAGATGGCACAAATCGGCCGCCACGTGGCTGGGCGCCGAACTCTTCAACCGGTTGCGCGAGCGCCGCAACATCTCGGGCGACAGATCGCAGCAAGTGATGCGTGCATCCCGGTCGGAATAGCGCAACAGGTGCTTGGCGATTTGTCCGGCGCCGCTGCCGATGTCCAGAATGCTCTTGGCGCCCGCAGATCGAATTTGCGTTCGCGCAGCAGCCGGTCGCCCAAGTGTATGTGCAGCGACAACAGGCTGGCGGTGGAGAGCAATGCTCCTTGCGGTCCGCCGTATACGTCGCGCACCTTGTCGCGATATTCCTGATAACTGACGCGGCTGATGAAATCGTTTTCGACGAGCTTCAGCAACGACTTCTTGCGGTCGCGGGTACGTTGCTTGGGGTGCTTCCTCCGCGGTAACAGCACCTTGCGGACCATGTGTACTCCTGACAATTCCGGTGTTCGAAGGCCCCGTGGGACCTGCCCATGCGCTTCGGCCAAACGATTTTCGCCGGCCAAGCCCGGCTGTCGGCCCCAGCAAGCGCCATTGCGGCATCGCTACAGGTACACCCGGCGATTGTAGATATACCACTCCAGGCACAAGACGCCTAGTGCCACGAGCAAGAGCACCTTCCACAACTCGCGGCGGGCACCCTCCCAAGTTGCCTCTCCCTCAACCTCGACGTAGCCGATCCGCACATCGTCGCGGCTGCCGATGTGCGTCTCGTCGCTATCGAAAAGGTTGACGGCGAAACGGCGGACGGGTTGCTTCGGCTCGGCGATTTCATACACGCCCAAGCCGTCGGTGCCGCTGAAACTGAAGGCGTCGGACGTTTCGCGAAAGCGATACAACCTCGCCCGAGGGAGTGTGCACTTCCAGGGTCGGGGCCGATTCGCCGCTGCGCAACGTGACGCTTTGTCCGGGCTCGACGTTGGCCGCTGCACCGGCCGAGCTAGCGCCGCCGAAATCGCGCAGCGCGTTCATCACGAACACCGGAAAGCTCAGGCGCAAGGGCCAATCGGTGTTGGCAAAACGCTGCCCCTCTTCGTCGACTCCGACGATGTCGGCGGCCAAAACCGCATCTTCGTAGGCGCCGCGGGGCAATTGCAAACAGCGGTCCAGCGTGACTATCGACGAGCACGGTGCCCCCTTGCGGCACCGTGAGCACTCGTCCCTCGGCGAACTTCACGTCTCCCAGGTCGATCAGTTGCATCAGCGGATGTGCCGTATCGACGTCGATGATCTGCGGCGCGTCGACCAGATCGCTCCACTTCCACGAGTCGCCCGGCGGCAATCTGCCGACGAACAGCGTATCGGCCTGCGGCAATGCGGGCGGCTGACACTGATCGTAGACGATCAATGCGTAGTATCCCTCGTTCGCACGCTGTTTGTACTCGGGCGTTTCGAGAAACGCGGGGCTGACAATGTCGACTTCGGCCAGTTCGGCGGCGCTCTCGGTCGAAAACGCCAGTTCCAACGCGTCGTTGCCCGGCGTGATCAACAGCATTTTGCGCGCGCGGGCGGATCGATCACAGCCCAAGCCTGGTCGTCGACCGGCAATGCGCCGCCGGAAGACGTTTGCAGTCGCAGTACACCCTCTTGCAGGTCGCCTAGCTCGAACACGACGCCGCCCGACTTGCCGGCTTCGAGCTCGATTTGGTCGGCGTCGACCAGCGTCCCGTCTCGGTAGAGTTCAACCTGGGCATTGACGGCCGCGTCGCCCACGTTCTCCAGCCGGGCAAATGCTTGGAGTTGTTCGGGCCGATCGTCGCGCCGCCGCGTGCTGAAGGCCGTGATGCCGACGTTGGGCGCATCGCCCTTGCCGATCGGCACGAATTTTGGCTCCAGGTTGCCCAGGGAAAAACCCTCCACGCTGGGAAACTTGCCATCGCTGAAGATGTAGACCGTGGCCGGCTTCGGCTCGGCAACTTGGGTGTCGCTGATTTCAAAGGCCGCCCGACCAGGATTCGCCAGGCCTGCCGCCAGCCGCAACGCTTCGCCCACCGAGGTCCGGCGATTGGTGGGCTTGATGGACTCGACGCCCCGCAACAGTTGCCGGCGGCTGTCGGTAAACTCCACCACGTTGCGGGCCGCGTCGGAGAAGCTGACGATCATGGCCACGTCGCCTGAGGCCATCTGCTCGATCAGGTCGGTCACGCGCCGCTTGGCCTCCTGCAAACGGGTCGGCTGCACGTCCGTCGAGCTCATGCTGGCCGAGTTGTCGATCAGGAAAATGAAGCGGTGCCCCGTCAACTGCGTGCCGCGCCAGCCGGGACGCACCAGCGCCAGAATCAAGATGGCAACAAACAACAGTTGCAGCAGCAGGAGAATGCTCTTGCGCAGACGCTGCCAAATGCTGTTGACGTGCAGATCTTCGATCGACTTGTGCCACAGGTACGTACTGGGCACTTCCAGCGGCTGCCGTTTGAGCTTGAGAAAGTACAACAGCACGATGACCGCGGGTATGGCCGCGACCACCAGCCACTGCCAGGCGGAGAGCATGTTGATGAGCGACATCAGCGCACCAACCCCCGCCGGCGCAAGTAACCGGATATGAGCTGCTCGACGGGCACCTGGTTCTTGGCCAGCAGATAGTTCATGCCGCGACGCGAGCAGAATTCACGTGCGCCTTCCACGAAGGCGGCCAATGTCGTTTGATAGCGCTTCAACAACGGCGCACTGGCGGTAATCTCGGCCACGTCGTCGTCTTCGCAGTCGACCAGCCGCAGATCACCCTTGATATCCGGTTCGAGCTCTTCGGCAGAGAGCACCTGGATGACATAAATGTCCATGTCTCGCGAGAGCAGGTACTTGAGCGCCGTTTCGTAGCCCTCTTTGTCCATCAAGTCGCTGATCAGCACGACGATGCCCTTGCCCGGATTGCGAATGCAAAAGTCCTTCACGCCCTGAGACAACGAGATCGTTTGATTGGGCTCGATAGTGAGCAGCTCTTGCTGCATGCGCCAAATGCTCTTTCGCCCTCGATACGACGTGCCTCGCACGGGGCCCTGGCCCAGCGTCTCGACGCGCACACGGTCGCCGCGGATCAAGCCCACGAAGCCCAGCGCCGCGGCCAATTGCTGGGCATAGCGCAGTTTGCTGGGCGAGCCAAAGCTCATCGACCCACTGGCGTCGATGAGCGCATAGAAGTGCAAATCCTCTTCCTCAAAGAAGATCTTGAGAAACAACCGATCGAGCCGCGCATAGGTGTTCCAGTCGATAAATCGCAGATCGTCGCCCGGCACGTAATTGCGAAAGTCGGCGAACTCGACGCTTTGGCCCTTGCGCGGGCTGCGGCGCTCTCCCTTCATGCGGCCCCGGAAGATCTTGCGGGTCACAAGCTCCAAGCGCTCCAGTTGCGCAAGGAACTCGGCGCTCAGCAGCGCGTCGCTATCGGTGGCGTTTGACATGGCGAATTTCGTGACGTTTCGTTTGCGCGGCGGAATCAGT
This sequence comes from uncultured Planctomycetaceae bacterium, assembly GCA_963779015.1. Classification (GTDB taxonomy): domain Bacteria; phylum Planctomycetota; class Planctomycetia; order Pirellulales; family PALSA-1355; genus JTS-RE94. The sequence goes on along the minus strand of CAVZWY010000020.1, from coordinate 121,194 downwards.
CGGAGGCCTTCTCGGGCAACTTCTCCAGGATCTCGAGCAAGACCTGATCGGTCTCCATCTCTTCGGCCTGGGCCTCGAAGTTGAGAATCACGCGGTGCCGTAGCGCCGGCAGGTACACCCGCCGCACGTCCTCGAAGCTCACGTTGTAGCGCCCTTCGAGCAATGCCCGCACTTTGGACGCCAAGGCGAGTGCTTGCGCCGCGCGCGGACTTGCTCCCCAGCGCAGAAACTTGTTCGTTGCTCCCAGCGCCAGCGGACCGCCGGGATGCGTCGCCAGGATCAATCGCACGATGTAATCCTGTACGTGGGGCGCCAGAATCACTTCGCGCACGAGTTGCTGCCACTCGAGAATCTCGGCCCCGTCCATCACCTTGCGGGCTTCGATCTTCTCGCTGCGCGTGGTGCGATCGACGATCGCGCCCAATTCTTCGCGGCCCGAATAGCCCACGACCAACTTGAAAAAGAAGCGGTCGAGCTGCGCTTCGGGCAGCGGATAGGTGCCTTCCTGTTCGATCGGGTTCTGGGTGGCCATCACGAAGAACGGCTTCTTCAGTTCATGGACATGGCCGCCAACGCTGACCGATCCCTCTTGCATGGTTTCGAGCATGGCCGACTGGGTCTTGGGCGTCGCGCGATTGATTTCGTCGGCCAGGCAGATCTGCGTGAAGAGCGGCCCGCGTTGGAACTCAAAGAACCGCTTGCCGTCGGGCGACTCCATCACCATGTTGGTGCCCAGGATGTCGGCCGGCATCAAATCCGGAGTGAACTGGATGCGGGAGAAATCGAGATCGAGCGTCTTGGCGAGCGTGCGCACGAGCAGCGTCTTGCCCAGGCCGGGCACGCCTTCGAGCAAGCAATGCCCGCCCACGAACAGGCACGTCAGAATCCCGTGCACGATGTCATGGTGTCCGACGATGACGCGGCCGATCTCTTCGCGCACCGCGCCATAGCGGGCGACGAATTGTTCGGCCTTTTTTTCCAGCGTTTCGGCCAGGCTCATGAGTGAATTCCCTCGGAGTCTTCTAGTTGGCGGTCTGATTTCTAAAAACGAGTTCGCATGTCAGTGCTTCGCGAGTAGTGCTCGCCGCGGGGCGCAACTACGTGTTTGGTTTTGATCCACCAGGCGGATCGTTCTTCTTGCGCGGCCCTTGCGCCTTCTTCTTGGCCTTCAGCAGTCGTTCGGTATAGCTGTCTTCCTCGCGCTCGGCGGCGAGCGACGATTTGGGTTTGTCTTTCGTGGACGGCGATGTCGACAACGCGCCTTTTTCTTCGAGCGACGCCAAGTCTCCCTTGGCCTCGGGCTCTGGTTCGAATCGCAAGCTGGCCCGCTTCTGCTCCAATTGGCCGGTGACCGCGGCCTTTTGCGAGCGCAATCGGTCCATGGTGGCGGTGACGTCGGGCCGGCCATCGCGGCCCAACAGCCGGTCCGTGATGCGGCGCAGATGGGGCGTCAGCCACTCGAAGCTGATCGTGACGCGGCGCACGAACACGTCGCCTACGAACAGGCACGCGCAAACAAATAGCAGCAGCGGCCAGACGGCCTGGCTGCTGGTGGCCTTGGCCAGGTCGTGGCGAAAGGTGCTGGTTTCGAGCAGCTTGTCGACGCGCTCTTCCGGCGAGAGTCCCGTCGGCGCGTCGAGCACGCGTCCCGGCTGACCGCCCTGGGGCGTCGCCCGGGCCATGGTCTCCAGCAACGCCAGGTTGGTGTCGCGGTCGCGAAACTCGTCGGAGTACGGAATCGAAACGCCCGTGCGAATGGGCGCCCGGCCGGGCCCGGGGCTGACCATCATCAAATAGCTGCCGCTCCCCTTGGCGTCAAACTCGCCCACGTAGCGCCCCGGGGCAATTTGCCGTATGTCCAGATCGATGGGCTTCAGGTCCGGCCCGACGACCATCGAGTCCAGGTTGAGAAAGTTCAAGAACTCGTCGTTCTGATCCAACGCGGTGACCACCACCTTCACCTTGCCGTCCACGACATCGGTGTTGATGGAAAACTTGCCGTTCTCGTCCGTGGGGCGCATCGACCAGCGTACGATCTGGCTCATGAACTGATCGTAGTTGGGCCAGTCGACCCAACTCGCGTCCCAGCGTGCCCCGGCGTCGGTCGTCAGCGCCACGGCCTTGCCCAGCCCATAGGTCCAACTGGCCAAGATCGGGTTGACGTCGTTTCCCGTGGGTAGCGGCGAAACCGCCGAGATTTCGACCAGCGGGTTGGACTTCGGCGTGGTGAGCACGAAGCCTGTGATGGGCGGCAGCGGATTCTCGATGCCTTGCACCATTTCGTGCTGCTGCGTGAGCTGGGGAGAAAAGCCGCTCTCGCGCTCGAAGACCAGCGGCCGGGCCACGCGGCGGGCTTCCTTCTGATAGATGCGCGGCAACGCCTTGGCGCTGGTGACCACGTAATACTTGCCGCCGGTCCGGTTGGCGATGGTCTGCAACGGCGTGCTGCCGGCCGGGCCGTGCGTGCCGATGGCCACGGTCGTAATCTTGACGCCGATCTTGATCAGTGCCGGAATGGCCCCGCCCGGACCATAGTTGGGCGGCGCGGGATCGCCGTCGCTGATGATGATCATGTGCTTGACCGCCGCGTTGGTCAGCCGGCGAAAATCAATTAGCGCCATTTGCAACGAGGACTCGAAGTCGGGCATATCGCCCGGCGTCATGCGGTCCAGGCGCGCGAGCATGTTGCTCCGGTTGGGCCCCACGCGGAGCAGTCCGAGCCACAGCCATTCTTCGCCGGTGACGCCCCAGTGCACCACGCCGCAATAATCCTGATCGCCCAGTGCCTTGAGCGCCTCGCGCGCCACCACTTTTTGCCAGTGGTTGCCGTCGGGTAGTTCCGAGGCGTGCATCAACATGGCCAGCGCGCCGACTGGCGCCACCTTGGCGTTCTTGATTTGAAAGTCGACCGGCATGGCTTCTTCGATGGGCGTATTGGTCCAACCCCCGGCGCCAAAGCTGTTGGGACCGCCGATCATCACCAGCCCGGCGCCCATACTGCGGGTGTTTCGCACGAGCATCTCGACCTGGTCGTCGCTAAAGTGTTCGCGCGGCACATTGGCCAGCAGCACCGTATCAAACGGCTGCAATTGCGCCAGATCGCTGAACAACTCGTCGGGCCGCGTGCTGCGCAACATCACTTCGAGGTTCATGTCCCGTAGCGCCTTGACCAGCAAGTCAAACTCACCGAGATTCTCGTGATCTTCCAGCAGCAGGACCTGGCCGCTGCCGCGCACGTGCGTGAACGCCGAGGCCAGGTTATTCTGCGGCAACGTGTCCGCGCTGGCGTCGGTGGGCACGAACCGTGCTTCGTATGTGTAGAACTCCGGTTGATCCACCTCTTCGCGAATCGAGTACACCCGCTTGCCGGGCTCCAGCGTGATGTCCTGTTCGGTGAGCACCTGCTCGCGCCCGCCGGCTTTGCGGACGACTGTCAGGCGCCCTGCGACCGGCTGCGGTTGCTGGCCCTCGCCAGCCGAGTTTTCGAGCACGACGCGCAGGTCAAACGGCTGTCCGCGGCGCACGTCCGAGGGGATCATCACTTTCTCGACCGCGACTTCGCCCACCACCCGCGAACGGATCGGAATGACATCGACGCCGATGCCGGCCTCGGCCAGACCCCGCGCCTGCTGCAAGGCATTGCCGGTGTTCTCGTTGCCATCCGAAATGATCACCACGCGCCGGGCCGCGTCGTGCGGAAACGAAGCGCGGGCCAACTTCATGGCGCTCGACAGGTCCGTATGGTCGCGATCGACCGTGGTCTCGACGCGCGGCATGCTCTGGTCGTCGTCCACGGGCGGGATCTCGATTGCCGCTTCGCGCCCGAAAACGATGACACCCGCCCGGTCAGCCCGCGCAGCGTCGCGCTGGGTGGCGATGGCTCGATTGATATAGTCCACCATCGCGTCGGTCTGCGCCTGCGAAACGCTGAGCGATTGATCGAGCAGGTACATCACCGTGAGGCGATCGCTGGTGCGGACCCATTGGGTTTCGGCCAGCGCTAGCACCAACAGGACATAGACAACGGTCCGCAGGCCGATCGCCGTGGCGCGGCGCACGCGGCCAAACGCGGCCAGGGTGCGAAAGCTGGTCCACCACAAAAACGGCAGTCCGGCCAGCAGCAGGAGATACCAGGAACTGTCGAAAGCAAGCTGCATGGCGATTTTCTGGTCCGCGACGTGTCTCTGGTGTCGATGGCCCGGCGGCCCGCTGAGTCGATGCGTGGGACGTTTACATGTAGATTCGTTGCACGCGGTGGTTATTGGTGTCCAGCACGTGGATGCGCCCCCGGCTGTCCTGCACCAGCGCCCAAGGGTTGAGCAACTCGCCGTCGCCGCGCCCCACGCTTCCCCAACAACCGAGCGACTGGCCTCGCGCGTGAACTTCTGCACGCGGCTGTTGCCAAACTCGGTGACGTAGACGTGTCCCTCTTGGCCCAGCATCAGGCCATAGGGATAGGCCATCTGTCCCGGCTGCCGACCGTAGGCGCCCCACATACGTACGAGGTTGCCGTCGGTGTCGAACACTTGCACGCGATGATTGCACGCGTCGGCCACCCAGATGTGACTGTTTTCGTCCATCGCCATTCCTTGGGGGCGCGAGAATTGCGTCGGTTCGGCGCCGTGGCCGCCCCATTCCAGCAGGAAGTCTCGCTTGCCCGAGAACTTCTGAATGCGATCGTACTCGCCATACTCGGAGACATACCAGTTGCCCGCCTCGTCTTCCAACACGTCGGTCACCAGTCCAAACTCGCCCGGTGCGTTGCCGAACGTGCCGCCCAAGGTTTCCAGCAAGTCGCCCTGGGGAGAATAGACCAACACGCGGAAGTAGTGCGTGTCGGGCACCAACACGTTTCCCGAGTGGTCGATACTGATGCCGGTTGGGCGGCCGTTTGCATGGGTCGGCGTTTGCCAGCCGCGCACGAATTCGCCATCGGCGCTGAACACTTGGATGCGGGCTGTCATGTCCACGATGTACAGCAGATCATCGCGGTCGATGGCCATCGCCCGGGGCTTTTGCAACCGGCCGTCGGAAATGCCTCGGCGTCCCCATACCAGATCGAGGCTGCCGATCGAGTTCGATTCGCTGCAGCCCCCAGTGCCGTGACGATGGGCGTGCCGACGAGCAGCGCGAGCATCGATCGACGGTGGATGCGAGATTCGTGCACGATGATTGCCGCCTCCCTAGACACCGTTGAAGAATGCCGCCGTGACATTCCTCAACGTCACCACCCGCGGTGCGGAGCGCCGCCGGGTGCGCGTTCCCAGTGATTCCTTTTATCGTAGCCGATTTGGGGGATTGCAAGCAGCCAGTGGCGCGATCCAGCCCGTACGGAGCGCGCCGAGTCTGAGGGCCGCGACGCGGAGCCTGTGTCGCAGTGCGAACGTCGGACGGGAGTTCGCACAAAGCACAGACAGTCGCTTGGTTTTCACGCGGCGCGGACTGGCAACGTCTCTGGCGACAGGCCCAATATCCGATACTTGCCAGTCTCCGTAACAAGCTCTATAGTAATGTATTACGTTCGGCCCGTAGAGAGGCCGATCCCGGTAGGGCAATGGCGACGGACCGGGTAGGGCAATGGCGACGGCCCCAGGGGGGCAATGGCGACGCAAGTGCCCGGCGGTGGCGTCGACAGGCGCTCGTCTCGCTACGATTCATGGACGCAGCCGCGCTTCCGCGGCGTTGGAAGAACCATTTCCTCATGCCCCCGGCTGTGATTGACATCCGCAGCGCTGATGATTCGCGCGATGTGGTTCATCGTGCCGTACAGGCATTGGCCGAAGGAAAACTGGTGGCGCTGCCCACCGAGACGGTCTATGGACTGGCCGCCAGTGCCTTGAGCGCCGACGCGGTGGCGCGCTTGCTGGAAGTCAAAGGCCGCGCGGCCGGCAAGGCGCTGACACTGGCCATTCGCAGCTCCGACGATTTGTTGGACTACTTGCCTGGCCTCAGTCCGCTTGGCCTGCGGTTGGCTCGCCGATGTTGGCCCGGGCCGGTGACCATTGTCGGCGAAAACCAGCATCCCGAGAGCTTGCTGTTCCAGCTTCCCGCGAGCGTGCAGCAGGCGATCGCACCGAACAAGACGCTTGGGCTGCGCGTGCCGGCCCACCCGCTGGTCCTCGATATCCTGCGCATGCTCGTCGGGCCGGTCGTGCTGACCAGCGCCAACCTGGCGGGCCAGCCCGACCCTGTCACGGCCGATCAGGTCATCGCGGCGCTGGACGACCAGGTCGAGATGGTGCTCAATGACGGCCAGAGTCGCTTGGGACAACCCTCGACGGTGGTCAAGATCGGCCCAACAAAGCTGGAGATTCTGCGGGCCGGGGTCGTCTCGGAACAAACGCTCAAACGGCTGTCCAGCCTGATGATTCTGCTGGTATGCACGGGCAATACCTGCCGCAGTCCGATGGCCGAGGTGATGTGTCGCAAAATGATTGCCGACCGGCTGAAATGCCCCGAAGATGCATTGGGAGATCACGGCGTGCTGGTCATGTCGGCCGGATTGTCGGCCATGATGGGGGCCCGGCCCGCAGCCGAAGCGGTGGAAGTCATGTCGGGTATGGGCCTGCAACTGGCCGACCATGAGTCGCAACCCCTGACGACGCAATTGGTACGGCACGCGGATCTTATATGGACCATGACCCGATCGCACCGGCAGGCGATCGTGGCCCAATGGCCCGAGGCGGCCGGCCGCACGATGGTGCTGGCGAGCGACCAATCGGACATTGCCGACCCGATCGGGGGCCCATTGGAATACTACCAACAAAGCGCCGAACAGATCAAAATGTTACTGGCGGAGCGTGTCCGTCGTCTCGAACTCTAACCAGCGCGATTCCAACTATCGCAGGGAGCACGCAACCATGCGCATCGCCGTCGGCAGCGACCATCGTGGCTTCACGATCAAAGAAAAGATTATCGAGTTGCTCAAGCGGTTGCAGCACGAAGTGACCGACGTCGGCGCATATACCAGTGACAGTTGCGACTATCCGGACATCGCGTCGCACGTGGCGAGCAAGGTTTCCAACGGCGAGGTGGACCGCGGCATCTTGATCTGTGGTACCGGCATCGGCATGTGCATCGCCGCCAACAAGTTTCCCGGCGTGCGTGCGGCGCCGTGTCACGACGACCTGACGGCCGAAATGAGCCGCCGCCACAACGACCTGAACGTGATGTGCCTGTCGGCCGACATGTTGGGCGAAAAACTGATCGACCGCATGCTCGAAATCTGGCTGAAAACCCAATTCGAGGGCGGTCGCCATGCGCGGCGCGTGGAAAAAATCAGCGAAATCGAGCACGGCCACTTGGGTACGTAGTCGGCCAGGCACGCGCTTTTTCGGCCAACAAAACGCACCGCCGTTGCCCACGGCTTGTGACCTATAGTTGGGTTGCGGACTATGCCGCCACTCATGAACGTACACCTGCGCATCGTCTTGCGTGAAATTATAGTTGGGTTGCGGACTATGCCGCCACTCATGAACGAACGAACTCACTTTTCTCTCTTGTGACCTATAGTTGGGTTGCGGACTATGCCGCCCTATGCCGCCGCGGATTCCTCGCGGCCAGTGCGTTCGTTCCTTGACTGACCGTTCTTCGCCCTTCTTCCTCGTCCCAAGGTGCCACCATGCGCTCGTTCGCTTCTCTATTGGCGGTCTGTGCCTGCTCCATCCCACTGGCACACTCAGCCGACAAGAACGCGCCGCCGGCCGAGCACAGTGTTCGATTTGACGGCAACGTGCTCAATTTGGCCTCGCAGGAACAAGGTTCCGGACGGACGCTCAAGGAATACATTCCCGAGGGCGAGACCTTGGAGACGTGGACCAAGCTGGCGTCGGTCCGCCAATACGACAACTTGCACGATCCCAAGGCCGTCGTCGGCGCGCTCATCGAAGAATTAAGAAAGCAGTACCCCGAGTCGCCCAGCTCGGTGATCCAGAATCCGACCACGGGCGAAGTGATCGTCGACTTCGTGGTCTGGCCGCCGGATGGCTCGTTCGTCGAGTTCGACGTGTTCAAATACCAAAAGCGCGCCGAGGGCGGATTGATCGCCGAGCAATACGCGCTGCGCGAGTACCGGGATGTCGAAGGCTTTCTCAAAGGCCTGCGGCCGGTGCGCGAGCGGCTCGTCGAGCTGATGGCCGATGGGCTGCAGCCGGGCCACGAACCGACGGAAGTCAGAACGAAAGCGGAATAGGCCAGCTCCGACAGAACCGTGCCGGCCGCCTCATCTCGGATCTTTCGAGCCGTGGCGTTCCACCAATTCCGGGGCCGTTGCTGGTTGCGGCGGCGCTGGTTCGCCGCGTTCCTTGCTTCGCTTGCCGCGTTCCCAGCCCCGCGTGAAAAATCGCCCCAACGGTCCGGCCAGGATGGACGGAGTCAGCGCCAAATCCGCAACCAGTCCGCAAGAGAGCAGGGTGAACATCAAGATTCCGAAACGACGCGTGGGCATGAACGAGCTGATGGCGAACGACAGCAAACCCAGCGCCACGATGGCGGTGCTCTGATAGATGGCGCCTGCCGAGTTTTCGTACGCCATGACAGCCGCCGCCCGTCGCGACAACCCCTGCCGCGTGGCGCGGCGAAACCAGTTACAGAAGTGCACGGTATCGTCCACACACACGCCCATGGCCACGCTGGCGGTCATCATCGTGCCAATATCCAGCGCAATGCCCAGCCAGCTCATCGTGCCGAATACGACGGCCATGGGAAATACGTTGGGCAGCATGGTCAACAATCCGGCGCGCACATCGCGCAATACGATGCTCATCACGATAGCGATCATGACGAACGCGCCGGCAAAGCTTTCGATCAGTCCATTGAGCAGAGCCCGCTCCGCCATATAGACCACCGGTGTCATCCCGGTATACGTAATTCCGACCAGTCCCTGCACTCCTTCGCGGCGCTCTTTTTCCAAGATGGGCTCGGCGGCGTTGCGAATTCGGTCGATGAACGCGCCGTAGTCGATATCTGCCAGAGCGGCAACCCGCAAGCTGATGCGCCACAGTTCCTGGTGCTGCTTCGGATCCTCCGCCAGGTAGCCTTCGCGAACGAAGTCTTCGCGATGGGCGGTCAGGCGCTTGTTGAGCACGGTCCGATAGCTGCTGGGCGACAACAGCGCTCCGCGCAGGCCGCCCGCGGGTTTGACGGTCAATTCCGGGGCAAACGTCACGGCCGACAACGTGCCGCCGACGGCGGGGATGGCGTGGGTGGCCCGTTGGATATCCTCCACGATGCGCATGCGTTCCAACACGGTCTGATCGTTCGCTTTCGTATCGAATCGTACGACGACTTCCATGGGCACCAGAGGCCCCAAGTGGCTCTCCAGCCAACGGTACGAATGAATGATCTCCGCGTCGGGCGAGAACAGGCTCATCAGGTTGATGGTCGTTCGCGCGCGGCGCAGCCCGGTGCCGCAAGCGACCAACGCCACAATGAAAACCACCCAAATCAGTCGCCGCCTCGCGATGATGTTGGTTCCCACGATGTGCATTCGTCGCAGATGCACGGCGTTCGAATACTCCCGCGTCCCTTTGTCGGATTTGGGAGGCCACATTTGCAGCGCCGACGGCAAATAGAGAAACATGAAGATTACCGTGGCGGCCACTCCCAGCGCGGTGTACGCGCCAAAATTGCGAATGGGCACCAGATCGCTGATGCACAGTGAAATCAGGCCCAGGGCCGTCGTGCCGGCGGAGAGCGAACACGGAATCCACGAATCTCGCAGCGCGCGACCCGCGGAGTTCTCCAAGCCCTCGGTGTCGCGACCGTGCCGGTAGTAATTCACGATGTGCATGGCGGCGGCCAGACCTGTCGTATACACGACCGAAGGCATCGTCAGCAGAATGGAATTCATCGTGCCGCCCAGGACGTATACCAGCGCCAAGCACAGAGCCGCGCTATAGACGCCGCCCACGAGCACCATTGCCGTGAGACGCACATCGCGGAGATACCACCAGGCAAGCGACAGCCCGATCACGCCGGAAAGAACCATCAGCCGAAGCAGCATCCGCTCGCCTTCCAAGTCGATGGCGACATTGTCGACCGGCGGACCGCCCATCCGCACTTCCTGCCGGCTGAGATGCAGATGTACTTGAGCCAAGGAGTAAATCTGGTCGAGAGCCAGCCGGAGGTGTTCCCTGCCTAGGTCGGATAGCGTCAATATGAGGCAGCTTTGTCGGCCATCGGGCCCGATGAGCGTTCCCTTGAGTCGATCGAGGGCGACCTCTCGGTCGAGATTCGTGGGCGGTTCGATCAAACGATCGAGAACCGATGCGCCGGTAATGGCCTTGGCGAAATAGTGCGGCGCGCTGGGGCCTGGAGGCTCGAGCAGCAGGTGGGCCAGTTCGGCAAGTCGCGGATCATCGAGCGTGCAGCCCTTCCAGCTCACCAGGACAAACGCCTCGTCGCCAAAGTGACGCTGGAACTCCTGGTACTCCCGCGTTGCCTCGAACGTTTCAGGCAGCCATTCCTTGACGTCGTTCCGGTTCGTCCGCAAGGCCAGATACGCCACCCACACGGTCAGCGGAAACATCACCGCCACGATGATCAAAACTGGCTTGCCGACAATCGCAAAGAACGGTCGTTGCATTCTTTAGCCCACTCGACTGGAACGGATACCGCTATTTTCCTGGTGGATGCGAGCCGACTCGGCGAAATTATTCGATCAAGATATGCGAATTGCAAAAAATGCGCCGTCCGACCCCGGGAGACTACATGGTAGCGAGAGCACGTGCATCGTACGACCGCACAGCGTTCGATTGCGACATCCTGGTCGTCCAACGCGCAAAGATCGAGCACCTGACATCACGACCCAGAAACGGTTTACGCCTATTCCACTAGACGCTCGGCGAGCAGTTCGACCGGGTGCTTGGCCCGCCGGCCGGTTGCGTGTTCGATCTGATGCCGGCACGAAAAGCCGGGCGCCACGATTTCGGCATCCGCCTTCGACCGAATGGCCTTGAATAGCACGCGCTCGCCGATAGCCATACTGATGTCGTAGTGTTCGTAGCCGAACGAGCCCGCCATGCCACAGCAACCCGAATCCACCAGTTGCACGCTAGCGCCGGGGATCTTGCCCAGCGCGGCCACCGATTCCTGGGCGCCGACCAATGCCTTCTGATGGCAGTGACCGTGCAACACAATGTCCTTCGAGGCTTCTCCCAGCGGCAACTCGATGCCCGCGCGCACCAGATGCGAGTCCACCAGCGCCGCATGCTTGGCGACGAGTTCGGCATCGGCGCCCGGCGCCAGGTCGCGGTATTCGTCGGTGAGCATTAGCAGGCAACTCGGTTCGCAGCCAACGATGGGCACACCCCGGCGAGCCCAGGCAACCAACTTCGCCACGTTGTCGTGCGCCAGCCGTTGCGCCGGTTCCAGAATACCCTTGGAAACGAACGTGCGTCCACAGCACTCGAGCCCGGCCAGGTGGACTTCGTAACCGGCCGCCTCCAGCACGCGCACGGCGGAGCGATTGACGTTGGGTTCGCAATAGCTTGTCAGACAGTCGTCCAGCAATACGATAGGACCGCGCTCGTGAGCCCTCCGCGGGGCGCCCACGCGCGCCTGCTCGCGACAATGGCGGCGGAACCACTTGCGAAAGTGTTGCCGCTCGAAGCGGGGCAGGGGACGCCGTGGATCGATGCCCGCGATGCGCTCGGCCAACCACGCTGCGCCAGGCATGGCCGCCAGCCAATTGGAGAGCGGCGCCAGGGCCGAGCCCAAGCGATTCAGCCTCGCGGCATTGGCCATCACCCGCACGCCCAGCGGTGCGCCGTGCTCGCGGTAGTATCCATCGAGAAACTCGGCCTTTAGTTTGGCCACGTCCACGTTCGAAGGGCATTCGGCCTTGCAGCCCTTGCACTCCAGGCACAGCTCGAAGGTTTCGAACAACCGCTGGCCGGTCAGTTCTTCCGGCGGCAGCGCCCCGGAAAGGATCATCCGCAAGGCGTTGGCTCTCCCACGGGTGCTGTGCTCCTCGTCGCCAGTGACCATGAACGAAGGGCACATGGTGCCGCTCTGCAATTTGCGGCACACCCCGGCGCCGTTGCAAAGTTCAACGGCCGTGGCAAAGCCGCCCTCGCGCGAAAAATCGAACGTCGTCGGCACCTCGATCGGGTGATACTTCGCACCGTAGCGCAAACTCTCGACCGGACTGGGGCCATCGACCACCTTGCCGGGATTCATCCGGTTGTCCGGATCGAACGCGGCTTTGACCTGCTTGAACGCCTGGTACAGTTGTGGGCCGAACAACCGCTCGTTCAGATAGCTGCGTGCCAGCCCATCGCCGTGCTCACCGCTCATCGCGCCGTGAAACTCCATCACCAGCGCACAAACCTCTTGCGAGATCGCTTGAAACCGATCGATGTCCACCGGCTCGCGCAGATTGAGCATGGGGCGAATGTGCAGGCAGCCGACCGACGCATGCCCATAGAAGGCGCCGTCAGTGCCATGGCGAGCCATGATCTCGCGAAACCGCGCGACAAATTGCGGCAAGTGCTCCGGCGGCACTGCGGCGTCTTCCACAAAAGCCACCGGCTTGCGCCGACCCGGCACTCCCAACAGCAGCGGCAGCGACGCCTTGCGACACGCCCAGACGTGGTCGTAAAGTTTCTTGTCGAGCGCCGGCAGAACGTGGAACAGCCCTGGCTGCCCTTGCAACTTCTCGGTGAGCTCGGCGGCCTTGGCCTCGACCTCACTCAGCGTTTCCCCGTTGAACTCGACCAGCACCAGCGACTCGGGCCGTCCGACGACAAAGTCGAGATAGTTGCGGTACTCCAGGCTCTTTTCGGCCAACTGCAAAATCAGCCCATCGAGCAACTCGGCGGCCGAAGGATCGCAGGAGAGAATCGCGCCGACCGATTCAACGGCGTGTTCCATCGAGTCGAAGTGCAGCACCAGCACGGCCCGCACCTTCGGCAACGGCAGCAAGTGGACCAGCGCCTCGGTCATCGTCCCGAGTCCCCCCTCGGCGCCGACCACGAGCTTGGCCAGGTTGAAGTTCGCCCCGGGATACATCCGGGCCTCGTTCGCGCGGGCCGCGGCGAGCAGTCGCGGCTGCGAAATGCGGGCGCGGCACTCCGGCACGAACTCGTCGAGGTTGTAGCCGCTGACGCGCCGCAGCACGGGCGGAAAGCGGCGTAGGATTTCATCGCGATTCTCGCGCACGATGCGATCCACTTCGCGATAGATCTGGCCCAGCAGATCGCTGCGCGATTGTTCTTGTGCCAGCTCTTGGGGCGTCACCGGCGCGAATGTCGCCAAGGTCGCGTCGGCGAGCACCATTTCGAAGGCGATCACGTTGTCAACCGTTTTGCCTTGCCAGATCGAGCGGGCGCCGGCCGAGTTGTTGCCGATCATGCCGCCGATGTTGGCGCGGCTGCTGGTCGCCACGTCCGGGCCGAACTGCAGCGCGTGACGGGCCGCGGCCGCATTTAATTGATCGAGCACCACGCCCGGCTGCACGCGCGCGGTGCGCGACAGCGGATCGATCTCGATGTGGTTCATGTACTTGCTGAAGTCGAGAATCAAGCCCTCGCCGATCGACTGTCCGGAGAGACTCGTGCCGCCGCCGCGCGGAACGATGGACAACCCGCGCTCGATGGCCACTTCGACCGTGGCCACGATGTCGTCGCGCGTGCGTGGCAGCACCACGCCTACCGGCACGATCTGATAGACGCTGGCATCGGTGCTGTACAGCGCCCGCCCGTGCGGACCGCGGATGATGTCGCCAGAGATGCGTTTCTTGAGTGACTTTTCCAGTTCTGACGATTCTGCGGCCTTGAGATTCATGGTGGTATCGATGGTGTCTTCCCCCGCGTAATTGTCACCCAAAGTGCTGGCGTGATTATACTTGATCGCGATGCGTTTGTTGGTAGAGTCAAGGATTGATGAGGATTTGCACCTTCTGAATGTCGCCAAAAAGCACCAGGCAGTTTCACCCGATGGCCACGAATCACAAGCCACTTCCCGACGAGGTGGAACATCTATTGCGCAACGCGGAGTTGCGTGACGAGCTCGAACCCTACTTCGACGAATCGATCCGCCGCGTCAATGTCGACGAATTGCCCACGCCGGTCGAGAACGAGTTCCTGGCGTCGATGCTGGCCTGGGAGCGTGCCCCGGTGCTGCCGATCAGCCAATGGTTCGATCCCGAGTTGCAACTGCCGCGTCCCGACAGGCTCGATAGCGACCAGTTGCACGAACGGCTGTGGCAGGCGATTCACCAGTTGTTCGAGCGGCGCATCGTGCTGGATTTCACCGATCATCTTTCGGATCGCGAGTTGTACTGTCTGATCTATCGCGACATTCTGCCGTGCCGCGAGAAGAAGATCGACGTGCCGGACAACTATCTGCATTGGGACTGCGCCGATGTCGGTGGCGACGCCACGACCTGGCTGCGGTACTACGCCACGGAGGAAGAGCGGCGGGCATGGATCGAAGATGTGGAATTCGACGAGCCGTTGCCGGCAGCCGAGAAGCCGCCCTATCCCCGCCTGTTGCCGCGCCGCCCGCTGTAAGGCGAATCGCGACCATCGCCGCGGCGGGTTTCCACAGAATCGCGCCGGCGGGGCCCTGCGGCGTTCGCCCCGCGCTATCGCGTCGCGTTCTTCGCGGCCTTGACCCATTTTGGCCGGTGGCGCTATACTTCAGCCAGCTTCTACCCCGGTCGAGAGCGTGTCCGCGCGGCGTCGTTCTCTCCGTAGGTGTCTACTGCACGCCGCGCCGCGACAGGCCCACGCATGAAATCCACCCGACGTCACGAGCTACAAACCAATGAGTTAGAGGCTTCGCTGGCCCATTGGATCGATGCGGTCAAGCCTTATAGCCGGGCCGTTGTGGCCCTGCTGGTGGCGGTGGTCGTTGCGATCATGGCTTGGAGCTACCTCTCGACCCAAAATCAGCGCAAAGCGGCGGAAGGGTGGGAGGCCTTGTATGCGGCTTTGGATTCGAGCACGGCGCGTGAAGATCTGGCCGGCGTCGCTGCCCGCTATGCCGACACCAGCGTCGGGCCCTGGGCGCGCGTTACGCTGGCTGACGTGCTGGCGAACGAAGGAACCAATCGGCTCCTGGCCGAGAAAACGGCGGCACGCGATCTCTTGCAGCAAGCCGCCGAAGAGTATCAGGCCGTGCTGCTGGAGACAAAAAACGCGATGCTGCTGCAGGCGCGCCATGTTCGGCCTGGCTCGCGCCACGAAGCCCAGGGCACGCCCGACGGGCTCACCAGCGCTCGCAAGGAATACACCTCGATTGGCGAGAAATGGCCCGACAGTCCGTATAAGAAAGACGCCGAACAGCGCGCCGCGGCATTGGAGGCGACCTCGACGAAGGAGTTTTATGACTGGCTGGCGCACTACGAGCCGCCACGCCCCTTTAGCACCGAACCCGGCAGGCCGGGCGCCCGCCCCGACTTCCTGAGCGACCCGCTGCAGGACACCAGCACGCAACTCCCCTCGGCCATCGACGACACGACGCCGTTGCCAAAGTTTGGGACCGAACCAACCTCCGGTCCGTCGTTGGGAGATGAACCAGCAGCTAGCGAGGAGCCCTCGAAAAGCAATGCGCCAGCAGCCGCGCCTGCTGAGGACGCCAAGCCAAGCGATGCGCCCGCGGCAGAGCCGAGCGAAGGAGATAAGCCGGCCGAGGGCGAGCCCAACTAGCCCAGGCTTCTCGCCACGCCAGGCCGGCAGGTGCGCAGCCACGCACGCTTCGCGCTACGCGTCAGCCGCACTCTCTGTTTTATGTCCGGCGAACAACTCTCTGAATCCGAGCCCGTCGAACTGGTCGTGACTCTCCAGCAGGGGGCGCACGGCTCGACGCGTTTCTCGCGGCGCAGTTCCCCACGCACAGCCGCGTGATGCTGCGCAAAGTAATCAATGCCGCCGGCGTGAGGGTCGACGGCAATCGCGTGAAGGCAGCCTATCGGCTGCATCCCGGCGAGCGCATCGCGATTCGGCTCCCCCCCTTGGCACGCGAAGGTCCGCAGCCGGAAAACATTCCGTTGGAAATCCTCTACGAGGACGAACAGATTGCCGTGGTCAACAAGCCGCCCGGCATGGTCGTCCATCCAGCCAAGGGGCATTGGTCGGGCACGTTGACCGCGGCGCTGCAATTTCACTTCGACCAACTCAGCACCGCGGGCGGACCGCAACGCCCGGGTGTCGTGCACCGACTGGACCGCGACACCAGCGGCGTGATCGCCATCGCCAAGACCGATGCGGCCCACATGGCGCTGTCGCACCAGTTCGAGCACCGCGAAGTCGAGAAGGAGTACTTCGCGCTCGTGGCCGGTGTTCCCAATCTGGACCGCGACGTCGTCGATCTGCCGATCGGCGCGCATCCGCACCAGCGCGAAAAAATGGCCATCCGCCGCGAGCACTCCACCAGCCGCGAAGCCCAAACGTTCTACGAAGTCGTCGAAAGGTTCGACGGTTTCGCGGCCGTGCGGGCCCTGCCCAAGACGGGTCGCACGCACCAGATTCGCCTGCACCTGGCGAGTATCGGCTGTCCCGTGCTGTGCGACCGCTTGTACGGCGGCCGCGCCGTGATCACGCGCGGCGAGATTCGCGGTGAGCCCAGCGACAAGACCTTGCTATTGGAACGCCAGGCGTTGCACGCCCAACGTCTCAAGATCAGCCATCCGACAACCGGAGAGCCGCTGGAATTCATCGCGCCGCTGACGGCGGATATCGAAGCCGTGCTGGCGGCGTTGCGCGAGTTTCGCAGCTTGTGAGCGGTTGAAAGAAATTCACCGCAACGGCGGCTTGCGGGGTTCGTCGGATGGTACCTGGCCGAATAGGAACTGCACCAGGTCGCGCGCGCCCAGCGTTCTCGGACTGACGAATAGCTCGCCAGCGTTGTAGCCGGCCGCCATGCCATCGTGAATCGCCGCGGCGCGGACCTTGTCGTAGATGAACTCTTTGTGCTTGGGAAACTGGGTGGCGTAGCAGCGAATCGCCTCGATCTTGGTGTCGAGCGTCTCGGCGATATCGACCACCAAATGCCCGGCCGCGTGCGGCAACTCCAGTGAGCCGAAGCCCAGCGTGTAGTACAGTTGCGCAGACACCGTGTGTACCGGCAATTGGTCGAAGTGCTCGTCCCACTTGGTGAGCCGCGCATAGAACACGCCGGCATCGGTGATCTGCATCGCTTGCCAATGATCGGGCGAAGCCATCGGCGTCTTTTCGCCGAAGCCCAGCACCAGCCGCGGCCGATACTTGCGAAACTCCTTGCCCAGCGCCACGCGGGCTTCGAAGTCATCGAACAGCCGCCGATTGGGCAGATTCAACTGCACGCGCACGTGCACGCCCAGCGTTTCGGCGGCGCGCTGTGCTTCGGCGAGTCGCACTTCGGGGCCCGGCGAACCGGGCGTCGGCTCGCCATCGGTCAGGTCGATGATCCCCACTTGATAGCCCTGGCGGACCAGCATCGCCAAGGTGCCGCCGCAGGCGATTTCCACGTCGTCCGGATCAGCGCCCACGGCGATGACGTCGAGCTGAGGATAGTCGGGGGTGCTCACTTCGCAGCCTTCCCCGTGGGTTTGCTCGCGCCGTTGCCGGCAGGTTTGACTGCGCTTAGCAGAAACGTGGGGTTCATGGCCTCGAACCGGACGCGTTCCAGTTGATAGGTGCCTCGCGCCAGATTGATCATTAGCACTTTGACGTCATCGTTTAGCCGACCAAGCGCTTCGTGCACGCCGGACAGACTTTCAATGCTGCCCACGCTGGCGACCAGTCGTCCGCCGGGGCGCAGCCGCTGGTAGGCCAATTCGACGATGCGGCTGATCTCGCGTCCGCTGCCGCCGACAAAAACGCTGTCCGGGTCGGGAAAGTCGGCCCAGGCGTCGGGCGCGCGCCCCAGCACGGCCACCAGGTTCGCAACACCAAACCGCTGGGCATTCTCGCGAATCAGTTCGTGATCTTCGGCGTCCATTTCCAGAGCGTAGATCCGGCCGCCAGCCGCGATCTTCGCCGCCTCGATGGCCACCGAGCCGCTGCCGGCGCCGATATCCCACACGGTGCTGGTGGGCCCCAAATCCATTTCTGCCAGCGCAATCGCGCGAACTTCCGCCGGCGTGAGCAATCCGTGCTTCGGCTTCGACTGCATGAAGGCTTCGTCCGGATTGCCGAACAACCGCTGGCCGATGGCGTCGCGCGGGCGGTCGGGTACGTCGGGCCGCCGCACCAGGATCATCACGTTGAGCGGCGAGAAGTCCTGGGCCGCGATTTCGGCCAACTCGCCTTGCGTCACGCGCTCGTCGGGCGAGCCCAGGTTTTCGCACACGTAGGCCGAAAAGTAGTCGATCCGCCGATCCAGCAGGGCCTTGGCCACGGCCTTGGTCGGATACATCTCGGTGGTGAACAAGCCAACCTTCGTGGCAATGCGAATCTTTTCGATCACTTCGTCCAAGCGATGATTGGCCAGATCGGTCAGGTAGGCTTCTTCCCAGCTCTCCTTCACGCGGGCGAACGCCAACTGCATGCTGCTCACGTGCGGCAGAACCTCGAAGCGGTCTTTGCCCAGCTTGTCGCACAGATAGCGTGCCACGCCGTAAAACAGCGGGTCTCCGGAGGCCAGAATGACGATGTGCTTGTCCTTGGTCTTGGCGATCTTGTCGATGGCGGCGTCCAGATCAGGGCCAATGACCAGCCGCTGAGCCTTGGACGAAGGAGCCGCTTTCAATTCCGCTTCGGCGCCGACCAGCAAGTCGGCCTGCTCGATGATCTTACGCGCAGGCGCGACCAGGCCATCGAACCCATCGTCGCCCACGCCAATAATGTGAATCTTTTGTTCGCTCACGAGTATCCGCCCGCATGCCTCCGTTCAAGCGTCCGTCGCACCAGCAACAGATCCCACGCCGGCGATTTTAGAACAATCCGACCGCAAGGGAAAGCTCACGGCAAACACTCGTCGTTCCAAGTCTGCCGCACTCACCCGTCGTAAAACGCCGCGCTGGCGAAGCTGACGCAACTGCTGCCGTCGAGATCCACCGCCTGATCGTAGCGCAACAGCTCGCCGCGTTTCGGCTGCGTGGCCGCCAGCATCGTATAGATCGGCGACAGGCCGCAAACACGATCCTTGTCGGACTGCTCCGCAATCAGTTCGAAGAACATGTCGGCATCCGGCCGGCAGGCGGCTACCATGAGCTTGCGGTCCGTCTCGCCTTGCTGTTGCAACCGGGCGGCGTCCAAGAAGGCGGCGTCGCCGTAACGCGGACCAATGTGCGCCAAGTCGGCCGAGGCGATGAAACACACTCGGCCCTTGGTCTCGGCAACCGCTCCGCGCAACGCCGACACAAAACCTGAGACTTCGGGCGATGTACTGGGCAACGTCTTGGCGGCCACGAATTCGTGAAAAGAGCCGGTGAGAATCGGCACGATCTTGAACGGTCGCCGGCCGCCAAGCAGGTATTGCAGAAAGATCACTTGAAACTCGATCGAATGCTCCTGTCGATGGGCCAGTTCGTCTCCGTAGAGATTGATTTCCTTGCCGGCCGGCGTGGCCGACATGCGCGCGGCCAGCCGGGCCACGAACGTGCGATCGGTCTCGACCGTTCCTAGCGGAGTCTCGAAGTCCTTCTTGGTCAGCGCGAACCGATGGCGCATCGGGTTGTGGCCCGTGCCCAGGATGATGAACAGGTCGGCGTCCGACGCCTCCGCCAATTTCTGGAAGGCCCAGGCATACGACACGCCCCCGCGGCGAAGATCGATGTGGGGGCTGATGATGCCGGTAAGACGCGTCGACTTCTCGCCGTGGCCCTTGTCCGTTGCTACTTCGCCGGCGCCGGTGGCGACGGTCGTTTCCAGCAATAGCGGTTCGCCGGGACCTTTTGGATCGGTGAACAGGGCACGGAGCTGCGCGCGCAACGCGTCGGGCTCTTCAGCATAGGCACTGCCCAGGTGCGCAGGCCGGCCGCGACCGCGAATTGAGGTAGCGTTCGATCTCCAATTTCCACAGGCGCCGAAAACGCTCGGTGTCGAGAAAGTTTCGCTCGTCCAACGCGCGGACCACGTTCTCGACGTCCGCCAAAGCCACCGGCTGCTTGAATCGCTCGTGGAACGCTTGCTGCAATTCGGCCAATGTGCGCGAACCGTCCATCAACGCAGCCAGCACTGCCGCCTCGTGCGGCAACACCACCGCTCCGGCGAAACCCTCTGGATCACGCAACGCAAAGACCATCTCGCCATCAGGCTGACTGACAGGAAAACTCTCCACGCGCCGCAACCGCGGCTGCAAGGGCAGGGCAGGGGAGGTGGGGTCTACATGAAGTGGCATGCCCGTATTTTAGAACCCAGCAGCCATTCGGGACAGATCCCGGCGGAGTAGAAGAGAATCAACCACGACGACACAACGAAACCTTGCGAGTACAGGCCGGGCGCCAATTCCTTTGGGTGTAACTCGCAGATCTCTATGCCGCGGAGCGCCGGTATAGCTTGGTTTGTTCAGTTTCAATGCGGTAGTTCAGGAAGTCGTTCCATTGTCCGTTGAGGTAGGTGGCGCGCAGGTGGAGCATCGCTTGCGCACCGGCGACCGTCCAGCGCATGCCGGTTTGTTCCAGGCGATCCTTGACCACGTGGCGGCAAGCGCCTTCGGCCACGCCGCTGCCGATGGGGTAGCCGGCCGCCAGGTACTCGTCGTAGCGCATGTGCCGGCGGTTGTTTGCGTAGTAGCCGATGGCCGCCGAGACGACGCGCCGCCGCGAGCCATGTAGCGCGTGTTCGTCGCGGAGTCGTTTGAAGCGACCGATGACATAACCCACCTTGCCTTCCAGCAACAGCCGCAAGTGCCGCGTGACAAACTGAGCCGCCTCACGGCTGCCTTCGCGGTGGAACACGTGGGCCACCTGCCACAACCGCTCCAGCACGTGGAACAAGTCCAGGATGCAGACCGCCCGCGGCAGCCACTCGCGCTGCACCTCCCACAGCGCCTTCTCGCCGTCCATCAGGCAGACCAGTGTCTTGCGCGCTGTGGGTCGCGCTCGTGACAGGCCACCGCCATCTCGACAAACAGACGTTCGCGTCCCGTACACGATTCTCCTTCCCGCACGCGGGTCATCTCGGCCCAAACCTGCTTGTGTTGCGGCGCGGGCCGCTCGGCAGCGCGTTCTTTCCGGTCCAGTTCGTCGAGCACGTCGTCGGCCGTGCGGCGAAAGGGGTCGATCGTATACACCGCGCCCACGTAGGCCATCTGTTTCTTGTTCGCTTTTTCGCCTTTGCCGCGACGCGGTCCGCGGCGGACCCGCTCTTCCAGCGGGCGGCGCATCGGCACCCCTTTGCCGTCGGCCGTGGCTACCAGGATCTCGGCCTCTTCGTCGGCCGGCGGCGCGGCGCGCTCGAACTGGAAGGCTTCGACGTGCTGGGCCATCTGCTGGTTCATCTGCTCGGCCGCCCGTTCACTCGGCGCGACACCCAACCACGCGTGCAGATCGGACACCGCTTCGTGAAACGACTCCTTGACGCACAGCCGCTCGAGCCAGTCTTCCAGGACGTAGGAGAACTCGCCGGCCGGCAGCCCCAGCCGCTCGTCCAAGGGCGCCCGCTCGACTTTCTGCCCTTCCCGCGCCGCGTAGACGTAGCGGCCGATCAACAGTTCGCCGAAGATCGACAGGTAGCGGCGCACGTGCCGGCCTTGCAAACGGCGGACCGTGCGGCCTTGGGTGGTTTCCAGTGTCGCGCCCGCGTCGCCATCCCCCGCGGCGGCCACGAAGGCCGACAGCAGCGTGTGTCCCAGCGCCAGCAGCCGGCCGAACAGTTCACGTTCCACTTGATCGATCCGCTGGCCGCCGTCGGCCGCGCGTTCGACGTACATTTCCAACGCCTGGAATTGCCGTTGCGCTTGAGAAACGCTTGCTCCCGTGCGACGATCATGGCCGGGCCTCCTGGATGGGTGGGAAGGACTGCAATCACAATCCGTTCTACCCGCGGAGGCCCTCTTCTTCACCTTCACGCTAGCACTTGCCGCAACTCCTTGTGAATCCACCTGCTACCACGCGAGGAATGCGAGTTACACCCAAATCAATTCGTTCGTCGTGTCGTTGTGGTTCCCCCAATGCCCAATCCAAATGAATCCGTGCAATCTGCGAAATCTGCGGATGTTTTTCGCATGGAAGTTGATCCATCCGCGGATCAGATGCGGACGAAGATACGTTGCCGGTAGAGCCAGTAGCACACCAGCCACATGAACAGCAACACCCACAGGCTGGCGATGAAGGGCCGATACGGCTCGGACACGAATTCAAAGATGCGTGAGCCGAAGTGCGTTTTGAGCGTGGCGGCCATCCAGGACCTGGTCAGTCCGGCCATGCAATACATGACGATCGAGTTCATGCCCACTACCACCAGCGGAAACGTCCACGCGCGAAACTTCCAGATGTCGACCACGGCGTAGAACACCGCCAGGATCAGCGCCACAGCCCGCCGCTGAACAACGTCCAACTGGGTGTCCAAATCCGCTTGACGATCGGACAGACTCCAAACCGATCCAGGGCCAGTCCAATCGCCACGCCCACGACGCCTGCGCCGACCAGCCACCAGAACTTGGCCGTGCTGGTGCGTGAGCTGCGCAGCAACTCGCCGGCCAGCAGCCCCAGGATCATCGTGGCCAGCGACGGAATGAAACTCAACGTGAGATATCCGCCGCCGTTGTACTGAAAGGGCTTCTCGCGCGGAAACAGATTGAGATACCACGTCTCGAAGCCGGCTGCCGCGTTGGTATTCTTGTCCCAATGCGCGGCCATGCCCTGCAAGTGCGGCCAGTCGTCGGGCACGCCCACGGTCGAATAGTCAAAGCCCTCGGCCGGCGGCGGATACTGAAAGAAGAAGTACCAATAGCCGCCGAGGATCAGCACCACGGCCGACCACTGCAGCCATGCCGGCCGGCCCCACAGCAGAAACAGAAACGTATAGCCCAAGCCGATCTGCGACAACACGTCCTCGAACGTCCAATAGGTTTGCTGGTCGCCGTTGGAACGCAGAAACACGCCCAACAGCACCAGCACGATGGAGCGGACGATGGCGTGCCGCAGCATGTGACCGTAGGTTTGGCCATGCTCGACCCGCTTGGCGCAGGAATAGGCCATGGCCGAGCCCACCATGAACATGAACGAGGGCTGGATCAGATCCCACACCGCGCAGCCGACCCACTCGACGTGCTCGAACTGATAGCCGACAACCTGCCACAACCGGCTGTCGGGAAAATTCCCGGCCACACGATGCAGCGCCAATCCCCCGGACGCCATGGCCAGCATGGCCAGACCGCGATAGGCGTCGAGCGACACCAAGCGCTCGGACAATACCGGTACCTCGGTGACAGACTGCGACGCCGCGGGAGGATTCACGTTCGGACGGCTCCTTGTCCTAGGTTCACTCGACCGGCGCTCTGCTGGCGTGCGGCAAGCACTTATTTACCGCGTGCGCCGACAAGCTTCCAGCGCCACCCGTTTCTTCTTTCGCCGCGTCACGCGAGTTCCGCCTCGATTTCGTCAATGTCGTCGACGTTGGCGTGCTTCAGGTTGAGTTGCTCGCGGCCGCCGATACCCAGGCCAATTTTGATGCCGTGTTGCAAGAACGGGTTGTCCCACACCGAGTAGCGTGCAGCCGGCGCTCGGTGCCGTACTTCTTCAGCACGGCTACGCCCGTGGCGTCGGCGGCGATACGATCTTTGCTCGCCACGACCAGTTTCGGGTCGACCGTGTCGCCGTGCGACGGACCGCCGAAGACGAAGCTGCTGGTGCCGTCCAGGATGTTCAGGGCCGGCGTAATGCCCAGGTTCAACTCGGCCACGCGATTCACCAGCGGCGAAACTTCCTCGATGTCTTCCTGGCGTCCTTTCGGTCCCAGGCGACGGCGGCTGCCGGACGATTTTTGGTCGGCCAGGTTGCTGTTGCCCTTGAACGAAGTATGAAACTCGCGGCGAGCCCGATGGTGACTCATGCCGACAAACGCTTTCATCGACATGGTGAACCACGCCTGGAAGTGTGTCTTGATGACCGGCACGTTGATCACATGGTCGACGGCAAACAACAGCTCGGCCAGCTCGAACCCGTTGGGCCAGTGCTCGGCTTTTTCCGGTTTGATCCGGCGCCACATGTTGGCGTCCTTGTCGCCCCCGCTGGTCATCTTGCGTCCCAGCAGCTCGAGCTCGTCGGCGCAATCTTCCAGGCCCACGGCCACGACGGGCGCTTTCACGTCGCTGATCGCCTGGTTCACCGCGTCGAGCTGGCCCACGCGCTTCATCACGTCCACGGTCTTGGGCGTCGACGTGACGAACAGTGGCGAGAAGCTGCGGTCGGCCACGATGATGCGCTTGGGACCGCGTTCGGCCGCCAACTTGATCACGGCGTACAGCACTTCGGGGCTGGTGGTGGTGGGATTGGGAACGGCACCGGTGACGTTCGGCTTGATCAGCACGGTCTGGCCTTCCTTGATGAAGTCCATGCCGCCGGCCAATTGCACGGCCTGGCGGACCGCCTCTTCCATGTTCGATCCGCGGGCGATGCCGACATCGGCCTTGGCGGGAGCCGGCGCATCGTCGCCGTAGAGCAGTTTCGGCAGGACTAACTGGCTGGAAAGGCCCGTGGCCGCGGCGGTGCCGCCCACGCGACGAAGAAACTGGCGACGATGGGGACACAATCTGGAATCGCGCATGGTAGGTACCTCAAAAGAATACCGGCCGGGTTGGTTTAGGGCATCCGTTTCCACGCCGGGGGGCCAGTGGCGTCACGGATTCGATTGTAACCACTCGTCCAGTCGTTTGCGAAGTGTTTCTGCCCGTTGGTTCAGCTTCTCGGCCTGGGCCGCCGAGATTTCCCGCGACTTGTGAATCACGTGCATCGTGTCGTGGCGGAGCGAGTCGACGTCCTTGCGAAACGGCTCGGGCACGGGGTTTTCCGTGCTTTCGAGGTTCCGCTGATGAATCTTACGTAAGGTTCCCCACAAGCGGTCGTTCTGGTCGACCACGGACGCCAGATTGGGGAACTCTTTGGCGGGCTTGTCGTGACAATCCGCGCACCAGAGTGCCAATTCGAAGTCGGCCGGCGGATTGCCAATGTCGTGATTCCCGTGGCAATCGAAGCACATCGGGTACTCGGTATTGATCTTTTTGGAAAAGTCCCAGGCATGCGGGCCGGATGCCAGTACCTCGGTCTCTTCGTCGTGACACTCGCTGCAATGCGCGATGTGGGCACTCTTCTTGGTGCCGATGAAGCCGAATTCCTCCTCGTGGGCCCGCACGTCGTTTTCGGTGTTGCCGCCGTGACAGTCGGAACACGACATCTCTTGCAGATCGTGTACGCTGCGGGTGAAGTTGACCACCGCGGCGGTTAGCTTGCGGCCCGCCGTGAGATGGCACGTGGCGCAATTCGATTCGACCAGCGGCAGCGGATGCCCCTTGGGCCAGTTGTCCGGCTTGACGAACTTTTTCGGCACGGGCGATTCGTGGGCCTGTTTCGCGGCACCATCGGCGGCCGACAGTTGCGGCGCCACGCCCAGATACGTCAGTGCCGCCACGGCGCCGCACCCCAGAGTCATCCAGAGCACGCCGCGGCGACCGGCCAACTCGCGAAACACCACAGCCACGACAATGCCCAGCACGATTGCAAACAACAATTCTTGCACGGCAGATTCCTTGGAGCTTGGGACGCGCGGGATATGGTCTATTTCGCTCACCGAGCGAAGTACGGGTCGTATCAACCTATCACACAGTCTAGTCCGAATCCCACGTTCCTTCAGGGATGGGTTTCGCTTCCACGATTTCCACGCTCATCCCGCTGGCGCCCGTACCAGGAAACTCTTGTAGTGGAACTGGGGCCGCTCGGCCATCGGCCCCAGAATCTCGACGCCGGCATCGGACATGCATGGGTGTTGCGCCGAATACTCGGGCGTAGAAACGAATCGACTCGGCCGGATCGACCGAGTTGATCATCACATGATGGAAATGTGCCGGGGTGACATCTTCGGCGCGAGTCCTTGACGTCAGGGCGCATAGCCCCAGCAACACGCTGAGCACCCAAACCCTGCTACTTACTCGATTCATTCGAATAGTTCCAAGCCGGCAAAGAAATCGCCAGGTTCGCATGCGGCCCGGTCGTTACAGCGACGTCGGGCTTAAAAGCTGCATCTCTCGATTCTGAAGTGCCCAGCCGCGCCCGTCCAGCGGGATCACGCGGGAAATGCGTTTTCCCGCACGATCGCGGCAGCTCGTTCTTTGGCGGAACGCCGGTCCAATTCGCGCGAAATCTGGGGGCGTCGCCGTTGCGGCAAGCTAGAATTGCACTGATTACCCATCGGCAAAAACAGCTTTTTCCAGGAGCACGGGTACCCTTGTTTTCCTCCATGAAGACACGGCTGTTGGTGGCGCGCGAGGTGCTGCACACGAGCTTTTGGTTCTTGCCCGCCATCATGGTGGTGGGCGCGTTCGTTTTGGCGTTTGCGCTATTGAGTCTCGATCGCGTCGTGGCCAGCGAAGTGCAGCGGACACTGGACTGGGGTTATGCCGGCGGTCCCGAAGGGGCGCGCTCGCTACTGTCGACGATCGCAGGCTCGATGATCACGGTGGCTGGCGTCGTGTTTTCGATCACGATCGTGGCGTTGACGCTGGCTTCATCGCAATTCGGGCCGCGGCTGCTGCGCAACTTCATTCGCGATCGGGGCAACCAGGCCGTCCTGGGAACCTTCATTGCCACGTACATCTATTGTCTCCTCGTGCTGCGCACCGTGCGCGGAGACGCCGAGGGCGAGTTCGTTCCCAGCATCTCCGTGTTGGTTGGCGTGGTGCTGGCGGTGCTCAGTCTGGCAGTGCTTATTTATTACATCCATCACTCGGCGACTTCAATTCAGGCCACGCAGGTCGTGGCCGCCGTGACTCAAGATCTGTTGCAGACGATCGACCGCGTTTTTCCCGACAAGCTGGGCGAAGGCGACGTTCACAACGCCGACCGGCCCGACGTGCTTGACCACTTCGACAACGGATCTGATGTCGTGCAAATCAACTCGCGACACAGCGGCTATATCATGGCGATCGACATGGACGCGCTGTTGCGCCGCGCACAAACGGCCGACCTCGTCATCTGCTTGCTGAGACGTCCGGGACAGTTCACCGTCGAGGGAGATCTTATCGCCCAGGCATGGCCGCGCAAGCGCGCCGAAGAAGATCTGGCCCAATCCCTCCAATCGGCGTTCGAATTCGATTCCCAGCGGAGTTCTCTCCAAGACGTGGAGTTCGGCGTCGATCAATTGGTCGAAGTGGCCGTCCGGGCCCTCTCGCCCGGCATCAACGATCCGTTCACGGCCATGACGTGCGTGGACCGCTTAGGCCAGGCGCTGTGCCTGCTGGCGCAACGTGAGTTTCCCTCCGAATACCGCTACGACGAAGAGGACCATTTGCGGGTGATCGTTTATCCGGTGCTGTTCGGCGATATCCTCGACGAAGCGTTCGATCAGGTTCGGCAATATGGCCGCACCAGTGCCGCAGTGATCATCCGGCAGTTGGAGGCGTTGGAGCGCATTGCGCTGGTGGTGTGCCGGCCCCGCGACATCGCCGCCACGCGTCGCCAGGCCAAACTGGTGCGTGAAGCCGGCATGTCGGGGATTCCCAGCGAGATGGACCGCCAGGACGTCGAGCGGCGTTACGACGCCGTGGAAGCCGCGCTGAACGAATTGGAATCAGCCAACGCCGCGTCGTAGCGTCGTTTCGGCGGTCGGCACGAATTGTGCATGATAGATTCTTGCGTCATTGAGTATCCAATCTGATACCACGCAAGAGGACACAGCCATGCCACGCGGTGATAAATCGAAGTACACCGACAAGCAAAAACGTCAGGCCGAGAAAATCGAGAAGGGCTATGAGAAGCGGGGCGTTAGCGACGACGAAGCCGAACGGAGAGCTTGGGCCACGGTCAACAAGATGACTGGCGGCGGCAACAAGCCAGGCGGCTCAGGGCGAGGCAAAGCCATGGACAAGAGCGCTGCCAAGAACGGTGGCAAGAAGGGGGGCGCCGCCAGTGCCGCCCGCAGCAAGAAAGCCCGCTCCGAATCCGCCAAGAAAGCAGCCCGCACGCGCAAGCGAAACGCGGCCAAACGCGCCAAATGAATCGGCGCTCGGTGCGAATTCGCGGCTGACAAGCACGTCGCGCCAGAATTGGACTTTTGTGCCACCAGGCAGTAGGCTAACGGTCCAACCCGGCCGTTGATTGCGTGATTGCGGCCGCTTCCCTCCCGCCTGGATTTGCTGTTGTCAGGACGTCGACATGGTCGGACGTAGGGTCCTGATCCTGCTTGCGATGTGCTTTTTTGCCGCGCCGCCGCACGCGTGTGCCGCGGAACCGGACGCGGCGGCGATCGAGTACTTCGAGAATCGGGTCCGCCCGTTGTTGGCCGCCAAGTGCTGGACCTGCCACGGGGCGGAGAAACAAGAGGCCAGCTTGCGGCTCGATTCGCCTGACGGCGTGTCCACCGGTGGCGACTCCGGCCCGCCGATCGTGCCAGGCGATCCGGACCACAGTCCGATGATCGTGGCGGTTCGCTACCAGGATGAACCCAAGATGCCGCCCGATTCGCGACTCAGCGACGACGAAGTGGCAACGCTGGCGACGTGGATTCGCGACGGCGCTCCCTGGCCAGCATATCCCCAGAGCGAAACACCGCCCGACGACGACGCCAAGAGATTGCTCGCAGCGCCGGTGCCCGAGGGCGAGCCCGATTCACTTTGGGCGTTTCGTCCCGTCATCGATCCGCCGGTGCCCCCGCCGGCGCCCGGCGCCCCCGAGAACAGCTCGCCCGTAGATCGCTTCATCGACGCGGCACTTGCCGAACGTGGGCTGACGGCGGCGCCTCGAGCCGACAGACGGACGCTCCTGCGCCGGGCGACCTTCGATCTGGTCGGCCTGCCCCCTTCCATGGAAGAGACGGAAGCGTTTCTTGCTGATGAATCCCCAGATGCGTTCGAGAAGCTGGTCGACAAGCTGCTGGAGTCGCCTCACTACGGCGAACGCTGGGGGCGGCACTGGCTGGACGTGGCACGCTATGCCGACAGCGGCGGCTACGAGACCGACATGTATTTCCGCAACGCCTGGCGTTATCGCGACTATGTAGTCAAGAGCTTCAACGACGACAAGCCGTACGACCAGTTCGTTCAAGAGCAAATCGCCGGCGATGAGATCTGGCCGGACGATTTGGCCCTGGACGGCAGCTATGGGATGCCGGCCGAGAAGCTCGCACATCTGGAGGCGCGTATCGGCACGGGGCTCTATGCCTTGGGACCACAGATTCACGAATCGAACATGGACGCCGGCAAGCTCGACTACGAACGTTTGACCGACTGGGCCGACACGACCGGCAGCGTGTTCCTAGGGCTGACGTTCGGCTGTGCGCGATGTCACGACCACAAGTTCGATCCGATTTCGCAGCGCGACTATTACAGTCTGCAAGCCGTGTTCGCCAGTAGCCGCGAGACGGAGATCCCGCTGGTCAACGGCATGGAGATCGCCGATTTCAAGCAGCACTACCCTCGCATCCTGGCGGTTGACGAAGCCCGCAAAGCCTATCGCCTGTTCAAAAAGCGCGTATCCGGTCGCGAACTCACCCCGGAGGAAACAGCCGATCGTCAACAACTACGCGACAAGATTGCCGCAGCGGTTCTGGATCTGCCCGAGGCGGCAGCCTCGACGCCCAACGACCGCTTCGACGGGCTGATGGAGCTACCCACGGCGTCGGTGCTGGGGCACGTCGATCCGCCACTGGTGCGGCCGGTGCATATTCTCGGACGCGGTGACCTCGATCGCCCCAAGCGCCGCGTCGGGCCCGATCTGCCGGCGGTGTTGCGGGCGGCGACCGACGATCGCGAGCCGCTTGGCGATCAGTTTACGACGCGCAAGCAGCTTGCGCAATGGCTGACTTCGCGCGAACATCCATTGACCGCCCGCGTGATGGTCAATCGCTTGTGGCAGTGGCATTTTGGAGCGGGCCTGGTCGCCACGCCGAACGACTTCGGCAAAATGGGCCTGCCGCCAACGCATCCGCATCTGCTCGACTGGCTGGCAAGCCGCTTCGTGGAACAGGGCTACGGCATCAAGCAAATGCACCGCACGATCATGCTCAGCGAGGCCTATCAGAGGGCCAGCGTATATATCGATCCGAACAACCGTGTCATCGATGCCGACAATCGCTATCTATGGCGCGCCAACCGCCAACGCCTGGAGGCCGAGGGCCTGTGGGACACTATCCATGCCGTGGCGGGCACATTGAATTTGCAGATCGGCGGCCGGCCCGTGGTGCCTCCACTGGCCGAGGATGAGTTGTCGGCCCTGCGCGAACGCTGGCAGTGGACCGTCTCGGCCGATCCAGCCGAACACACGCGCCGCGGATTGTACATACTGGTGAGGCGAAACTTTCGTTTCCCCATGTTCGAAGTGTTCGACAGTCCGATCAATTCCGTGAGTAGCCCGCAACGCGACGTGACCATCGTGGCGCCGCAAGCACTATGGTCGCTCAACAATCGTCGGGCTTGGGCGCAGCGCAACAGTTTGCCGCGCGGTTGGTGCGCGAAGTGGGCGCCGATCCGGCGGCGTGTGTCGACCGCGCCTGGCTGATCGCACTGGCGCGCCATCCCACCGAGACCGAGCGGACTGAAGCCTTACGATTGATGGAGGCGCTAGCCAGCGAAGCGGCTGCGGACGAATCTGCGGCGACCGCATTGAGTCAATCGGCCGAGGGGCTGCAGCGGCTGCCCGAGGAGAAAGCGGCCGCTTTGGCGAAACTCTGTCTGGCGATTTTCAATCTGAACGAGTTTCTCTTTATCGACTAAAGCGAACAGGTATGACGTCCACGCATTGCCACCGCCACGAAACCGTGCTGACTCGCCGCGAAGCGCTTGTGCGTTCGGGCAGTGGCGTTGCCGGCATGGCGCTCGGATTTCTGCTGGGACGCGACGGCGCTTTGGCGGCCGGCATGTCGGCAGACCAGACGAGCACCGTGGCGACGAATCCCCTGGCGCCGGCCACGCCCCATTTTCGCGGCAGCGCCAAGGCAGTGATTTCGTTATTCATGCAAGGCGGGCCGGCGCAGATGGACTCGTTCGATCCCAAGCCCGAGTTGGCGCGGCTCGACGGTCAGCCGCTGCCGGCCAGCTTTCAATCGCGCGATTTGAAGTTGCAATTCATGTCGGCCGCCGGCGCGACATTGATGGGCTCGCCGTTCGCCTTTCGGCCGCGTGGCCGGTCCGGCTTGGAAATCTCTGAGTTGTTTCCCCATATCGCTGGCATGGCCGACGACCTGGCCGTCGTTCGTTCGTGTTATCACGATTCGTTCATTCACGGACCGGCGCTCAGTTTGATGCACTCAGGCAACGTGTTGCTGGGGCATCCCAGCGTGGGCAGTTGGGTCGTCTCGGGACTGGGCGGCGAGAGCGACAACCTGCCGGCCTTCATGGTGATGACCGACGGCGTGATTCGCGGTTCGAGCAGCGCCTTTAGCTCGGGGTTTCTGCCGGCTCTGTATCAAGGCACGTTGGTCGGCACCGACGGCACACCAATTCAAAACCTGGCGCCGCCACCGCAAATCTCGCGCAGCCAACAGCGCATCTTGCTCGACCAACTGGGCCGCTGGAACCAGCAGCACCTGGAGGCGCGCGCCGACGACTCAAGTCTGGCGGCGCGAATCGCCAACTACGAGCTGGCGTTCCGCATGCAAGCCGCCGCGCCGCGGCTTGTGGATCTGGCGAGTGAAACAAGAGCCACCCGCGAGTCGTACGGCGTCGACGCGGAGCCGACGGCCCGCTTCGGACGCATGTGCTTGCTCGCGCGACGGATGGTCGAACGGGGTGTGCGGTTTGTCGAACTGTACTCCAACGATTGGGATGGCCACGGCGACTGTCCGGGCAATCATCGGGCCAACGCCCACAAGACCGACCAGCCGATCGCCGCCCTCTTGGCCGATCTGAAACAGCGTGGCTTGCTCGACAGCACTCTGGTAGTGTGGACGGGCGAGTTCGGCCGCACACCGGTCATGCAGGGCAACAAGGGCCGCGACCACAATCCGTATGGCTTCTCAGCCTGGCTGGCCGGAGGAGGCGTGCGTGGCGGTCAGGCCATCGGCGCCACCGACGAGTTGGGATTTCGCGCCGTCGAGGACAAGGTTCACGTGCACGACCTGCACGCCACGATGTTGTCGCTGCTGGGACTCGACCACGAGCGGCTTACCATTCTTTTCGAAGGGCGGATGCGCCGGCTGACCGACGTTGGCGGTCAGAACAATCTTGCCGACCGGCTCACGCGGGCATAGCAGCACGCAGAAACTGTCGCGCCGGCGCTGCTGGCATGGTCCGTGCCCATCACCTGGCAGTTCTGCGGCGCTAGCATCGGCGGCGGACTGGCCTAGCATCACTTGGCGTACCGCCTATACTTTTCCACCGCACAGGGGGTGCAAGCCACGACTGGACGATATCGGTCTCGATATCCAGGTGATCAAGCGATGCTCGATTTCAACAATGCTTTCACTCGTACGGCAACGCGCGCGTTGCTAGCGGGCGTCGGTTTGTCGATCGCTCTTGCGTGCAGTGCGCCGATTGCCTCCGCGCAACCTGCAGAGGCACGGGCGGCGCCCGACACGGTGCACGAACTTCACGCAGTGCGATCCGGGCCAATCGAGCTCGCCCAGCTTCCGGCGGCAAAAATATCCGAGTCCGCCAGCGCCGCGAAACTGAGCGCCATGGTCGACGAAGCGGCCGAGAAGGACGAGAAGGACGACTGGCGGAAAAACCCCTTCACGATCGAAAACGCGCTGCGATTCATCTCGGAGCACGGCCGCAACCTGGTGGCGATTCTCGTCGGCTACGTGTTGCTGGGTTATGCGGTCAGGATAAGTAGTCGTCGCCTGGCACAAGCGGTTGCCCGCACCGGTAGTCGCGGCACCGCCGTCGACCGAGAGAATCGCGTACTCACATTGGTGGGAGTATTCCGCAACACGGCCTCGATCGTGTTGGTAACCGGCGCGGTTCTGATGGTGTTGGACGAGGTGGGCGTGCCAATCGGTCCGTTGATGGGTGGCGCCGCCGTGCTGGGGCTGGCCGTGGCATTCGGCGCAAAACCTCATTCGCGACTATTTCTCAGGCTTCATGGTGCTGCTCGAAGATCAATACGGTGTCAACGACGTGGTGAAGATTGGCGATGCGTCGGGCGCCGTTGAAAAAATCACGCTGCGCATGACCGTGCTGCGCGATCTCGATGGGTCGCTCCATTTCATTCCGCACGGCAGCATCACCCAAGTCACCAACATGACGCACGGCTGGTCGCGAGCCGTCGTCGACGTGGGCGTGGCCTACAAAGAAAACCCCGACAAAGCGATGAGCGCGTTGGTCGATATCGGCAAGGAATTGCGCAACGACCCAAAGTTCAGCCCGCTCATTCTCGACGGGCCGGAAATGTTGGGCGTCGACGCGCTGGGCGATTCGGCGGTCACGATCAAGTTCTTTCTCAAGACGCAACCGTCGCAGCGTTGGTTCGTGAAGCGCGAACTATTGCGCCGCATCAAGAATCGATTTGACGAATTGGACATCGAGATTCCGTTCCCGCAACGGACGATCCACTACGCCCACGACGACGGGGATGCCGCGGCACCGGCAAGCGCACCCGACGCACGGGACGATGGCTAGCGCGATGTTTCGCCAATCGGCTCAATCCTCGCGCGCAACGATGTCGGTTGCCAATCGCGAGATCAGTGCATCATCGTCGACCGACAACACGTCGGACTCGGCCGCGTGCTCACCTGACGACGTGTCTTGGGAGGGCTCGTCGGTGAACGTTCGCGGCGGCGCGGCGACCGCGGCCTGAGGTTGATCCACCGTCGGAACGGCGCCAATTTGCGGTCCGCCGGGCAGGTTGAGGCTCGCCGCCGTGGCATGCTCGTCGGCAGTTGCCGCCAGCGCGCTAACCAGCGCGTTGGGCGAATCAACCTGGCTGTTGGCTGCGGCCACGTTCTTCGGCGCCCGGGTCACATAGAAAATGGAACGGGCCTCGACGCTTCTTGTCAGGCGATTTCCCTCGGCATCGCCAATCCAGGCGCGCAATATGTGAGTCCCCAACGGCAACGTGTAGGGTCCGCCTTTGTTGAAATCATTGAATGGTTGTGCGTCGTCGATGGCCATCCAAACCGAGTAGCCGTCTGGCAGCGAGCCTTGCACGTTGTAGCGGATGCGGACGGAGGAGCCCTCGCTGATTTCCGCATAGTCCCACGGAGTCACCAGCACGACGCGCGGAGTAATCGTCGATTCGACGATCGAATTCACCAGGCCGTAGATACCCGGTCGCGTCGTTGCACCGGTCGCCACGGCGCCGGCAATGGCAATGCCATAGCGGGACCAACTCTGCAAGTTCAAGAGTCCGAACTGAGGTGAGCCGATAGGAGCGGGAACATCTCCCACGAGCGATTTGCGATCGGTTTGCGGAACGGCCGCATCCAAAGCTTGCTCTCGGTAGAACACCTGAAAATCATCGCCCGCAACCTGGTTGTAACTGTAGACCCGAACGGTGCTGGGCTCGGTCAAATCGGCATTGGTGGCAAGCAAGTCCATCCGAATATTGGCTGGTGGCATGACTTCGGCGGGGTTTTTCGGACCGCCCGGCACATCGGTTCGCATGTCGAACTTGACGTTCCGCACGACGAGAGCTGAAGCGTCCGTCGCGCCTGCATCCCACGTGGGTGAAACCAGGATATTGACGTAGTTGTGCAATACCGAGTCCTCGATCAACGTAGGTCGCTCGCGCCCCGCCGTACTTGCGTCGGCCCGCGGAGCCATGACGCCAATATAAAAGTTCTCGATCCGCGCGTTGCGAATCACCAGATTGCGATTGTCGTAGTAGGACAATTTCACTCCAACGCCACCGGTATCGTTGCGCGTCTGCTCGGTCCAATCACCGTAAATCGTCAGACCGGAAAAGGTGACATTGCCTGTGTGATACATCAGCACGCCGGCTTCGAAGATGTTCCACAATCGTAGATTGCTGAATAGGGTAATTGGCTGATCGGGAAGCAAATTGTTTCCAGAAGTGTATGCCGCCCACACGCCAAACTCGCTGAGTCCGTAGGCCTCGTTGTTGAGGGCCAGCGTCGGTGGATTCAGCAGCGTGGAGTAACCCTGTCCGGGAAGCTTGGGCAGGGCCCCGCGAACCAGCGGCAGTTGCACCGGTCCATAATTGGCATACCCGTCGATCACGAA
Organism: uncultured Planctomycetaceae bacterium; assembly: GCA_963779015.1. Lineage (GTDB taxonomy): Bacteria > Planctomycetota > Planctomycetia > Pirellulales > PALSA-1355 > JTS-RE94. The sequence continues at coordinate 85,995 of CAVZWY010000020.1, read as the reverse complement.
TCCGGCATATGAATTGTCGGCCGCGACATTGCCGACAATCGTATTGCCACCGCGCCGGAACCAGAAACCACTTCCACCACGTCCGAAGTCACTGGCCTCGGTTGCGATGTCTCCGTCGCGCATCGTGCCGACAACCCCAATCGCGATGTTGTTGCTAAACACATTGTGAACTTCGGCACCACTCTCCGTGGCGAAGCCCGCTCCTTGCGCTTGGAAAACGACGTTCTTGTCGATCAATCCATAGCTGGAACCGTGGACATCGACAGCCCACTTGCGCGATCCGTCGACCGTGTTGCCGATGAATTTGAATTGATAACCGGAGTTCGTCGGGTTTTCGGGACCAAACAAATGGTGCATGTGCACCGCGTAGCGGGCTATTTGATTGGTGCCGATATGCGTCACGTTGCCCGCGGCATCGAACGTCGTATTGTCCAAATCTTGATAGCCATCGGTTCTTCCCAGATCTTGAAATTGCGCATACTCGATGTCGACGTCGGCGCGGGCCGTGAATAGCACGTGTCCGCGCGTACCCTGCGGATTCTCCGAGCGGACAATGACGTTTCGATCCAATAGCGCAACGTGCGGCAACAGGGTGACGTTGCCGGCCGCGTCGCGCCGCCGAGATGATCGAACGCCAGAGGTTCTTGCAGGAACACCTGGTTTCCTTCGACGCGGGCGATCGTGAGTTCCTCCAATTGTCCCGACAAATTGCCATCGACGTACGATTGCTGGTCGTACCACGTGCCCTGTCGCGTATCGGGCAACACCAGCGTGTCGCCGGCTTTCCAATTGGCATCGGCATTCTGCACTTGCAGCACGTTGTCACCCGCCCGCGGCTCCGCCTCCAGGCGCGTCCAGGTCCAATTCAGTTGCGATCCAAAGATCGAAACTTTCCCAAACGCCAGCAGCCCGGTGCCGAATTGCTGCGGATCGGTGGTCAGATCCAACGGTTGATCGGCAATGACTATTTCAGCGGTTGCTTGCGAGGCAACGGGCGCGGCCGCGGTGCCAATCTGCAGCGTACCGGTAGGCATCACCGTGAGCGTGCCTACTACCAACCGCGTATCGACATTCGTGGCGAATGCCAGAAAACCGCCAACCTCGATGGCTTTGATGTGTCGCTTCGCTTTGCGTGGAGTACGCCACGAACGTCCCGGGTTGAATCAGCACCAGGTCGTTGTCCGTCGGCACGCGTTGGCCCGACCACGTAAGCGGATCGGTCCAGAGTCCGCTGCGAACCGTCGTGATCGTCGGCTGCGCCACGAACCGTGGGATCGTATCGGCGAGCGTTCTGATCTCGGTGGGTGTCACCGTGACTCCACCCGGATAGGAAATCGATTGATCGTCGTTTAGCACGTCCGCCGCCAACGGTTCGACCATGGCCGACTCATCGGTCGCGATCGCGGCAGGCGGCTCGGGCACGGCTGCACTTAGCAAATTGCGCACCTCGAGCGCCTCGCCTCTGCAAGAAAAAAATCTGCGCCTCATTCCCCTGGACTCCCTGGGTAATATTGAAGAGGCTTCGAAACCGACCCTGGCTCGAATGTGGCCACTATGTACGCCCCGCGCAAACCAAATACGCGCAGGTACGCGGCGGTGGCGAAGCGACGTATCCCTGTTCCCGTTTGTTCCCGATGGAAACGCCCGGCCACTGGGAAGGCAATGGCCGGATTGCTGCTTTGGTGTCGCCGGGCGAACGTCCACACGCACTGCCTGCGCGAAGAAAGCACGTCAGCGACTCGGCTGAGTTGCCGGAGGAGGTACCGCCGTAGTGGATGCCAGCAGCTATTGGATTATTGATGCTAGCGCCGCCTACTACAACCCCTTACACGAGTGACGGCACATCCGGAAGTCGGGGGTTGCTAGCTGAGCGGGTCCAGGGACGGCAACACGTCGGGTTCGACTTGATAGCCGTCCGCCAATGCGTTGGTCATGTTGAACAGACCGGCAATGGCCAATACCTCGCCCACCATCTCGGCTGACGCGCCGAGCTTGCGCACCGCAGCCGTATGCGAATTGACGCAATAAGAACAACCGTTTGTCGCCGAGACGGCCAGCGCGATCGCTTCGCGTACAAGCGGGTCAAGGCTGGATGTGCGTCCCACGCTCTCGGGATGCATCAGCGTTTTGAGCATGCCCCACACCAGCTCCAACTCGACCGGGTTCGTGGCCAGAGTCCGCCAGAGGGCCGGCACGAAGTCGATCTGCTTGGTCTGACGAATGTCGGCAAAAACCTCAGCGACGCGCCCTGTCGCCGTCGCTTCGTCGACCGGACGAACTGTGGCAGTTCGTGGCTCTTGCATGTCGCCATGCTCCCGGGCTGGCAAATGTTGCCACGCAAGGCCTGTTCCCCGTGGCAATCCCACCATCCTACCGTGCGTCTGCCGGCGGTCAAACAACGCCACCCGGGCGGCGGTGGCCGTCAACACGTTCGATTCGCTGCCACGGGGCCACCGGAGCGGTCGACCGTCGAAACAGCGCGCAGGATAGCCAGCCCACGTCCTGAATTCGACGTTCGACGCGAAGCAGTTTGCGTCAGGTGAAAGCTAAAACCATCGACCCGGGCAGCAATTACGGCAGCGGCGTTAGCCCCTTGAACACCGTGTAGCTGACACCGCCGTTGAACGGAATGACACCGTACAAGCCGCGAGTGAAGATCAGATCGATGAAGTTGTCGGCCCGCAGCAGCTTGCTCTTGGGCAGGATCACGAGGTCGGCATCGCTCACCCAGATTTCGCTGGCCGGGCAGGGGGAGTGACCCAGCAGCGCCGGCCGCAGGTCGAGTGTGGTGGCCACCAGCCGCCAATCATCCACGCGGCGGAACACCACCACATGCGTGATGTGCGCGCATAGTTCCAACTTCCGGCCATGGCGATGGACTGCATGACCGTGGTCGGTTGTTCCAAGGTGTAGCGGCCCGGTTGCGCCACTTCGCCCAGCACGTACACGTAACGCGGGGCACGCTGCTTGAGCACGGGCACGACCTCGATCCCTTCGATCTTCTCAGCAAAACGGGCCGCCAGTTCCGACTGAAACTCGTCGAGCGTGAGTCCCTGGGCGGGCACGCTGCCAACGACGGGTAACTGAATGGTGCCCTCGGGCGTGACCTTGCCCGGCAATACCTGACCACCGAAACCCGATCGACCGCTGACCGTGTAGCGTAAATCTTCGAGCTTGGTGTCAACCTTCGTGGGGGTGACCGTGATCCCCGGCTGGTTGTAGAACCTTTCAAAGTGTTTATCGAGCGACTCTCGCAGTTGGTCAACGGTCATTCCCGCCGCGCGCACCTGGCCAATCAGCGGCAATGTCACCGTCCCATCGGGCAGGATCACCAGACTGCGGCGCAAGTCGGGATCGGTCGTCGACTCAACCGATACTTCGTCGCCGACATTGAGTTTGTAAGGCGTGGGCGATTCATTGCGCGTCACTCGGAACACGAATTCCATCTGATCGTCGACCCGCAACCGATACGTAGGAACGTGTGGCAGGCGGGCGCGACCGACGTATTCGCCTTGTCCAAACTCTTGAAAACTGGCAACCGGTCCCAGCGCATCCCACGTCGCTTCGTAGCCTGGCGGACAATTTCGCACACAGTCGATCGCCGGAATGGGATGCGGATCCGCCGGCGACAGCGCCTGGCAGAGCTGAATCACGTCGTACCGCGCGGCTTGCACGGGGTCCGGCAAGCTCGGCGTGCGCGACACGTCCACGGACTCGGCGGAGGGCGCGGCGTCGGTTGTCGATTCCGAACGAGATGCCGCGCCGGCATCTTGCCAAACAGCATTGTGCCAAACAACCAACGCCAATGACGCAGCCAGCAAGACCGCTAGCAACGTTCCGCGGCCCAAGCGCATCACGCGCGAGTCCATCGAGGCGTTGCCGCTTCGCTCAGAGGGCGAATCAAATGATTTAGGCGTCATGGCGTTTGTTGCGGGGGTTATTGCTGCCGCGCCTTCGGGCGCAGCCAGTCGGTAAGGGACTTCTTGGCGACTTTCACCGGCGGTTTGCCCGAGCCGTCCGCTTTCGCGGTGTTCGCTGTGGGGGGCTGCTGTGGCGCGGGCGCTACCGGTAGCGTTTCGGTGGGCGACGAAGTCGAGGCAAACACGGTCGGATCGACCCATTGCACGGCGGGGGCGGCTGACATGTCGTGGCCTTGTCGCTGCATGGCCAGTGCACGCTGTTTGGCCCGCTCTGCCAGTTGATGCTCGCCGATGCGGCCGTGAATGGCTGCCAGGTTCTTCCATGTCGTCACTTGGGGAGACACCACGACGCTGCGGATAAGCAAGTCGCGGGCCAATTCATACTGGCCGTGCTCCGCCAACAAGACCCCCAATTCATTGGCCGCGCGAAAATTCTTGGGATACGCGATCAGAGCTGCGCGATAGAGAGCCATGGCCTGGCCGGAACCCTCCACCGTAAGTCCAGACTGCTTTGCGGACATCACTGCCACTTTGCCCATCGCATACAGAGCCATCGAACCGCAGATCTCTTGCCCCACGGCCGCGGCAAGTTGTTCCTGAGCGTATGTGTAATAGCAACGGGCCGCGGCAATCGGCGGCATGTCGGATGTATCGCTGTCTTTGAGCACTGGAGTCGTGTGCGCCACCAGGACGCTCGAAATCTCGACTTCGCGCAGCGTGGACGAGGTGCGGATGAAGTCTTTCGCTTCCTTGATGGCGGTCAGACCCGCGGCAGCCGCTCGGCTGTACCGGCGCGTGCCATCCTGGTTGTCGTAGGCCTGGGCGATGATTCTTAGCGCAGCGATGAACTCGGCTCGCGCGGCGAAGACGGCGCCCCGCGATGCCAGATCGTAGCCGTTCAGAACGCGCTCGTCGGCACGCTTCAGCTCGGCGATCAATTCCGGACTGCGCCGCGTCGGATCGGCCCAGGGCAGCTTGGTATATTCGTTTTCGGATGCGGACTGACCGTCGTATGCATCGGCCAGCGGCATCGCAGGCGTCATGCCCTCGGCGCCGGCGATCGCCGGTTCCTGCTGAGGTTCGTCGTCGCCACGCTTGGCCAATTCGCCTGCTTCGGTCTCATCGGCTGCTTTCACGTCGGCGGCGGCCGGATCGTCGGCCAATTGCGCGGGCGGGGCGGCGACCGGCGCCGGTGTGGGCGCCACTTCGACCGGTACCGGAGCAACCTTCTTTGGAACGCCTCGCTCCGCCACACTTTCGGCCGCCGGTGTCGGCTCGTCCGCCGGAACAGCCGCAGGCGTGGGTTCGTTCTTGACCGCAATCGGTGGGTGCGCCGACGCGGGCCTCTTCTTCACCCATTTTTGCTTGGTGGGCTGTTTGTCGGTGGGCGCGTCCCGCGGTGCTTCGGTGACGACTTCCGCCGGCACGGGCGTCGGCTCGGCGACGACCTTCGCAGGCGCGGCGGTCTCGGGAGTTGCCTTCTCGGGCGACGCGTCGACGGCAGCCGGTTTTGGTTGCGGAACGGCGATCTTCAGTTCATTCTGTTTCGAAGGGTCGGCCAAGTGCGGCGCCACAGTGGCGCAGGAACTACCAAGGGCAGCCGCGGGGGTACCGTGGGGCGAACGGCTGGGGCTATCGACGGGGCCACCAGCATGCTTCTCGGGGGCGCCACTCGATCGTCGGCCGCATTTGGCAACTGCGGGTTCGCCACCGCCGACGCGCCGTCGCGGAATTTGAACGGGCTGTCTTTCACGATACGTGGAGTCGTGGGCGGATGTGCCGCGTCCGGCGCAACAGGTCGCAGCAGGACGGGCGGCTTGGCGGCAGGCGCCGTTGGCACGGCTTCGATCGTCGTCGGTTTCGGTGCTTGTCGCAGGGCCATGCGGGCCGCCGGGACCATTGGCGCTGCTTCGTTTTCGGGCGCCGGGTTCGTCTTCGGAGCGATCGGACCAGGAACCCGTTGGGGCGACAGGGGAACTGCCGCCTCGATCAGCCCGGCGGGCTGCACCTCAAGTTGCGCCAACGGCGGCAACGGGCCAGCAGAGGCCTGTTCAAGCTCCGTCAAACACCGTGGCGCGCGCAAATCAATGCGCGGGTTGCGCGGCGCAGTGCGTGGTAGCTTACGCTCGAGCCGAGAACTACGAGCACCAAGAGGCTGGCGCACACGCTGAGGGCTTTGCGATCCATGCTTCGCCGCTTTTTGACCAGAGAAATAGATACGATCCGTCCGCTTGGGCGCGTTGTACTCACTGTTAGCAATCGTCCTGCCGCGCCCGGCCTACCAAGAAAATCCCCTACAATCGTGCGCCTGGGGCTGGTTGGTTGCCGTTGTAACCGTCAAGGTTTATTTGTCTTCTCGCCAGAGCTTCGGCGCACTCGACGCAGAATGCCGAGCCTGCCAGGGACACCCCACCAATGGCGCGCTGGCGCAGGGCAGGAGCCGAACGCAGAAGGAGTGCTGGCAAGGGGACTGGACGCAGTTTCAAAACTGCGGCCGGAAGGGGGCTGAGGTAAGTTGCACCGTGCGCCAAAACCATCGTCGGCCCGCCAATTGGCTACGGCACGGCCCGCACACCGGCGCTTCGACCGAGTACCGCCGTCGCGGGAGGCCAAACTCGAATTCGAAGGAAAAACGGTCGGCGTAAAAGGTAAGCGTGTCGTGCGGGTTCAACTCGCCGCACGACACGCACCGGGCGGGAAACCGTGGCTTCCGGTACCGCAGCATTGTGATGCTGGGAATTTCCGTCATCTGGACGCTGCCAATCGGGGACGCGAAGGAGACAGCGCTTTTGGCTATTTTAATACCACCACTTGGATGGACCGCCCAGGCCCTCATTTCGCCTTCATGAAATCGGGCACTTCGTCGCCACTGGGACCGTAGCTGGATGGCACCTGGCAGCCTAGCAACCGCAGATAGACGCCCAACTGGCCCCGGTGGTGGTACCAATGGTTGAGCATGATGGATCGCAGCATGGCGATGCGCGGCATCGAGACGATTTCCTGGCCATTCATCAGAAACCGCCGATTGCCGGGCATGCGCGCGTCCTCGACCTTGGGCAACGATCGACGCACCGTTTCGATGCTCTCGTCGAGTGCATCCAAGATTTCCTTTTTGTTCGCCGGCTGCGAATGCGCTCCGTCCGGAGGGCTCCATTCATCCTGGAGTGCAGCGGCTGCAAACAGCCCGGGTATCTTGGCAATGTGCAGGGCCAGGTCGCCAACGGTTTTCGACTTCTCGTGCGGCTTTCAGGTAAGCTTGTCCTCCGGAATTCGCTCGAGGAACTTGCGCGTGGCAACGACTTCCTGCTCGAACTCGGCCAGCAACGATTCCGCAATCGACGATTCAGCGATCGACATGGTCATTCTCCTGAAACTACTGGGTTACCGCTTGTTTGCCCGCCGCGTCGCGGGCGATTTCACTTCGAGTTGCGTGGCGATATAGGCCCTTACGTGACGCAAACTATCGGGAACAACCGATTCATCGCGCGACGCTTTGCACAAGACGAACGCCCCCTGCATGGCTGCCATCCACAGCGTGGCTAACGAATCGGTGTCTCGCTTCAGCCGTCGGCTGCGGCAGGCCTCGTCCAACATCGCCTGCAAGTGTCCCTTGAGCGCCACGAAGCAGTCGTTGGCCGCATCGCGGAGTTGGGGATGCGTTTCGGATACCTCTTGCACCGTGGTGCCGGCCAGACACGACTTGAGTTGTTTGGGATCGGAAAAGAAGCCGATCAGGAAATCAAACAAGCCCAACACCCGATCGACCGGGTCGGGCTCATCGAACACGCCCGCGCCGGCCAACACGGCTCCGAACCCTTGTTTCCAGCGGACGAGGCACTCTTTGGCCACGGCCTCTTTGCTTTCGAAATAATGAAAAAAGGCGCCTTTGGTCGCGCCGGCCTGCGAGCAAATCTCATCGACGGTCGTGGCGGCAAATCCCTGTTGGCGAAACAGCCGGGTGGCGGTGTCCAGCAACGTATCGCGCAGGCTGGTCGCCGGAGCCGATCGTGCATTGCGGTGCGGTGCGGGAGCCGTCATGGCCTGGATGATACCGACCAGTTGGTATGTCGTCAATCGCCCAGACCAGATCACCGCTCCGGTTGAAAATCATCCCCGGCCCACGCACCGCGGACTTGACCGGCCAGCCGCGGCATGCAGAATGGCCTCCGACCCAGGCATCCGATCCGAATAGCGCAACTCGAACCGTTTCCGTCGGATGACGCCATGATTGAATACAATCGGAAGGACTGGCTCGGCGCGGTGTTCTCCTTTCGCGGCACGGCGCTGCGGCGGGCCGGCAAACGCGTGCTTGCCATGACGATCTATGCCGTCGTCGTGCAAGCCGTGTACGTAGCCACTGTCGACTTTTACCACGATCCCGACTCGTTGACCGCCGGCTTCTTCGGCCTGAATCCCGCACAGCATGCCGTGCTGGGATCGCTGCTGGGATTCTTGATCGTGTTCCGGATGAACGCTTCGAACGGCCGCTATTGGGAAGGCCGCTCGAGTTGGGGCGCCATCGTCAACGCCAGCCGCAACCTGGTGCGCGTCGGCGTGGCCCACACGCATGCCGGCGCCGAACTGGCTGATCTGGTGGCAGGCTACGTGATCAGCCTGCGCCGCTCGCTGCAAGGCAACGTTGACATGGAGGAGACCGAAGTCTTCTTGCCCGAGGAACTTCGCGAGCAAGCCGAGCGATTCGGTAATCCGCCCACCCGCGTGGCGTTTGCCATCTCGGCCTGGATCGAACGGGAATATCGTGACGGACAGTTGGAATCACAACTCGTGCGGCACATGGAAGACCAGCTCTCCAAAATGGTCGACGCGCAAGGGGCGTGCGAAAAAATCCGCAAAACACCCATGCCGTTCGTCTACGTCGTGATGATCAAGCAGTTGATCCTGGTCTACTTGCTCACCCTGCCCTTTGCCGTTGGCAAGGAATGCGGATGGTGGTCGCCGGTGGTGATGGCGATCGTTTCGCTAGGGCTGTTTGGCATGGAAGAGGCCAGCGTCGAAATCGAAGACCCCTTCGGCATCGACGAGAACTGCCTCGACATGGTGACCTACACGCTCACCATCACGCGCGACACCGGCCAAATGGCAGCCGGAAAATCGGCGCACTCGGCAGTGAAACCGCTGGTCGAAGCGCATCTCGACAACGATGGTTCGAGCGACTTCGCCGCGAATTGATGCGCCGCCGATCGACTACGCGCTCGCACCGCCTGCTTGTGGCAAATTGGCTTCTTGTGGCAAATTGGCATCGAGCAGGCGGACAGTCAGGAGCTTCGCCCGGTCGTTCAGCAGGAACCACCCCAGGGCATAAGCCCAAACGAACAGTGCCCAGCCCCAGCCGATCGGCGTCATGAATAGCCCATACACGGCGATCAGCGTGGCCAGAAGTTGCGTACCGCCGACGGCCGCCATCAGGATCGTGGCCGGCCGGATCGACCAGAACGGCCCGGAGGTGCGCGTCACGAAGATGGTCAAGTGCCCGGCCACGGAGAGCTTCAGATAAATCAGCGTTTGGATGCGGTCACGATCGAGTTCGAACACGCGCTCACCCAGATAGAACAATCCGAACGAAGCGCACACGCCAAGTATGCCCAGCACGCTGGCAAGGCCCAGGACGTGTCGCATGTTCCAGGCTTCGGGATGTCTCGCATTCCGCACGTGGTCATAGGCGATCGACAGGATGGCGCCGTCATTGAGCAGCGCCAGCAACACGATCATTACCGCCGTGACTGGATAGAAATTGAACACCAGGATCGAAAGCGTCATTAGCAACAACACACGGATGGTTTCGGAAATGCGATAGATTGCATAACTGTTCATCCGCTGAAAGATTTTGCGGCTTTCCTCAATGGCGTCGATGATCACGGACAACCCGGGCATGAGCAGCACGATGTCCGCCGCCGCGCGGGCTGCATCCGTGGCACCGGAGACGGCGATGCCGGCATCGGCCTTCTTCAGCGCCGGCGAATCGTTCACGCCGTCGCCGGTCATGCCCACGATGTGGCCGTGCGCTTGCAGCAACTCCACGATGCGATACTTGTGCTCGGGGAATACTTGCGCAAAACCGTCCGCCTTTTCGATCGCTTCGCCAAGCGTGGTATCCTGTTGAGCGTCGGTCGTGGCGAACATAGCCGCATCGAGGATGTTCGTGCCCAGGCCCACCTGCCGGGCGATTTCTCTGCCGATGGCCACCTGGTCGCCGGTGACCATCTTGACGTCGATGCCGAGCGTGGCGCGGCGGCAATCGTTTCGCGTGAATCCGCGCGCGGGGGATCGAACAGCGGCAGAATCCCCAGATAGTGCCATTGCCCGCCGGCATCCGTGCGGGCCACGCCCAGCGAGCGATAGCCGCGCTCGGCGAAGCGATTGACGGCCTCGTCGATCGATGATGCCACGTGATCGTGGTTGCCGACCAGTTGGAGTATGGCTTGCGGTGCCCCCTTTGCCACGTTGAAGGTGGAGCCGTCCGGCTGCCGAATCGTGGCTTCCGTTCGTTTGCGCACCGGATCGAACGACAGGAAATGCTGCACCACGTCGTCGCGCGCTTCCGCGTTGTCGCCCAGCGCGCGCAGCACGGCCATGTCGATGGGGTCGTTGTCTTCGGCCCGCGAGGCAAGTGCTGCCGCGGCGACGACCGACTGCGGCGTGGCGCCAGCCAAAGCAGCCGGTTCGCCCAGTGCCAACTCGTTTTTGGTTAGCGTGCCCGTCTTGTCCGAGCACAGCAGGTCCATGCCGGCCAACTCTTCGATGGACACTAGTCGACTCACAATCGCTTGAGCGCGAGCCAACTTGCGGGCGCCCACGGCCATGGTCACCGAAAGTACTGTCGGCATCGCCACGGGGATAGCCGCCACGGTCAGCACCAGGGCGAACTGAATCGATTCCAGCAACGGATCACCACGCAACACGGCCACCAGCAGGATCAGCGACACCAGCGCCACCGCCACGATGATGAGGTAGTTGCCAATCCGCAGCACGGCACGCTGGAAGTGACTGACCGTGTGGGCCGATTCCACCAGGTGGGCCGTCTTTCCGAAGTAAGTCCGCGGCCCCGTCGATGTAACCCGAGCGTCGACTTCGCCACTGCGCACGATCGAACCGGAGTACACTGTCTGACCGCTCTGGCGGGTGACGGGCAGCGATTCGCCGGTCAGCGCCGACTGATCGACTTCCAGCGACTCGCCGATCAACAACTCAGCGTCCGCCGGTACGATGCCGCCCAACCGCAGCCGGACAATGTCGCCGGGCACCAACTCGCGGGCGGGCAACGAAATCCAAGCGCCGTCACGCTTCACTTGGGCCGACAGGGCCAAACGAGCGCGCAGAGCCGCGATGGCGCTGCCCGCCTGGAATTCCTCCCAGAAGCCGACCAAGGCGTTGGCCACCAGCAACACCAGGATGATGCCAAAATCGACCCAGTGCCCGACAATCAGCGACAACACCAATGCCGCCTCAATCATCCACGCGATGGGACCCCAGAAATACGCGGCGAACTTGAGCAGCGGATTCGAGCGTTGCTCGGGTAGTTCGTTGAAGCCAAAGCGGGCGCGGGCCTCGGCTACTTCCGCGGCGCTCAATCCCTGGACGACATCCATGCTGGCATCAACGACAGTACCGGTTCCCTGCGGGTTTCCGTCGGGCGACTGATTCATGGTCGATTCCCTCCGTGACGTCCAATCCATTCTTCAGCAAAGCGGAGGACAATAAAAGGGGAAATCCCGGCGGCGTCGATTGCGTCCGACCGGGCGTCGCGCAAGCGATGCGACCGAGGCGCCGTCAGGCGTTTGCGCCACCGTCGGCAGTGGATTGCGACCCACGACGCCGCGCGGCTACGATTTCGGCGTGGTGACCGACGTGATAGAGCGTGAAATACAGCATCTCGCGTACGGTGAGCTTGCCTAGCAAGGGATGCGGCAGGCGATAGCGGTCGAGCGAATCCTCGTTCCAGCCGCCGATTGCTTCGGTCAACTGTGGCAAGACCGTCTGCCAGCGGTCAAGTAGTCGTTGTCGCGCGCCGCCAGGGTCGTCGATCGCCGCGCGAGCCTGGGGACCGTACGAACCGGCTTGTCCGCCGTCGGCCAGCACCGCGCGATAGGCGGCCCGCACTTCGAAGAACGTGCGCGATGGAATTCTTGCCCGGCCAAACAACAACCGCGGCACGAAACGCGGCATACTCAGCGCGCGCGTCACCGGTGGGGTGGTCTTGATCAAATGCTCGACGTTCTCGGCAGGCGACCAGCCCCCGTCATCGGGTGCTGCAAAAAACTCGCTCTCGGAGAACTGTTGCCAAAGCGCGCTGGTTTGATTGTGCAATACGCCGAACGCCGCCACGATCTGGCTGCGAGTATCCGGCGTTTCATAGCGAATCAATTCGGTCATGAACCTCTCGGGATCGAGGCCCCGGCAAAAGTATCGTCCGGCGGATTTGCGAAAAACACCGTTCGGTACATCGACAACCAGGTGGCGGACACGGATGTCGTTGCGACCGCGCCAACGACCACGATCCATTGCCAGGACGAGCCGTCCAGCCACACTGCCAACAACACAGGCGCAGCCGCCAGCCGCGCCAGCTCGAGCGCCAGCACCCAACGCCGGCGCTCCAGAATGCCGCCCAGCATCAACAGCGACCACAGCAGCAGTGCCGCCGGTCCGGCGACTTCCGCCAACGGCGCGCCGGCATCGCCCAGCGTCAAGATCGCCACGGAACCCACTAACGCCAATGCGAAGTGCAACAGCACGTAAACATTCAGTCCTAGGGGCAGCTTCGGATCGTATTTGACGACGCTGCCGCGCGTGATCTCTTCGGCGCGTGGTCCTTCGGGCACCCCGGGCGGCGTCCAACCCAATGGCATGAACCAGATCTTCAGCTTGTCTTGCCAGCGTGGCGCGAGCCAGGCCATGTGCGCCAATTCGGCCCATTCATGCACGTTGGCCCACAGCGGATTCCAACTGTGCAACGGCTTGGTGATGCCGTACACCGGCTGCTCTTCCTCGGGCTGGAATGTGCCGAACATCCGGTCCCAGATGATAAACATGCCCGCGTAGTTCTTATCAAGATACTTGGGATTCCGCGCATGGTGCACGCGATGGTGCGACGGCGTGTTGAACACCCACTCCAACGGCCCAAGCTTGCCGATCGCCTCGGTGTGAATCCAAAACTGATACAGCAAATTGAGCGCCGACATGGCCACGTACCAGGTGGGCGGAAAGCCGATCACGGCCAGCGGCAGGTAAAATACCCAGGCGAAACAACCCTCGAAGGCGCTTTGCCGCAGCGCCACGGTCAGGTTGTACTCCTCGCTCTGATGATGCACCACATGCGTCGCCCAGGGGGCCGCGTATTCGTGGGCGATGCGATGAAACCAGTAGAAACCCAAGTCCACGCCCAACATCAGACCGAACGCGGCGATCCACTTGGCCGCCGGCGGGGCATTGGCGATATCGAAAACGCGAAAATGATCGAACAGATACAAGTACCCGGCAAACAGCAGGCTCTTGAGGAAGATGCCCACGGTTTGATCGATGACGCCGCAGCTCAGATCGTTGATCGAATCGTTGAATCGATACAACCGCTTGCGCTGCACCAGCCCGGCGACGAACTCGACGCCGATCAGCAGGAAGAAAAACGGCACCGCCAACGTGATATACGGAATGTTGGAGCCGAGAAGCTTATCGACCAAAGTGGACATGTCGACCGCCGTAGCCAGAGTCTTGAGAGCACGACTCTTTCAATTCTCGCGCCAACACGGCGCGCGTCAACGGCGCGTCAATGCGATACCGACGTCTAATGCGCGTCGATACGCTAGGGAGCGGCCACAACCGGGTTGGTCAGCGTGCCGATGCCTTCGATTTCCACTTCCACCTTGTCGCCGGGCTTGATCGCGCTGGTCTTGCCCGAGGTGCCCGTAAAATCAGATCGCCCGGGTGCAGGGTGACGTGCTGGCTGATGAAACTGACCAGCTTGGGCACGCTGTGGATGAGTTGGCTGGTGTTCTCCTTCTGCAGCGTCTTGCCGTTGAGCCGCAACTGCACCAGCAAGTGGTCGTAGTCGAGCCCTGTGGCGAGATACGGGCCAACGGGGCCAAACGTGTCGCTCCCCTTGCGCGCCACCATTGCACATCATTCTTCTGCCAATCGCGGGCGCTAACGTCGTTGCCGCAGGTGACGCCCAGGATATGCGCAGGCGCTTCCTTTTCAGAAACTTTCGAGGTCGTGCGGCCAATGACGATCACCAGTTCAGCTTCGTAGCGCACTTCCTTGCTGCCGCGCGGCAACACGATGTTCTCGCCGTCGGCAATCAAGCACGACGGTGTCTTGAAGAACACTTGCGGCGTGCGAAATGTCTCGGGCACTTCGCCGGGTTTCACGGAATCGACCGTGGTGTTGCTATCCGTGGTGGTTTCACCGCTCGTGGTGTTCGTCGTGACTTTGGTGGTGGTGACCACGGTGGTCACTTGGTTGCTGCCGCCCAAATGGCTCTTATAGCTGCCAGCCAGGGCGATGACCTGCCGCAGTCGTTCCACGGGCACCAGCAATTTCACCGAATCCAGCGGATAGGTCTTCTCGCCCGGCTTCCACTCGCCGAACAAGTCCCCGTCGAGTTGGCGAACCTGATCGTTCTCAACCAGACCATAAGCGACCGTATTGCCGACTTGAAAGCGTGCAAAGCGCTGGACCTTGGCCAGCGCCGTCTGACCAAGTGCCGACGCGAGGTCGCCAACACCCACGAATCCAACGACGATCAGCAGCATTGATGCCTGTGCAAAAGGTGGGTAACGCATGAATGGCCTCATGGAAAGTTCGCATGCAGAGGTACGAGCGCGGCCGCACACGATGGTTCGCCGCGCAGTCGCCCATTGTAAGGGGCACTGTGCCACGATGCCACGCAGCGGTCTAGGTGCCCGCATCGTCACTTTGCACCGCAAGAATCAGCCCGACGAGCTTGCCCAACTCCGTGCCGCTCACGCTGCGAGTGGGGAAATAGGTGTTCACCCGGTGCACGACAACCATGTCGAGCGGCGGCACGACCAGGATCATGTGCCCTCGGAGTAGTCGACGATCTCCTGGTCCGAAAGCAGAACCAACGATCAGAAGCTTCGCGCTTCGGCGTTCCATCGCTTGGATAGCCACCCGCGCGGTTGCCATCGAGCAACTTTACCCGCTGCATCCCCCGCACCCACCTCCACAGCCGCCGCTACCGCACCCACCACCGCTCGAAAAGCCGGAAGACGTAGATGAACGGTCTGCGCTGGCACGGCTCATCGCCGATTGCAGTTGCGCGATGCCGGGATGATCGAGCGCGGCGACGCCGAACAAGCCCGCGGCCAGCACCAGCTCCGGCATCCCGATACTCGAGTCGTCCTGCAGGTGCATGCTTCGCAAGCCTCGGTGCTCGCCTTTCGTTTTAGCCAGCACCCTGTCGCCGGCTCGAGTCCGCAGCGGCCGGCGCCAGAAATAGACTCCCACCACACCCAGGGCAATCAGGCTCACTATCAAAAACGCCACCGGCTTCCCGCGCGAGACGCCGACACCGACCTTCGCGGCGCCCAGCAGCCACACCGTGGCCAACATCAATAGCGGCACCCAGCGGGCCAGCAGAAAGCTCGCGTCGGTTTCCACCAGTCCTTGCTCGGCCAGGGTGTTCTCGATCGCTTCGGCGGCGGGTCGGGCGGCGGCGATCACTTGGCGCGGTTCCGAATTGTTTGCACTCAAAGCGGCGTTGCACAAGGCTTCTTCCAAAGGATCACCGTCGGTGGCCGGCTCATCGCACACCAATTGGTATTGAGAACGGCCGAACCACGAGTCGGGCGACCGCTCCACGATCCGCAACCGCTCGCTAGCCACCAGCGCCGCCACGCTCGCCCGCAACGCCCCATCGGCGCCGCCGGCCAGATACGCGGTTTGATATGGTGTCAACTGCGAGTCTTCGACCATGGGGTTGCCATGCCGCAGCACCATCCGCGCGATCATGGCCGCTGTGATCACGATCGCGCACACGATCAGATAGAAGCCCAGGAAATCACGCCCGGCCATGTCGAGCGGGTTGAGCAGTCCGGCGAACATCGGCAATAGCACCACCCCTACGAAGAAGCTCGTGGGGCTCGTGCCTCGCAGCAACGCCCAGGACTTCGGAACAATCCAGGCATGGGCCGGGCACACGCGCACTTGTTGCGAAGCGGGACCGAAGCGTGACTCGGTCGTCGGCCAAATGTCGATCGGCGGTTGCCGCTCAAACCATTGCCGATAACTGGCCAGCGTGCGCTGGTATTGCGCGTGGTGCCGCTCGCGCTCCGACGGCCCACCCCGCGTCGGCTCGTGATGGATCGGCTGGCCGAGCACTTGCACGCAGAACTCGTCCCAGTAGCTCCGGGTGTACAACAGGTGCAAGTGCCAGGCCTGATCGATTTCTTCCGAGGGCGTCACGGGATGGTCGGCTACTACGGCCAGAAACATGAACCGCTGATACTCCTCGATCACCCGTCGCGTGTAGTTGAGACTCCAGCGATTCTCCCGAGCGAGCCGTTGCAAGAACATTTGAGAATTGTCGCCGCCAGGAGAGTAGGACGCGATTCTTTGATACAATGGTCTCCGCTGTTCGTTCATGATTTGGCTCCGTTTGAGAGCACTGTCCCTTCTACCCTCAATAGCGCCGGCGACGGTCCGGCGACGCGCCGCATATGCTAAGTTGAAGTGGCAGTACACTTTCGATCGACCAAACGAAATCGCCCGTAATTGCCCATGACCGATGCCGCCGATACCTGCGAACTGATCGATCGAGCCATTGGCGGCGATCGGGTGGCGCTCGAGCGATTGATGCTCGATCACTACGCCGTGCTGGCGCGCCACGTCGAGCAGCGCATGCCGCCGTCGCTGCGCAGCGCGATGAGCGCCGACGACCTCGTGCAGACGACCTACGCGCAGGTGTTCACGCGCATCTCGGGTTACGAGCGGCGCGAAGAAGCGACTTTCTTGTCCTGGCTGATCGCCGTCGCCGAAAACCGGCTGCGCGACGCCATCCGCGCCCAACGGCGCAAAAAGCGGGGCGGCGGTCGTACGCCGATTTCCTCGGCAGCTTGCGACCAGGAAAGCCGCGCCGGAAACCTGTTCGATGCGCTGGCCGGTCCCGGCAACACGCCCAGCCAATCGGTGGCCCGGCGCGAGGGCATCCAGGCCATACAAGTGGCCGTGGCCGGATTGCCTGCGGATTATCGGCAAGCAGTCGAATTGCGCTACTTCGAAGGACGCTCGATCGAAGAAACCGCCGGCGCCATGGGACGCACTACCGGCGCCGTGCGAGGATTGCTGGATCGCGCGAAAAAAGAACTGCGAGAAGCGCTGGAGCGCGCGTCCAAGTACCTGAGCACCAAATGACGTCGGAATTTTGCCGCCGGGCGCGCGTGCTGCCGGCGGAGATCGAATCATCGCCAGGGCGCTGCGAATGAGCGACGCGACCAACCCCGATCAACTGGAATCGAACGCCACCTCCAGCCACGAGCGCGTACGACAAATCGTCGACGCCTATCTCGAGCGGCGGGCGGCCGGAGAGGATTCTGCGCTGGAAGCGCTGTTGACGGAACATGAAGACGTGCGCGACGAACTGCAGGCCGAGCTCGACAAACTGGCCCGCATCGACCGGGCCTGGACCGCTGCCGACCATGAGCAATCGACCCGACCCGGCCAGATGCCGCAAGGAATGGAAACTACGCTGCTGGCGCTGTCCACGATGCCAGACGCGCGTCGAACTGCCGCACGCTCATGAGGAAGAAGAAGTGCATTGCGCCTCGTGCGGGCAGCACTTTTACATCATCAGCCATCCAGACGTGCAGGATTCGACGCAGCGCGTCGGCCGCTTCGAATTGATCAACGAACTGGGCGTCGGGTCGTTCGGCACGGTGTGGCGGGCGCACGATACGAAGCTCGATCGCGAAGTGGCCCTGAAAATACCCCGCCAGCGGACGTTGACGCCATTGGAAATCGAGGACGTGATGCGCGAAGCCCGCGTGGCCGCCCGTCTGCGCCATCGCCACATCGTGTCGGTACACGAAGTGGGCCGAGAAGGGGACACCGTCTACATCGTGAGCGATCTGATCAACGGCGTGAACCTGGACGAATGGATTCGCCGGCAACGTCCCTCGTTTCACGCGGCTGCCGAGTTGTGCCGCGTCGTTGCCGATGCATTGCACCACGCCCACCAGGCCGGCGTCATCCATCGCGATCTGAAGCCTGCCAACATCTTGATGGATGAGCAAGCGAATCCGCACGTGACGGACTTCGGCCTGGCAAAGCGCGCCGATGAAGATATCGCGATGACGCTCGACGGGCACATCCTGGGAACGCCGGCCTATATGTCGCCGGAGCAGGCGCGCGGCAAGTCGCACTTGTGCGATTGTCGCAGCGACGTCTACTCCCTGGGCGTATTGCTGTTTCAACTGCTGACCGACGAGTTGCCATTTCGCGGCAACATGAGCGTGTTGCCGCAACTAGTGATCCACGACGCGCCCCCCAGCCCGCGCAAACTCAATCGCTACGTGCCGCGCGACCTGGAGACGATTTGCCTGAAGTGCCTGGAGAAAGATCCAGCCAAGCGCTACCAGAGCGCGGCGGCACTGGCGGCCGAGCTAGAGCGCTATACGAAGGACGAACCGATTCTCGCCCGACCTGTAAGCGCGCCGGGACGCTTGTGGCGGTGGGCACGGCGGAAGCCGGCCGTGGCGAGCTTGTCGGCCGCGACGCTCACGTTGTTGGTCCTGGTGGCGGCCATTGCCACGTTCGGCTTTATTCACGAGCGCGGCATGCGGCGCGCCATCGAGGACAGCCTCGACAGTCGCAGCCATCTGCTCTCGTTCGTCCGCAACAGCGACACCGTGCGGCGCAGTTTTGACGAGGTGGAACAGGCGGCCGCGGATCCCGAACTCGTCGGCTTGATCAAGTCGGCGCTCGACGAACCTCAAATGCGCACGACGCGGCAACGGCTCGGCGACCACTCGTTTGCCGCGAAGTGGCCGGACCTCCGCGAACAGCTCGTGGAGCATCGAGCCCGCGCGCCGCTGCAAGAGTGGGTCAAGCAGCGCTACCGACAGAGCGACCATACGAAAGTCTTCGCCTGGTTCGTGCAGGACGAGCAGGGCATTCAAATAGCCCGGGCGCCGCTGGACCGCGAAAACATCGGCCATAACTACGCTTGGCGAAGCTACTACCACGGCGGACAAGAGGATTTCCAAGATCTGGAGGACTATCGCCGCAGCGGCGCCAACCAACGCGTGACCCGAACGCACCTCTCCGACGATTTTCGTACCGAGATAACCGACAAGTGGGTCGTGGCCGTCTCCACTCCGGTCGTCGATGAAGGCCGATTCCTGGGCGTCGTGGGCGCGTTTCTTTACATCACCCCGCCCACTTCCGAGATGCGCGCCGTCGACTGATTCGCCGGCCGGTCGATCTTGTGTTCGTGCCCACTAGTGCAATCCGTTTCTGGTTCGCAAGGTGTCTATGAAACGTCGCAGTACGATCCGCATGATCGGCCCCGGCATTCTGGTGGCGGCCACGGGCGTCGGCGCGGGCGACCTGGCCACGGCCTCGTTCACCGGCGCCGAACTGGGCCTGGGCATTCTGTGGGCCGTGTTGCTGGGAGCGTTTCTGAAATTCGTGCTCAACGAAGGGATCACGCGCTGGCAATTGGCCACCGGCTGCACCTTCGTGGAAGGTTGTGTCGCGCATCTGGGGCATTTCGCGGCGTGGCTGTTCCTGGCGTACCTGGTTTTCTGGAGCTTCATGGTAGCCGCCGCGCTGGCCAGCGCCGTGGGCGTCACTTGCCACGCCATTTGGCCGCTCTGGGGTGATAGTCTCGACTCGGCGCGTACCGACAAAGTCATCTATGGGGCGTTGCACAGTCTGGCCGCCGTCGCACTGGTGCGTTGGGGTGGCTATCGGCTTTTCGAGAAAGTGATGGCCGCCTGCATCGGCATCATGTTCCTGGTGGTCGTCGCCACGGCCGTGGCCTTGCAGCCCGCGTGGCAAGACATCGTTGCCGGACTGACGATTCCCGCCGTTCCCAAGCTGCACGACGGCGGCGTCGGCTGGACGATCGCGCTGGTTGGCGGCACGGGCGGCACGGTGACGCTGTTGTGCTACGGCTATTGGATTCGCGAGGAGGGACGCCACGGCGCCGAGGACCTGCAAGTCTGTCGCGTGGATCTGGCCACGGGCTATGCAATGACCGCGCTATTCGGCCTGGGCATGATCGTGATCGGCAGTTCCATCGGCCAATTGCCTGGCGGCGGGGCGACCCTGATCGTGGAAATCGCAAACAAGCTGCACGCGACCTTTGGCAGCGGAGGGCCGCTGGCGAAATGGGCCTTTCTCGCCGGCGCATGGGGCGCCGTCTTCAGCAGCATGCTCGGCGTGTGGCAGAGCATTCCCTACCTGTTTGCCGATCTTTGGCAGTTGCTGCAACGCGGCGGTAGTGTCGCGGCGCCGGTTGACGAACGCTCGCGCGGTTATCGCGGCTATCTATACGCGATCGCCATCGTGCCGCTGGTGGGCGTGGCTTTTGGCAACTTTCAGTCCGTACAAAAGGCCTATGCCGTTGTCGGCGCCGCCTTCGTGCCCATGCTGGCAGCCACGCTGCTGTTGCTCAATGGACGCAGCCAATGGGTGACGGCTCAATACGTCAACAAGCGGTTCACCGTGTTGGTGTTGGCCGGCACGCTGCTCGTATTCGTCGCGGCGGCAGCGCTCGAGATATATGAGGCGTTCGCCGCCGGCTAGTTCGGATCGCGCAAAACATGAGGCGCTATTCAAGCTTCAACCGTCCGAAGCGAATCGCGGTGCGCTGACGATCGGAGTCGTTCGAGCTATCCCACACTGCCAGCCAGTGGCCCGGCTTGTCCTCGATCAGAGGGCCTGTAATTCTTTTTGTGTCAGGCGAGCAGGGAACGTCATTTGCTTGCTATGCCGGGCATGCGGCCCTCGTAGAGGATGGCGAAGTGGTTGAGGGCCGCTTTCCAATGATGGATTGGCATGGTCCACTTTTTCGAGGCTTCGTGAATCGCCATATAGACAATCTTCAAGGCGGACTCCTCGTTGGGATAAATCTTGCGGTTTCGCGTGAACTTGCGAATCACGCTGTTGACGGATTCGATCGCGTTGGTGGTGTAGATCGCTCGACGGATCGGCGCGGGGAAGTCAAACAGCGTGACGATGTCGGTCCATTTACGCACCACATCTTCGTGATGGTCGGATACTTTGCGTCCCAGGCTTGAGCAAAAGCGTCGAGAGCGGACTCGGCTTCGAGAAGGGTCGCGGCCTGGTAGATTCTCTTCAGGTCGGCAATCACCGCCTTGCTGTCCTGGGTGCTCACGTAACGAAGCGCCGCGCGCACCAGATGCACGATGCACAGCTGCACCTGGGTTTGAGGATAGGCCGCGTGAATCGCTTCGGCAAAACCCGAGAGGCCGTCGATGCAGGCCACGAAGATATCGGCGAGGCCGCGGTTCTTCAGATCGGTCAGGCAAGCGAGCCAGAACTTGGCCCCTTCGCTCTGGCCGAGCCACAGTCCCAGCAACTCCTTGTGTCCTTCAAGATTCACGCCCAAAGCCACGTAAATCGTGTGCTGCGAGACGCGACCATTCGCGCCGCGCACGTGCACGACGATGCCGTCGAAGTACACGATCGGCCACAGCGCGTCGAGCGGCCGCGTGCGCCAAGCAGTCACTTCGGCGTCGAGGTCGGTGGTGATCTCCGAGATCAGCGTGGCCGAGACTTCCACGTCGTACAGTTCGCGGACGATCTCTTGAATGTCACGCGTGGTCATTCCCTTGGCATACAACGCGAGGATCTTTTCGTCGAAGCCCGGCACGCGTCGCTGGTGCTTGCCGATCAATTGCGGCTCGAAAGTCCCGTCACGATCGCGGGGCGTGGCGATGGTCAGCTCGCCCACGTCGCCTTGCACCGTTTTTTGCGAACGCCCATTGCGACGGTTGGGCTTGGATCGCTTGGCCAAGCTCGCCAGCGGCGGCTCGGCCCCGTTCGACGGCACCGCCCGCGGTTCGCCGCCAGGGGACACCGCCTTGCGCCCCAAATGAACATCCATCTCGCTGTCGAGCATCCGCTCCAACGCCGACTTCATCATCAGTCGCATCAAACCATTGAGGTCCTCGGCCGTCCTGGCCTGACCCGCAATCTCGCTTGCTAGCTGCTCCGCCCGCGTGCGTAAAGAATCATCCATGTGTCAATCTCCTCATCAGGAAAGGGTGACAAAAACTACCCATTCCTGCTAGCTGACACAAGATTCCTTACAGGCCCCGATCAGAGTCGGGTAGCTGTTGCGATTGTCCGCTTCATGGAACGTGCGAAGGTCCGACCACGGCTTGCCGGCGGTGCGGGTTTTGTAGTAGAGCCCTCGCCGCTCGACCGAGTCGCTATACACATAGACGTGCGTGCCATTCGCGCTTTTGGCGAAGAAGCTTTTGGAGCGAAAGTTGGGCAACTCCGGCTCAGGCCGGGCGGTCGACCAGGTGCGGCCGCCGTCTTGGCTGACTGACGCGTAGGCCAACGGTGGATCCAGCGGCCGTTCGCGCTGCATGTCGGCCGTGCGCATCACGATTTTCAGCTCGTCCGGTGAATCGCCAACCGTTATGCCGCCTTCATGCAGAAATACCGCGTCATCCTCCGCATACGGAACGTAGCCGGCCAGTTTCCAGTGCAGCAGACTCGTGCTCTCCAGAACGAACTGGCGACGGTCGCCGTGCGGATCATGGCGCAGCGAATTGCGATGTGCCGGCAACAAGTAGTAGGTCACGCCGTCTCGCTCGACGGTTTCGATGCCGGCCACGATGATCAACGAACTTTGATAGTCCATGGCCAATTCGACGTGATGCCACGAATAGCCGCCGTCGGCGGAATAGGCCGCCACCAGGTCGGCGTTCTCGCTGTTGCGATAGTGCAACGGAACGCGCATCACGAACAACCAAATCACATCCTGCCCCGGCGGCCGGAACAACACGGCGTTGTTGTAGGCGTACTGCACGGTGCCGTTGCGCAGCCGGTGATCGAACACCATGATCCGCGGGCTCCAGGTCTTGCCCGCGTCGCGACTTATCGAACAAACGATGTCGCCCATGTCCGGCTTCTTGCGCACCTGTAATCCATAAGCGGCCACATAGTGCTTGTCGGTCCACTTCGCGATGTACGGTTCCCAAAACTAATCGACCACGGCCAGAGGCCGTGGGTTTAGGAAGGCCCCTCCGAAGGGGCCGGATACATGGGGAAGGCCCCGTTGGGGCCACTAGGGTTACTCCAGATCCAACTTGCCTTGCCGTTCGTCCTGTTGCTCTTGCTCACGGATGTACTGGCGCACTCGCATTTCATCCAGCCCAACCGTGCTCACACAGTAGCCAGCGGCCCAAAAATGCAAGCCTGTCATCCTTCGTTCCTTCAGCAACTCACGGTGGATGCGAACCGCACTCTTGCCTTTCAGGAACCCGATCGTGTGCGCCACGCTGTACTTGGGCGGGATGCTCAAGCACATGTGGATGTGGTCCGGCATGCAGCGCCCCTCCAGCAACTCGATTCCTCGCTGGCGACACAGCTCTCGCAGAATCGCCCCTACTTCCCGTTTCAATCGTCCGTAAAATACCCGACGCCGAAACTTTGGTATGATCACCACGTGGTACTTGCATTCCCACCGCACGTGGGAAAGACTTTGCCAGTCGTGCATAGGTTGCTCCTTCCTGCCCCAACGGGCCTTCCCGGAAGGACAGCCTATGCCGTCTGGCAACTCCATGCACCACGCACCGCTCCGAAGCTCTTCGGGTCACACGGCCAGAGGCCGTGGGTTTAATGACTGACTGACTAATAGCATGCCGGCGATTGCCCGAATCGAGGGTTTGCCGACATTCAATCGACGGATGTTCATCAAAGTCTTCTCCGAACGGACGCGAACTGCAGGGGTTCTATCCTAGTCACAACCCACCGAGAACGCTGCACTGGGCACGTTTCCCAGTCAACGCGCTCGAGCGGCTAAAATTAGCGGCCTGCCCTTCGCCCGTTTGGCAGTCACTTCCTGGCCTTTTTCAGCAATCTGTTCAGGTCGCCCCGAAATTCAACGGCACGCCCGGCGGTGGCATCCTGGTAGCCCTCGATGATCGCATCGCGGACTTGTGCAGCATCTTCGTGAAGCTTGTAACGTCGAAGGATATCGCGGACGAACTCACTCGGCGTGGCATACAGCGTGCCGTCACCGCTGTGTTGATCGATGAACGCACGCAGCTCGTCGGTGAGCGACAGATTCAAAGAATTGGCCATTTGAACACTCCGAAATTGCCTCATAGGCCAACGCAGTACAGTGCCCGCTATTCGTCAATATTATTTGCCATTCGACGCAAACGACAATGCGCGATTGGTATCGTCCCACTGCGGGACCGCGCCGCCTGCGCCGAAGAGAGTATCCCCGAGAGGGCTCGAACCTCTAACCTTCGGCTTCGGAGGCCGACGCTCTATCCAATTGAGCTACGGGGACGCGCCGGAATGAGCATTCCAAGCAGATCAGCCTAGCGGATTTCCTGTACTTCGGAAAGGTTCGCGGTTGGGCAGGTTTCCGGTTGGGCATTGTCGGCTGCAGGCCGCAGCTCCGAGAGAACCGGTATCGGTTGTCTGCGAACATCCGGTAGCCCCGGTCGAACAAGTAGCGCACCAGTGGCGCCACTGCTAGTAGGTAGATGGGACGTGCCCACCAAATGCAACGCAATAGATGGCGGTACACGTCCGCCCCCGCAACTTGAGTACCGTCAACAAACATCAATCGCAGATCATCAAACCACTCCTCCGTTGCAATGCCGGCTCGTCGCTCCGCAGGAACCAGTCTAAGAGGGACGATCGCAAACCCCCTTCTGCGCACGGTACTTTCCCAAAAACGCAGCCATGCGCGACAAAAACCGCAACTGTCGTCATACACCACCCACCCCTGCAGCTTTTCCGATTTCATCGCCTTTCGTATCCATTTGAGTAATGTCCGCTCCCTTGAAGACCGCCACCGCCGAGCCATCGGAGACATAGCCTGTGAGCGGCGGCGCAGCGAGCGCCTCGACAAACTGGGGGCCGTACATGCGGGCAATGTCGCCGTCGAAGCTTGCATGCGCGCACTTCGATAAATTCCACGGCCGATGCTCGACCCGATACTCGATGGTCCTCCGCCCTGCCCCGCCCGAGCATCCCCAATAGTGTTCGACGATGAACTCGGCCTCGCTGCCCGCGGCGGCCGGCGCGCCTTCTCCGCACGCCGTGGCTAGCAATCGAAAGTCGCCCCCGCGGCAGCGCCACGCATATTCGAATTCTCGGATCTGCTGGCCATCGGCGGAAAACTCCAGTCGATGCCGCATCGGCGCCGTGACGTAGTTTTCCCCGTAGAGCCAGCGCGCCACCCAAGCCACGGCGCGCCGCGGCGCCACTTCGCGCACGAAAACGACGCCGCGCCGCCAACCATCGGACGTCGGACGCCGCACGTAGAACCTCAGATTGACCTCTTCGAACTGCCGATGAAACGGCACGCCAACTCCCAGCACGCGTATGTCGCGAAACTGGAAACCGACCAGACTGACCAGCGTCTGGCCGTGCCAATCGTCAATCTCGGTGCCCGCCGGCACGTACGGCGCCAGCACCGTCGGATCGATCTCGAAATTCACGATCGCCAGGTTGAGCCAACTAGCGGTGAGAAACGGCCGCGAAATTCGTTCCATCGTCGATTCCTCACAAAATCCGATCCATCACGCGAATTGCACGCAGGCATTCTCTGCATGTCACGGCACTAACCGCAGGCCGTCGAACAAATTCACCGGGCAACATCATGCATTTCTGGCTCGTCCGCACCAGCACAGTGGACAGGCGCGGTTGAGCGGATCTTGACGGCTTGCTCTCCGCGCAGTATATTCGCTTATACGAATATGAAAACCAAGTCGCCACCCGCCACCGATCTGCTGTTTCGGGCGTTTGCCGATCGCACGCGTCTGCGCATTTTGCACATGCTGGCCAATGGCGAGTTGTGCGTTTGCGACATCGTGGGCGTGCTGGAGGTGCCGCAGCCCAAAACGTCGCGGCATCTGGCCTATTTGCGCCGCGCCGGACTGGTCACGGGCGCAAGGAGGGCCTGTGGAGCTACTATCGATTGTCGCCGGCGCGCGGCAAGGTACACGAAAAGCTGCTGGATTGCCTGGCCCATTGCTTCAACGAAGTGCCCGAGTTAACGCGCGATCGCCGCGTGCTTGACGCCCGCATCGCCGCGCGGCGGAAGTGCTGCCGGTAAAATTTTTTACCCCACTATATTCGCGTATGCGTATGAATTGTTTCGCGGGAGTTGCCATGCAACGTGTCGTCTTCGTCTGCGTCGAAAACTCGAATCGCAGCCAGATGGCCGAGGCTTTCGCGCGCATCGCCGGCGGCGTCGAGGCACACAGCGCCGGCTCGCGTCCGTCGGGAATCGTCAACCCAAAGGCCATCGCCGCCATGCGCGAGCTCGGCTACGACTTGACGGCGCATCGCTCCAAGGCGATTTCGGATCTGCCCGCGGGAGAGTTCGACGCCGTCGTGACGATGGGCTGCGGCGACCACTGTCCCACGCTTCGTGCCTCCCGGCGCGAGGACTGGAGCATTCCCGATCCCAAGCAACTTTCGCCGGAAGAATTCCGCAACGTACGCGATCTGATTCGAACCAAAGTCGAAGAACTGTTGACCCGATTGCAAGGAGAATCGCCATGACGACCGAAGCCAACGACATTGAAAAAGTAGTGCAATCACGCTACGGCGCCGTCGCCGGCCGGGGACTGTCGAGCGACAACGCCGGCGTGCGGGCCGTGGCCGAAGCGTTCGGCTATTCCGCCGAACAACTGGCATCGATTCCCGCCGAGGCCAACATGGGCCTGTCGTGCGGCAACCCCACGGCGTTTGCCAGCCTGCGTCCCGGCGAGGTCGTCGTCGACTTGGGGTCTGGGGGTGGACTCGACGTGTTTCTCGCCGCCGAAAAGGTCGGCCCGACTGGCCGCGCCATCGGCATCGACATGACGCCCGAGATGCTCGAACTGGCGCAACGCAACGCCGCCAAAGCGAACGTGAGCAATTTCGAGTTCCACCAGGCCACGATCGACAAGCTGCCGCTGGCCGACGCGTCGGTCGATTGCGTGATCAGCAATTGCGTGATCAACCTGGCCCCGGACAAGCCGGCCGTGTTTCGCGAAATCGTCCGCGTGCTCAAATCGGGCGGACGGCTCGCCGTGAGCGACATCGCGCTCAAACAGCCGCTGCCGCCGGAAATCGGCAACGACCTGATGGCCTACGTCGGCTGCATCGCCGGCGCGATTCCCATCGAGCAGTATCGCGCCGATTTGACCGCCGCCGGCTTCAATCCGGTGGAGATCATCGACACCGGCGCCGACCTGAACGCCTATGCCAAGGTGGAAAATCAATCGAGTTGCTGCTCGCCAGGCGCGTCCTCGTCCTCCACCACAACGGACGCCCACAGCCAACTGCGCGAGCTGTTGAAGAAGTACGACGTCAACGAGTACGCCGCCAGCGTGAAGGTCTACGCCATCAAGCCGTAATCACGGCTATTACCTCATTTCTCTCGCTGCTTCCAGCGGCCGGCCACCTCGGGCCGGCTGCGGAAGCACGCCCACGCCCCGTCGCAGGCGGGCTACTTCGCCAAAGAAATTTTCCCGCCAGCATTGACATCTGTTTAGGACTACTATAAAACCAAATCTAAAGAACCAAATATCAATGAGGCCCTCAATGGCTCGACCCGCCGCCCGCGAACTGACCGAACGCGAACTGGAAGTCATGCAGGTGTTTTGGAAGCAAGGCGAGATCACGGCGCAGCAAGCTCGTGATGCGTTGGCTGCCGCCGGCGTCGATCGGGCCTACACCACCGTCGCCACACTGATCCGCATTCTGATGGAAAAGGGTTTTCTCAAGCAAACCACGGACGCGAGGCCGTATAGCTATCGGTCAGCGCGGTCGTACGAAGATGTATCGCGGCGGCTGCTGAGCGACCTGGTGGAGCGCGTGTTTCACGGCTCGCGCGAGCAACTGATCCTGCGGCTGTTGGACCAGAAAAAACTTACGGCCAAGGAGCGGGCCCGGCTCGAGCAAATTCTGCGGGAGAACCAAACATGAACGCCTTGGGAATCCAATGGCTGTGGATGGCGCTACAGGTAAGCGTGTTTTGTGTAGCCGGCGCCTTGCTGTATCTCATCGCGCGGCGGCGCAACCCAGCTCGTGGCGCGTGGACCGCTGGCACTGCGCTGGCGCTGGCGTTGGGCATGTCGGCGCTGGCCGTCAGTCCTTGGCCGCAGTGGTGGTCTCTCGAATCGGATAACGGCCATGTAGCATCCGCTCATCGTATCGACAAGCAAGCATCAACCTCCATGGCAGCAAACGATCACCTTGCCCCGGGACAGTTGTCCGGACCGATTTCAAGGCGCGATCGGGGCGATGCAGCGGTACCGGAACCAACGCCAACCGAACGTACCACGATGCGCTCATTTCTCTCCAGTGTAAGCGACGAATTGCTCATTTCACGTTCCATTCAACCGACTGCCGGCTGGCGCTGGCCCGCCTGGTTGGCCGTGGCAATTCTGGCCGGCTGTGCCCTATCCCTCGCTCGTCTGTTGGTCGCGGTGGTGGCGGCGCGCCGCTTTGCCCGCCAAACACGACAGGTTGATGACAACAGCCTAGTTGCACTGTTGCACGAGGTCCGTGGCGCATTGGGGGTCTACCGCCCGATCGAGCTTCGCGAAACGTCGCTGCGGTGCTCCCCTTCGACAATTGGCTGGATGCGCCCCGTCATTGTTTTGCCCGCCGATTGGCGCGCCTGGAGCGAGACGGAGCGCCGCGCCGTAGTGGCTCATGAAGTGGCCCACGTGGCGCAAAACGACTTCGCGACCGGCCTTTTGGCCCAACTGGGTATTGTGTTGCACTTTTACAACCCGCTGGTCCGTTGGCTCGCAGGTCGGCTGCGTCTGGAACAGGAAATGGCGGCCGACGTGTGCGGCGCCCAATTCGCCGGCGGCAGGCAGACGTACTTGGCCACGCTGGCCGCAATGGCGCTACGCACCCAAAACACGCCCGTGGGTTGGGCCGCCCGGCCGTTTCTACCGACTCGAGGAACCTTGATGAGGAGAATCGAAATGCTGCACCACGAAAAGCGATTGCCAAATCTGAGCGTTTCACGGCTGCCACGCGTCGGACTCGGCGCGATGTTGCTGGTCGCCGCGGGCGTAGTAGTGGGAATTCGCGCGCCGCAGGGCACGAATATGGCTTCGGCCGAATCGCCCAAAGCCGATGACAGCGGCCCCGTCGGGGCATTCAATCTCGATTTTGTGCCGGCCGATGCCCAATTTGTTTTGGCCCTGCGACCCGCGAAACTGGCGAATATCGAGAGCCTGACGACACTACAAACGGCGATGGAAAAAATTGGCCTCTTCGCGCAGCTCGACGTGCCGCTGGAGGACTTGGACGAATGCAAACTCGTATTCGGCGGCAGCGAGGGCCCACCCCGCCGCACGTTCAAGAACCTGGTGTTGCGCGCCCGCGATCCACACGATTGGTCGAAACTTGGCGACCAATTGATTGGAGAGAATCAAAAAGTCACGGAAGATGGGCACACGTACCATCGATCGATGGGGGGCGACGGCGGCGCCTATTGGCTGCCCGACGACCGCACGATTGTTGTGTCCCGCGCGGGCGACATTGGCAACGTGTTCGGTCTGCGCGACGGCGCAAATCTGCCGGACTGGGCCGCGAAGTGGAAAACAGTCTCCGCAAACCCCGCTGCCTGTATGATCTCCACCTTGGCCTTGCAGGAGGTAATGACGCAGGCAGGGGCACGCGTTGACGCTGGATTGTTTCGCGATGTCGAGGGGCCCGTGCTGTTTTCCGGCAACGCTCGCGATGCAGGACCATTCATCATTACGGGCATCGCACGATGCAATTCCCCGGCAAGTGCCGAAACACTCAACGCAAGATTGCAGACAACGCTGGCGGTCTTCAAACGCTCGATGCACAAAGTATTGGCCGATCCGTTCATGGCGGCAAACAAAGGCCTGATCAGTGACCCAGCAGCCGACGCTGTGCTGCGGCTGCTTGACGCCACGGAGATCAGTGCTGATGGCTCGAAAGTTGTCTCGCAAACCAGCGTGAGCGAGCAGATCGGGCGCAATCTGGCAGCCAATTGGGGTTCAGCGCGAATCGCGGCGCAGCGGACACGGTCCATGAACAAACTCAAAATGCTTGGCATCGCCTTTCACAACTACCACGACACGTACAGGCGATTTCCGCCGGCCGCGGTCATCGGTCCCGATGGCAAGACACCCCACAGTTGCGCGTAGAGATCCTGCCCATGCTGGAAATCAAAGAACTGCAAGACCTGTACCAGCAGTATCGCATGGATGAGCCGTGGGACAGCGAGCACAATCGCAAGCTCATCGCCGCCGGCGCCGAGTTCTTCAGCGTACCCACGGAACCCCCCAGCGACGAGTGCGGCTACTACGCCCTCGTTGGGCCGGGCACGGCATTCGATCCTGCGCTGGCGCCCATGAACGTTCGCCAGATCATAGATGGTACGTCCCTGACTATCGGCATTGTGGAATCAAAACAGGGAGTCCCGTGGACAAAGCCCGCAGACATCGCATACGACCCGGATGGACCATTGCCGAAACTGGGCGGATTCTACGAGGGAGGATTTAACGCGATGTTCCTGGATGCGTCGGCTCATTTCCTCACGGACGGCATGGACGAGAAAACGTTGCGCGGCGTCATTTCAATTAATGGTAGAGAGCCAATCGATCGCGAAAAGCTGTACGTCCCCTCAGCTCCCCAGTGAACGACAAAGGCATCAGCCAACGCGGCGGGCCATCTCGCCGCGCTGCTGGCGAAATTGCCGCAACGAATCGACCGAATAGATCGCCACCGCCGTCCAGATCAGCGACATGGCGGTCCATTTGACCGGCGTCATGGCTTCGCCGAAAGCGAACACGGCCAGCAGGAACTGGATCGTGGGCGCCAGGTACTGCAGGAAGCCCAACGTGGAGAAGCGCAACCGCCGGGCGGCCGCCGCAAACAGTAACAGTGGAATGGCCGTGACCACGCCGCTGGCGGCCAACAGCACGCACATCCGCGGATCGGCCACGTCGAATGACGAACGACCCACCGTGGCCAGATAGGCCAAGTAGGCGACGGCCACGGGCAACAACAACATCGTTTCCACGAACAGCCCGACCAGGCCATCGGCAGCCATGGTCTTGCGCAGCAGGCCATAGAAAGCGAACGTCACGGCCAGCGTGATGGCAATCGGCGGCGCGCCCAGTATGGCCACGCCCACAATGGCCAGCGCCACGCTGGCGAATTGCCACACGCGCAGTTTCTCTTTGAGCAGCACCACGCCGATCACGACATTAACCAGCGGGTTGAGAAAATAGCCCAGGCTGGCCTCGACGACGTTGTTCGCCGCCACGGCGTAGATGTAGGTAAACCAATTGACGGCCAACAACACGGTGCTGGTGCCCAGGGCAATCAGCACCTGCCGATCGAGCAGTGCCCGCACCAATGCCTCCCAGCGCCGCACGAGCGTGAGCACGATCGCCAAAAATACGAACGACCAGAACACTCGCTGTGCCAGCACTTCAACCGGCGGCACGCTGGCCACGGCCTTGAAGTACAAGGGGATCAGCCCCCACAGCCCGTACGACAGCACGCCATGGATCACGCCGTGTTGGGCACGCACGTGATCGGCGGCCGCGGACAGAGTCGAAGTTTCGGTTTCCCGCGTGTCGCTCAGTTCGGCAGTTGCCATCGGATCGGTTCTTTGCACGATTGGCTCAATGTGGACCTTCTCGCGGCGCGGTTTGCTCGCGTCGATCCATGAGACACGCATCTGCTCCCCCAGGTTCATCGCCGCACTTCCACGGCAACATGCCGCCGGCCCACGCGCCCTTGGCCTCGTGCTCCAACTCCGCGTACTTTTTCGCCAGCTCCACCACGGCATCGTCGCTCTGGTCGGTAGTGAGCTCCAGCCAGTGTCCTTCCACCTCGGGCTTGGCCACGATGATGCCTGCCGCCAGCCGTCCTCGGTGATCGCCGCCGGCGCAGTCGCCGGCCACCAGCGCTGCCATCAGTCGATCGGCCAGACTCCCGTCGGTCGTTTCGTAGGCTTTTGCCATGGCAGCGATCACTTGCGGGCCAACCAGCGTGTTGCCTTGGCAGGCATAGTACCGTCCGCTAGCCGCGCCCCACCAGAGACTGCGCTGCGGCGCATCAACGGGGTTGTGCTGCGCCGTGTTGCCATGTCGATCGATCACGGCCAGTTGCCGGCCGCCGGCCCCTTCATCGTCGTGCAACAACGTATCAAGCACCTGCTGTGGCGACTTGCCGTCAGACAGCAGGTCGATCGCCCGTGGGCCCCATGCGGGGTTGTGATAGTGCTGCGTGCAGAACGCTCCCACGCCCGCTTTGACGAACGGGACCACGTGGCCGACGTCGGGATACTTGCTGGCCACGGCGGCGCCGCACACGCCCGAAGTCGGATCGATAGCCACGATCGAAAACGTGGCGGATTTGGCGGGCTCGGGCATCGCCTGTTTCTCGGCCACCGGCTGCGACGATTGGCCGCGAGCACAACCGGCAAGCAGTGCAATCGCCAGCGCCAGAGCATAAACTGGAATCCAACGCCCTGGTCCCATACTTCCTCTCCGCAACCGGTTTTTGACGATGCGCCTCTGCGGCCGCTGCAAACCGCTCGGCCCGTCTGCTAAGGTAGTGTCTGGCGTCGGCCCAGGTAAGTCCGCAGTCCCCTGCGGATCGCATTCCCCCGATGATTCCCCGCAGAACGAGCATGAAGAAAATGGCAACGAGTGGAAGTTCGGCACGGTATGTTTCGTCTGGAATTGTCGCGTGCGCCGCGGTGTTCCTTGCTGCCTCGCCCCTGTGGGCCGCCGATGCGCCAGAGCCGGTGGGCGAGTTGCCAGTCGGCGCCGACGGCAAGCCGCTCAATCTCGATTTCGAAAATGGCACGCTGGACAACTGGACTGCTATCGGCGACGCCTTCGCCGGCCAGCCGATCAAGGGCGACTCGCCCACCGCCCGCGGTCGCGGCATGGCCAGCCACCACCGGGGCGAATACTGGATCGGCGGCTTTGAATCCACTTTGAGCGACGAACCGCAAGGCACGCTCACCAGTGCTCCGTTCACGGTCAAGAGAATCTTCGCCAGCTTCCGCATTGCCGGCGGCTCGTCGAACAAAACGCGCGTCGAACTCGTGCGGCGCGACACCGGCCGCGTCATCTTCTCGCGCTCGGGCGACAACACCGAAACGCTCAAGCCAGTCGTCGTCGAACTACTGCCGCACATCGGCAAGGAGATCTTCGTCCGCCTGGTTGACGAGAGCAGCGGCGGCTGGGGTCACGTCAATTTCGACGATTTTCGCGTCCACGCCCGGCGGCCCGAGTTCCCCGATGCTCCACAACTCGCCGAGCCGGACGAATATCCCTTCGACGGTCAGACCGCGGCCGACGCCGCCAAGAACATGATCGTGCCCGATGGCTTTGAAGTGCAGCTCGTGGCGGGCGAGCCCGACGTGATGCAGCCGATCGCCCAGGCCATCGACCATCGCGGGCGGCTGTGGATCGCCGAGGCCTATACCTATCCGATTCGCGCTCCCGAGGGAGAAGGCAAGGACCGGATTCTGATCTTCGAAGATGCCGACGGCGACGGCAGCTATGAAACCCGCAAGGTGTTTCTGGAAAAGCTGAACCTGGTGAGCGGCTTGGAAGTAGGCTTTGGCGGCGTGTGGATCGGCGCGGCGCCCAACCTGATGTTCGTGCCTGACCGCGACGGCGACGATGTTCCCGATGGCGAGCCGGAGGTCCTGCTCGACGGCTGGCACTACGAAGACACGCACGAAACGCTCAACACATTCACCTGGGGCCCGGACGGCTGGCTGTACGGCTGCCACGGCGTTTTCACGCAGTCCAACGTCGGCAAGCCCGGCGCGAAAGACGCCGATCGTACGCGGATCAACGCCGGCATTTGGCGCTATCATCCCACGCGGCACGAGTTTGAAGTCTTCGGCGAAGGAACGAGCAACCCGTGGGGTGTCGATTTCAACGACTACGGACAGTGTTTCTGCACCGCCTGTGTGATTCCGCACTTGTACCACGTGATCCAAGGCGGGCGCTACCAACGCCAGGCCGGCCAGCACTTCAATCGCAACACCTACGACGACATCAAGACCATTGCCGTGCACCGCCACTGGATCGGCGACACGCCCCACTCGGGCAACAACCGCTCGGACGCGGCCGGCGGCGGACATGCGCACGCCGGCGCCATGATCTATCTGGGCGGAAGCTGGCCGGAGAAGTACAAAAACCAGCTCTTCATGAACAACATCCACGGCCAGCGGATCAACCAGGATCTGCTCGCGCCGCAGGGCTCGGGCTACTCCGGTAATCGCGCACCCGATTTCTGCCTGGCGCGCGATCGCTGGTCGCAGATCATCAACTTGCAATATGGTCCCGACGGCCAGGTATACATGATCGACTGGTACGACAAGAATGCCTGCCACCATCGCGACACGAACAACCACGATCGCTCGAACGGCCGCATTTTCAAGGTCGTGTACAACCACGCCAAGCCAGAATCGGTCGACCTGCAAAAGCTCAGCGACGACGGTCTGATTGCCTTGCAACTCGACAGCAACGAGTGGTTCGGCCGCCACGCCCGCCGCATCCTGCAAGAGCGCGGCGCGAACCCGAAGCTGCGCGACAAGCTGGCGCAACTCGCATTCGAGCATGCCGACGAAACGCGCCGCCTGCGCGGGCTGTGGGCGCTGCACCTTACCGGCAACTTCGACGAAGCGATGGCACTACGTGGCTTGGACAACGAGCATCCGCACGTCAGGGCGTGGACCGTGCAACTGCTAACCGACGACCCCTCGCGTGAAGTTTCTTCGACGGTGCTCGAAAAACTGGCATCGCTGGCCAAGAACGATCCTTCGCAGGTGGTGCGGCTGTATCTCAGTTCGGCGCTGGGCCGTCTGCCGCGCGACGCCGGCTGGTCGCTGCTGCCGGGCTTGCTCGCCCACGCCGAGGACGCCGGCGATCACAACCTGCCATTGATGGTCTGGTATGCGGCCGAGCCGCTGGCCGAAGTCGACGCGGCTCGCGCACTGCAACTGGCCGCCGACGGCAAGATTCCCACGGTGTTCTCGTTCATGGTCCGGCGCATCGCCAAGATGGGCTCGCCGGAAGCCTTGGCCGTGCTGGTGGCGCACCTTGGCAAAACGAGCGACGCGGAAACCCAATTGACCATTCTCGACGGCATCGCCGAAGGACTCACCGGCCGCCGGCAAGTCCCCATGCCAGAGGGCTGGTCGGGCGTTTCCGCCACGTTGATGAACAGCGACAACGATCGCGTGAATTCACGGTCGACAGCCCTGGCCTTGACGTTTGGCGATCCGCAGGCGCTGGCCAAAATGCGCCGCACGCTGGTCGACGAGCAAACGGCGCTTGCGCAGCGGCAGCGCGCCATGGATGCACTGCTGGCGATGAAGGATCGCGAGCTCGCGCCGACGCTACAGCAGCTCGTCGGCTCGGAAACATTGCGCTCGGCCGCGCTGCGCGGGCTGGCCGCCTATGACGACCCTCAGACGCCGGCAGTCATCCTGGAAGCCTATCCCAACTTCAGCCTCGAACAAAAACGCGACGCGCTGTCCACGCTTTCGTCCCGGACCAGATACGCCGCGGCGTTGTTGGCCGCAGTGGCGGACAAAAAGGTTCCAGCCACCGACTTGTCGGCCGATCTGGTGCGCCAATTGCGCAACCTGGACGACCCGGCCATCAACGACACCATTGCCAAGGTATGGGGCATTGCGCAAGTCGACCGAGGAGAAAGCGGCGCAAATCGCTGCCGTGGCCAAGATGATTCAAAGCAACTCCGGCAAACGACCTGACGCGTGGCTCGGCCGCGCCGTGTTTGCCAAAACGTGCGCTCAATGCCATACGCTGTTCGGCGCCGGCGGCAAGATCG
The DNA here is from genome assembly GCA_963779015.1 of uncultured Planctomycetaceae bacterium. GTDB lineage: Bacteria > Planctomycetota > Planctomycetia > Pirellulales > PALSA-1355 > JTS-RE94. The sequence continues at coordinate 49,999 of CAVZWY010000020.1, read as the reverse complement.
GTCCGGAACTCACCGGATCGAACCGTGCGAACCTCGAATACCTGCTCTCCAACATTCTCGATCCCAGCGCCGTGATGGCCAAGGAATATCAGCCCAGCGTCATTGTCACGGCCGACGGCCGTGTGCTCACCGGCCTGATCAAGGCGCAAAGCGATGCCGCGATCACCGTGCAAACGGCAACCGAGCAAGTGGTCGTGCCGCGCGATGAGATCGAGCAGATGAAGCTCAGCGACCAGTCGATGATGCCCGAGGACTTGCTCAAGCCGCTCGACGACGTTCAGGTGCAAGCGCTCGTGGCATACGTCTCTGGTCCGGCGCAAGTGCCGATGTTGGCCACACCCGAGACGGCTCAAGCGCTCTTCAACGGCACGGACCTGAGTGGCTGGTACGGCAACCTGTCGCTGTGGAGCGTTGAGAACGGCGAGCTCGTCGGCCGCAGCAGTGGACTCAAGGAAAATGAGTTTCTGGCGACCGACCTGGCCTGCGGCGACTTCCGGTTGAAGGTGGAAGTCAACCTCGTGGACAATCGGGGCAACAGCGGCATCCAGTTCCGCAGCGAGCGCTTGCCCGACGGACTGGTGAAAGGCTATCAGGCCGACATCGGTCTCGGCTGGTGGGGCAAACTCTACGAAGAGCACGGGCGGGCCCTGCTGTGGAAGAAGCCGGCCGGCGCATTCGTCAAGCCCGGCTGGAACACCTACGAGATCGAAGCCAAGGGAAGCAAGATCCGCACCTGGATCAACGGCAACCTGTGCGTCGACCTGGAAGACACCGGCGGCGCGCGGCGCGGCGTTTTCGCCCTGCAACTGCACTCCGGCGGGCCGACCGAAGTGCGGTATCGCAATTTCGAACTGCAGTTGGATCCGTAAAACTCGTCCGCCTTACACGAACACGATCAAAAAGAGCCGTTTCCGATGCGCACACTCCTGACTGCTCTTGTCGTCGCCCTGGGACTGGCCGGTTGCGCTCTGCGCGTTGATCCATCGGCCAACGCGCAACCGCCGCGCGCAAACTAGAACCTCGGCCAGTCGTGCCCCCGGCGGCCAAATCCGAGTCCAAGACGCAGCCCAGACACGCGGCTCCCGCGGCGGCTGCTCCGACCATGACGCGGGAAGAAATTGCCGCTTACGTCAGGGCGGTCGTGTCCGTCGAATTGTCAAAATCAGCTCCACCCGAAGGAGAGTCCGGAGACGATAGCGCGACTCCTGTTGATGGCGCTGCGAACACTGCCGCAAAAGATGCGGTCAATGTGGCGATTGCCGAGGCGGAGAAGAAAGCCCATGACCAATCAAACGAGGCGGCGCGGGAAACCAGCGAGCAGGAGCGACTGGTGGCGCAATACCTCCTCTCGCCGGACGAACTGAAACGCGTGGACGATATTGGCGAGCGATTGAAAGCCGGCACGATTTGGGGATTGCCGTACCAGGATCTCGAATTCGCCGCCGCGGGCCTGGCCACGCCCCTGTTGCACGACGAACTGGTCGCAGCCGCCACGCACACCGACGACACCATCGAAATCGACGTGTGGGCGACGCGGGCGCGCCTGGCGCCGCTTGAGAAGATCCAGCTTGCCCAGTTTCCGCCGGAAGAACGTGAGCGCATTCTGGGCTTTCTCGACCGCGCGGCCAAAGGCGAGGTTGCTACGGAACCTGATCCGCGCATTCGGGAGTACGTGTATCGCTATCCCTTCATGCGCAAGCTTCTTGCCACGGCCCTGATCGCGGCGAAGCAAAGCCAATAGCTACCCGCCCTTCCCTACTCACTCTCGAATCTTCGCGCCACGGAGCCACATCGTGCAAAGACTGTCCTTGCAAGTCTCGCTAACGCTGCTCTTGGCAAGTGCATTGTTCGGCAACGCGCAAAAAGTTGAGGCCGACCCCGCGTTGCAAGTGCTGACGGATGGACGGCCGCCCGTATTGCACGCCTACCTGCTTGGAGAAGTATCCCGCCAATACGACGATCGACGCGCTGCATTGAAGGAATCGCTCAAGTCGGAAGACGCCGCCAAAGCGCGTTGCGCGGCGTTGCAGCAAGATCTCAAACAGATGGTCGGCGAATTGCCCGAGCGCACGCCGCTCAATGCCCGCACGCTGGGCGCGATCGAGTGTGACGGCTATCGCATCGAGAAGATCGTATTCGAAAGCCGCCCGCATCATCACGTCACGGCCAACCTGTACCTGCCCGATCCAATGCCGGACAAGGCGCCGGGCGTGCTCGTTCCGTGCGGGCACAGCGCCAATGGCAAAGCCAGCGAGGCCTATCAAAGCGTTTGTATTCTGCTGGCGCTCAATGGCGGCGCCGCGTTGATCTACGATCCCATCGGCCAGGGCGAACGCAACCAGATTCTCGAACTTTCGCCACACGGCACGACCGAGCACACGCTGGTTGGTCCCGCCGCGCTCTTGGTCGGCATCAACACGGCCAACTACCGCATCTGGGATGGGCTGCGCAGCATGGACTATCTGGCCAGCCGCGCGGAAGTCGATCCGCAGCGCCTGGGCTGCACCGGCAACTCCGGCGGCGGCACGATGACCACCTGGCTGATGGCCGTCGACGATCGCATCGCCGTGGCCGCGCCGTCCTGCTTCATTACCTCGGTCGAGCGGCTGTTCGACACCATCGGCCCGCAGGATTGCGAGCAGCATTTTCCCGGCCAGGGAGGCGCTGGGCATCGAACACACCGACTTCGTCACGATGCGCGCGCCGAAGCCCACGCTGATCCTGGCCGCCGAGCGCGACTTCTTCGATATCGGCGGGACGCGCACCGCCTATGCCGAGGCCGAGGCCGTCTATCGCGTGCTGGGCCGGCCCGAACGTGTCGGCTTGTTTACCTACGACGATCCGCATGGCTTCAGCCAACCGCGCCGGCAAGCGGCCGTGGTCTGGCTGCGTCGCTGGCTGGCCGACGATGAGCGGGCGGTGATCGAGCCGACGCTAAAGCTGCAAAGCGACGCCGACTTGCAGGTCACCAAGACCGGACAAGTGATGCAGGAATTCGACGACGAACAAAGCGTCGTCGATTTTGCCAACCACCGAGCCGCGGAGTTGGCTGCGTCTCGCAAGCAGACGTGGCACAGCCAGGACAACGCCCAGCGCCTGGCCGCGATCCGCCGGCTGCTCGGACTGCGTGAGGCGTCGTCGGCGCCGAAGTGGACAAACAACCTCGCCACGATCCCGCGCAAAGGCTACCTGATCGAAAAACTGGTGGTTCAGTCGCCCGACGGCGTGCCCTTGCCGGCGTTGCGATTCGTGCCCAACGGAGCCGCGGGCAACAGCCGAAAACTGCCGGCCATTCTCTACGCCCACGGAAACGGCAAAGACGTCGACGCGCAGCCCGGCGGACCGATTGAACAACTAGTCCAGCAGGGAAACCTCGTGTTGGCAGTCGACCTGCGTGGCTGCGGCGAAACGGTCGACGACCCCAAGCAAACCAAATATCGCAACGACGAGTTTCGCAACGCCATGCTCGCCATGCACATCGGACGGCCGCTGCCAGGCCAGCGCGTTGACGATTTGCTGACGGCGCTCGACGTGCTCGTGCACGACGTGCGCGTGGACTCCAGCGCCATTCAGCTTGTCGGCATCGAGCGTGCCGGCCCCGTCGCACTGCACGCGGCCGTGCTTGAACCGCGCTTCCAGTCCGTGCGGCTGGAGAATTCGATTCGCTCGTGGCAAGATGACGTCGTGGCCAAGCCGCTGGCAGCCAATCAGCTCAGCCACGTAGTGCCAGGCGCGCTTGAGCACTACGACCTGCCGGATTTGGTGCAGATGCTCGGAGAGCGGGCTACCAAGCCGTCCGCGAATGTTGGCGGCGGACGATAGAGTCGCACTCGCGCCGTTAAATCTCAACGAGCATCCGCATGGGCTCTTCGATCACGTCTTTGATGCGCTTCAGAAACGTCACAGCGCCTTGGCCATCCACCACGCGGTGATCGTAGGTCAGCGCCAGATACATCATGGGGCGAATCACCACCTGACCATTGCGGGCGACCGGCCGGTCCTGAATGGCGTGCAGGCCCAAGATGCCGCTTTGCGGCGGATTGACGATCGGCGTGGAGAGCATCGATCCGTACACGCCGCCGTTGGAGATCGTGAACGTGCCGCCTTGAAGTTCTTCTAGTGAGAGGCTGTTTTCGCGGGCTCGATGGGCAAAGTCGGCGATCGTCAACTCGATCTCGGCGAAGCTCATGCGGTCGGCGTCGCGCAGCACGGGCACAACCAGACCCTTGCCGCCGCCCACGGCAATGCCGATGTCGTAGTAGTTGTGGTACACGATGCTCTTTTCGCGAATTTCGGCGTTCACGGCCGGCACGTACTTCAGGGCGTCGATCGCCGCCTTGACGAAGAACGACATGAAGCCGAGCTTGATGCCGTAGCGCTGTGCGAACGCATCCTTCTGTTCGTTGCGCAGATCGATAACCGCCGACATGTCGACTTCGTTGAACGTCGTCAACAGCGCCGCGGTGTGCTGCGCGCTCACCAGCCGCTCGGCGATCTTGCGGCGGATAGGGCTCATCGGCACGACTTCTTCATCGCGGCCGGAAGGAGCGGGCCTCGCCAGGCTCGGCACGCGCCAGCCGGCGTTTGCGGCCGGGCCTTCGGCATCTCGCGCGTGCGTGGAATCGCCCTGGGGGCCGGAGAACTCGTTGGCGACGACTCGTCGACCGCGTCGTCTTTGGCAATCGGCTTCGCGGGCGCAACCGGCTTGGGCTGCGCCGCGGGCGAACGTGCCGGTTTGGCCTTGGTCGAGGTGCCAATCGAATCGGCCGCTTGCTTTTGCACCGCGGCGGCCGTTTGCTTGTCGTCGCCGTTGCCAGTGGCCGGAGCCTGATTCTCTGACTTGGCGGAAGCCGCCGCGGCGTCGCCGGGCTCCATGTAGCCGATCACTTCGCCGATTTCGGCCGTGTCTCCCGTTTGCTTGAGCACCTTGGTGATGGTGCCGTCGACCGGCGCCGAGATTTCCAGCGTCGCTTTATCCGTTTCGATCTCGACCAGGTTCTCGTCCTTGGCGGCAAAAGTTCCCTCGCCCTTGAGCCATTGGCCGATCTGCACTTCGGTTATCGACTCGCCCACCGCGGGCACTTTCAGTTCAACGGCCATGGCGGCACTGTTTCCTTGCGTAGGATTTGTCGGTAGCGGAAGGAGAGCCAATCGTGCAGTCTTGCAATAGTCATGCTTTCCGCCGTTGTTGCTTCGGAAAGCATCATAGCACGGACGGGCCGATTTCCGTGGCCCAAACCCAGGACTCAGATACATCCAAACGCCTGCATCAACAATTCCTTTTGCTCCAAGCGATGGGCGCTGGCCGAACCGGTCGCCGGGCTGGACGACGCGCGGCGAAACACGCCCGAAAACGGCAGCCGGTCGAACAGCTCGCCGCCGAAGCGGGCCAACAGGAACCGCCACGCGCCCATGTTTTCCGGCTCTTCCTGCACCCAATAGACCGGCGTGCCGTCGGCATACGGGGCCAAGGCCTGCTTGAGCGGTACGAAAGGCAGCGGATACAGTTGCTCCATTCGAACGATGGCCACGTCCTGGCGCCCCAGCTCTTCGCGCTCCTTGACGAGCTCATGGTACAGCTTGCCCGAACAGAGAAAAACGCCTTCAACGTTGCCACGCTGGGGATCGACATCCGCAATCACTTTCTGAAAGTGGCCCGCGGCGCAATCGTCAAGCGTCGACACGGCCTGCGGATTGCGCAGCATGCTCTTGGGCGTCATCATGATCAGCGGCTTGCGCCAGGAGCGCAACACCTGGCGGCGCAGCGCGTGGAAGTATTGCGCCGGCGTCGTCAGATTGACGATCTGAATGTTGCACTCCGAAGCCAGCACGAGGAACCGCTCCAAGCGAGCCGAGGAATGCTCGGGGCCCATCCCCTCGAAACCGTGCGGCAACAGCATCACCAGTCCGCTCAAGCGATTCCACTTGGTTTCGGCGCTGGCGATGAACTGGTCGATGATCACCTGCGCCGCGTTGGCAAAGTCGCCGAACTGCGCTTCCCACATCACCAGGCCGTGCGGATAGTCGAGGCTGTAGCCGTATTCGAACCCCAACACCCCGGCTTCGGACAACGGGCTGTTGATGATCTCGACCGGCGCTTGCTCGGGCGAGACATGCTGTAGCGGCGTGTAGGCATGGCCGTCGCTATAGTCGTGCAAAACCGCATGCCGCTGGCTGAACGTGCCGCGCGTGCTGTCCTGTCCGCTGAGACGCACGCGAAAGCCAGCCTCCGCCAGGCTGGCCAGGGCCAAGGCTTCGCCCGCCGACCAATCCAACGGACGTTCGCCGCGGGCCATCTCCAGGCGGGCATCGAGCAAGCGCTTGGACTTGGGGTGCGGATGAAAATCGGTCGGCAGACGAGTCTGCGCTTCCAAGAGCTCGCTGAGCCGCTGGCGATCCATGCCGGTGGAAACGTCCGGCACGTTGGCGTCGCGGCCGCCGACATAGCCCTTCCAGGCATCGGTCAAACGCTCGGGCTGAGCGACATACTCCTCGCTCTTGGCGACCGACAGTTCTTCGTCCAGTCGATGGGTTTCTTCCTTGGCGATGCGGTCGGCTTCTTCGCGCGTGATTTCGCCCAGGGCCAGCAGGCGCTCCAAATAGCTGTCGCGCACGCTGGGGCGCTCTTCGATGGCGCGATAGAGCACCGGCTGCGTGAACGAGGGTTCGTCGCTTTCATTGTGACCCCGCCGGCGATAGCAATACATGTCGATCACCACGTCGCGCTCGAACTCCTTGCGAAAGTCCATCGCCAGCCGCACCACGAAGGCCACGGCTTCCGGATCTTCGCCGTTGACGTGGAACAGCGGGATCTGCAGCATGCGGGCCACGTCGGTGGCGTACGTACAGGAACGCCCTTCGTGCGGCGAAGTGATGAAACCGATCTGATTGTTGACGATCACGTGCAACGTGCCGCCCGTGCGATAGCCGGTCAGTTGGCTAAGGTTGAACGTTTCCTGGACGATGCCCTCGCCGGCGACGGCCGCATCGCCGTGGATCAACAGCGCCATCGTGTGCTCGCGGCGAATGTCGCCCGAGCGGTCTTGCTTGCGCGCACCCGTCCGATGGCCACGGGGCTGACGAACTCCAAGTGGCTGGGGTTGAAACACAGTGACAGGTGCACCTTTTGTCGCGCGTTGGTGAGCCAGTCACTGCTGTAGCCCAGATGATATTTCACGTCGCCGCGTCCCAGGTGCAGCTTGGGATCCATGTCGGCGAATTCGCGGAAGATGGCTTGCGGGCTTTTGCCCATGATGTTGGCCAACACGTTGAGCCGTCCGCGGTGGGCCATGCCCAACACCACTTCGTGAATGCCCTGATCGCCCGCCTGCTCGATGCTCAGATCCAACAGCGGAATCAAGCTCTCGGCGCCCTCGAGCGAGAAACTCTTGGCGCCGGTAAACCGCTTTTGAATGAATTCTTCGAAAATCACGGCGTCGGTCAGTCGAGTCAGGATCCGCAATTGCTGCTGCTTGGGAATCGTGATGCGGTTTTCGGTCCCCTCCATGCGGTCTTGCAGCCACTGGCGAATACCCAGATCGTCCATGTGCATGTACTGCACGCCGATGGCGCGGCAATAAGTATTGCGCATCCGCTCGATCACGTCGCGCAGCGTGAGGACGTCGGGCCCGCGGATCGTGGCCGTCGAAAACGGCCGGTCCATGTCCTCGGGCGTGAAGCCGTAGTACTCGGGATCCAGCTCGGGCAAGTGCGGCCGGGGCATGCCCAGCGGGTCGATGTTGGCTACCAGATGGCCGCGCACGCGGTAGGCTCGAATCAACTGATCGAGCCGGTCCTGCAGCAGGGCCATTTCCAGCTCGCGCACGCTGCTGGTCGACGGCTCGCCCCGGCCAGCCGGATTGAAAATGCTGCGAGGGCGAAACGTGGGGCCGGTCCGCGGCACCGCTTGGTTGCCGTTTCCGCCCAAGCGGCGGAAGTATCGCCGCCAGTCGGCCGAGACGCTCGTTGGATCGCGCAAATAACTGACGTACAGATCTTCGAGAAACCCCAGATTGGCGCTATCGATGTCCATCGGGGTGTCTTGTTCGTGGCGAGACAGTTCAAGCATCGCTACAAAATCCTGAATGAATCGTCCGTGAAATTGAGCCGCCGTCGATGGCGCTACTCTGTGGCAAATCGGGGATTCCTGGCGGAGCGCTCGGTAAGTGTTCACAGTCCGGGGACTGGCTCATTTTTCGGCCAGACCGCGCGAGCCTGCGCTTTTGGTGACGTGCTGAAAAATGTGCCTGTCCCCTTCCGCGACGCGAGGGGGACAGTCCCCACCGGGATATTCTACCTATTTTGCTCCGCTGGGGCATGGCGGCTCCCGGGCTATCGGGCAACAAACCTGTACGCACCGTGCACTGAACTACTACCGGCTGAAGCCGGTAGGTTCGAGGAGAATCGTGGCTACGGACTGAAGTCCTGCGCTCACGATTTGGTAATGCGGAAATTGTCGCCGCCATCGTCAGGCTCAGTGCCTTGTTGTTGGCGGATATATTCTTGGATCACCTCGTCAGTCACGTTGCCGCTGGATGCCACAAAGTAGCCGCGGGCCCACAAATGCCGACCCCAGAACTCTTTTTGCAGATGCTTGAACTCCATCAGCAACTTCCGCGAGCTTTTGCCCTTGATGTACTGCATGGCCTTGCTTGGCGACAGATTCGGCGGACAGGACAGCAGCACATGCACATGGTCGCGAGACACCGAGCCCTCCAAAATCTCGATTTCGTTGGTTCTACACACTTCTCGCACCAGTTCCCGCAGCCGCATTCCGACCGCATCGGCCAAAATGGGCTTCCGATACTTGGTGATCCACACAAAATGGTACTTCAGGTCGAAACGGCTATGCGAACTCGTGCGGTACTTTTCCATCCCCAAATTCTAGCAAACGAAGAACCTAAAGGTTTCGCCTGAAGGCGAGGGTTTTAGACCCATCGCAAGGACAATAAAAAAACCCATCCGCGCTCGTCGCACAGACAGGCTGTTGCCGCCAAAGAAAGCCCTCAAACGACGCTCCACGCCTGCGCGGTGCATGCTAGGTGGCTCCCGCGGGGGTGTCAAGCGGGCCCGCGTTGGCCCCCAGGACGATTGCAAAGTTGAGTTTTGTATAATGCAGGTGCGATCCTAACCGGGTGATGCGGGTTGGCTTTAGGAGAAGGAGCTAGCCATGCAACTACCATCGTATTTTCCGTCTTTGATGGTGGCCTTTTCGGAGGTGGCCGATCCACGTCAGCGGCGTGGTGTTCGTCATCCGTTTTCGGGGATTTTGGGACTGACGCTCGTGGGGCTGGTCTGCCGCTTGAACGATTTTGCCAGCTTGCAGCGGTGGGCAGCCCGGAACTGGCATCTGCTGCGCAGACCTTTGGGCTTTACGCGTCGCAAGCCGCCGCATCCTACCACGTTAAGTCGGACGCTGGCGAAGTTCTCGTTGGAGGAGTTTCAAGCTGCGTTTTCCCAGTGGTTGCAAGAGGTAATGGCGGATCAGGAGGCTCTGGTCGCGGCGGTGGATGGCAAGACGTCGAAGCAAGGCTTCGATCCGCAGGGCGATCCGATTCAGATGCTGAACGTTTTTGTCCAGGATTTGAAAGCGTGTCTTGGGCAATGGCCCCTGTCGGGCGACAAAAGCACCGAGCCGGAAGTGCTCAAAGCGCACCTGAGCGAACTGTTCGAGAAGTATCCGGCGTTGCGTTTGATCACGGGCGATGCCCTCTATGCTCAGCGCAATCTGGCCGAACTGATTCTGACTTCGGGCCATGACTACTTGTTCCAAATCAAAGCCAACCAGCCCGACATCCTGGATGCGGCGCAGACCTGCTCTGCGCAGGCCCAGACAGCGCGGCGGCCGCTCAGACGCGGGAAAAAAAGGGGGCCGTAGGGAGACTCGTTTTCTTTGGATCGACCTGGCCGACGCCGAATATGTCTGCCAGCGGCTGGGGCTTGCCGGTTGCCGCATGCTCTTGCGAGTCGACCGCGAGACGAAAGACCGAAACGGCAAAACCACGCGCGAAACGCGGTACTTCGTCACCAGCCTCGACCCGGCCACGACTACGCCCAAGCAATTGTTGAAGTACGTACGCGCTCATTGGCAAGTGGAAAACAGCTTGCACTTCGTCAAAGATCGTTGGTGGGACGAAGACCGGCACTGGAGTCGTCGGCCAGGATTGGCCGAACGCCTGGCAAGCCTCACCAACGTAGCCCTGAGCGTGTTGCGACTAACGACCCAAAAATCCAAACAACCGCTTCGAGCCCGAGCCGATGATCTCTGCGCCAATCCCCTCCACGCCCTGAAACTCGTAGGAGCCTTGGATTAACGACTTTGCAATCGTCCTGCGTTGGCCCCAGGACGATTGCAAAGTTGAGTTTTGTATAATGCAGGTGCGATCCTAACCGGGTGATGCGGGTTGGCTTTAGGAGAAGGAGCTAGCCATGCAACTACCATCGTATTTTCCGTCTTTGATGGTGGCCTTTTCGGAGGTGGCCGATCCACGTCAGCGGCGTGGTGTTCGTCATCCGTTTTCGGGGATTTTGGGACTGACGCTCGTGGGGCTGGTCTGCCGCTTGAACGATTTTGCCAGCTTGCAGCGGTGGGCAGCCCGGAACTGGCATCTGCTGCGCAGACCTTTGGGCTTTACGCGTCGCAAGCCGCCGCATCCTACCACGTTAAGTCGGACGCTGGCGAAGTTCTCGTTGGAGGAGTTTCAAGCTGCGTTTTCCCAGTGGTTGCAAGAGGTAATGGCGGATCAGGAGGCTCTGGTCGCGGCGGTGGATGGCAAGACGTCGAAGCAAGGCTTCGATCCGCAGGGCGATCCGATTCAGATGCTGAACGTTTTTGTCCAGGATTTGAAAGCGTGTCTTGGGCAATGGCCCCTGTCGGGCGACAAAAGCACCGAGCCGGAAGTGCTCAAAGCGCACCTGAGCGAACTGTTCGAGAAGTATCCGGCGTTGCGTTTGATCACGGGCGATGCCCTCTATGCTCAGCGCAATCTGGCCGAACTGATTCTGACTTCGGGCCATGACTACTTGTTCCAAATCAAAGCCAACCAGCCCGACATCCTGGATGCGGCGCAGACCTGCTTTGCGCAGGCCCAAGACAGCGCGGCGGCCGCTCAGACGCGGGAAAAAAAGGGGGCCGTAGGGAGACTCGTTTTCTTTGGATCGACCTGGCCGACGCCGAATATGTCTGCCAGCGGCTGGGGCTTGCCGGTTGCCGCATGCTCTTGCGAGTCGACCGCGAGACGAAAGACCGAAACGGCAAAACCACGCGCGAAACGCGGTACTTCGTCACCAGCCTCGACCCGGCCACGACTACGCCCAAGCAATTGTTGAAGTACGTACGCGATCATTGGCAAGTGGAAAACAGCTTGCACTTCGTCAAAGATCGTTGGTGGGACGAAGACCGGCACTGGAGTCGTCGGCCAGGATTGGCCGAACGCCTGGCAAGCCTCACCAACGTAGCCCTGAGCGTGTTGCGACTAACGACCCAAAAATCCAAACAACCGCTTCGAGCCCGAGCCGATGATCTCTGCGCCAATCCCCTCCACGCCCTGAAACTCGTAGGAGCCTTGGATTAACGACTTTGCAATCGTCCTGGCGTTGGCCCCGGGCGGTCATTCTCTCTTGCAACGCGATCATTTATCATAAGAGTTTGGTTCCTGGTCGCCCGACTAGCCGGGGGATCTGCTCCGGACAACTCGACACTTTATGAACGTTACGTTTGCCTGCCCTCGCTGCCACCAATCGGCGCGTACCGAAGTCGACCCGCACGATGCGTCGTTGCGATGTTCGGCCTGCGATCAGGAGATTGCCATACCGCACGACGCGTTCGATGGCGACCAATTGCGGCGTTGCCTGGTCTGTCCCAGCACCGATCTGTTCGTCCGCAAGGATTTTCCGCAACGCGTGGGCGTGGGCATCGTGGTGCTGGGCATCGTCGGAAGTTCGATCGCCTGGGGCTATACCTACACGATCGCCACGTTTGCCATCCTGTTTGCCACGGCGCTATTCGACGTGGTGCTGTACTTGATCGTGCCCGATGCGTTGATGTGCTACCGCTGCGGGGCCACGTACCGTTCGGCCCAAGGCATCGAGCGTCACGGGGCCTTCAATCTGGAGACTCACGAGCGTTATCGCCAACAAGCGGCCCGCATGGCGGGCCAATCGCGTTAGAATCTGACGCGCCGACGTCTCGCGGCGTCTAACTCGCCGGCCAACGCGCCGACGCTCGACAAGCGTTTCGCTTACTTTCACGTCCCTCGAGCCGCGAACTAGCTATCGTCATGGATCCGGAACGCGAGCGCATCCAAGCCGACCTACGCGGACTCATCAAAGGGGACGTGCGCTGTGACGACGTGTTCGTGCAGCTTTTTGCCTGCGACGCCAGCATCTATGAAATCAAGCCGCTGGCCGTGATCCGTCCGCGTGCCTTGCCCGACGTGGTGGCCGTCGTCGAATACGCCGCCGAGAACCATTTGCCGATCCACGCCCGCGGCGCCGGCACCGGATTGGCCGGCGAATCGCTGGGGCCTGGGCTCGTGCTCGACTTTTCGCGCTACATGCGCCGCGTGCTGCAGGTCGACGACGATACGGTGCGGATTCAGCCGGGCATCGTGCATGCCCAGCTCAACAAGTTTCTGCGGCCGCTGGGACGCCAATTTGGCCCCGACCCGGCCATGAGCAACGTGACCACGATGGGCAGCGTGATCGCCATCGACGCCGGCGGCAGCCACTGGCTGCGTCATGGCTCGGCACGCCGCCACGTCCGCAGTTTGCAAATCGTGCTGGCCGATGGCCAGGTGCTCGAAGTAGGACGCGAGCCGGTCGACAACACTGGCGCCCACAGTAATTCTCCCAAAGCGCAACTCGTTCGTTCGTTGGCGTCGCTGCTTGAGCGCGAGGCCGATTCGATCCGCGAATATCAGCCGCAAAGCCTGGTAAATCGTTGTGGATACGGTCTGGCCGGCGTGCTCGATGACGGGCATCTCGAATTGGCGCGGCTGCTGACCGGCTCCGAGGGCACCTTGGCGCTGATCACCGAAGCCACCGTGGGCACCGAGCCGCTGCCCAAGCACAGGGGCGTGGCGCTGTTGCTCTTCGACCGGCTGGAAAGCGCCGCCAAAGCCGTGATGGAGATTCTTCCGTTGGAGCCCAGCGCCTGCGACCTGATGGACAGGCGGCATTTGAGCCTGGCCCGCGAAAGCATGGTGCAGTACGACTTGCTGATCCCGCTACAAACCGAGGCGGCCCTGCTGGTCGAGCAGGAGGGCGACACGCTCATCGAAGTACGCGATCGCCTGGCTCAAATCATCGACCGGGTGCGTCGCAAGAAGCGGCTCGCCTTCCACGCGATGCAGGCGCAGGATCGCGAAGAAATGGAAATGTACGGCCGGCTCGCCCAGCGCGTCGTGCCCACGTTGCAGCGCATGAAGGGTTCGACGCGCCCCTTGCCGTGCATCGAAGATCTGGCCGTGCCGCCCAAAGCGCTCCCCGGCTTTCTGGTGCGGATGCAAAACGTGCTCAAGCAGCACCAGGTGACCGCTTCACTGTTTGCCCACGCCGGACACGGACAGTTGCACTTGCGGCCATTCTTGGACTTGTCGAACGCAACCGATGTGCAACGCATGGCGCGGCTGGCTTCGGATCTGTACGACGAGGTGATTGCAATCGGCGGCACGATCAGCGGCGAACATGCCGACGGGCTAAGCCGCACTTCGTTCATTCGCCGTCAATACGGACCGTTGACCGATGTATTCCGCCAGGTAAAGGAAACATTCGATCCGCGGAACATCTTCAATCCCGGCAAGATCGTCGGCGACGATCCCGAGTTGCTGACGAAGAACTTGCGTCGCTCGGCGACCGATACGCCGGCACGGGACGAGGCCGCTGCTGGGCAGCAGCCCCCCGCGCAAGTCTGGCGGCTCAATTGGGGCACCGACGAAGTGGCCCAGGCGGCGCGCGACTGCAACGGCTGCGGCGCCTGTCGCTCGCAAGCCTCGGACGTGCGGATGTGCCCGATCTTTCGTTTCGCTCCGGCCGAAGAGAGCTCGCCCCGCGCCAAGGCCAACCTGCTGCGCGGCATTCTCTCGGGCGCCTTGCCGGCCTCGACGCTCACCAGCGATGACTTCAAGGAAGTCGTCGATCTGTGCGTCAATTGCCATCAATGCCGGCTCGAATGTCCTGCCACGGTCGATATTCCCAAGTTGATGATGGAAGGCAAGGGGAGCTATGTGCTGACCAACGGGCTCAAGACCACCGACTGGATGATGTCGCGCGTCGACCGGCTGAGCCGCTTGGGCAGTCTGTTTTCTCCGCTGGCGAACTGGGCCCTGTCGAATCGCACGGCCCGTTGGCTGGTGGAAAAAATGTTGGGAGTCGATCGCCGCCGCAAGTTGCCGCGCTTCGCCCAGCGCAGCTTCCTCAGAATTGCGGCGCGGCGACGGCTCACCCGGCCCACGCGCCGCGATATCTCGAAAGTGCTGTACTTTGTCGATACCTACGCCAACTATCACGATCCACAGCTTGCCGAGGCCCTGGTCGCCGTTCTTGAACACAATGCCGTCGCCGTCTATGTGCATCCCGGGCAGACTTCATCGGCCATGCCGATGATAGCTCTGGGCGCCGTCAACCAGGCGCGAAAGCTGGCCGAGCACAACATCGCGCTGTTGGCCGAGGCGATCCGGCAGGGCTATCACATCGTGGCATCCGAACCCTCCGCCGCGCTGGCGCTGACGCACGAGTACCTGTCCCTGGTGGACGACGACGACGCGCAACTCGTGGCACAGCACACCAGCGAAGCGTGCAATTATCTGTGGAAACTGCACCAGACCGGCAAGTTGCAGTTGAATCTCAAACCCGTCAATGCCGTGGTGGGATACCACATGCCGTGCCACGTGAGGGCCTTGAACAGCAACTCGGCCGGCGAGAACCTGTTGCGGCTGGTGCCGGGACTGGTCGTACAACGTACCGAAAACGGCTGCTCGGGCATGGCCGGCACATTCGGGCTGAAGCGCGAACACTACCGCGCCAGTTTGCGCGCAGGCCGGGCCCTGATCGGCAGCTTGCGAAGTCCTAAGTTGCAAGTCGGAACGACCGAGTGCAGCGCCTGCAAGATCCAGATGGAGCAGGGGGCCGGCAAGCCGACGATCCATCCGATCAAGCTGTTGGCGTATTCCTATGGCCTGATGCCCGAGCTGGCCGAGTCGCTCAGCGCCCATGTACAGGAATTGGTGGTCACGTGAACGTACAAGTTCGCCTATTTGCCGTGGCCCGCGAACTGGCCGGCGCCGACACGGTCGACGTGGCAGTGTCCGAGCCGTGTACGGTGGCCGCATTGCGGCAAGCGCTGGCGTCCCAAGTGCCCGCCTTGGCCGCACTTCTGCCGGGCGTGTTGTTCGCCATCGGATCGGAGTATGTCGCCGACCAGACGATTGTGCTCGCCAAAGCCGAAGTCGCTTGTATCCCTCCGGTCAGCGGAGGGTAGAATAAGGTGCGGCCGCGGCGAAACGAGTCGCATGGCCGCATCGGCCGCCGTGGCGCTGGTGGCCGTTCGGGTGGCACTGGCATCTTGCCGGTGCTCCGCCCCAAGCGTTCAGATCCAAACTTCCGATCACCCAACCGCACGATGGTCGACATCACAACCGAGCCGATCGACACCGAGGCACTACTGCGTCACGTTGCGTCGAACGACGCCGGCGCCGTGGTGTT
The DNA here is from genome assembly GCA_963779015.1 of uncultured Planctomycetaceae bacterium. Taxonomy (GTDB): domain Bacteria; phylum Planctomycetota; class Planctomycetia; order Pirellulales; family PALSA-1355; genus JTS-RE94. The sequence continues at coordinate 34,297 of CAVZWY010000020.1, read as the reverse complement.
GTTCCTGGGCACCACCCGCGAGCACACGGCGGGGCGTCAGACCGTCTCGCTCGACTACGAATGTTACCCCGAGATGGCCCGCGACAAGTTGGCGGAACTCGTGTCCGAGGCGCGCACGCGCTGGCCGCTGGAGGGATGCGCCATCGTGCATCGCGTGGGACATGTGCCGCTGGGCGAAGCCAGTGTGGCCGTGGCCGTTAGCACACCGCATCGGCAAGCCGCCTTCCAAGCCGGCCAATGGCTGATCGATACGCTCAAGCAGGTTGTGCCTATCTGGAAGAAGGAAAACTGGGCCGACGGCAGCAGCGAGTGGGTTCATCCGGGTCTGAGCACGCCGCGAGAAGCGTCCAAGTAGCGAGTATTTGTCGAATGTTCGAAAACGGGCCACTGGTCGACGCGTTTGGCCGCGTGCACACGAATTTGCGGATTAGCGTCACCGATCGCTGCAACATCCGCTGCTTCTACTGCATGCCCGCCGACAACATACGCTTCAAGCCGCGCCACGAACTGCTCACCTTCGAAGAACTCGAACGGTTCGTGCGCGTCGTGGCCAGGCTGGGCGTCGACAAGGTGCGGCTGTCGGGAGGAGAACCGCTGGTTCGCCACGGATTGCCCCTACTGGTGGAAAAGATCGCCCGCATCCACGGCATACGAGACGTGGCGCTGACGACCAATGGAATCCTGCTGGCCGAACAAGCTCAGACGTTGAAGGACGCGGGGTTGCAGCGCGTCAACATCAGTCTCGATTGCCTGTCGCCCGAAACGTTCTTCAAAATATCCCGGCGCGAAGGACTCGAACAAACGCTGGAGGGCATCTTCGCCGCTCGGCGCGTCGGTTTTCGCAAAATTCGCCTGAACGCCGTGGCAATTCGCGATCTTTCCGAGCCGGAGATCGTGCCGTTGGGCAATTTCGCGCGACGACACGGACTTGAGATGCGCTTCATCGAGTTCATGCCGCTGGACGCCGACGGCAACTGGGACCTCGAGCAAGTTCTCACCGGGCAAAAGATTCGCGAAATGCTGGAGGCGGAATTCGGACCGCTGCTGCCGGTGGATATCGAAGACCCCGCGCAGCCGGCCACGGACTTCGTTTTTGCCGACGGCGTGGGCCGTATCGGGTTCATCAATCCCGTGACGCAGCCCTTCTGCCACCGCTGCAATCGCCTGCGGCTCACGGCCGAGGGCCAGGTGCGAAACTGCCTGTTCTCGACTGAAGAGTGGGACGCTCGCGAAGTGATGCGGTCCGGCGGCACCGACGAGAATCTTGCCGAACTGGTGCGCACCAGCGTTAGCGCCAAGCGAGCGGGGCACGGCATCAATAGCGACGAGTTCGTCAAACCGCTTCGCGCCATGTATCAGATTGGCGGCTGACTCTGCCAACGCTTCACTTACATGAACGACGAACTGCCTGAGCGACGCATCTATCTGGACAACGCGGCCACGAGTTGGCCCAAGCCGGAGGAAGTGTACGCCGCCGTCGACCGCTACCAGCGTGAACTCGGCGCTCCGGCAGGACGCAGCGGATATGCCGAAGCGGCGCAGGTCTCGCAAAGCATCAACGCCACGCGCCGCGCCGTGGCACGCCTGTTGGGGGTCGAAGATCCGGCCCGCGTGATCTTCACGTGCAACGGCACCGACTCGCTCAATCTTGCAATTCACGGGCTGTTGAACGATGGCGACCACGTCGTCACCACGGTGATCGAGCACAACTCGGTGCTCCGCCCATTGGAACAGCAAGCCGCGCATCACAACGTGCAGATAACTTACGTCGGCTGCGACCGATGTGGATTCATCGACCCCGACGCGGTGCGCGCGGCGATTGGACCTCGTACTCGCCTGGTAGCCGTCAGCCATGCCTCGAACGTCACCGGCACGCTACAGCCAATTGCCGAGATCGGCCGCGTTGCCCACGCCGCCGGAGCCTTGCTGCTGTGCGACGCGGCGCAGACCTTGGGACACATGCCGGTGGACATGCCGGCACTAGGCATCGACCTGTTGGCCGGTTCGGGCCACAAGGGTTTGCTGGGCCCGCTGGGAACGGGCGTGTTGGCCCTGGCTGCTGGTGTTTCCGACCAATTGCAGAGCGTGCGTCAGGGTGGCACCGGCACCCGCAGCGAGCGGCCCGAACAGCCCGACGAGTTGCCCAGCAAGTACGAATCCGGCAATCTGAACGTGCCGGGCATTTTGGGGCTGGGCGCCGGCGTGGCCTACTTGCAACAGCGCGGGCTGTCCTCCGTCGAAAAGCACGGCGCGTCGCTGGCCGAGCAGATGCTGGCCGGTTTCGCCCAAATCCCCGGGTTGCGCATGTTGGGATCCCAGACGGCCGCGGCGCGCGTCCCCCTGGTCAGCATCGTGCTAGCGGGCTATGATCCGCAAGAGTTCGCGATCGGCCTCGACGCCGCGCATCGCGTGCAGGTCCGCTCCGGTTTGCACTGCGCCCCGCGAATGCACGAGGCGCTAGGAACCATGGACGGCGGCACCGTGAGATTCAGCCTCGGCCCATTCAACACGGAGGCCGACGTGGAACTGGCCGTGCGAGCGGTCGCTGAGATTACGGCCTCGTGAGTTGCAACATGTGCCGCTACGACCAACGCCCCCCGTGGGACATCGGACCCTTGCCGTGAGCGAAGAACCCTGGTTCAAGAACGGATTGCGATTCGAGTGCACGCAGTGCGGCGACTGCTGCACCGGCGCACCCGGCTATGTGTGGGTCAATCGCGCGGAGATTGCCGATTTGGCTCGCGAGGTCGGCCTCTCGGTCGAAGCCTTCGAGGCGAAGTACGTGCGCCAGGTAGGCATTCGCAAGAGCTTGATCGAATACAGCAATGGCGACTGCGTGTTCTTCGATAGTCACGCCCGCAAGTGTACCGTCTACAACGCCCGGCCCCGCCAGTGCAAGACGTGGCCGTTCTGGCAATCGAACGTGGCCAGCGAAGAAGCCTGGCAGCAAACGTGCGCGGTTTGCCCGGGCAGCGGCAAGGGAAAGCACTACGCAGCCGATCAAGTACTGCATCAAATCTCGATCGTGAAGCTGTGACTTGCTGGCGGTGCTGCCAGTCGTCGGTCGCAGGTGCCGTGGCGACCCACGTTGGGCCGGTCCGACGCTCGTGCGATCCGGTTTTCCGGATTGCTTAAACTTTGCCGATTACATGGCCGATCATTAAGGCCACACGGCTCGTTGAGTGCGCACGCGCAAGAGCGGACAGATCAATGCAACCTGTTGTGCTGTTTATAGTTACAAACGGAACCAAACACGGGAACACGGTTCGTTTCTGTAAGTTATTGAAAACAAATCACTTGTCGCCAGTTGTACGGTGACCGAGCTGTTGGAATTAGGAGTCAATTGAGCCTGTTGGAGCGGTGGCGTGACGGTGAATGATCTTGACTGTAGTTCTTACGCCATCTACACTTGGGAACATGACTGCGGAGGTCGAGGGGCCTTTTTTCGGCCCACGAGCCTTTTTCTCAAAGGAGAATCCGGTCGTGACCAAGAAAGAGATCGTCAAAACCATTTCCGACGAGATCGGTCTGACTCAACTTAAGACGAAGGAAATCGTTCAGAAGACCTTCGACGCGATCGTCGAGACGCTGGTTGAGGAACGACGCATCGAGTTGCGGAATTTTGGAGTTTTCGAGGTCAAGAAGCGGGCGGCCCGCAAGGCCCGCAACCCTCGAACCGGGGACAAGGTTTACGTACCCGAGAAGTTCGTGGTCACGTTCAAACCGGGTAAGGAAATGGAGGAGAGAGTCCGCGAGCTGGAGCGGCAAGCAGCCGAACGAGCCCGCGCGGCAGTGGACGGGCATGCGGAGCCTGCCAGCCCCCCCGCCGAAAACCGCCCCGTGACGGAAACACTTGGTGGAACAGGCTATAGCTCACATAATCCTTAGCCACGCGGAATTCCGCGGGAGCAATGCCAATGCGAGCTGCGCCAGCAGGACTTGACCTCGGCGCGGGCAGACGAAATCAGTAAGGTAGCAACGAGTTTTAGGTCAATTTTCGAAGCATTTTCCCATCTCGCTTCGAAGCGTGTTTCTAACGCGATCAAACAACTTCGGTTAGTCGAATTCTGACGTCGCCGTATGGCAGCCACCCGGTGGTCCGTCACGGCGAGGGACGAACGGAATGCGTCCTAGGCGTTCGAGCGAATAGCGGAGCGCAAAAAAGTTCACGGAGGAGTCGTGTGATGCGCAGGCTTTTGATGGCTGCGATCTTGGGTTTTTGTCTCGCGACGAGTACGGGCTGCATTCTGCCCATTTACTCGGGCGATACGCCGACTCGAACCCAAGAGTTGATCTTCACCTCGGAAAATCTGCGCCTGCTGCTCGAAGAGTGGCAACGGATCTGGTTCCTCGATCAGCCTAGCCATCTGTCACCCTATCGCACACACGGCGGCATCATCTAGCGACGAGTTAAACCCTCGCAATCCACGAGCCGCTCGATGCGTCGAGCGGCTCGTTTCGTTTACAAACGACCCCGCTGGCATGTCATGCCGCTGGGGTCTGTGTTGGGGTCTCCGTTGCTCGCCTCCACGCGCGCCACTACATTACAGGGGTGCCGCCAAGGAGGAGATTCGCCGTCCTCCCACGAACCCTCGCCCCTCGGTTGATCTCTTGAACGCTCCCGCTGTCGATCTTGCGGTCCGCTTGGGTCGGTTGACGTTGCCCAATCCGATCATGGTGGCCTCGGGCACGTTTGGCTATGCGCGCGAAATGGAGCATCTGGTCGATCTCGGCCGACTCGGCGCCATCGTTCCCAAAACGATCACGCAGCAGCCCCGCGCCGGCAACACGCCCTGGCGAACGGTCGAAACACCGGCCGGCATGCTCAACTCGATTGGCCTGGACAACGACGGAATCGAGGTCTTCGTCGAGCATCACTTGCCGTATCTTGCAACGCGCGGCGTGCCCATCGTCGTGAGTATTGCCGGACACGACTACGACGAGTTCGTGTCGATGGCCGCGCGCCTCGATGGACTGGTCGGTATCTCAGCACTCGAGCTCAATGTCTCCTGCCCCAACGTTTCTGGTGGCGTCGACTTCGGGTCCGATCCGGACATGTGCCGCCGCGTCGTGGCAGGGGTGCGCCGGGCCTGTGGCCTGCCCGTGCTGGCCAAGCTAACGCCCAACGTGACCAGCATTGCCACGATCGCCAAGGCCGCGGCGGAAGGGGGCGCCGATGCAATTTCGGCCATCAACACCTGCCTGGGAATGGCCGTCGATTGGCGCCGTCGCAAACCGCTGCTAGGAGCGGGCATGGGCGGCTTGAGCGGGCCGGCCATCAAGCCCATCGCACTGCGCGCGGTTTACCAGGTCGCTCAGGCCGTCGATATCCCGGTGATTGGCATCGGCGGCATCGCGACGGTCGACGACGCGATGGAGTTTCTCGTCGCAGGCGCCTCGGCAGTGCAAATCGGCACGGCGAACTTCTACAATCCTACGGCGACGATGACGATCCTGGACCAACTGCCCCACGCATTCGCCGAGCTAAGCGCGGCTTGCCTTGGCGACGTTGTCGGCACTCTCAAGTTCTGACCCCGAAATTGTTCGAAACGATGCGAGTTCTCAGCGGAATCCAACCGACTGGCCGGCCTCACTGGGGCAACTATTTTGGCGCCATTCGCCAATACGTCGATCTGCAGAATGAGGATCAGGCGTACTATTTCATCGCGAACCTGCACGCCCTGACCACCGTGCGCGATCCGCAACTGCTGGCGCAGTACACGTTGGACGCGGCCATCGACTTGTTAGCCTTGGGGCTCGACCCCCAGAAAGCCGTCTTGTTCGTGCAGTCCGACGTGCCCGAAGTTTCCGAACTGTGCTGGCTGCTCCTGACCGGCACGCCGATGGGCCTGCTCGAACGGTGTCATGCCTACAAGGACAAGAAAGCCAAGGGACTGGCGGCCGACGCCGGGTTGTTCACGTATCCCGTGCTGATGTCCGCCGACATTCTGGCGTATGACGCGGATACGGTGCCGGTGGGCGAAGATCAAGTGCAACACATCGAAGTCTGTCGCGACCTGGCCGCCAGCTTCAACCACCACTTTGGCCCGGTCTTCATGATGCCCAAGGCCAAACTGCTGGACACCTCGGCCAAGGTGCCGGGCACGGATGGCGAAAAGATGTCGAAAAGCTACAACAACACGCTCGAGATCTTCGAAGACTCCAAAGCGCAGTGCAAAAGGATCATGCGCATCACGACCGACTCGCGCCCCATGGACCAGCCCAAGGATCCCGAGGGCGATCATTTGTTTCAGCTCTTTTCGCTGGTCGCCACCGAATCGCGGCGAGAGGAAATGGCGGCACTCTACCGGCGCGGAGGATTTGGCTATGGCGACGTCAAGAAAGCGCTGGCCGATGCGGCCGAAGGCTATTTCGCCGAACCCAGAGAACGGCGACTAGAACTTGCGGCCGATCCGGCCCGCATCAAGGAGATTCTGGCCGACGGCGCGGTGCGCGCCCGCAAAAAAGCCTCGGAAGTACTCGCCCGCGCGAAAATCGCATGCGGCTTGGCAGAAAAGTAGATCCGCAGTCGCGCCCCAAACAGGCGTCCATCGTGGCATGAACCGACTCGACCGCTATCTGGCGTGGCTATTCGCTTGTGCGGCAGCAACCGTGGCCGTGGCTTGGATCGCATTCGGACTGCAACAGGAAGGCTTCGCGCCGGCCGTTCTCTTTCCGCTGCTGGTTGGCGGTGCGCTGGCCTGCGCGGGCCTTGTGGCGCGGTATTTCACGCGCGTGCCAGGCCGCCGCGTGGCCGTGGTCGCCGCGGTCGCGTGGGGCTTGCTGGCCATCGTGGGGCAGGACTACATTGGACATCGGCGTCGCGTGCGAGCGTTGGACGAGCAGTTGGCAACACAGGGGGCACTTGTGCGCTGGCCTCGTCACACTTGGAAGAACTGCAACCGACGTTCGCCGACCACGTTGTCGGACTGGTCGAACGCGAGCCCCTCTGGTGGACGGCCGATCTGGTGCTCGCCGCCTCAGCCGCCGCAATCGTCACCGTCTGGGCGCCCGGCGTTATCCCGTCCCGCAGTCTCCCGAAAACTGGACATGAGATGGCACGCATCCTCGGCGTTGGAACCGATATCGTCGAATGCCTGCGCATCGCACAGATGATCGAACGCCACGGCGAGTTGTTCATCAGTCGCGTGTATACGCCCGCCGAGATCCAGTATTGCCAAAGCCGCAAGCTGGCAACGCCGCATTTCGCCGGACGCTGGGCAGCCAAAGAGGCCCTGTTGAAAGTGTTGGGGACCGGCTGGCGCCGCGGCATCAGTTGGCGCGACGTCGAGATCCTGAACCTGCCCGGCGGCCAACCCGCGGTCTCGCTGCACGGAGGCGCTCGCGACGTTGCCGACCGAATGGGCGTCAGCGAGATCTTGCTGAGCATCTCACACTGCCGAAGTCATGCCACGGCGTTCGCGATAGCCCAAGGGGACGACGACTGACCGCCGAGCGTATCGAGCGACTCGCGTACGGTCGCCAGTGCGGTGAAGAGTGCGTCCCGTCGCGATCGGCCGCAAGAATTAGCTGTTCCTGGGCAGCGACCATGGCGGCAAGGCGGCAGCGGCTCTCTACAGCGTCATGGCCAGCGCCAACGCGAATCACGTCGAACCGTTGGCGTAACGTGCGCGATCTGCAGGTCCCGTTGCCACGACATTCGCCGGCCGGGGTTCCGGTACTACGTCCCGACGCCTGGCTGGCGGCGCACCCCGAAGCACATCGAGGTCACCGGGCTTTCATGTGCTTCAACACCGAAAAACTTCGACTTTACGGCGATGCGAGAATTTGACTTCCGGGATGAGTTTTTGGGAATCGCCATCCAGAGATTTGTCCTTTTGGCGGCTTGAGTGGACGAGTCCCAGCAACCAACGTTTTCTGGCTTGTCCAAATCGTGCCATTTCGATGCATCGATCGATGTGACGAATGGCATTCCTTGCTTGGTGCTGCGGAGCTCGTTTTGTCATACGGCGATTAGTGCCGCAACAGGAGAACGTGAATGTCTCGACGATCACTGAAGAGGCGAATTCTGCGATCGGAAATTTTTCGTCGCCTTCCGTCGCGAATTTACGGGATGAGGGTCGCGCGGGAGTCTGGTTCCATGCGGCAATTCAACACACGGAATATAACCTGCTATCCGGTCGTGTCGCCGAGTTCGCGACGCAGGCGCAGCAACACTCGCGACTTGGCGACTCGCACGGCGCCGGGTTTCATGTCCAGATCGGCGCCGACGTCGACTGCACTGCGGCCATCGACGGCCACCCGCCAGAAGGCCTGCCAGGTACGTTCGTGGAACTCGCCGCGAACCGACTCCAGCGCCTTGAATAGCAACTCGTTGAACAGCGAATCGTCCGAAATCGCCGGTACTTCCTCGACCGAGTTTGGATCAGGTACCTGCTGCATGTGGAGGGCGGCTTCGGTGCCGCCGGTCGCGGCAGGCTCGCCCGCCCGACGACGAAAGTGGTCGCGGACTTTATTCCGCGCGATCGTCGACATCCATCCACGAAAAGTATCGCTGGGTTGCTCGTTGCGAAAACGGTTGAGATGGCTTGCGACGGCCGAAAACACGTCCTGCAACAGGTCGCCTATGTCTTGTTCAGCCACGCCCCACCGCCGGCACCATGACGCGACCAAGGGCGCGTACAGCCGCACGATGCGCTCCCATGCCGACGGGTCATCCAACTTCGCGCCCGCCAACAAGCTGCGAGAAGTCGAGCCCCCCAAGCGCGCACGGTCATCGGCGTGGTCATCGGCCGTCATGGAGAAGCTTCCCTTCGTCGATACTGGGCGACGACGGTGACGGCGACACAGACGACCAACAGCAGCGACCAGATCGTCCCCATGAGCAAAAAGGCGCTTCGCAAGCCGGCCTGCGTATTGTCAATTTCCCGCTCTAGCGGCCGCACGATCTTGAGCACTCCCACGACTTCGCCTTCCTTCCAGTCCTTCTTAGGGCTGAGGCTATCGGGATGGTTGTGGCACGAGATGCAGCTCTTCTCCATGTGGCGGGCCGTATAGTAGAGCAGCTTGCGCCGCCCGTCCTCGTCCACAAAATGCGCGTACTCGGCTGGCGGGTCGCCGTTTGGTTTCGCTTGCGCTTCCAGCCACTCGAGGGCGGCCACGTCGAACTCGTTCTTCGGTCCGCCGTCCTTGCGAGCCGGCCACGGATACCGGCTGAACACACGGACTTCCATGCCCGGGCTCCGGCGGCTGATCCGTTCGCCGAGATCGATCGCAAATGTGGCCGGCAGCGGCAGCGAGGGATGCACGTGACGATAGTTCTCGGTGATCGTGATGCTTGATGTCTTGGGATCAATATCGGAGATTTCGTCGCTGTAGAAGCGCCAGACCTCGTCGAGCATGTTCGTTTCCAGTCGCGCGCTCTCGAGTGCCGTTTGGCGCACGAAGAACTCCGCCAGGCTGGACAAATACCACAAGCCGGCCACGGAGCCGATCAACACCGCCGCCAGCACGCTCACAGCCAATGGGTACCGACGGCACCAGCGGATGGTGCGCTCGAAGGTACCCATCGGCCGCGCGAGGATTGGCTGACCCTTAGCGAATCGCCGCAGGTCTTCCGCCATATCAAGCGCCGACTGATAGCGCCGAGAGGGAGCCTTGCTCATCGCCTTCAGACAGATAACCTCCAAGTCGCGAGGCACAGTGGGTCGCACCGCGCGCGGAGGTCGCGGGTCGTCCTCGATGACTTGCAACAACAACAGCCGCCGGTTGCCGTGAAAGGGACGCACGCCGGTTAGCGCTTCATACAACACCACGCCCAGGCTGTAGATGTCGCTGCGAGCATCGACCTGGTGCGAAGTGCCTGCCGCTTGCTCGGGTGACATGTAGGCCGGCGTTCCCAGTACCCGGCCGTCCGAGGTCATTGTCCATTCGCCCGTATCGCGTTTGGCGAGGCCAAAATCCATCAAGTGGGCCCGATCTTGTCGATCAATAATGATGTTCGACGGCTTGACGTCGCGGTGGACAACTCCCTGCCCGTGCGCGTATTGCAAGGCATCGGCCAACTCGGCGACGATGTTGGTGGCACACTCGGACGGCAACGGCCCGTCTTTTAGCCGCGCCTCTAGCGTGTCTCCGTCGACGTACTCGCAGACCAGGAACCAGACGTTGTCCTCCGTCCGTCCGGTTTCGTACATCGAGACGATCGACGGGTGCTTGAGCTGGGCAGCGCTGCGGGCTTCGCGCAGGAACCGCTCCACCTCTTCTTGCGAGGCCAGGCTGCCAGCTCGCTGCACCTTCAGTGCGACCACTCGTTGCAAGCGCGGATCCCACGCTTGAAACACGTAGCCGAAGGAACCGACTCCCAGCTCGGAGCGAAGTTCGAAGCGATCGAGCCGCACCGAGTCTTCGCCCAGGCGGCGGGCAAGTTCGCGCCTACATCGACGGTGATTCGCGAGTGGACCTGGCCCGATTTGAACACGCTGGCGAGGATTGCCTGGCTCCAGGGCTCTCCGCTAACGTCGTCTACCTGAGATGCGGTACGCAGCCGCCCGAGTTGATCGACGAGCTCGTCGGTCGAGCCGTCCAATTCGTTCAACTGGTGCTGGCAGTAGGCGCAGCCCTCCACATGATCGGCAAGGGCGTCGAATCGCGCAGGATTGCCGAGTCCGAGAGCGAACTCGCGGAGTTCGACAGAATTAGGGCAAGAAGGTTCCACGGCTGCCCCCGTTCACGGGCCAGAGTTACGGTGCAGCGTGCATTGGTGCGCGACCCTATCTATATTAACCGTCGGGCGTTACAGCAAGCCAAGCATCCGGCGAGAAAATGCCGCTATCTGAGGATGCTTGCCCTGGATTGCGACTCCGGAGTTTCGGGCCGCTCTCTTGTGTAACGTCGCCGCGTTCTAGAAACCATGCGGATCGGCCTACTTCGGATGCCGCCTTTCCCCGCCACCCGTCAAAGATTAAAGGGAGATTCACAATGAATCGCACCAATCGTCGCTTGTTTCTGTCAGATGTCGGTCGCGGCATGCTGGCGGCCGGGCTGGGTACTTCCCTGGCAAGTGACATGGGCTTTTCCACAGCGTTCGCCAACGAAGGTTCCGAATCAATTCCGCTCGGCGAGTATGCGTCGCTCGTGGAATTGATGCGGAGCACCCCGGCCGAGAAGCTGCAACCGATGTTGGCCCAAATGGTCGTCCAGGGTCAATGCGATCTGAAGAAGTTGATCGGGGCCGGCGCCTTGGCCAATGCCGTCACATTCGGCGGGTGCGACTATGTCGGATTCCACACGGCGATGGCTATGCTCCCGGCGTTGGAGATGAGCCGCATGCTGGCCGATCGTCGCCAGGCGCTGCCGGTGCTGAAGGTGTTGTATCGCAATTCACAACAGATCCAAAGTGTCGGCGGTGCGTCAAAAGCCACGCTCGAGGCCATTCATGCGGCCGAGCATGCCTCTGAAGGGGACGTCGGCACACAGATCCGCGACGCTTGCCGCAAGGTGGACGTCGCGCGGGGCGAGAAGCTGCTGGCCGGCGTCGGCGGGTCCCCGCTCGATGCCTTCAACGCCCTTCAACCGGCGATCCAGGACGACCTTAACGTTCACCGATTCGTGTTTGCCCATCGAACCTACGGACTGGTGGGCTTGCTCGGTGAAAAGTATTCGTACTCAATGTTGCGCCAGTGCGTGCGGCTATGCGCCGATCACGAGCGCGAGCGTATCAATGGCAACCACGCCGAGTCGCCCATTCGGACGCTGGTCCCCAAGCTCCTCGACCAGTACAAGCTGGACGGCAAGACGATCGGCAAGCGCGATCCGGGCGATAAAGCGGTCAACGACCTATGTCTGGCGACCTTCAACGGCCCGCGCGACAAAGCGGCCGAGGCCGTGGCGGCGGCCCTGGCCGACGGGATCGACCCGGAAGTGATCGGCGAGGCAATCTCCTTGGCATCGAACCTGTGTGTGCTGCGGCAGGGGACGGAAAACTGGCGCACCCACGGCGACTCAGCTGGTGTCCATTCGTCCGACGCCACCAACGCCTGGCGCAACATGGTGCGGATCGCCGAGCCCCGATATGCCGTCTCGGGACTGATCGTCGCAGCGTACCATGCGGGCGTTCAAACCGCGCCGTTCCAGGCGCAGCCTTACCCGACCGATGAACATCGCGCCCAGGTGAAGGCGCGCGACGCGGCCGGCCTGCTCGCGGAAACCGACGACGCCATTCGCCACAATGACCAGGGCCGCGCCGCGGCCGCCATGCAGATCTATGGCGAGAACGGCCACGAGGTCGAACCAGCGCTCGACTTGATGCTCAAATATGCAGTGAGCGAAGACGGGCGCCTGCACGGCGAGAAATACTTTCATACCGTTCGCGAGGAGTACCGCACGATTCGTCCAGCGTTCCGCTGGCGCAGATCGTGGCGCTGGCGCGAGTCACGAGCAGCGCCTATGGCTACAACCGTGACGACAATCACGGCTTCCGCGCCGCCGGCTACGAGGACGCCTGCAAGCTGCTGGGCGTGAAAGTGTAACACGCCGCACTGGAAGCCTGTTACGATTTCTGGCTAAAATCGAGATGTGTTCGGCCGCAGTGCATGTTGCTTTGATCAACGTTCCCGGCAGAGTATCGATCCATGGTTCGAATGACTTCGTCGGCGGTGCTTCTTCTTGGACTTTGCGTCGCAGGGCTCGCCTTCGCCGACGAACCGGCTGCGATTCCACCCGCGACTACCGAGCAGATCCAACAGACGCTCGATCGCGCCATCCCGTATTTGCAAACCGAAAGTGCCGCCTGGTTGAGTACGCGCGGGTGCGCCGCCTGCCATCACGCGGGGATGCCGTTTTGGGCGCTGAGCGAGGCCGACCGACAGGGCTACGCGATCGACAAGAAATACCTGGCCGATAAGATCGAGTCGTTGTTGGGCAGCAAGGACAAGTTGTTGTCCTCAAAGATCTTTCCCAATCCGGCCGATCCCCCCGACCCGCGCCCACAGGGGAGAGGGTTGAACATGGGGCTCCCGTTCCTGGCCGTTGCTGCGCGGTCGCTGCCTTCTTTGGAAGATGGACAAAAACAAAGCCTGAAACTGATCGCCGAGGAAATTGTCCAAAAGCAGCAACCAGATGGTTCATGGGAGTTCTTTGCCACGCTCAGGCGACCGCCGATCAACGAAAGCCAGACCACCGATGCCGCCTGGATCATCATGGCGCTCGAAGGGGAAGCGGGACCCGAAGCGTCGGAATCGCAGCGCGCGGCGCTACAGAAAGCGATCGCCTGGCTCGACGCTGCAAAGCCCTCCGACCTCCATCAAGACAAGGCCCTGAAGGTGCTCTTAGGAGCTCGCGTTGGCAAGCCGCGCGAAACGATGCAAACCACGATCGACGATCTGCTCGCATCGCAACGCGCCGACGGTGGCTGGAGCCAGACCGTCCCCGAACCCAAGAGCGACGCCTTTGCCACCGGCCAGACTTTGTATGTCTTGTCGCTCGTCGGTTATTCGGCCGAGCGACCCGAAATCAAGCGCGGGATAGACTTCCTGGTCGCCACGCAATTGCCGGACGGCAGTTGGCCGATGATTTCTCGATCGACCCCCGATGGCTCGCCTGGGAGTTCGAAACTATTGACGCCGATCAATTGCGCCTCCGCTTCCTGGGCCACCCTTGGCCTGGCGCGACTCGCGCCAAAGGGAAATTAGGTACTAGCACGAGATCGCTTGGCGAAGTCAGCTAACGCGTTGCGGGCGGCGCTTGGCGGCTCCACGTCGGCTCGGTGACTGAGCTTTGACGTTGGCATGCTCCGAAATGCGCCTGTGTCCAATCATCCCGACCGATTCTTGAGAGTGCTATTTAACCACCCGTTGAGTAAGCGTCCGCCGGATCCCGTACTTGTCAGGTCGCGTAGATTGAGTGCCGGGCACGACACTCTTTGGGAGACGCGCGATGGGGCGGCCTGCCAGCGACCTGGATGATTACTTGGAATGGCAGCAGCGGCTGGAGAACCAGCAAGCAAGTGGTTTGAGCATCGACGACTTCTGCCTGCAAGAAGGCATTTCCAAATCTACCTTCTACCGTTGGGCTGATCGACTTCGCCAAGGCATCCCGGAGTCGATCGCCGGCGAACACGTCGATCGAGAAAAGATCGAGTCGGGCAAGGTGGCCTTTGTGCCGATCACGCTCAAAGCGTCTCCGGTCGAAATCGAATTGCCGAATGGAGGCATCGTACGACTGCCCCTGGGTGTTGGAGAGTTGGTGCTCGTGGAAGTCATCCGTGTCGTGGGCACGTTGCGTCCCTGGAAAGCGTCCCAGTCATGACCAACTATTCCGACGTGCGGATCTTCTTGTGCACAACCCCCACCGACATGCACTACAGCTTCGATCGCTTATTGGGTCGAACGAGGGAGATCTTTGAGCAAGATCCCTTGGACGGTCACTTGTTCTTGTTCGTGAACCGGAATCGCGACCGTCTGAAGCTCTTGTTTTGGGACCAGGACGGTTTTTGCATTTTCTACAAGCGTCTGGAGCGGGGTACGTTCCAACTGCTGACGACCGCCGACGCGCAAGGCATGGAGCTCACCTATGCTCAGCTGGTCCGTTTGCTGGGCGGACTTGATTTGGCGACCGGACGCCGACGAAAGCGGTATCGTCGAACCGCGTGAATACAGAGCGAAAGCTTTCGTATTCCGGCGAGTCTTTTCGCAGCGGTCGGTGTTTCATCCAGCATCATGAGCAGGGATGCCACTTCTTCTCCGCCGGCTGCTTGGCAAGTCGATCCCACGACGCTGCCGGATGACGCAGCGGTGCTCAAGTCGCTCGTCGCGCAGTTGTTCGCTGAGTTGCAGAGCCGAGACTGTCGCATCAGCGATCTGGAGCATCGCCTGTCGCTGCTCTTGCGGAAGCTGTACGGCAAGAAGAGCGAGAAGTTCGATCCCCGGCAGACTTCCCTCTTCGACCTCGCCGCTGCAGCGGAAGACCAGGCCGCCCTCACTGAGCAGGCCACACCAACTGCCGCTGGCGACAATGCTCCCGATGAGGCGCCTGCCGCGACATCCACAACGAAACAGCGACCTGGCCACGGCCGGCGGCGATTACCCGATCAACTGCAGCGGCGCGAGGTCCTGCACGATCTGACCGACCCCGAGAAAGAAGCTCTGGGTGGTGCCGCGAATCTGGTGGTCATCGGCCGGGAAGTGACAGAGCAGCTGGAGTGGGAGCCGTCTTGCCTGTACGTCATCCGGCACGTGCAACTGACCTATGCCCGCCGGCAGCTACTGCCGGAAAGCGGGCTGACGCTGGCTGAGCAGAACGTCGTTACCGCCTCCAAGCCGCCACAACCGATTGCCGGTGGCCTGCCAGGAGCGGGGCTATTGGCTCAGGTACTGACCAGCAAATACGCCGACCACATTCCGTTAAATCGCTTCCAGCGCATCTCGGCGCGCCACGGCGTAGAGCTATCCCGCCAGACGACCTGCGGCTGGGCCATGCAGTGCGCCGATCTGTTCTACCCGCTCTATGAGTTGATGATCGCAGAGGTGCTGGCGTCGTACGCGGTCAACGCGGACGACACCACGGTCAAGATCCGCGACGCCCAGCGAAAGTTGAAAAGCACGGGCTACTTCCACACGTACGTCGGGGATGTGCGCCATCCGTTGATCGTGTTTGACTATACCAGTGGTCATGGGCGAGACGGGCCAAAGAACTTCCTACGGAACTTTCGGGGGTACTTGCAAGCCGATGCAGCGCCAATTTACGACGGCTTATTCAATCATCCACGGCAGTTGATCTTGGAGGTCGGCTGTTGGATGCATGGACGGAGGAACTTCTTTGAGGACCGCGCCACGGATCGTCCGCGTGCCGAATTGGTGCTAGCCCGGATTGGGCAGTTGTACGAGGTCGAGCGTGAGCTCAAGGCGCACTGCGCCGACGAGTGGCGCGACTTGCCACGTGAGGAGCTGGAAGATCGCATCGCCGACGTGCGCCAGCAGCGCTCGGTGCCGGTACTGACCACGCTGCACGCCTGGCTGGAAGCGGAAAAGCCCAAGCTCCTGCCCAAAGCAGCGCTCCGCGGGGCGATGGATTACCTGCTCAATCACTGGCAGGCGCTGGTGCGATACACCACCGACGGCGCACTGGCGATCGACAATGGCGCAGCCAAACGCGCGCTGCGTGGTCTGACGATCGGCAGGAGGAACTGGCTTTTTTGCGGCAGCGAACGAGGCGCCCGGGCCGCCGCCGTTCATTTTAGTCTCATCGCCAGTTGCCACCGCCACGGCCTGGATGCCTTCGCTTATCTGCGGGACGTGCTCACGCGGCTTCCGCTACTCGGTCTCGCTCCGTCCCGCGACAATCTTCGTCTCTTGCTCCCCGATCGCTGGGCGAAGCAATAACGCCTGCAACCTGCTTGAGCAATGCAACGAAACCCATGGGATCCGGCGGACGCTTACAAAAACGGTCCATTCTTGCGAGTGTCACGCAGGCACAAGTAAATGGCACAAAACCGCCGCTTGCTTCTCCACGGTGGGGCTAAAAGGCCTGGCCCGCAAACCTGTGGCAGGGTTCGTCGAACCTAGGAACCAGCTTTATGAGCGAGGTGCGGATTTGTTCCGCAAGAGCGAGTACGAGCGGCAGTGGTGGCAATGGGTTGAATGGGGTTTGGGCGGTGCGGTGTTGGCCGAACTACGGAACAACGTCAAATGGCTAGTGCTGTCGCCCAATGCCGCTTCAGCCACGACACGGCCCGCCGCTGATCAAGAGGCCCCAAACGGCTAGCGAACTTGGCTCCGGCATGGCTTCGGAGGAAAGACTTGCTACGCGAAATCCCGCCGTAAAGAATCCTTGGGTGGGGTCTGTGGAGAAGACCTGAACCAAGATTCCAGTCACCTCCACGTCGGCCACGAACGTCGTCAGTAATGCAAACGCACACAAAGTGCCGCGATCCGCGCTATTCCCCCCCCGGTGCGACAAGCACTTCCTGCCCTCGTCGGAATGTCGCAGGTTCTTTGAGTACAACCACGGAATTCTCTTCAAGCCCGGCAACGACCTCCACGTCGTTGCCGCCTCGAAGTCCCAACTCAATCGGCCTCTTAGCAATCTTGCCGAACTCGACACACATGCAAAACGTTTCGTCGCCTTCTCGCACGATGGCAGTTGCGGGCAATGTGAGGACGTCGGATCGTTCATCCAGTTGGATGGATACGCTCGCATACATGCCGGGTCGTAGCATTCCGTGGGCATTGGGCACATCGACTTCAGCACGTAGTGAGTGGTTGAGCTCTAAAAGCGACCAACTTGTGCGCGCTACGATTGCGTCGAACCGACAAGTCGGCAGGGCCTGGACTTTCACATGGGCGAGGTCGCCCGAGTCGACATAGGGCGCTTCCATCTCTGGCACATCGATGAAGATCCGCATCTCGTCCGTGCGTGCCACCACTAGCAGCGGCGCTGCGTCACCTGCGACAGCCGGACGTACATAGTGGCCGGTATCAACCTCGCGGCGCGTGACCATACCGTTGAAGGGGGCCTTGATTTCGGTGTAGGCGAGCATGGTCTTTGCTCGCGCCAAGTCGGCGTTGGCGACTAACAGGTGAGCCTCGGCCGCCCCCTGATCGGCTCGTGCCTTACCAATATTGGCCTGAGCTTCGTAGTGACTTGCCCTACTGGATTGCACCTTGGCTACGGCCTCCCGTTTCGCTGCTTCCGCAGAGCGCAATTGATTCAGTGTCTCCTCTTCCAGTTTCTTGGTCACCGAACCTTTGGCCACCAGATCCTTGATACGCGAATGCTCGGATGTCCAGCGATCATGCTCGGCATCAGCACGACCGATTCCTGCCTCGGCTTCTGTGATTCTTGATTCGGCCGTCTCGGCCGCGGCAATGGCCGCCTTGACGCCCGCTTTGGACTGCTCCAATTCCGCCTCGGCCTGGGCGACGAGCGCCTCCTTCTGCCCCAGATCGTCAACCAATTCCGGAATGGTCAGCTTGACCAGTGTTTGGCCTTTCTGCACGACGTCTCCGATATCGACCAACACGTTGTCAACGTAGCCCGCGACTTTGGCGAAAAGTGGCGTTTCCTCGAACGCCTCAATCCGGCCGGGCTGCGTCGTCGAAAGTGTGAGCGACTTTCGGACCAGTTTGGCCGTCACAACCCGGTCCAATGCCGCGGTCTTGGCGTTCTCTTTCGTAGCCGATGAGCTGCCATTGCAGCCTACGAATGCGACGAAAAGGATAGCCAGCGAAAACGGCGCACTGGCCAAGTGGGAGCGGTTGGTCATACCTGATCTCCGGCACCGGCCAACAGTCCGGTGGCATTGGGCGTGAACTGAGGGCTGTTTGGATCGGTCGGATCGAGCGATACCGATGCGGTCTTCGCCCGACCTTGAATGATGGCGAAAATACTTGGCAGGATTATGAGCGTGGCAATGGTGGCGGCCAGCAATCCACCGATTACGGCCCGACCCAAGGGCGCGTTTTGCTGACCGGCCTCGCCAAGCCCCAACGCCATCGGCAACATGCCGGCAATCATTGCGCAACTTGTCATCAGTACGGCCCGCATCCGACTGGCGGCTCCGGCAACGGCGGCGTCCGACCCGCTTTGGCCATTGCGACGAATTTGTTCGGCAAACGTAATCAGAAGAATGGCATTCGCCATGGCCACGCCGATGGCCATAATCGCACCAATGAATGACTGGATGTTGAGGGTAGTACCCGTCAGCGAAAGTATAACCAGCACACCGACAATAACCGCGGGCACGGTGGAAATCGCCGCCAAAGCCAGCCGCACGGATTGAAAATTGGCCGTCAAAACCAGGAACACGACCAGAATTGCGACGACGAATCCGACCGAAAGCCCGCTCATCATCTCGTTCATTGGGACGATCTGGCCACGAACTTCGATCCTGGCTCCCTCGGGAGGTTCGCCCGCGCGCTGGATGGCCGCTTGCACTTCATCGGCCACGCTTCCCAGATCTTTGTCGTAGATGTTGGCCGTAATGCTCACTTGCCGGCGCATGTTGTAGCGATCAAATTGGCCCGGCATCGTGCCCGGCTGGATCGTCGACACATCGCGCACCAGCACCTGCTCGCCTTCCGATTTGCCCACGGGCAAGCGCGTAGGTCTTCGGCCGAGTTGATTGTCTGCACGCGGTCATCCGGCGAACGCAAAACCGGACGCGGCACCTCGACTTGCACCTGATACGCAATGCCCGACTTCGGGTCAGCCCAGTAATTGGGCACGACGAATCGGCTGGAAGAGGTCGCCATCGTCAAAGCGCGGGAGATGTCTACCGGCGTCAGACCAGCCATGCCGGCTTTTTCGCGGTCGATCTGGATTTCGATGGTAGGATAGTCCATCGACTGACCGAATTGCACGTCCCGCAGCGCGGAAATCTTGGCAAGCTCGTCGCGCAACTTGTCGGCAAACTGACGGCTGTCGGAGAGGTTCGGTCCGCTGACTGCGATCTCGATCGGCGTCGGGGAGCCGAAGCTCATCACTTCATTGACGATGTCCGATGGCTCAAAAGAAACTCGCAGTTCGGGCATTGTCTCGGCAACGCGCTTCCGCATCGCTTCCTTGAGTTCTTCGACGTCAACGCCTCCTTCGTCATTGAGCTCGACGTACAGAATCGCTTCCTCCGGCCCTCGCGACCATTGATAGACGGCGTTCACCGGAAAATTCGAATGGATCATACCCACATAGCCGAGCGTCAGCTTGACGTTTTCCGCACCCACTTTCTGGTTCACCAGGTCGAGGACGTCGCGCGCGTACTGTTCCGTGCGAGCGATGTGCGTGCCATCGGGTGCACGAATGCGCAGGCGAAACTGGCCTGCATCCACCACTGGGAAGATCTCTTGTCCCAATTGCGGTCCGCGCCAACCGATGATCGCTAGGGCGACCGCGAAATAGGCGGCGAGGACCAGCCACCGAGCACCAACGAGCTTGGACAACAAGTGCTCGTAGCGGTTTCGCAGTTTGCCAAGCAGTGAGACATCTTCATTCGCGTCGACATGCACGTGCCGCAGCAGCCAGACGCTAACCACTGGAACGAACGTGCTCGACAAGATATACGAACCAATCATCGCGAAGCCAACGGCCAGCGCTAACGGTGTGAAGAGTCGCTGGGCAGCGCCGTGCATGAAGAATGCTGGGATGAATACAGCCAGGATGCACAGCATCGCCAGCAACCGCGGCACGGCGGTCTGCGCGTTGCCCAAACGAACCGCCAGTGCGATGGAATCCGTTCGCACCATTTGTGTATGAATATTCTCGACTTCGACCGTTGCCTCATCGACGAGAATTCCAATCGCCAGTGCTAATCCACCCAGCGTCATGACGTTGATCGTCTCGCCGGTTAGCCAGAGAGCTAGAACGGCGCAACATAACGCCAAGGGAATGTTCAACACCACGACGAGCGAACTGCGCCAGTCGCGCAGAAACACGAGCACAGCCAACCCAACGAGCAGTGCTCCCAATGCTCCCTCCAGGACGACCGAAGTGACTGCTCGCGTTACGTACGGCGATTGGTCGAATTCAAAGCTCACTTTGATGTCGTCTGGCAATAGAGCCTGCATCTCGGGCAGTGCCTTCTTGATGTTGCTGATCACGCTCATCGTCGAAGCGTCGGCGCGCTTGGTCGCCAGGATGTAGACGGCTCGCCGACCGTTGGCCAACGCATAACCGGCAGGTGCATCTGCCGAGTCGTTCACGTAGCCCACATCGCGAATGTAGACGGGGTCTCTGCCGGTACGGATGGGGATCGTCAACAATTGAGCCGAGTCCTTGACGATACCGTTGACCGCCACGATCGGATATTTATCGCCCACGACCAAGTTGCCCGACGGGCTGATCGTATTGCCCTTGGTGATCGCCGTGACGACTTCTTCCGGCGACATGCCGTAGGATTGCAGACGCTGGGGATCGACCGTGACGACGATCGTCCGCGCGCTGCCGCCAAACGGGGGCGGCGCAGACACGCCCGGCAGTGCCGCGAACATTGGGCGCACGCGAAACAACGCCAGATCCTGAATCTCGGCAATGCTGCGTGTATCGCTCGATAGCACGAGATAGCCGACGGGTACGCTGCCGGTATCGAATCGCATCACGAACGGCGAGACCGTGCCAGGCGGCATGAAGGCCTGCGAACGATTGACGTAGTTGATCGTTTCGGCCATCGCCTGCGACATGTCCGTGCCAGGATGAAAATACACCTTCATCAAGGCGGTCCCTTGCACGTTGCGCGACTCGACGTGGTGAATCCCGCTGATGTAGAGGAAGTGGTACTCGTAGAAGTTAGTCAGAAACCCTTCCATCTGAGACGGATCCATGCCGCCATAAGGTTGGCAGACGTAAATGACCGGCAGGTTCAAGCTGGGGAAAATGTCCACTTCCATCCCGCGGGGCAGTCCCTGGGGATAGGGCAGGCCAAAGTATTCACAAACGGACCCGCCCACCGCCATCAAGCTGCCTAGCGCGATGGCCAGTGCGAGCACCATCACGGTCAGCGGGCGGCGCAGGGCGGAGGAGATGATGAATTGCATTTGCGAGAACTCGTCAGCAGCACGAATCGGAACAACTGCGGCCGATCACATACTGCAATACTCGTTGTTCAAAGCACTTAGTGCAATTCACACGAGACTGTGACCAACCCACCGGTCCGCGAGTAGGCGGCCTCCAAACGACTCCCTGTCAACGCAAAGCATTGATGTGATGCAAGTTGTGGGTTTGATGCGAGGTTCGCTGCGGGCGTGCCGATGCCAGCTAAGGCATCCGGCCAGCCGGCACAACCGTCAAATTCGCTGCATTCGGCAAGGTCATGGTGACGATAGCGTACCTAGGCGCAAGCTTCAGCGCACCAGTCGCTTACGAGTGCGTGCCGGTTTCGGCATCTGGCCAACTGTGGTTTCGGGGGGGCCTACGTGGTCCGTTGCTTGTTCGAGTTGCGTTCGTACTGCTGCGCGCTCTTAGCGTTGCTTGTTGTCGGCTGCGCAGTCGGTCGATCACAGCAGACCTCTCAGCCGGAAGAAGAGAATGCTGCGTTCCGCGCCAATTCGCCAGAGGGTCGGCCCGATAAACCTTCCACGATCGTTCGACTCCCGCCGATTGAGTGCATGGTGAATTCGGCTAGCGTAGTAAGGGGCGTCGCCGGGCGCAATTGCCAAGCACGAATTCAACTGGCGCCACGGACTGTGTGCCAGCGGTCAAACTCGCTTCCGCCCAAGAGCCGCTAAACGAGTCGTTCGATTCTTCGCGGCGTTGGGCCAAAGCTGTGAGCGAGTCCGTCGAATCACTGCCGGTGCCCGAAACCGTGATGCCAGGCCCCGACATGTTGCCGCAGCAGAATCAAGTTCGCGAGGTGACGATGGCCAACATTTTGGCTTCGGTCGCCGGCCGCAACCCGGAGGTTGGTTATGCCAGTCAACGCTATGCCGAGGCGTACGCCCGGCTAGTTGCCGCCCGCGTGTTATGGCTGCCGGCGATCAATACCGGCATTGGCTGGAACAATCACGCCGGACCGTTGCAGGCGACCGATGGTCTGGTGAGCAACGTGAGTCGCAGCTCGCTAACGGCCGGTCTGGGCGTGCAGACGATCGGTGCCGGGTCACCCGTGGTGCCAGGTTTGTTCGCAAACTTCCATTCGGCCGATGCGATCTTCCAGCCCAAGATCGCCAACCGCGCTGCGGCCGCTCGCGACGCCGCCGTCCGAGCGAGAATCAACGATCTCCTGTTGGAAACGGCGGTCGCGTACTTGGATCTGTTGCGCGCTCACCAATTGCGCGCCATTGCCTTGAACACGCGCTTCCACGCTGAGGAATTGGCCAAGGCCACGGCTGATTTTGCCCAGGCTGGCGAAGGAACCGAAGCGGATGCCGACCGCGCCGCGACCGAATTTTCGATTCGCCAAAACGAAGTCGTGCGCGCGAGGAAGGAATTCAAGTCGCTTCGGCACGCGTCGTCGAATTGTTCAATGATAGTCCCTACCTCACCTTGCAACCGCTGGAACCGACCATTGTTCCCGTGGAATTGGTGCCACTCGAAACGTCGCTGGAGAGTTTGGTGCCGGCAGGGCTAACGAACCGGCCGGAACTTGCCGAGGCCCGACACCTCGTGGGCGAAGCCGTTCACCGTTATCGGCGTGAGAAGACTGCGCCGTTGCTACCCAACGTTCTGATGGGAACGAGCTATGCCGGCTTCGGCGGCGGAACCGGCAGCCAGATCAACAATACGGCCGGCCGTTTCGATCTGGATGCAATCGCCTACTGGCAGGTACGCAGTATGGGCGTCGGTGAATACGCGGCACGTCGCGAGGCGCGGGCGCGCTACGATCAGACTCAATTTCAGCAGATCCGCGTGATGAACGAAGTCACGCGCGAGATTGTCCAGGCCCATGCCCAGGTCCAAGCCCGCCATCGACAAATCGGAATCTCGCAACAAGCCGTCGAGCGCGCGACGGCATCATTCGAGCGAAATCTACGCCGAGTCCGCGATTTACAAGGACTGCCGATTGAAACGCTTCAGTCGATACAGGCGCTCGACCAAGCCCGCCGCGAGTATCTTCGTGCACTGGTTGACTACAACACGGCGCAGTTCAGCCTGCAACGAGCCCTGGGCTGGCCGATCCGACTGCCCGAGGCGATCGCGTCTGTCGACGGGCAGACTTCACCAGGCAATTGAACGCCAAACTTCAGCCGGAAAAGTCATGCAGTCCTCTGATAGTCAAGGAAACCTTGGATTGATGGGGCTCGCAGCAGGGCCAGATCGGCGCGGACTTACAGCCGTCGATCATTCCGAGAAATGGTATGACTTCTCGGGACTCCAAAACGGTCCCGTCAAAGGCATGACTTTTCGGCAGGCGCGAGCAGATCCGGAATAGGGTCGTTTGATGACGAGTCTCACGCCCAACGGGTTGATGAAACTCTAAACTGAATGAGCCCAACACCAGCGGATCGACGTGGCTCGCCGGTTCCTGTGTTAGTTGTTACGCCTTGCGGCGACGAAGGCCGTGCGAGAGCACGCCGACGAGAGCGAGGGAAGCCAGCACGATGCTGCTTGGCTGGTCACTTGCCGCCTTGGCTGCGCCAATTCTGGCGTTCCTCATTTTGATCCTGATTGCCTGGCTCAACTCAGGATACAGTTGACCAAGACCAACGGGAGAGTCTTCCGATCACGTTCAGCCACTCGAAATGACTGGACCGTCCCACGACCGATCTGCAACTATGAGTTCGCCTATGTATCTGATCCACGAGTGGTCAATATGGCCACAATGCACTACGCCAGGATTTGCCGCACCACGTTGCCGTAGACGTCAGTCAAACGGTAGTCGCGTCCGGCGTGCCGGTACGTTAAGTGTTCGTGATCGAGACCGAGCAGGTACAGAATTGTGGCGTGCAGGTCGTGGATGTGAACCCTGCCGTCGATCACCTGATAGCCGAATTCATCCGTCGTGCCGTAGCAGCATCCTCGCTTCACTCCGCCGCCGGCCAGAAAGGCGGTAAAACTCTCCGGCTGATGTTCGCGGCCATGCGTTTCGATCGGGGCCGTGCCCGACAGATCCTGGCTCCACGGTGTGCGTCCGAACTCGCCGGACCACACGACCAGCGTGTCGTCGAGCAGACCGCGGGTCTTAAGATCGGCAATCAGGGCCGCAACTGGACGATCCGCCTCCGCGCAGGTCTTTGGGAGCGCGTCACGAATATTGCCGTGATGGTCCCAACCGCCGATCGTGACTTGCACGAATCGGACGCCAGCCTCGCAGAGCCGCCGTGCGAGCAGGCAGGCACGCGCATTCTTATCAGTCGGCTGTTTTCCCACGCCATAGCGGTCCAATGTCTCGGCAGTCTCGCCAGACAGATCGACTAGCTTGGGGGTTTCCGCTTGCATGCGGAAAGCAAGCTCGTAGGAGTCCATCACCCCTTCCATCACTCGATCCTCCGCGACGCGCGCCAGGAGCCGCCGGTTCATGGCCTGCACGAAATCGATCTCTCGGCGCTGCGCGGCCTGCGTTGTCTGCGGATCGTTCAAATAGCGGATCGCGGATTGTTTGGGATCTTGGGGGATGTTGCCGATCACGGTCCCCTGATGCGCGGCCGGCAAAAACGCCGAACCGTGCGCCCGGACGTCGCTGCCGGCATGAATGCTGATGTAGCTGGGCATGTTCTGGTTCTCGGTGCCCAAGCCGTAGCTTACCCAGGCACCCATCGAAGGTCGCGCTTCGTTGACGACCCCCGTGTTGAATTGCAAAGTCGCCAGATCGTGCGCAGGATTGTCGACCTGCATGCCGTGCAGAAAACACAGTTCGTCAGCAACGCCTGCCAGGTGCGGCATCAGGTTCGAGATCACGGCGCCCGATTCGCCGCGCGGAACCAGTTCGGCAGCGGGCCCCAAGGTAAGAAACTTTTCTGTCCCTACAGCGATACCGCGCGGCAGGTTGGTCACGCCGACACGTTGGCCGTGATACTGCACCAGGCGGGGCTTCGGCACGAACAGATCGAGTTGCGACGGACCTCCCGCCATGAACAGAAAGATGACTCGCTTGCGCGCGGGGCCAGGTGCGGAGCGCGCAGTGCCAGCGGACCCTCGGCAGACCGGGCCAAACCGGCGAACATCGCTTGCAATGCCAGGGCGCCAAAACCGCAACCCGCACACTCGAGAAAATGACGTCGATGCAAACGGTAATGTTCGGTAATAGGTCTTTCGCGTCGCATGAACCGCCTCGCACTTTCCGAGCTGCTGTAAGCTAGGATCAGCCCTGTTGTCGCAAGTAGCTCTCAAAGTCGAAACAAGAAATCATTGGATGTCAGCAATGCGTGAACCAATCGCGACCACGCGGCCGACCGGTCCGTGCCGCCGGATTCCAAGCTAGCGGTCGACGCATCTGGATTGCCGGCAAACTCTTGGGCAGCGATGCATTCCTCGGTTGTTGGCGGACGGCCTATCGTACGCAAGTAGAGTGCCCAGCAGCGGACGTCGTCCGTTGCCAGCGTCGTGTCGGCCAAGAGTTCAGTAGCGAGATTCCGCGATGCATCCTTCAACAGCGGACCATTCAGCAGATACAGGGCTTGCGCGGCGACCGTGGTTGTCGGGCGATCGCCGGCGAGTCGTGCCGGCTGCGCGAAGTCGAAGAAGTTCAAAACCTCGGCCGGTCCCTGCTGTTCCGATGAGCGGACCACGGGGAGATAGATAGTCCGCAGGCTCGGCTGATCGTCGCGAAACTTCGATAGCGAAAAACTGATCGGATTCACGTCGGTGGGATTCAGCCCTCCGACGTTTTCCATGAATTCAGGAGCCATCGCCGGTCCCCCTGCACACGGTTTCAGCTCGCCGCTAACCGCGAGCACCGCATCGCGGAGCATCTCGGCATCGAGCCGCCGAGGGCTCATCCGCCAGAGCAGGTGATTCTCCGGATCGGCAGCGATCGCGCTTTTGGATGAGTCGTCCGCCTCTGCGCGTTGGCGATAAGTACGGCTCAAAACGAGCTCGCGAATCAGGCGTTTCTGCGACCAGCCGTCGCGGATGAACTGTCCGGCCAGATAGTCGAGCAGCTCCGGATGCGTCGGCAGTTCACCGCGCACTCCAAAATAGTCGACCGAGCCGACAAGACCCCTGCCGAACAATCGCTGCCAAATGCGATTGACCGTGACGCGGGCAACCAAGGCACCGGCCGGCCCGGTGAGCCAATCCGCGAGCTGCAATCGACCGCTTTGGTCGGCAGGAATCGAGGGGGGCGCGCCGTGGTTTGCTACCTCGACAAATCCACGCGGTACCGCGGGCCCAAGCACGTGGGGATTGCCGCGAACCTGCAACTGGGCGTTGGCGATCACCGCAGCGTCCGTGACACCGTAAGCCAACGGCGTGGATGGCTCCAGGTACTTCAGATGCCACAATCGCTGTTCGAGGGCCCCCAGCGATTTCGTCAATTCGGCTTGTTCCTTCTCAAGATCGGCCAGCGACTTCTCGGCTGGCGTTACAGCGGTCGAGTTCTCGCGCGCTGTCTTGACAAGCTGCGCGAGCTCCCTCAATCGCGATTCCGCCGACACCCGCTGTTCAGTTACCGCGGCCACTCTCTTCGCATTCTCGCGCAATGCCGCTTCACGCTGGGTGAACTGCTGCAGGGTCTCGGGCAGTGGCGATTTCGTCACTGAGCTCCAGACGCCGCGCCGTTCTTTGTAGGTCGATTTGGTACTGGAGAAGATTCCGGCCAGGCCATAATAATCGCGAAGCGTAATAGGATCGAACTTGTGATCGTGGCATCGAGCGCAGTTGAGTGTCATGCCGAGAAATGTTTTGCCGACCTTTTCGATCTGTTGATCGACGAGATCCATCTCCATGACTAGCTTGTCTGACTCTACGATGTTCACATTTCCCAAGACCAGGAAGCCGGTCGCCGTTAATTGCGACTGACGTTGTTCGGTACTTTGCGCCGTCAGCAAATCGCCGGCGAGTTGCTCTCGAACGAACTCGTCAAACGGTTTGTCATCGCGGAACGCCTGGATGACGTAGTCGCGATATCGCCACGCATGCTCCGCCGGAACGTTATTGGCCGAGCCGATTTGATCGGCATAGCCCACCAGGTCAAGCCACGGGCGTGCCGATCGTTCTCCAAAATTGGGAGATGCAAGTAGTCGATCGACAACGTGCTCCCACGCTAGCGCGGAACGGTCATCGATGAAACTTTGGATCTCGTTCCTCGTCGGCGGAAGGCCGGTCAGGTCAAGCGATACTCGTCGCAACCACAGATACCGGTCGGCGTCGAGCGAAGGGTGCAAGCCGCTGGCTTCGAGCTGTGCCAAGATAAATTTGTCGACGTTCCCCAGTGGCCATCCGCCGCCGTCGACCGCCGGCGGAGCGACCTGCTGTAGCGGCTGATAGGCCCAGTGCTTCAACGCCGCCGCCCGGATGACGTCCGCTTCTTCGCTTTCTTCGCTGCCGACGATATCGGCCCGCGGATCGGGGGCGCCCATGCGCACCCATTCTTCGAGCACGGCGAGCTCTGCCACGGCCAATTTCCCGTCCGGCGGCATCTGCAGATCCGCGTCTTGATACCGCACGGCCTTGATGAGCAGGCTTTCCTCAGGTTTACCGGGGGAAATTGCCGGTCCGCTGTCGCCACCTTCCATCAAGCCTCGTCGTACATCGAGTCGCAGCCCTCCGTTGATTTTTTTCGCCTCCGAATGGCACCCATAGCAGCGCTCAATGAGCAGCGGTCGAATTCGTTGCTCAAAGAAAGCCATCTTCCCGGGCGTGAGCAGATCCGCTTCGCCTGCGCAAGCGATCGTTGGCAACACAAGTGCTGCGAGCACAAGCAGGCACACCGATTGGCGCCGAAATCGGGTCTGCATATCCGTGACCTTTTGCCTCTCGATACAACCAGTTCTACTTCAAATAGAACTGGAGTTTTGGGGTTAGCATAACCCCAAAACGTGGAGGTTTCCATAAATCGCCAGCGCAAGAAGCTTGCTGGACCGAAGAAATTCGCCATTCTGCGGCGGTACTTGGTGAAGAAGGTGCCAATCTCGGATCTCTGCGATCAGTACGGGTTACCGCCGAGCCAGGTTTAGCACCGCCAAGCAATAGTGTTTGAGCATGGCGCCGGAATCTTCGCACGCAAGCAGAGC
Source organism: uncultured Planctomycetaceae bacterium (assembly GCA_963779015.1). GTDB lineage: Bacteria > Planctomycetota > Planctomycetia > Pirellulales > PALSA-1355 > JTS-RE94. Next base: position 5,738 of record CAVZWY010000020.1, on the reverse strand, counting down.
CAGGTGTAGCTACACCCTCGCCGGGGTCTTTCCGGGTCTTACAGAGGTACTCGGATCAGAGACGTTTTTAGCGGGAGTCCCTGAAATTTTCTGGCTTATGGCCGAAAACCGCAAGTTCTGCTCGGCGGGCCGTTTCCATTATTAGAAGTCCGCTGCTCTATCCAATTGAGCTACGGCGCTGCGAATGGGGCGGCATTCCGCAAATGGTTGGTTTCCCGGTGCCGCCAATCGGGCGATTCGGCCATGACCACGCACCAAGCCGGCATTCTTATCAAAGGCATGAGTTTCCGGCACACCCAGGCGCGTGTCAGGAATCGGATGGGTTTTTGGCGTTTGATGGGCCGTTTCTTTCGATTCCGACGTAGCGGTACAGCGTGCTCTTCGAGATTTTCAAAGTTGCACATATGTCGTCCAGGCTGATGGACTTGTCTTTGAAGAGCTTGTTGGCAAGTACGATCCGTCGGTCATCGGCCATTATCGGTGGTCGGCCGCCTTTTCGGCCTCGGGCGCGGGCGGCAGCCAGTCCAGCATTAGTCCGCTCTTGAATGAGACGGCGCTCGAATTGTGCCAGCGCCGAAAAGACAAGAAAGATCAACTCGCCCGAAGGCGTGGTCGTGTCAATCGCTCCGTCGCAGACCGAGCGGAAGCCAATATGGCGATCGCGCAACTCATCGATCAGCGTCACGAGGTGGCGCACCGATCGGCCAAGCCGATCCAGTCGCCAGACGAGCAAGACATCACCCTCGCGAAGCTGCGCGAGGCAAGTATCTAGTCCGGGACGTTGGTGTTTTGCGCCCGAGGCCTTGTCGGTGAAGATCAGTTCCTTGGCGACGCCGTACTTCAGAAGAGCGTCGATTTGGAGCGCCAGGTCTTGGTCTTGCGTGCTGACACGGGCATACCCAACAAGGCGAGCGCCGTCGGATGTGGCGATCATGGGATAGCTCTGTTGCGAGTCTTGATGTGCGTCTGTTATTTCGACGCCGAAAGCCAGCCCATAGTTCCCAGACTCCGCCCCTTGAATTGACAGGAGCCTTTTCAGAATGCGTCCTTTCTTGACGCGTCCCGCAATAGGTACGAGTAGACGAGACGTCAGAGCTTCTTAAAGTACCGGGCGACGGGAAGCAGTCGAAATCCGATCTTTTCATACGTGTGACGTGCCGGCGCATGGCCGGGATCGCCTCCGGTCTCAACCATTGCAACTGACATCCCGGCGCTCTTCATCCAATCAAGGGCGAAATCGGTCAGCGCTGTAGCAATACCGCGCTTCTGATAGTCAGGGTCAACGGCAAGCATATAGACTTCTCCGATTCCACCGGGATGAGGCTTTACAGCCACAAAACCGACGGATGTACCGTCTACCTGCGCGATCCAGACTTGTGTTGTATCATCGGCGCAGACAGTTTCGACGGCATTCCGCTGGTTTACGCGCCAATCCGGGTAGAGTTCCCGATAGACTTCGCGGCTCATCGCCTGCTCGATCGAGGCAAAAACCGGCGCCCAGGCTCGCAGCGAAAGGCGAATGACTCCGTCAGCATCCTGAGTTTCGTAAGGACGAATCTGCATCATTCTGACTCTCGACGGAGCTGTCTCGAATTTCGGGACCACCGGCAAAGGCATGGCAAAACGAGACTGAGATACAGCCAAACGGGGGACTGCGAATAAAACGCGAAAGTTACTTTCAGGTGAAGTAGTCATTCAACGAATGAACTCTGGCCTGAAGATTATCTTGGTACTCACCCAGTTTCATCGAAGTCTACGGCGAACTAGGTGAACTAGCAGAGCGATGAGCGGGCCGACCAGAAGAGAAAGGGTTGCCGGTTCGGGTACGACAGGTGCTGGTGGCAAATTTGCCAGCGCGCGGTCGCCGGTGGCGGTGCTGGTCCCAGGGAACAGTCCCGTCCCATCGGAGGTTTGAAGTTGCGCCAGCCCGCCTTCCACGTCCGCGCCCCACTCCAGGGACATCTGGCCATCGCCGTCGGTAGTGATCGGGAAGATCGCCGCGGAATTCGCGCTCACTTGCGTCTGGATGGAAAATGACAAGTGCCCACCGACGACCCCGGCGAGGGTCGTGATGGATTCCATGGCGTTGGGGTCGCCGTCGTTTTCACCGGGCTTGATCAATGGGTTGGCGAAGATGCCGGTGGTGTTCTTGAAGACGTCCCCGGTTGCGATCTGCTGTGAGGTGAAACCGCCCTGGAAATTGCCGGTGGATTGTTCGGTGTAGAAGCCGATGACCGCATGGGCGTCGACGATGGCGTCACCCGCCTGGATCGGATAAGGCTGGATGACCGTCGCCCGGTACGACCGCGCGGCCGCCACCTTGAGGTCGATCGTGACCGGCGTGCCATTCGGGAGCGTGCTGGAGACGATGTTGAACGTCTCGGCGTAATTCACGGTGCTGCGGGTGCTGGCGTTGCCGCTCCCGGCCGGGTTGCCGATGGGAGGGCCGGAGCAGGCGTGAGCGTTCGACGTCAGCGCGCCGGCCGTCCCCATGAGGTTGCCGTTGGCGATCGATTCGTCGCCGGCAGATTTCAGAACAAACGGGGCGGTGGTGCCGTCCTTGGTGTTGCCGGGCTGGGAGTTGCCCGTCGTCGCGCCGCCGCTGATCGCCCCCTGCACGGCGATCGTTGAAATGACGGTCGCACAAACAGGTCGCGCGCATAGGAGTAACATAAAAGCCGCCAGGAGGCGTTGAATCTTCATTTGGTTCCCTCGCATCTACGGCCAGTGTGGCCCACAACACCAATCGCTAAACAAAAAAGCCGACGTGGCGGAACACCCTTAGGCATTCGACCACGTCGGCTTACTTTTTAACGGGCCACCCTACGTCCCAGGGGTGCCCTTTAGCTAGTCATCCGAATACTTCTGCGCACAGCCTACAACTTCCACGGCGGATTGCAACTGAATTGCCGCTAGGAAAACGGAAGATAGGTGGCCAAGCTTTCGATGCTCGCCACGCCTGTCATGGCAGCCGAAGCAACGCAAAGGGGTTCCCAGTACTCGCGCAACCCCTTGCTTTGATGGGGCTCGCAGCAGGGCCAGAACGCCCACAATTGGCAGCCGAGCGTCATTCCGACAAAAGGGCTGCCTTTCCGGCACTCGAAACCGGTCCCGTCAAAGGGCTGGGTTTTTGACAACGGGCGCGAGCGTCACTTATCGGGTAAGCGTCCGCCGGATCCCGTACTTGTCAGGTCGCGTAGATTGAGTGCCGGGCACGACACTCTTTGGGAGACGCGCGATGGGGCGGCCTGCCAGCGACCTGGATGATTACTTGGAATGGCAGCAGCGGCTGGAGAACCAGCAAGCAAGTGGTTTGAGCATCGACGACTTCTGCCTGCAAGAAGGCATTTCCAAATCTACCTTCTACCGTTGGGCTGATCGACTTCGCCAAGGCATCCCGGAGTCGATCGCCGGCGAACACGTCGATCGAGAAAAGATCGAGTCGGGCAAGGTGGCCTTTGTGCCGATCACGCTCAAAGCGTCTCCGGTCGAAATCGAATTGCCGAATGGAGGCATCGTACGACTGCCCCTGGGTGTTGGAGAGTTGGTGCTCGTGGAAGTCATCCGTGTCGTGGGCACGTTGCGTCCCTGGAAAGCGTCCCAGTCATGACCAACTATTCCGACGTGCGGATCTTCTTGTGCACAACCCCCACCGACATGCACTACAGCTTCGATCGCTTATTGGGTCGAACGAGGGAGATCTTTGAGCAAGATCCCTTGGACGGTCACTTGTTCTTGTTCGTGAACCGGAATCGCGACCGTCTGAAGCTCTTGTTTTGGGACCAGGACGGTTTTTGCATTTTCTACAAGCGTCTGGAGCGGGGTACGTTCCAACTGCTGACGACCGCCGACGCGCAAGGCATGGAGCTCACCTATGCTCAGCTGGTCCGTTTGCTGGGCGGACTTGATTTGGCGACCGGACGCCGACGAAAGCGGTATCGTCGAACCGCGTGAATACAGAGCGAAAGCTTTCGTATTCCGGCGAGTCTTTTCGCAGCGGTCGGTGTTTCATCCAGCATCATGAGCAGGGATGCCACTTCTTCTCCGCCGGCTGCTTGGCAAGTCGATCCCACGACGCTGCCGGATGACGCAGCGGTGCTCAAGTCGCTCGTCGCGCAGTTGTTCGCTGAGTTGCAGAGCCGAGACTGTCGCATCAGCGATCTGGAGCATCGCCTGTCGCTGCTCTTGCGGAAGCTGTACGGCAAGAAGAGCGAGAAGTTCGATCCCCGGCAGACTTCCCTCTTCGACCTCGCCGCTGCAGCGGAAGACCAGGCCGCCCTCACTGAGCAGGCCACACCAACTGCCGCTGGCGACAATGCTCCCGATGAGGCGCCTGCCGCGACATCCACAACGAAACAGCGACCTGGCCACGGCCGGCGGCGATTACCCGATCAACTGCAGCGGCGCGAGGTCCTGCACGATCTGACCGACCCCGAGAAAGAAGCTCTGGGTGGTGCCGCGAATCTGGTGGTCATCGGCCGGGAAGTGACAGAGCAGCTGGAGTGGGAGCCGTCTTGCCTGTACGTCATCCGGCACGTGCAACTGACCTATGCCCGCCGGCAGCTACTGCCGGAAAGCGGGCTGACGCTGGCTGAGCAGAACGTCGTTACCGCCTCCAAGCCGCCACAACCGATTGCCGGTGGCCTGCCAGGAGCGGGGCTATTGGCTCAGGTACTGACCAGCAAATACGCCGACCACATTCCGTTAAATCGCTTCCAGCGCATCTCGGCGCGCCACGGCGTAGAGCTATCCCGCCAGACGACCTGCGGCTGGGCCATGCAGTGCGCCGATCTGTTCTACCCGCTCTATGAGTTGATGATCGCAGAGGTGCTGGCGTCGTACGCGGTCAACGCGGACGACACCACGGTCAAGATCCGCGACGCCCAGCGAAAGTTGAAAAGCACGGGCTACTTCCACACGTACGTCGGGGATGTGCGCCATCCGTTGATCGTGTTTGACTATACCAGTGGTCATGGGCGAGACGGGCCAAAGAACTTCCTACGGAACTTTCGGGGGTACTTGCAAGCCGATGCAGCGCCAATTTACGACGGCTTATTCAATCATCCACGGCAGTTGATCTTGGAGGTCGGCTGTTGGATGCATGGACGGAGGAACTTCTTTGAGGACCGCGCCACGGATCGTCCGCGTGCCGAATTGGTGCTAGCCCGGATTGGGCAGTTGTACGAGGTCGAGCGTGAGCTCAAGGCGCGCTGCGCCGACGAGTGGCGCGACTTGCCACGTGAGGAGCTGGAAGATCGCATCGCCGACGTGCGCCAGCAGCGCTCGGTGCCGGTACTGACCACGCTGCACGCCTGGCTGGAAGCGGAAAAGCCCAAGCTCCTGCCCAAAGCAGCGCTCCGCGGGGCGATGGATTACCTGCTCAATCACTGGCAGGCGCTGGTGCGATACACCACCGACGGCGCACTGGCGATCGACAATGGCGCAGCCGAACGCGCGCTGCGTGGTCTGACGATCGGCAGGAGGAACTGGCTTTTTTGCGGCAGCGAACGAGGCGCCCGGGCCGCCGCCGTTCATTTTAGTCTCATCGCCAGTTGCCACCGCCACGGCCTGGATGCCTTCGCTTATCTGCGGGACGTGCTCACGCGGCTTCCGCTACTCGGTCTCGCTCCGTCCCGCGACAATCTTCGTCTCTTGCTCCCCGATCGCTGGGCGAAGCAATAACGCCTGCAACCTGCTTGAGCAATGCAACGAAACCCATGGGATCCGGCGGACGCTTA
>CAVZWY010000019.1:0-128652 GCA_963779015.1 uncultured Planctomycetaceae bacterium | reverse complement strand
CGCTACACCCTGGCAATCGGGCAAGCGGCTGGATGATCGGCGTTCAAAGGAATACGGCATAATTCAGATCCGGCCAGTTCTCTGGCCATTCGCAACGTGATTAAGAGTCGCGTTATAAAGGCACTCGTCGGTTGCAATGTCACTGGCGCAGTGCATCGACAATGGATCGAACTTGCCGACTCGAATGGGTATGCCGTTGGCAGAGATGTGTTGAACCGGGCTAGTTCTCTCTCTGCCCTGAATCGTCAGAGCCCCAGTAGTACCGTCAGCGTTGCGGAAGATACGCTGCTTCAGGGATGCCATGTTGCACCAAGTCGGCTTTGAACCACGCGTTCAGTTCGCCTGCAATTGTTAAAGGCTCGATGGCCTTGCCATCAAATGTGCAGGTGCCATCTTTCGCGTTGATGATCAACGTACCCGACCTAGTTCCGCCAGTGCCTGATAGGAGTTACTCAGTCGCCAGCCTCGAAACATCTGGCAAAAAGTATCCGCAGCATGATTGAGACGCTTCCGACGCATGAATTCCTCGTTCACAGGGGATATGCGATTGTCACGTCTTGCCGCCTCGCTGTAAACACGGGAAGCGTCGGAAGCGTCAACGTTAGTCAGGGTGGTCGGATTTGAACCGACGCTCTCCTGCTCCCGACGCAGGCGGACTACCAGGCTATCCCACACCCTGAAATTGAAGCGCCCAGCGGGAGTTGAACCCGCACTTCCGCCATGGCAAGGCAGCAGGCTACCGCTACATCATGGGCGCGTCGAATCGCTGGTCGAATTGTCAAAGATCAGAGCACCGGGTGGGACTCGAACCCACGTCGCCGCATTACGAATGCGGTGTCCTCGCCGCTGGACGACCAGTGCCTTTCATTCAGTGGGATCAGAGGGACTTGAACCCTCACCGACCTGGTTAAGAGCCAGGCATGCTGCCGCTAGCACCTTGATCCCGTGTTGTGTTTTGCTTGTTTCTGTCTGCGCACAGTCGGGCGCGGAGGGAATCGAACCCTCGACCTGGTCCTTATAAGAGACCTGCTCTCAACCACTGAGCTACGCGCCGCCGCGATAGCTGGCCAAAGCCAACTCAGTGGGGCCGAAGGGAGTCGAACCCTTACCTTCCCGCTTAAAAGGCGGAAGCGCTGCCGTTACGCCACGACCCCAAGTGTGGAGTGGGCGTATCCGTTTGAGTCGCGTGGTCTGCGTCATGTGAAGTTCTCCTCTGTGTTCAGTTGTCCGAGGTGGAGTCGAACCACCGCCGGCGACGTATCAGATCGCTATGCTTCCGTTACAACACCGGACATCTTTGATTTTGCTCGGCGACACGCGTCGGGCGGTCGGGGCCAGGTTGGTCTCGCGCTCCGAAGGCTCGCGAGGCACCGTTCCTCTTCCTCCCGTTGTTTTCTCCCTCAGTAGCTCGTGTGGGAATCGAACCCACCTCTCCGCCTTGAAAGGGCAGTATCCTGAACCGATAGACGAACGAGCCGTGTGTGTTCTCCGTCAGCGCGCACGCTGAGCGCAGTGGGTCGGGAGGCGCTCGAATCCTCGTCTGCGGCTTTTCAGGCCACCGCTAAACCGTCTCAGCTACCGACCCAATCGTTGTTGTGTGTTTGCGCCTATCTCGTCCCTCAGGCCAACAAAAAAAGCCCGATGTCCTTGTGACACCGGGCTTTGGCAGCCAGATCGACCTTAAGGCCAAGCGTCACAAGCGTAGCGGTAGCGCGGGGGAATTACCTTGCAGCGATCGTTTCTCGCTGCGCAATAACTCCCGGCTATCCGTTCTTGGATCAGTCTTGGCCGTAAGAACATCATGGAAGGAACAACCCGAAAAAGCGTGTCAAAACAGCGGTCGGACAGCCCACGCGGCCCCGACCCCTCTTATACACCTTAGACGCCGCCGGGGTTTCGGTGGTTCACTGGGGAAATCTAAAAATCTTTGGCCGCCAAATCAACCCGCAAGGTGGCCGCCCATTCTCGGCCGGCTAGGCAGTGGCCTTTCGGGCCCGCAGGCCGACCAGGGCGTTGACGCGCTCGCCCTCACGCACATCGACGCCATGCTGGCCGAACAAAGTCAGCAAGATGCAGAATTGCTTGGCTGAATGCCCAGTCACGGAACGATGAGCTTCGCGACCAGTAGGTCCGCCGGCCGCCTCACGGGGAATCCATGGACGGGAAGAAATGCCGCGTCCCTTGGCAGGTACGCAGGCGGTGCAAGATGCCGAGTACGCAGCCCCGCGAGTGCTATTTCTGCGGCAGCCGGGCAACGTCTATCGCGCATGTCGCCGCCGCGGACATGCGGTCACCATCCAACATCCAGCACCATCGTCAATCGAAACGCTTGATCGCTCGGCGTTAACTCGTCGTTGCGGCTGCAGCTAGCCAGAGTGACAGTCGCGGAATCACTTAGGCGTTGCTTTGTAGTGGCACCTGATCGGTATCACCACTAGACTATCTGGCTGGCTGAGATGGAGTTGGATCGGACAATACTGATGCGTTTGCTGAAGACGAGGAACAACATGATGCTGAAGCGATGGAAGGGTCTTGCAACCCTGGCGATTGCCACGACGATCGGCTTCGCGACCGGTTGCAACCAAGCCGATCCCAAGCGCGATCGTGAAGTAGAAGGAAAGCGGGCAAACAACGCCACTGGCGAGGGCAGCGTCGGCACGCGGCAGGAGACGGGAGTGCCCGGGTCACCGGGCGCTGACTGCGACAATTAGCGGGAAACAGCTTCCGCCGCCCGACCCAGAATTCGGCGGCGTGATCGAGAAGAACGCTGCCCAGTCGAAGGCGTGGTGGGCACCGCGCGTCGTGCCGCCGAAACAGGCGCCGAACGTACTGCTGATCATGACCGACGACGTCGGATTTGCGCGCACCAGCACGTTTGGCGGTGTGATTCCCACGCCGGCCCTCGACCGCATCGCAGAGTCCGGCCTACGTTACACGAACTTTCACTCCACCTCGCTCTGCTCGCCGACGCGCGCGGCATTGATCACCGGCCGCAACCATCATTCCGCCGGTTTCGGCGTCATCTCCGAGCAGTCCACCGGCTTTCCGGGCTACAACAGCATCATCAATCGGGACAAATCCACGATCGGCCGCATCCTCCTGGACAATGGCTTCGCCACATCCTGGTTCGGCAAGGATCACAATACGCCGACTTTCGTGGCTAGCCAACTCGGACCGTTTGATCAGTGGCCGATCGGTATGGGCTTTGAGTACTTCTATGGCTTTGTGGGTGGAGACACGAGCCAGTGGCAGCCGAACCTATTCCGCAATACCACGCCTATCTATCCGTACATAGGCAATCCCGACTGGAATCTGACTACGGCCCAGGCCGACGACGCGGTTCATTGGTTGAACGAAATCAACCAGATTGATCCCAGCAAACCGTTCTTCTGCTATTACGTACCCGGGGGGACACATGCACCGCACCATCCGACGCCGGAATGGATCAAAAAGATCGGTGACATGCATCTGTTTGACAAAGGCTGGAATGCGCTTCGCGAACAGATCTTTGCCAACCAGAAACAGCTCGGCGTGATTCCGCAAGATGCCAAGCTGACCCCTTGGCCGAAGGACCTACTCAAAGATTGGGATCAGTGCACTGACGATGAGAAGAAGCTGTTCATTCGGCAGGTCGAGGTGTATGCCGCCTATCTGGCCTATACTGACCATGAGATCGGCCGTGTCATCCAGGCGGTCGAAGACATGGGCAAGCTCGACAACACGTTGATCATCTACATCAGTGGTGACAACGGTGGGAGCGTCGAGGGCACATTGGTTGGCACTCCCAACGAAGTGGCGGCCTTCAACGGGGTCACCGTTCCCGTCGACGTGCAGCTTGAAAAGTTCTACGATGTCTGGGGCAGCGACCAAACCTACAATCACATGGCCGTGCCTTGGTCCTGGGCGTTCGATACGCCGTTCAGTTGGACCAAACAGATCGCATCGCATTTCGGCGGCATTCGTCAGGGCATGTGCGTGTCGTGGCCGGGCCATGTCGAAGACGTTGGTGGCATCCGACACCAATTCCATCATGTGATCGATGTTGTTCCCACGATTCTTGACGCCTGCGGCATCCCCGCGCCCCAGGAGGTCGACGGAATCCAGCAAACACCGATCGAAGGCGTAAGTTTTGCATACACTTTCGACAAGGCCAATGCCAGCGCGCCGTCCACGCACACAACCCAATACTTCGAGATGATGGGCGATCACGCCATCTACCACGACGGTTGGATCGCCAGCACCAAAGTAATTCGCCCTCCCTGGGAAATCGTGGGGCCCGTGAACCAAGATCCCTTCAACAATGTGACCTGGGAACTATACGATCTCAACACGGACTGGACGCAATTCGAGGATGTGGCAGAAAAACATCCAGAGAAACTGGACGAACTCAAGCAGCTCTTCTTGAAGGAAGCTGAGAAGTATCAGGTGCTGCCCCTTGATGCCTCGGTGGCGACGCGCCTCGTAGAGCCGCGGCCGAACATTACCGCTGGAAGGACGGAGTTTGTATATACGGTCCCCATGACTGGCGTACCACAGGGCGACTCGCCCTTGCTGCTCAATACGTCCTACACGATTACCGTCGACGTTGAGGTCCCGGAGGGAGGCGCCGAAGGCGTGCTGCTCACCTCGGGCGGACGGTTCGGCGGCTACGGGATTTACCTACTCAAGGGCAAGCCAGTTTTCCTCTGGAACTTGCTCGACCTCGAACGAGTTCGCTGGGAAGGCTCGGAGGCTCTCTCGCCGGGCCAGCACACCATCGAATTCGATTTCAAGTACGATGGTCTCGGCGCGGGCACGCTCGCCTTCAACAACATGAGCGGCATCGGCCGTAACGGCACGGGCGTGCTCAAGGTGGACGGTAAAGAAGTCGCCACTCGGAAAATGGATCGAACGTTGCCGCTGATCATGCAATGGGACGAGACCTTCGACATCGGCTCCGATACCGGCACGCCTGTTGACGACACTGACTACCAGGTGCCGTTTGCCTTCACAGGCAAGCTGAACAAGCTAACGCTGAAGCTCGACCGCCCCAAGCTGACGCCGGCCGATATCAAGCTCCTCGAACGTGAGGGCCAGCGAAACAACCGCGCGAGCGAGTGAAAGTGATGTGGTGCTAATGGCAGTCGACTTGCCGAGCCTCGGCGAACCACAAGCCTCACGGCATCGCTGAATTCAGTCACTCCGACACCCGTACCATCGCCAAGATCCCCTTCCGAATCGCCTCGGGCAGGTGCGGCCAGGCCATGACGAGCACCATGACGAGCACCAAGCAAATCAATCGAGTGCTGCAAGATTTGCAAGCCGTCAACGAGCACATCGAGATCATGACTCGCCGGCTACGCCAACTGGAAGGCACCCGCGACACACTGGTGGCCGAACTGCTCGACCTGGAGGGCGCCGACGATCGCCGACCCGTTGGTGTGCGATAGCACCGACGCCGCACGTCGATTCTAAGAGCCGCTTGTGGTCGATGACCTCTCATGCGCCGAGGGCGCCTTGCGTGATTACCTGGGGCAATCTGTGGCCTCGATTCTGCAACCACTGGTTGCCGCTGTTCTGATCCGCCACGAAGCGGCATAGATTGGCAACGTGCGTGTTGTGATCTACACATTGGCGCCAAGATCGTGATCAGCATGGTGGCCAAGGGCGCCCATTCTTGCAACTGCTTCCGGCTGTAGAACCGGTGTAGAACCGAGCCGCTTCTGGCAACGGGCACGAAAAAAGCCTCGCCGTAACTCTCGTCACGGTAAGGCTTTATAAATCGGGGCGACAGGATTTGAACCTGCGACCTCTTGACCCCCAGTCAAGCGCGCTAGCCAGACTGCGCCACGCCCCGGTTTATTGCGTTCCGCTCGGTTGGCTGGCCGGCGGAGCACGTCAATATCGCAGATTGGCCGCCGGCTTTCAACGGCTACTAGCGTCCCTCCACCGACGCGATACGATACACTCCGTGCCATTCATTTGACGGTCGGCGCAATGTCAGGGTATCTGGAGAGGATCGTCGTGCCGGATAGGGAACATTGTATTTCCGCTGCGGACGCCGAAGCGCATTTTGCCGATCGGCTGGCTCGTGCGGTACGGCGAACTGGAACGCCCGTGCTTGTCGGGCTGGACCCCCGCTATGAGCAGTTGCCCGCCGGATTGCGAAGCAACGACGCGAGCGATCCTCAAGGGAAGGCCCAGGCGTTCGGTGCTTTTTGCTGCGGCGTGATCGACGTCGTGGCCGACGTTGTGCCGGCTGTCAAACCTCAGGCGGCGTTCTTCGAACAATTGGGACCCAGCGGCATGGCGGCGCTGGCGGAGGTGATCCGCTACGCCCGCGCCAAGAATCTACTGGTGATCCTCGACGGCAAACGCAACGACATTGGTTCCACGGCGAGCGCCTATGCCGATGGCTACCTTGGCGACGCCAGCAACAGCGCTTGGGGCGCCGATGCGCTGACCGTTAGTCCCTACTTGGGCGATGACAGCCTCACCCCGTTCATCGACATCGCCAGAGAGCGGGACAGCGGAATCTTCGTGTTGGTCAAGACATCCAACCCCGGCGGAGCGACCTTTCAGGATCTCGTGGCGGACGGTCGACCCATCTACCGCCACGTGGCCGACTATGTTGAACACTGCTCCGCCGAATCGGCCGGCCGTTGCGGCTATGGCCTGGTAGGGGCCGTCGTAGGCGCGACGTATCCCGAGCAATCCGTGGAACTGCGCGCCGTCATGCCGCACACCTGGTTTCTGGTTCCCGGCTTTGGCAGCCAGGGAGGAACCGCCCGCGACGTAGCCGGCGCATTTGACGATTGCGGCCTCGGCGCGATCGTCAACAACTCGCGCGGCATCATCTTCGCCCACGCGCGTCGCGAGTATTGCACGCGCTACGGCGATGCCCGCTGGCAGGAAGCAGTTGACGCGGCGACCCGCGAGATGATTGCCCAGCTAGCAGCGGAGACGGCGGCCGGCAAACTAGTTGGCAAACTTTGATGACCGCCGTCGATTGCAAAGCATACGCCTGCATTCGGACGCTGACGAATGTCGATCATGCCAGGTGGCCAGTCGTTGGGCGGCACGAACCGGCGGCGTTGGCGGAGTCGACGCAGAATCGTGGGAGTTGAGGCTCATCTCGACATGAATCCACGTGCCGTGGCCGGGCGCGCTTTCGATGTGGGCTTGGCCGCCAAACAGCCGCGCTCTCTTAGCCAGCCGATGCAAGCGTCAAGTCTGCGACGAATATCGATCCTGTGGATGTGCAAGCGCCAAGGACACCCCTATCGTATTCGCGCACCACGGCTAACGAAAGTCAGCCAGGTCTCGGGCGAAATGATCGTGCGACCAACGGACGCATTCGGCAAGTCCCGATTAGGCCCGTCCACGTTGCCAGGCAACGATTGGACTTTCGTGCGGGCGGGTGTGCGGAACACGGCGACACGGCTCGTGACATTGCTGCTAGTTCTCGTCGCTGGCCCGCAGCCACGGCGCGATCGTCGGCTCGAAGTCGCATATTTCGTCGGGCTTGAAATACAGCGAGATCTCCCTTTGGGCCGCTTCTGGGCCATCCGACGCGTGCACCAGGTTCATTTGGCGGCTGGAACTGAAGTCGCCGCGAATCGTGCCGGCGGCTGCTTTCAGGCCGCTGGTGGCGCCAAGCATCTCACGCACCACGCGAATTACCTCGAGACCTTCGACAATGCCCGCCACGATCGGACCGCCGGTGATGAATTGCTCCAGCGTCGGATACCAACCTTTCTCGACATGCTCGGCATAGTGCTGTTTGGCCAGGGCAGGGGTAATGCGCATCATCTTGAGCGCCACGATGTTCAGCCCTTTATCCTCGAATCGCGCCAAAACCCGGCCGGCCAAACGGCGTTGCACGCAGTCGGGTTTCAACAAGATCAACGTGCGTTCCATGAAAGTCCTCTCCCGTGATTTGGTCCGATAATGCCGGGATTGTAGAGCATGCGCGACGCCCCCTCAATCCGACTTGAAATGCCGGCCGGCGACGCATTTCGTCCACGCGCGCCGCGGGACAATGGGGGCGGCAAGCAGGCCGTTACTTCGGCGCCGCCAGCTCGGCCAACGGTCCGATCGCCAGTGTCGTGTTTTCGGTCAGTGGATAGCGACGCAACACGTCGACAATCTGGGCGACGCTGATTTCGTCAATGGCCTGCAAGTCCTGCTGCACGGTGCGATACTCGCGGCGCTGCAACCAATTGCCGCCCACGGTGAACAACCGGCCGCGCGGCCGTTCGCTGCTCAACACGACGCGTGAGTTGATCTTGCTCTTGGCCTGCGCCAATTCCGCGTCCGTAATGCCGTCGCGTTCGGCCTGGGCGTAGATCTGGGCGATGAGTGAGAGATTCGCTTGAGCATATTCCGGCGCGCAACTCATGTAGGTCATGAAGATACCGGTACCCTGATAGTCGTGATGTCCCAGGCTGGCGTGCTCGGCCAACCCGGAATCGATCAGCGCCCAGTACAATCGGCTGCCGGAATCGTCGCCCAATATGGTGGCCAAAAGCTTGGCGGCATAGCGATCCGCATCTTTGGCGCCAGGCCCGGCGGACAGCGCCAACACATACTCCAACGTGGCCGTGTCCTTGCTCAGGCACTCAAAATCGCGGTGCGCTTGCGCCGGCGGCAACTCGCGCGTCGCGCCCGTCGGTTTCCATTTGCCACACAGCCGCTCCGCTGTATCAACCAGTTCCTCGAAATCGATGCGCCCGGAACCCACCAGGGCAATATTGTCCGGCGAGTAGCGATGCGCGAAATAGGCCCGCATCGCTTCCACCGGCAGATCCGTGATGCTCTTCACGGTGCCCAACACGCTGCGGGCCAGCGGATGGCGGCCAAAGTATTTTTCCTTGATGCGATCATCGGCGCCAAACGGCGGCTGGTCCTGATACATCCGGATTTCTTCGATGATCACTTGCTTTTCGGTCGTAAAGTCTTCTTCACGCAAACTGGGGCGAATGATATCCCCCAGCAGTTCGACCGCAGCCGTCTGATATTCGGGCAACACGGCCGCGTAGTACACCGTATGCTCTTCGCTCGTGAACGCGTTGTAATGCGCCCCCATCTCATCGAATTCGCGGTTGACGTCGTCGGCCGACCGCGTGGGCGTGCCCTTGAACACCATGTGCTCCAGGAAATGGCTGACGCCGGCCACCTCGTCCGATTCATCGCGAGCGCCGGCTTGCACGAAGTAGCCCAGCGCGGTCGAGTGCGCCTCGTCGTTGCACTCGGCGACAATTTGCAAACCATTGGCCAACGTGCGACTACGAAACTCCAACGGGCACCTCCAACGGACTGGAGCCGAGCGTGACGACGGTAAAATCGCCGGGCGGATGCGCGGCAAGGTAGCTATTGATCGATGCGCACGAAAGGCTGTCGACCAACGCGCCCACTTCCTCTAATGTGCGGACGCGGCCCAAGTGATACCAATCGCGGGCGATCGAGCTGGAGCGTGCCGAACTCGATTCCTGCTGCATGATCAGGCCGCTCTTGATGCGGGCCTTCAGCCGCGCCAACTCGCCGGCTTCGATTCCCTGGGCCACACGCACCAACTCGCCGATCGTTACGTCGAGTGTTTCTTGTGCCCGCTCGGCGCTGGTGCCGGCATAGCACAACACGGCGCCCCGGTCGCGCAAAGTGTGCGTCGTGGCGTAAACGCTGTAGCACAGCCCGCGCTTCTCGCGCACTTCGGTGAACAGCCGCGAGCTCATCCCGCCGCTGAGCACGCCGACCGCGCCCCAGGCCTGGAAATAGTCGGCGTGATTGTAGGGGGGGCTATCGAAGGCGATGCCGATCTGCGTTTGGTTTGATTCGTGGGCAAGGTGCGCGTGATGCGACAACGACGCGCCGGTCAATGGCTCGGGCACCTCGTGCGGTTTCCAGTCGTCGAACAATTGTCCCACGTGGTCCTTCAGGCGCTCCCAGTCGACGTTTCCGGCCACGCCCAGGATGGTGCCGTTCGGATGATAGTGTTCGGCAAAGTGATCGCGAATGTTTGCGAGTTGGAGCGCTTGAACCGATTCGCTGGCGCCATAGCTTGAGCGGCCCCAGGGATCGGGATAGTGGTGGCGGCGCAGCTCGAGCATCACCTTCTGCCCGGGCTCGTCCTCGATGCCGCGCAGCTCTTGCAGCACCATGAGACGCGCCGCCTCGAGCTGGTCATCGGGAAAGTGAGGTCGCCGCAGCACGTCCGCAAAGATCTCCAAGGCCGGCAACAGATTCTTTGAGAGCGTGGCTCCCGAGTAACTGGCGTGGCTGTTCGAAACCGATTCGCCGCGTTCGACGCCCAGATTCTCCAAATCGCGCACGAACTGGCGACTATCGCGCGGACCACACCCGCGCAATCCCAACTCGCAGGTGAGCGTGCCCAGGCCGGCCAGTGGTGCAGGTTCGTATGAACAGCCGGAGGGAACCAGAAAAGTGAAAGCCGCCGATTCGAGCGAACGGATCGGCTCGGCCACCAGCACCAGGCCGTTGGCATAGATATGAGATCGAATGGTGCGGTCACGGAAGCTCCTGGAGTGGCGAGACAAAACGGACGACGGGCCACAACCCCCCGAGGCTGCGATCGTACCACAGTGGGGCGGCTCAGGAGTAGGCGACCTCGACGGCCTTGTAAACCGTCCTCGCCTTGCTGAAACCCAGTCGCTGGTACAGCCGAATCGCGTCGGCGTTCTGGGCGGTGACTTCCAAAAACGCGCGATGCAGCCCCGCTTGTTGGAAGCCTGCTAGCGCCTGGTTCAGCAGACAGGAACCCAGGCGGCGACCCCGGTGATCGGGGGTCACCCCCAAGTTTTGGATGGCGCCCAATCCCGCATAGTCGCGAATTCCTTGGATCGTGCCGCAGTACTCCGGCGCTCGGCGCCAGCGGCGTCGCAAACAACCAGCCACGTCGCGGCGGGCAGAAACCCCTGCTTGGCGCAAATCTCGTGCATCAGCCGATGACACCCCGCCCAATCGCCCAGGCAGGGGAACACATTGGCGTCGATCTCCGAACGAAAACTGTGATATTTCGCTTCGGCGTGCGCTTCGAGCAGCGCGTCGTCCCAGGCGAGCAGACGGTATCCGACGGGAAGATCGGGTGGCGAAAATTGCCGACCGGACAGATCGATTTCCATGCGGAATCGCTTGAAATACGTCAATCCCATGGAACGGTCCGTTCGAGGGGTGTGCGGGGCCGGAATCATCCCTCCGGCTATCCATTAAATTTAGCGGGCGAATGCAACCTGTCAACTTTTCAGAAGCGCAAGTCACCACGTAACTTCGGCCCAACGTGACCGATTGTGACGGGACCAGGGCGCGGTCGAGAGGCGCCACGCGACTCAGTTGTCCAAGCCGGTAACTCAACCACCCAAACGGTCCATGTGCTGCCACGACCACCCATCCCTAACGGATTTTTGTGTACCAAAACTATTGTTTATGCCGTTGAAAATCGTGGCCGATACGATGATAATGGGGCACGAGGTTGCTGACCGCTGCGGCCCAATGGTCCGTGCGGTATGCCGTTGGGGAAAGCGTTGCCAATGAATGGGCGTTTGAACATTGCCTGCCTGCTGGGCGTCGTGCTGTTGTTCGGCTGTAGCGGGCGAGCTAACACTTCAACTTACGCCGAATCTAGCTCGGTGCGCCATGGCGACGCTCCGATTCGCGCGGTAGCGACCGTGGGCATGGTGGCCGACATCGTGCGCAATGTCGGAGGCGATCAGGTCGACGTCCAGCAACTGCTGGGCGCCGGCGTCGATCCCCATCTCTACAAGGCCACGCGCGATGACGTCCAATCCATCATGCAAGGCGACATCGTCTTTTACTCCGGCTTGATGCTCGAAGGCAAAATGACCGACACCTTGGTGAAAATGGCGCGGACCAAGCCGGTGTACGCCGTCACGGAACTGATTAGCGAACAGGAATTGCTCGAGCCGCGGGAATTTGCCGGGCACTATGATCCGCATGTGTGGATGGACGTCGCCTCTTGGGCGAAGTGCCTGGATGCCGTGGCCGGGGCTCTCGCTGAATTTGATGCCGAACATGCACCAGAGTTCCGGGCCAATGCCAAGGCGTATCGTGAGGAGCTGCACCAACTGGACAAATACGCGCGGCGCATCGCAGCCACGATCCCGGAGGATCAACGTGTTCTCATTACGTCCCACGATGCGTTCAACTACTTTCGGCGCGCCTACGGTCTCGACGTGCAGGGAGTGCAGGGCATTTCCACGGAGTCCGAGGCAGGCCTGCAACGGGTCAATGAATTGGTCGACGTGATCGTCGATCGCAAGATCAAGGCCGTATTTGTCGAAAGCAGCGTTCCGCGCAAGAGCATCGAGGCCATCATTCGCGGCGCGCAATCGCGCGGTCACCAGGTTGTCATCGGGGGCGAACTGTTTTCCGACGCCATGGGGCCGGATGGCGCCTACGAGGGTACCTACATTGGCATGATCGACCACAACATCACGACGGTCGTACGGGCGCTCGGCGGCGAAGCGCCCGAAAAGGGCTTGAACGGAAAGCTTTCGCAACACTAATTTTGCATCACGATGGACGCGCTTGCACGCGTGTTTGACCATGGCTGCACCGCCTTTCACTTCGCCCGACTTCGCGGCCCGACAGGCCGCCGCCAAGGGCGCCGCGCCGGCGCCGCTGTCGATCTACGATCTGACCGTCGCCTATCACAATCGGCCCGTGCTCTGGGATATCAGCGTCGATGTGCCGGCCGGGCAGTTGGTGGGCATCGTGGGACCCAACGGCGCCGGCAAGAGCACGCTCATCAAGGCCGTGATGGATCTGGTGCCCCGCGCGGCTGGCCGGGTGATGATCTTCGGCAAGCCCTACAAGCAAAATCGCCACCGGGTCGGCTATGTGCCGCAACGCGAAAGCGTGGACTGGGATTTTCCGGTCAACGCGCTCGACGTGGTCACGATGGGGCTCTACGGCAAGATCGGCTGGTGTTGGCCGGTCACACGGAAATATCGCCGGGCGGCGCTCGAGGCGCTCGACCGCGTGGGAATCGCCGATTTGGCGCGGCGTCAGATTAGCCATTTGTCGGGCGGCCAACAACAGCGGACGTTCCTCGCCCGGGCCCTGGCCCAGGACGCCGATTTGTACTTGATGGACGAGCCCTTTGCCGCGGTTGATGCCGCCACCGAGCGGATTATCGTCGACTTGTTGCAGGAGTTGAAGCGGGCCGGCAAGACGATTCTCGTCGTTCATCACGATTTACAGACCGTCGTGGATTACTTCGATCATGTCATCCTGTTGAATATGCGCATCGTGGCTACCGGAGCAACACGCGAGACGTTCACCAAAGAGAATCTGCAGAAAACCTATGGCGGCAAGCTGACGCTGTTGGATCAGGCGGCCGAAGCCATGCGGCAAGCGGAGCGCGCCTCATGATCGGTTGTCGGCGCCACCTGCGGTTTGCGCTGGTGCTGGCGACGCTCGTGTTCGGCGTGTTCGGCCCCAGCGACTCTCACGCCGCCGAGCCCACTGGCCACGGCACGATTACCGATCGCACAATCACTTGGCCCACGTGGCCGCAGTGGCGCCGCGTGCTGTTGCTCGAGGACTACAACACGCGGCTGGTACTGATCGGCACAACGCTCTTGGGCGGTGCCGCCGGAACGGTCGGAAGCTTCACCCTGTTGCGCAAGCGATCGCTGATGGGCGACGCGCTGAGCCATGCCACGCTGCCGGGCATCGGCATTGCCTTCGTGGCCACGACACTCGCCGGCGCAGACGGGAAGTCGCTGGCCGTCCTGCTGGCAGGCGCCACGATCAGCGGACTGCTCGGGCTGGCGGTGATACTCTTCATTCGCAACGCCACGCGCGTAAAGGAAGACGCGGCGCTGGGTATCGTCCTGAGCGTCTTCTTCGGCGCCGGAGTGTCCGTGCTCGGCATTGCGCAGCAGATGGAAACCGGACATGCTGCCGGCCTGGAAACGTTCATCTACGGCAAGACGGCCTCGATGGTGCCGCTCGACGCGCAACTGATCGGCGCCGCCGGGCTCGCTGTTGGCGCCGTGTGCCTGCTGCTGTTCAAGGAGCTTAAGCTGCTTTGCTTTGACGAAACATTCGGCGCTTTGCGCGGGTATCCGGTGGTCATGCTGGACGTCGTGCTGATGGCACTGGTCGTCACCGTGACGATCATCGGGCTGCAGGCGGTCGGGCTGATCCTCATGATCGCGCTGTTGGTCGTGCCGGCTCGCGGCCCGATTCTGGACGGAACGGATGTCCGTAATGACGGTTTTCTCCGCCGTCATCGGCGCCGTCAGTGCTTTTCTTGCGCGGGCTTGACTCGCCTTGGCCCCGAACTTGCCCTCGGGCGCCATGATCGTGGTTGTCGCTACGATAGTGTTCCTGATGAGCATGTTCTTCGCGCCGTCGCGGGGCGTTGTTGCCAGGGCCGTGCGACGTCGGCGGTTGGAAGCCAAGGTGCAACGTCAACACTTGCTTCGCGCCGTTTATGAACGACTGGACGCTGGCGGAATTGCTCCGCGGCGCGACCAGTCCGTCCCGTCCGCGCCGGTTCTGATCGCCGACATCTTGCCGATGCGCTCCTGGTCGCGCTGGCAATTGGAAGATGACCTCCAGCGGGCAGAGCGCCAGGGGCTGCTGCGGACCGAGGCTGACGATCAGGTGTGCCTCACGCCATCGGGCTGCCGCGAAGCCGCCGCGACCGTGCATCGTCATCGGCTGTGGGAGCTGTTTCTGATTCGTTATGCCGATATCGCCCCGGCTCAGGTCGATCGCGACGCCGACGCCATCGAACACGTGCTCGATGCCCAGATGGTTTCCGAACTGGAATCGCTGCTGGCCCAGCAAGACGCCAGCCGTGCCGTGCTTGCCAGTCCCCACACACTCGACCAACCTACCGACGCGGCCGGCGGATCGAACGGGCAATAGGACGACTAAAGATGCTTGGAATCCAAAGCTGGAATTGGTCGTTCGACGGCTGGATCGTGCTGGCCGGCGCGCTGTGCGCCGTGGCCGCGTCGTTGGTGGGGAACTTCCTCGTGCTGCGGCGGATGAGCCTGCTGGGCGACGCCATCAGCCATGCCGTTCTGCCAGGGCTGGCGGCCGCATTTCTGATCTCTGGCGCCCGCGATAGCCTGCCGATGTTCCTGGGCGCCGCCGCCGTGGGCGTGCTCACGGCGCTGGCCACCGAGTGGATCCGCGGCTATGGCAAAGTCGATGAAGGCGCAGCCATGGGCGTCGTCTTTACTGGTCTGTTTGCCCTGGGGCTGATCATGATCGTGCAGGCCGCCGACCGAGTGGATCTCGATCCCGGTTGCGTGCTGTATGGAGCGATCGAACTGACTCCGCTCGACACGATCTCGCTAGGCCCGTGGCGGGTGCCGCGGGTAGTCGCGGTGCTGTCGGTGGTGTTGCTGGTGAACCTGTTCGTGGTGGTTCTGTTTTTCAAGGAGTTGAAGATCTCGTCCTTCGATCCCGCGCTGGCTGAGACGCTGGGGATCAATGCCCGCTTGATGCACTATCTGTTGATGACACTAGTGGCGGTGACGGCAGTTGCGAGTTTCGAAAGCGTGGGGAATATCCTCGTCGTGGCAATGTTCGTCGTGCCCGCTGCTACGGCTCATCTGTGTACCGACCGGCTGTCGTTGATGATCGTGATTAGCGCGGCCGTGGCGGCTGCCTCCGCCATGTTGGGACACGTGGGCGCCATCGTGGTGCCGCGGTGGATCGGCTATCACAGCACGACCACCGCCGGCATGATGGCCGTTGCCACGGGGCTGATGTTCGGGCTCGCCGTCGTGTTCGCTCCCCGCTACGGCGTGCTGATGAAGTGGGCGCGGCGCCGACGTTTGTCTCTCTCGATACTGGCCGAAGACGTGCTGGCGCTGTTGTTCCGCGACGAAGAACGGCAACCGCGGGGAGCGATTCGCGCCGGGGCCGCAGTGCGACAATCGCTCGTCTCCAGCAGCCTGTGGACCACCGCTGCCCTGTTTTCGCTGCTACGACGCGGCGACTTGAGTCATGGGCCGAGCGGCTACTCCCTCACGGACCAGGGACGCCGCCGCGCTCAAACGCTCGTTCGCTCACACCGCTTGTGGGAGCAGTATCTCGTCGAGTCGGGCGGGCTCGAGGGTAGCCATTTGCACGAAAACGCCGAGCGCCTCGAGCACTTTACCGACGACGAACTGCGCGAGCGCTTGGCCAGGGAAACCGCCAGCCCCGAGGTCGATCCGCACGGCAAGCCTATTCCGCCCGAATGAGGCTCCGCAGCACGCGCATGTTCACCGCGTCCATCTGTTCGCCGTCGATCTCTTCCTTGGCGGTTTCCAGGATCATGGGCGTTTTTGCGAAGCGCGGATCGTTGAGCAAGTGGCGAAACGGCTCGAGTCCCAGCTTGCCGCGTCCGATGTGTTCGTGACGATCGACGCGCGAGCCGAGCTCGCGTTTGCTGTCGTTGACGTGAAAAGCCCTCACGCGCCGCAGCCCCACCGTGCGCGCGATCTCGCGAATCGTAGACTCGTATTCATCGGCCGTGCCCAGCGGATAGCCGGCCGCAAACAGGTGGCACGTGTCGATACACACTCCCAGCCGTTTGGGCTCGGCCACACCTTTGATAATTGCCGCCAGATGCTCCAGTCGCCAACCGAGGTTCGTGCCCTGGCCGGCCGTGTTTTCCAAAAGCGTTCGCGTCTTGATATCAGGCGATTGGCCATGGACTTCATCAAGGGCCTGCACGATCCGCTCGAGGCCGGCCTCTTCCGAGCTGCCGACGTAAGCGCCCGGGTGAGCGACGACGTAACCAATCCCCAGTCGTTCGGCGCAAGCAACTCGATGCGAAAAGCCTCGATCGACTTTTCCCACAACGCGTCGTCGGGACTCGCCAGATTGATCAGGTACGAGTCGTGCGCGATAGGCTGCCGGATCTTCAGTCGCTTCAGAGCCGAACGAAACGCCGAGGCATCCTCGTCGGTCAACTCCTTTGCCCGCCACTGGTTGTTGTTCTTGGTGAACACCTGCACGGTGTCCATGCCGTATTCGTGCGCGGCCTCGACGGCCTTGTAGTAGCCGCCGGCGATCGACATGTGTGCGCCGAGCAATGGCAAGCCAGGACTCCCAAGGGGTATTGCACTCGATTGCCGCGCGCGGCGCCCGCGTTCCAGGAACGCGCCGGGCGGATCGGGCACGGGCGCGCAGATCCGCATCGCTAGTCTGACTATTCGCGGCAGACCGCCGACTTTGCCACTACGGGCGAACAACTTGGTCCCAGCCGTGAATCGCCAAGAAGCTGTTTGAGAGCGGTCGGGGACTGCCCCAATTCTGCGCAGTACGCAGGGCCAAATGGAACCTTCCGCTTGCGGCCGCAGTTTTGAAACTGCTTCGACGATGGGCACGGCAGTTGACACCGGGCGTCAAACTAGGCCGGCGTGACGGACGCTGCCCGGGGGCCCTTGCCCTTGGGGTTTTGCCCGCTCTCGACCGTGTACTCGACCGCCTGACCCTCGCTCAAGTCGTCGAAGCCGCTGTTGGCCACGCTCGAGTGGTGAAAAAACACGTCCTCACCGGAATCGCCTTGGATGAAGCCGAATCCCTTGTCGTGTACCAGCTTCTTGATCTTGCCATTAGCCATCTACAGCACTCCTGGACCAGTTTCCCTCGCTTGACTTTACCGGCTGAATCACGCGTTCCTGCCCCGGTCGGTCAAGACAGGCAGCTATCATAGCAAACGCGGCCCTAATGAATAGACCCCAACACGCCGCCAATGGCCGTGTTCTGACCGGGTATCACGACGCGGTTGGGGACCGGCCCGTCCGCCAAATTCCCGTGGCGTTGCGCCATTCGATTCACGTGTCGCAAAGGTTGCCGCCATTTGCTTGTCTGCCGTTGGGTTCAGGGTAGAATGAACTCGATATGATCGTGTCTCGATCGGCTGCGTTTATGGAGCTTGGCAATGGCTGCATGGTGGGTGCCCGCGCTCGTGGCCTTGGCAGTCGTCGTGGTGGCTGTCGCTTTGGCGTGGCGCCCCGTGCGCAAAGCTTCGTGAGCGCGACTTGGCTCGCGCCCGCAAGGACTTTCGCCGCACTCGCGAGCACCTGGAAGCCAAATTCCTGCAACTTGCCTCGCAAAGCGGCAAACCGCGTGGGTTGGAGTGGGTGCGTTGCGACTTCGAAGATGACGTCACCTACGCGCGTAATCGACGCAACGGCGAAATCTCCGCCTTTGTCGGTGTCACCGTGGGCTTCGAAGCCACGCTCGGCGGTGGCATGGAAGACATCGAGGCCGTGAGCAACTTGCGCGGCCACCGCCGTATTCCGCATCGAACGCGGGACCTGGCGAACCGATGGACGCGCGCTGTTCAATCTCAATCCGTCCGAGGCCGTGGCCTTCTACCAGGAAAACCTGGAACTGGTCGGCAAGGAACTAGCCGGCCAGAAGTGAACGACCGCAACGATTTTTGCGGTGGTCGCTCGAGCGAATCGCTTTGCCACTGCGTCGCGGTCCGCTATTGGTCCAACAGCTTCCGCAGCACGGTTTGCAGGATGCCGCCGTTGCGATAGTAGTCCAGCTCCACAGGCGTATCGATGCGCACTCGCGCCTTGAACTTCTTGGTCGCGCCGTCGGCGGCCGTGGCGACGCCGTCCAACTCTTGGCCGGGCTTTAGCTCGTCGTTCAGTCCTGGGAAGTCGTAGGTCTCTTCACCCGTGAGTCCCAGCGATTCCCAGGTTTGTCCGGCGGCGAACTGCAGCGGCAAGACGCCCATGCCCACCAGGTTGCTGCGATGGATGCGCTCGAAGCTGGCGGCAATCACGGCGCGGACCCCCAAGAGCATCGTGCCCTTGGCGGCCCAATCGCGGCTGCTGCCGGTACCGTATTCGGCGCCGGCCAGCACGATCAGCGGCACGCCATCGGCCTGATACTTCATGGCCGCATCGTAAATGCTCAATACGGCGCCATCCGGCAGATGGCGCGTCACGCCCCCTTCGGTGCCTGGGGCCAGATGGTTGCGGATGCGAATGTTGGCGAACGTGCCGCGCGTCATCACGCGATCGTTTCCACGGCGGGCGCCGTAGCTATTGAAGTCGCGCTGCTCGACGCCCTGCTCGACAAGGTACTTGCCCGCGGGGCTCTTGGCGGCAATCGACCCGGCCGGCGAAATGTGGTCGGTCGTCACCGAATCGCCCAGCATCGCCAAGACGCGCGCCTCCGTGAGAGGAGCGATCGGATCGGTTCCTCGCTTCAACCCCACCAAGAACGGCGGCTCCTGGATATAGGTGCTCTCGGGCGACCAATCGTATAAATCGCCCGTGCTGGTGGGCAGAGCGTTCCATTTCTCGTTCGAGGTGAAAACGTTCGAATACTGGTGCTCGAACATCTCGGGCGAGATGCACTCGCTGATCGCTTTTTGCACTTCCTCGGGCGCGGGCCAGATGTCCTTCAGGTACACGTCGTGCCCGTCGCTGCTCTTGCCGAGCGGCTCGCTGGCCAGATCGATGTCGGTCGTGCCAGCCAGGGCATAGGCCACCACCAGCGGCGGACTTGCCAGATAGTTGGCCTTTACCAGCGGATTGACGCGACCTTCGAAATTTCGGTTGCCACTCAACACGGCCGACGCCACCAGATCGCCCTCGGTGACGGCCTTGGCCACCGGCTCGGGCAACGGACCGCTGTTGCCGATGCAGGTGGTGCAACCGTAGCCGACGGTGTAAAAACCCACGGCCTCCAGCGCCTTGGTCAGGCCCGATTTGTCGAAGTAGTCGGTGACGACGCGCGATCCCGGCGCGAGGCTCGTCTTGACGTACGATTTCGGCTTCAGTCCCTTGTCCGCGGCCTTTTTGGCCAACAAGCCCGCAGCCAGCATGACCGATGGGTTGCTGGTGTTCGTGCAACTCGTAATGGCGGCGATCACCACCGCGCCGTGGCCGATCGTTGCCGACGAACCATTGTCCGACACCACGGCCTTGCGCTTGAGCCCTGCTTCGTCCAAAGCAAAGCCGCGGTCCGAAACGGGCGCCGTTAGCGAATTGCGGAACGAAGTCTTCATGGCCGCCAGCGGCACGCGGTCCTGCGGGCGTTTGGGACCGGCCAGGCTCGGCTCGACGGTGCCCATGTCGAGCGTGACCACCTTGGTGAACTTGGGCTCCGGCTGATCGTCGGTGCGGAACAACTGTTGCTCTTTGGTATACCGCTCGATCAGTTCGACCTCGGCGGCAGTGCGGCCCGTGCGCCGGTAGTAATCGAGCGTTTCGGCGTCGACCGGGAAAAAGCCCATCGTGGCGCCGTATTCGGGCGACATGTTGCCGATCGTCGCGCGATCGGGGAGCTTCATCGTGGACACGCCAGGCCCAAAGAACTCGACGAACTTGCCGACGACTCCCTCCTTGCGCAGAATCTGCGTTACCGTCAGCACCAGATCCGTGGCCGTGGTGCCCGGCGGGAGTTGCCCCGTCAATTTGAAGCCAACCACCTCGGGCATGAGCATGTACAACGGCTGACCGAGCATCACGGCTTCGGCCTCGATGCCTCCCACGCCCCAGCCAAGTACGCCCAGACCGTTGATCATCGTGGTGTGACTATCGGTGCCGACGAGCGTGTCGGGCACGGCAACGGGGTCCCGGGCGTCGCCGCGCAAGAAGACGCCCTTGGCCAGATACTCCAGGTTCACCTGGTGCACGATGCCCACCGAAGGCGGCACGGCCCGAAAATTGTCGAACGCCTTCTGGCCCCAACGCAGAAACACGTACCGCTCGCGATTCCGCTCGTACTCCATGTCGACGTTGGCCTCGAGCGCCGTCGGTGAATTGAATTTGTCTACTTGCACGGAGTGATCGATGACCAGATCGACGGGAATCAGCGGGTTGATTTTCTTCGGGTCACCGCCAAGGCGCTGCATCGCGGGCGCATGGCAGCCAGGTCGACGACCGCGGGCACGCCCGTGAAATCCTGCAGCAGCACGCGCGTGGGATGGAAGGGAATCTCGACTTGTGCCGGTTTGGCGGCATTCCAACCGGCCAGGTTTTTCACGTCCGCTTCGTGCACCGCGTAGCCGTCGCAGTTGCGCAATGCCGACTCGAGCAGGATGCGGATCGAGAAGGGCAGGGCCGCGATGTCGGTCAGACCGGCCGCCTCCAATTTAGCCAGGCGATATAGGCTCGCTTTTCCTTGTCCCGTCTCGAATTGTCCGCGTGCTGCGAACGGGTCGGTCTTGCGCTCGCTCGACATGACTCTTGTGCCTTCGCTGTGAAAGAACTGGCGCGTCGCTTTCGCACCTTCAATTGTACCAATCCGCACGATTGTACCGCTTGATTGGCGATCTGTCTGCGGGGGCCGGTCGCCGCCGAGTGCCGTGCACACGTCACGAAGTTTTCCACGGCGCCGCAAGGTGCATGGCGGCTCGACAGTTTGACCGACGGTGCGTTGCGACCTAGGTTTGCGAGGAAACGCCCATCGGCGAATTCCACCGCGCTCGGGCGAAAAAAGTCGGCTTGCAGGTAACTATCCTGTTAGCGGCGAGACCCCGGGGCGTCCTCACTTCTCTCCAGACACCGGAAGCCTCCATGCCGGACACTTCGCACGACGATCTATTGGCGCGTTTGGCGGGCCAGGGCGGCCTGCCTGGAGAAGACCTCTGGGCTGCTGTTGCCGCGTCCCAACCGCGACACACTTCGGTCGACGGCAAGGAGCCGGGCGGACAGGACGAAAAGCTCGATCAATTGCTCGAGCGCATCCGCGACGCGTCCAACGGCGACGACGCCAAGGCCAATCCGGCGTCCGGCGTGAAGCCGGCCATTGAGAAAGAGCCCGCCAAGAACGCCTTCGTTCCGGTCGAACCGCGCACGATCGCCGAAGCCGGCATGACGTCCAGCGCCGTGGAAGGCCTGGTTCTCAAGCTGTTGCTGTCGCGCGGAGACACGGTCGGCCGGCAGATCAGCGACCATATCCGCCTGCCGTTCGGCATCATCGACACGCTGTTGCGCGAGATGAAGGCCGAGCAACTTGTCGTTCACAAAGGCGCAGCGCCCATGAACGACTACGTCTACCAGTTGACCGACATGGGCCGAGAACGGGCCCGGCGGCTGAGCGAACATTGCACCTATTTCGGGTCCGCCCCGGTTGCGCTTCAGGACTACATCGCGGCGGTCGCCAAGCAATCGCTCACCGCGCAACATCCCACGACCGAGGACCTGCGGCGGGCGTTTTCCGACCTGTTGATCAACAAGTCAATGCTGCGACGGCTGGGGCCGGCCATCAACTCGGGGCGCGGCTTGTTTCTGTTCGGCGCCGGGCAACGGCAAGACCAGCATCGCCGAACGCGTGACCAAGGCCTTTGGCCAGCATATCTGGATTCCCCGCGCCATCGGCGTCGACGGCGAGATCATCCGGCTCTACGACCCCAATGCCCACGAAGAAGTGCCATTGGGCGCGGGCAGCGGGTTGCTGGATCAAAACCAGATCGACCGCCGCTGGATTCGCATTCGCCGCCCGACCGTCGTCGTGGGTGGTGAGTTGACGATGTCCAATCTGGAAGTGACGCTCAACACGTCAACCGGCATCAGCGAAGCGCCGATGCAGCTCAAGAGCAACTGCGGCACGCTGGTCATCGACGACTTCGGCCGCCAGCGAATGAGCACCGACGAGCTGTTGAATCGCTGGATCGTGCCGCTGGAAAAGCGCTACGACTACTTGAACCTGGCCAACGGCAAGAAGATCGAAGTGCCGTTCGACCAACTCGTGATCTTTTCCACCAATCTCGAGCCGCGCGACCTGGTGGACGACGCGTTTCTGCGCCGAATTCCCTACAAGATCGAAGTCGTCGATCCCACGGAGGAAGAGTTCCGCGACTTGTTCAAGATGATGGCGCCGATTTTGGGATTCGAGTACGACGAAGATGTTGTCACGTACCTGTTCGAGACCCACTACCGTCCGACCGGCCGCCGCATGCGGTGTTGCCATCCCCGCGACCTGTTGATGCAAGCTCGCAACATGTGCCTCTACGAAGGGCGTCCGATGGAGCTGTCCAAAGAATCGATGGACTTCGCCGTGGAAAACTATTTCGCGGTGCTTTGATCCGCGTTGCCTCCGTCCGGCTGGAAGAACCTGACGGCCTCGGCCATGCCGTCGAAAAGATAGCGCGCGGCGCTATAGTGGCCGGCGTTCCACCAGATGATCCGCGGCTCGCCATACGCGCGCCACAGGGCCTCGGTGCAAGCGGGCGGCACCACTTCGTCGTGGCTGGCATTGAGCATCAGAATGCTTCGGCCCGGCACCGGCTTGGCATAAGTGATCGGGTCCACGGGGCGAAACAGCGCGAACAATTGCTCCTTCGTCCCGCCCGAGGCAATCCACTTCTCGCGCAGCGGCGCCAGTTCTTCGCTGGTCCAGGCAACCTCGCCCATGTCGCCGCCCGCTAGAATCAGACACACTTTGTGAAACCGTGGCTCCACGCCGGCGGCCAGAGCGCTGGTGATGCCTCCCAGGCTGATGCCCATGATCCCCAGTTGCGCGCCGTCCACGTGGTCTTGCGCCCCGAGCCACGCGGCCGCTTGCCGCACGTCGAGCACTGCCTGGGTCATGCCGCGCACGGTTTCCTCCGGATCGACCGATACCATCCGGGCCGACGAACCTGGCTGGCGCCGCTCGCCGTAATAGGGCATTTTTACAAACAGGGCCGCCACGCCGCGCGACGCCAGCGTACGGCAAAACAACCGCGACAGATCGAAGTCACCTCCCAGGATGTGCAACACGACCACGCCCGGCACGCCGGCTTCACCAGCGTTCTTTTCGCCAAGCGGGCAAAAGTATTCGCAGTGTACGGTGTTGTTGTTTTCGTGGGGTGTTTCCACTGGTGATGGAAACGTCACTTTCGACAACTGCACGTTGCGAGCCACGGACGACACCGGCACTTCGGCGAATTCGAATTGATGCGGCGCAAGTTGGAATCGCTCGGGCAGATTCCGCTCGGTGTTGCTACATCGAAACTCGACGACGCCGCGACGTGCGGACGAATGTTCCGCCGCCATACTCCCAGGCGTCAGTGCGGCAACGATTGTTGCAGTAACGACCAGTAAGACAACCAAGCGGTGGTACATCGCGCAGGCTCCGTACAGGGGGAAGTGTCCCGCTCCTCTATGTACATTGCAACATGCGGCCGAGACAAGACGAATCGTAGGCGCGGCGCCGCGCCGGGGCCACTCGAACACGTCGACTGCCACGCGTCTGGCCCTTGGTTCCCGCCACGTCGACCGCCGCTGGATCCTCAGTCTTCGTGCAATCGCCACATCCTGCCCAACCCGGTTCGCTCGACGGTTTGACGCGTGACGTATAATTCCCTGGCGGAAAAGCCGTTTCCTGGCGGATTCAGAGCCCGGGCTGCTACCTGTCCTTTCACTTCCCCTTTGGATACGAGCGATGCGCAAGGTGTTGCTACTCGGCGCCGGCAAGATCGGCCGCATGATCGCCCAAATGCTCACTTCCAGCGGTGACTACCAGGTGCTGGTGGGCGATGCCGATCCGCACTCGCTGGAACGCATTCGCGCAAAGCGGCGTGGACACCGTGCAGCTCGACGCTTCCGACCGGCCCGAAATCGCCACCGCGTTGCGCGGTCGGGCGCCGTCATCTCGGCGCTGAGCTATCGCCACAACCCCACCGTGGCCGAAGCCGCGCAGGAGGCGGGCGTTAGCTACTTCGATCTCACCGAGGATATCGCCACGACCAAGCGCGTGGCCGAGATCTCCACGCTGGCAATCCCCGGCCAGATCTTCATGCCACAGTGCGGGCTGGCGCCGGGATTTGTCTCCATCGCCGCGCAATCCCTCACCGAAGGATTCGATTCGCTCGACACGGTCACCATGCGCGTGGGCGCGTTGCCGCAGTTTCCGTCCAACGCGCTGATGTACAACCTCACCTGGTCGACCGATGGCTTGATCAACGAATACTGCAATCCGTGCGAAGCCATCCATGAAGGACAGCTCATCAACGTGCTGCCGTTGGAGGGAAACGAGCATTTCTCGCTCGACGGCGTGCGCTATGAGGCTTTCAACACCTCCGGCGGACTCGGTTCGTTGTGCGAGACGCTGGAAGGTCGCGTCCGCGAGCTCAACTACAAGACCATTCGCTACCAGGGCCATCGCGATCTGATGAACTTCCTGATCCGCGGCCTGCGGCTCTCCGAGCGGCGCGAATTGCTCAAAGACATCCTGGAACGCGCCGTGCCTGTGACGTTCCAGGACGTCGTCGTCGTGTTCTGTACCGTCTCGGGCCAGCGCAAGGGGCAGTATGTGCAGCATAGCGACGCCCGAAAAATCTATGGACAGACCATCAACGGCGAGACCTGGAGCGCCATCCAATTGACTACCGCCGCCGGCATCTGCACGGTCGTCGACTTGTATTTTGGGGGCGCGATGAGTGGCACGGGGCTGGTGCGGCAGGAGCAAGTCAAGCTGGCCGATTTCCTCAAGAACCGCTTCGGTCAGAACTATCACGGGTCGAAGATCAACAGTCGCTACACGGGCACCGCCGACATCGCGGGAGGGAGCCATGAAGAACCATCTCGACATCGCACTTAGTCGATTAGGCATCCGCGAGCCGGGTGCCGTTGCCACCGGCGCGGCGCGGAAGAACGGCTCAGGCGACACGCTGGTGGTTCATTCACCGATCGACGGGTCGCCGCTTGCAAGCTTTCACGCTGCCACGAACGACGACGCGGCGGTCGCCATCGATTCCGCTGCCGAAGCATTTCCGCGCTGGAGGCTGCTGCCGGCGCCCAAGCGCGGCGAACTGGTCCGCCGCATCGGCGAGCGGTTGCGGCAGCACAAGGAAGACCTGGCTTTGCTGGTCACGCTGGAGTGCGGAAAAATCCTGGAGGAATCGCGCGGCGAAGTGCAGGAAATGATCGATATCTGCGACTTCGCCGTCGGCTTGAGCCGGCAATTGTATGGTCTCACCATCGCCAGCGAACGTCTGGCGCATCGGCTCAGCGAACAATGGCATCCGTTGGGGCCGGTGGGCGTGATCTCGGCATTCAACTTTCCGGTGGCCGTTTGGGCCTGGAACGCCATGATCGCGCTGGTCTGTGGCGACACGCTCGTCTGGAAACCGTCGGAGAAGACGCCGCTGTGCGCCATGGCCTGCCAACAGTTGGCGGCCGGCGTGCTCGCCGATGAAGCAGACGTTCCCGCCGGGGTGCTGAACCTCGTGGTCGGCGGCGCCGAGGTTGGACAAGCCATCGCCTCTTCGAATAAGCTGCCGCTCGTGTCGGCCACCGGCTCGGTCGCCATGGGACGCGCGGTCGGGCAAACCGTCGCCGGGAGATTGGGACGCTCGCTGCTGGAACTGGGGGGCAACAACGGCGCCATCGTCACGCCATCTGCCGATTTGCAACTCGCGCTGCGAGCGATCGTCTTTTCCGCCGCTGGCACCTGCGGCCAGCGCTGCACGACGTTGCGGCGCTCATTGCGCATCGCTCGATCGCCGATGAGTTGCTCGCGCGACTTTTGAAGACCTATGAGCAGTTGCCGATCGGCAGCCCGCTGGAAGAGGGCACCCTGGTCGGCCCGCTCATCGACATGCAGGCTGCCGAGCGGATGCAAGCTGCCCTGGATGCAGCCCGATTGCAGGGCGGGCGCGTCCACGGCGGTCGTCGCCTGGCAAGCGGCGTGCCGTCCGGCGGCGCCTATGTTCAACCGGCCATTGTCGAAATCGGCAGCGACGCGCCGATCATCCAGACCGAGACGTTCGCGCCGATCTTGTACCTGCTCCGCTATGACACGTTCGACGAGGCGTTGGCCATCCACAACGGCGTGCCGCAGGGCTTGGCATCGGCCATATTCACCGGCGACGTGAGGGAAGCCGAGTTGTTTTGCTCGGCCGCTGGTTCCGATTGCGGGATTGCCAACGTCAACATTGGCACCAGCGGCGCGGAGATCGGCGGCGCCTTTGGCGGCGAGAAGGAAACCGGCGGCGGCCGTGAATCCGGCTCCGACGCCTGGAAGAATTACATGCGCCGGGCCACCAACACGGTCAACTACTCGACCGAGCTGCCGCTGGCGCAGGGCATCAAGTTTCCTGTGTGATCAATTGCTGCGCCAGCGCGAACGCGCCCAGCACGCCGGCCCGGTCGCCCAAGCCAGGCTGCACGATATAGCTGTCGATGTCCGACAGGATCGCCGGCGACTGAACGTATTCGTTGAGCAGCTTTTGCACTTCGCGGCGGATGAGCGGAAAGAGTTGCCTCGCCGACATGACGCCGCCTCCCAGAATGATGCGTTCCGGCGACAGCGTGCAGATGACGTTCACCAGCGCCAGCGCCAAGTAATGCGCCTCCAGCGGCCACGCGGGATGGCCGGCCGGCAACGTCTCACTGGCGGCTTGCCAGCGCTGGCTGACGGCGGGCCCACATGCCAGGCCTTCCAAGCAATCGCCGTGGAACGGGCAGTGGCCCGCGTAGGGATCGACCTGGCGATCGTGCGGAATCCGCATGTGTCCCATCTCGGGATGAATCAGGCCGTGCATCAAGCGACCATTCACCAACCCGCCGCCGCCGATTCCAGTGCCGATCGTCAGATAGATCAAATCGTCGACGCCTCGACCGGCGCCCCATGCGTGTTCGCCCAGCGCCGCGACGTTGACATCGGTATCGAAGCCTACCGGCACACCGAAGGCAGCTCGCACCGGCCCGACCAGATCGGTGTCCCGCCAGCCGGGCTTTGGCGTTGAGGTAATCAACCCGAACGACCGAGAATTCGGATTCGGGTCGATTGGACCGAACGACGCGATGCCGATCGCGGCGGGAGGGCCGGTTCCTTCCAACTGCTGGCGAAAGAATTCGATCGCGCTGCCGATGGTTTCCTCGGGCGTCGTCGTGGCGATGCGCACCTGGGCCCGCACGTCATCCGACCCCGTGCCCAGCGCGCACACGAATTTCGTGCCGCCCGCTTCGATGCCGCCGACAAGCGGCCTGGAGATTTGTGGCATGATGATTTGTTGGGGAGCGAAGCCAGGTCCCGCCAAAGAATTCTGCCGGCCGCTGAACGCATCGACAATCATGCATTCTTCGCGCGGAATGTGTCAATAACCACCGACTTTCTTGCAATGCGCGGCTGTGCATGGCAAGCTAGGTCTTCATCTTCGGTGTTTTCGTTCCACCCGATCCAAGGAGTTCGTGTCATGGCGCGCCAACGTGTGAGGCGATGGATTCTGGCTTTGGTCGCAATCTTAGTGGCGACATCCTGGAGCGACTTGCGCATGGCGCGGGCGGACGAGGCGGCGGACGCCGACAAGATGGCCGAGTCGGTGACCATCATTCGCGACGAGTGGGGTGTCCCGCACATCGAAGGACCGACCGACGCCAGCGTGGCGTTCGGCTTTGGCTACGCTCAGGCCGAAGACTATTTCTGGCAAATCGAAGACACCTATGCCGCGGCCCTGGGGCGCTATGCCGAGTTGTGGGGCGACGAGGGCGTGAACTCCGACCTGCTGACTCTGTCCTTCGAGATTCCGAAAAACTCTCAGGCCGACTACCAGAACATTGAAGCGCCTTTGCGAGCGATTGCCGAGGGATATACCGCGGGGCTGAATCACTACCTGGCGAAGAATCCGCAAGTGAAGCCGCGGTTGATCACGCACTTCGAACCGTGGTACATGCTAGCCTACGAACGCAACGTGCTGCTCGAGTTCATGTTCGGCAAGTCGCACGCGCCGCGCGGCAAAGTGCGCGAGGCGATCGAAGGTTTGCAAGCGGCCATTGGATCGAACACTTGGGCCATCGGTCCCTCTCGCACCAAAGATCATCACGCCATGCTGTTTGCCAATCCGCATCAGCCGTGGTTCGGTTATGGCCAGTTCTACGAAGGCCACGTGAAGAGCGGCGAAGGCCTCAATTTCTCGGGCGCCTGCTTCTTCGGCGGCCCGTTGCCCACCATCGGCCACAACGAAGGCCTGGGCTGGTCGCACACGGTGAACGATCCGGACGTGGCCGACGTATGGATCGAAACGTTCGACGATCCGAAGAACTCCAGGCACTACAAGTACGGCGACGGCTACCGCGAAGCGACCGAATGGCCCGTCACGATCAAGGTGCGCAACAAGGACGGCGGCTTCGACGAAAAGAAATACACGTTGCGCAAGACGCATCACGGCCCGATCGTCGGCAATTCCGGCGAGAACAAGTACCTGGCCGTGCAAATCGCGCGGCTGACCGAGGGGAGCCGCTTGCGGCAGGCGCTGCGGATGACGAAGGCCAAGAACTTCGACCAGTGGCGCGATGCGATGGCCGAGCTTAATCTGCAAATGTTCAACACCTGCTATGCCGATCGCGACGGCAACATTTTTTATGTCTACAACGCGGCCGTGCCCAAGCGCGATCCGAGCTTCGATTGGACCAAGCCGGTCGACGGATCGAATCCCAAGACCGACTGGCAGGGAATCCACTCATTTGACGAGTTGCCGCAGATCCTCAACCCCCGAACCGCGTATTTGCAGAACTGCAATTCCACGCCCTTTCTGACAACCGACGACGACAATCCGGCGGTCGGCGACTTCCCGGCCTACATGGTGGAAGATCGCTACGACGACAAACGGCGCGCCAAGGTTTCGCGCATGCTATTGCGCCAGATGCACGACATCACCTTCGACGATTGGAAGAAAGCCGCGTTCGACACCACGCTCTACTGGCCGTTGACGAACCTGCCGGTGCTGGTGCGCAACTTGGAAGAACTCGAAAAGACGAATCCTTCGCTGGCCGCCAAGTGCAAGCCGTATATGGACCACCTGTGCGATTGGGACTGCTGCTCGGCGATCGACTCCACGCAAACGACGCTGTGCTATATGTGGTACGAGGAAATGTATGGCCGCGGTTATCCGGTCGAAACGCTCAAGCCCGAGTTCGTAGCCGAACCGGACAAACGGTTCGAGGCATTAGCCACGGCGGCCGGCAAGCTTCAGGCGTTTTACGGCAACTGGCAAGTACCCTGGGGCGACGTGAGCCGTATCCAGCGTCACGCGAACTATGCCGATCTGGCCAAGATTCCCTTTTCCGACTCCCAACCGAGCTTGCCGTGCGCCGGCGTGCCGGGTCCGCTGGGCGTGGTGTTCAATACGTACTACGCTCCGCCTTCGGCCCAACACAAGAATCAGTACGGAGTGGTGGGCCACTCGTTCGTGGGCGCGTACGAGTTTGGCGACAAGGTGAAGGCCGCCACGCTGCTGCAATTTGGCGAAAGCTCGAATCCCAAGTCGCCCCACTTCATGGATCAGGCCGAGTTGTACTCCAAGCGGCAGTTCAAGCCTGCCTGGTTCCACTGGGACGACGTATTGGCCCACGCCAAGCAGACGTATCATCCCGGCGCCGAGTCGAAGTAGTCGCTGCAAGTCGCCCCGCGGTACGAGCCCTACTTGCGCTCATCGCCGAGGGCGCGTTCCAGTGGTCGCAACAGGGCCAAGATCATCAGCGCCATTACCGAAGCCACGATGGGCAACCAGATTCGGCCTGAGCCCACCGCGGCGCCCAGAGCCGCGGTAAACCAAATACTGGCGGCGGTTGTCAGGCCGTGGATGTGGTTTTCGTCCTTTGATTTCAGAATGGCGCCCGCGCCGAGAAACCCGATGCCTGTTGCCAGGCCCTGGACGATGCGCGTTTGCGCGTCGACGCTGGCGCCGGCCTCCTCAGACGCCAGCATGAACAGCGCCGCGCCGACCGAAACGAGCATGTGCGTGCGCAGTCCGGCGGGCATTCCCAAGCGTTCGCGTTGAATGCCAGGCAACGCGCTCACGGCCGAAGCCAGTCCCATGCGGAAGATCACATTCAAAAGCGAAGCGGTCTCCGGCCAATCTGCTACGATATTCCGCCAGAATTCTTCCACGTTTGTTTCCCCCTAAGTTGGCTCGCGACGCGGCGCTATTGTCTATCAATATACTCGGCGCCGTTGCCGCTCGTATTGAAAATACCGTGTCGCGAACTGCCTGCCGCGGGGGCCGAAACCGCGGTTGTCGAAGCCGGGCGGCCGCAACTATACTTGGGTCAGACAGCCCGGCGCCGCTTCGAGGGGCTAAATTCCGGCGCAACACCGCAATGAGCAACGACAAGCTGCGGCGGCAAATCACGCACGAAGCCGCCCGGTTGATGTACGTGCGGCAAGAGTCTGAATACTATCGGGCCAAGCTGAAAGCCGCCCGGCGTATCTTTCGCGGCCGTGTCAAACCGGCCGACCTGCCCACCAACCGTGAAATCCGCGACGAGATCCAGTCGCTGGCGCGCATTCACGAAGGCGCCCAGCGAACCGCCGGACTCCGCGAAATGCGCGTCGAAGCGCTGCGGCTGATGCGCCTGCTGCGCACATTCCGACCGCGGCTCATCGGCAGCACGCTCACCGGCCACGTGCGACAGGGATCGGACATCGACCTGCACGTCTTTGCCGACAACATCGCCGGCGTCACGGCCGCGCTCGACGCCGTAGGCTTCACCTATGACGTGGAACACAAGCGCGTGCGTAAGCATGGCGAACAGCGCGTCTTTACCCACGTGCACGTGCGCGAGCGCTTTCCCATCGAGATAACGGTCTATGCCGGCGAGATGGCCCACTTCGTGTTCAAGAGCTCGGTGACCGGCAAGGCGATCGAGCGGGCCAGCATTGCCGAACTGGAGCAGTTGCTGACGGAGGCGTATCCCGACATCGATGTCGAGGAGGAGCTCGTCGAAGTCGAGCACCAGGTCGACCGTTTTCAGATTTACCAGATGTTGCTCGTGCCGTTGGAAACCGTGCGGCAGTCGCCCGAGTTTCATCCCGAAGGGGACGCGCTGTACCACAGCCTGCAAGTGTTCGAGCTGGCCCGTGACGCGGCGCCCTATGACGAAGAACTGCAAACCGCGGCGCTATTGCACGACGTCGGCAAGGCCATCGACCCGCGCGACCACGTCAATGCGGCGCTGGAAGCCTTGCACGGACATATCACCGAACGAACGGGCTGGCTCATCGCCCACCACATGGAAGCGGGCGAGCTGCGGGACGGCACGCTGGGAGCACGAGCTCGCCGCCGGCTCGAAGCCCACGAAGATTTCGACGACCTGATGCTTTTGTGCGAGTGCGACCGCCGCGGACGCCAGCGCAGCGCGCAAGTGCCCGACGTGGAAGACGCGATCGAACACCTTCGCGAGCTGGCCCGCACCGGGGGGTGGGGGTGAAGGCGTCGCGTTGGCCGTGATACTGGAATGTCTCGCTCTTTGGCTATCCGAAGATGCGATCGCGCTGGGCTTTGTTGTAGGCCAGCTTTTCGGCCACCGTCATCTTCGAGAAGTCCGGCTGATCGTCCGAGTCCCCATGCGGCTTGTCGTGGCACGTGCAGGCGTGCGGATCGCTGCCGCCGCACCCGCAATCGTGCTTGGCGGTTGGCTTGGATTGTGGAATGCCCGCGGGCACGCTCACACTGTTCGAGCCGCCGTAGCTCATCACGCCGCTGTGCAGTTGCATGTCGTCGGCCAGCGAGCGGTGCGGCCGCATGCCCAGCCGCTGGAGCACGCCGTGATAAGCCCGCACGGCCTCCTCGGGCGAGATCTCGCCGTCGACGATCCGCCGCAAGAATTCCACGAATGCCAATTGGCACTCCGCGTTGTTGATCTTGCGGCCGAAAAGCGCGGCCCGGGCGCCGTAATTTCGGGCTTCTGCAATCAACTTGAACGCATCATAGGTCGTTCCGGCGCTGCCCCCTAGAATGCCGACGATCAATTGCGGGTCATACGCTACGAGCTCTTCCATGGCCCGCGGTCCGTGATAGACGATCTTCAAAAAGATCGGCCGCCCGGCCGTTGCCACGCCGGCCAGCGTGCGAGCGATGCAATCGTTGATGAATTGCGGCGTGCTTTGCGGCGTCAGCCCGTTGGGGGCGTTGGGGTCGAACACTTCCAGAAAATGGCGAAAGCCCTTGCGCTCGGCCTCTTCGCGAAACAGGCGATACTGCTCCAGCACGTGCAAGTCGTCGTCGAGCCGATTGTTGAACGTGACACTGTACAGGCCAAGGTTCGCCCCGCGTGCCCGCTCGGCCGGCTCGCAGTCGACATGGCCGCATTGAATGTGGTCGAGCATGGCCGTGCGGAACGGCTGAGCCGGCTCGGTGATGTACCGCCCGTGACGAACGGCAAACACGTCGCTGGTGTCGTTGGCTCGCGCGGCGGGCGTTATGTGGCTGTTTTCGAACAGCCGTTCGCCCACGGTGAGCACGGCGTTGCTGCTGGCCGACATGAGCATGATGTCGACCAGCCCCTGCTGAGTGATCTGGCGAATGTTCTCGCGATATTCGGCCAAGGTGCGCATCGGCACTTCGCCGGCGTGCATTTCCGGCGAACGCCCGGCGCGCCAATGCCAAACGCCATGTCGGCATCCTTGGCGTCGGCCAGAATGAAGTCCTTTGCGCCGGAAGGATCGGCGTGAATGGCGGCCAGTTTGCGGTCGAGGGATTTTTCCATATGGATCGGTTGCTAGTTGTTCTGCTTGAGCCGCTCGAGCACGGCGTCGATCGTCTGCCGCAATACCTGGCCACTCTTGCGAAGTGCTTGCGATTCCTTCGGCCAAAGTTCGAATTCGTGAGTCCCCAGCACGCCGCCGGCGCCGACCACGGTGGGCACGGAGATTGACACGTCGCGAATGCCGTAGCAGCCCGATTGAACCGACGACACCGGCAGGATCGCGCGGCGGTCGAGTGCGATGGCCTCGATCACTTCCTGAATGGCCAGGCCGACGGCAAAGCCGGCGCCGCCCTTCTTTTTGATCACTTCCGCGCCGGAGCCCTTGGTGCGCGTGAAAAGTTCGTTGGCCAGGTTCGGATTCCAGCCGGGAAACTTCTCCAGCGGTAGCCCCGCCACCGTGGCGCTCGACCAGATGGGAACCATGCTGTCGCCGTGCTCGCCGAGGATGAGCGCCTTGACCTGCGTCGGCGCAACGGCGAGGCGCTCAGCGATCAGCGAACGAAAACGAACGGTGTCCAGTTGCGTTCCCAAACCCAACACGCGCGAAGGGGGTAAGTCCAAAGCGCTGGCCGCCAGATAGGTCAGCACGTCCACCGGGTTGGAGACGACCAGCACCGTGGCGTCCGGCTTGTGTCCCGCGCGGCGAATTTCGGCCAGGATGCTCAGAAACAAGTCGACGTTGCGATTGATCAGGTCGAGCCGGCTTTCCTCCGGTTTGCGGCGCAGGCCCGCCGTGATGCAGATCAGATCGCTGGAGGGGATCTGCTCGTAGCCGCCGGAGGAGATGACCTGATCGGCCGTCAAGCTGGCGCCGTGCAACAGGTCGAGCGCCTGGCCGCCCGCCATTTCCGCGTTGGCGTCCAACAGGGCGATCTCGCGCACGATCTTGCCGGTTTGCAGGGCGAATGCCGTGCAAGAGCCGACCAAACCGCCGCCGCCGATGATGCTGACTTTCATGGTGCTTTGCTTCGTAGGGTTTTCGGCTCTTACTTGTTCGCCAGGGCGGCCATTACCCGCTCGGTGATGGTCTGGACGAGGGCTTCTTGATCGATATTGCCATTGACCTTGGCAGCGCTGCTCGCGGGAGCGGTCTTGGCGCGGGCCGCATCGATGGAGGCGCCTCGAATGCGCGGCGCTCGATGCTCGTTTCGCGCCAGCTATCGCGAAAAACGTCGTTGGCGCAGATGTCGCAGTTCTCCATGCCTGGCTCGAGCCGCGCGTCGCTAAATCCCAAGCGTGTTTTCAGGTCGAGCAACTCGCGTGTCTTCTGCTCACTGAAGTAGTTAATCTTGCCCAGGTCGCGGGCCATCATCAGGATGCGGCAATAGGCATCGAGAATCTCGGTCCACCAATAGGCCTTTTCCACCGTTTCGCCAAAGCTCACCGTGCCGTGATTGGCCAGGATGATGACGTTGCTCTTCTTCACGAACGGCAGCACCGTATCGGCAAAGGCCTGCGCGCCGGCGTCTCGTACTTCGTGATCGGCACGTCGCCCAGAAAGACTTCCACCTCTGGCAGCACGCACTGTGGAATCGGCTCGTGAGCCACGGCAAACGCAGTGGCATGAGGCGGATGGCAGTGCACCACGCTCTTTACGTCGGGCCGTTCCTTCATGATGGCCAGGTGCAACAGGACTTCGCTGGTGCGTTTCTTGCGGCCCGATAGCTGCTTGCCTTCCATGTCGACGATGCACAAATCGTCGGGCTTCATGAAGCCTTTGGAGATGAAAGTGGGTGTACACAGCACCTGATTCTCGCCCAAGCGATAGCTGATGTTCCCGTCGTTGCCGGCCGCGAAACCCTTGTTGTAGATCCGCTGGCCGATGTCGCAGATCTCGAGCTTAAGCTGGTGCAGATTCATTCGTCTCGTGGTCCTTGCGTTTCAGTTTCTCTGTCTTCGCGGTTTTGGTCCAAGTGAACGCGGTCGAGGATGGCCGCGTTGTAGGCATCAATCGGTTTGTCGTCGGGATAGAAAGGCTGCGCCGCTTCGGCGCCGTCGCTGACGGCAACATACGAGCCGACGCCAGCGCCAAACTCGTCGTATACCACGACCGTGTCGGCGGCCGGTTCGGTCTGTCCGAGCAGATCGGATAGCGACATTGGCACGGCCAGCCGCAAGGCGCCGTGCGGAAAGCTCGGATGCGCCCGATTCAGCGTCACGCTGCCAATCACTTCGGCAATTCGCATGGTCGGTTATCCCAATCGTTCGCGGAGTGCCGCTGGACAATCGATGGGTCCGGCATGCAGCCACGGTGCTAGTAGTCGTTTCCATTCAAAAGTTGTTTTGCCCACCGGATCGACAATCAGCACGTTAGCCGCCAGGGAATTCATCGCGTCTTTCACCGCGGTGGTGCTCGCTGCCCAAGCCGCTCGCACCGCGACATGCCGGTTGGCCAAACTTAGCGCCGCGGCAGTCCGACCCGTCAGCACAAGGCCCAACATCGTGCCACCAGCTACGCGCTGGCACACGGAGTCGACCGCCTCGATCAAGTTGTTTTGCGGCAATCGTTCTACGTTCACGCCTTCTCCGCTCAGCAATTGCAATAACCGGGTCACTTCGGGGTTCGTCTCCGCCACACCCAGCACTAAACGCCTGCCGGCCGATGTCGTTCGCTGTTCGACGGCCGAGGCGACCGCGATGTTTCGTTCTTTCAGCAGATCGCGTGCAGCAGGCGTAATCACCGCGCCCCGTGACACGATCAGCCGCTCGATTCCTCCCAGTCGCCCCTCAAGTTCGCGAGCACTGACTACCTTCGCGGCGACCCTCAACTCTCCCTTTGACGAACTCTCTTCGGGACTTGTCCGCAAAACTTCTGCCAGCAACTCGCGCACGATCCGTTCGACGTGGGCTCGCTGTGTTCGATGATTTCCTCCGCCTGTCATGTCAGTCTTGAATCCCAATCACGCTCCAGCGCACCGGCGTGGTGTCGCTTTTGAGGAATTCTCGGGTCGCCTTGCCGTCACTGGAGACGATCACCCGTGCTCCGTTTCCAGCGCCCAGCGCGTCGACCGCCAGCACGGGCTCGCCGTCGGCCGAAACGCCGTCGGCCATCAACAGTTGCACCAGCAGCATCTTCTGCCCGGCGAGCGAAGGATGCTTGACGGTCGAGGTCGCAGTGCCGATGACAGTGCCAACTTGCATGACGGGTTCGTCTTTGTCCGATGTTTTCGTGCTTGGTGTTACTTGCCCAGGATTCTTAGGTCGTCGATCAGCGAGCAGCGGCGCTCGCGGGTGAACGTCAGGGGTGTGGTCACGCCTTCGCCGGTCGGCGTGGCGATCGAAAAGGACAAGTAGCCTTCGCCCCCCAGTCCCAGCGAGGCCATGCACGGTCCGTTTTTCACGAACAGCGTCGTATCCATGGCCCGCCCCATGCGCGTCATGTTCGCGCACGTTGTTCGAGTGGATGATGCTCGTATGGCGAAAGCCGTGCTCGTAGTGCTTGGCCTTGACGATGGCCTCGTCGACGTCGCGCACGCGGACGAACGGCACGAAGGGCATCATCTGTTCCACCGGAACGAACGGGTTGTGCTCGTCCGTTTCTCCAAAGACCAGTTCCGTTTCCGGAGCAATCCGCTTGCCGGCCGCCTTGGCCAGCACGGCCGCGTCCTGGCCGATGTAGTCTTTGTGGGCCACGTCGTGCTTGTGGCTTCCCTCGCCGACCGACGCAATGGCCACCTTGGTCAGCGCATCGATCTCGCGGGCGTTGAGACGCACCGCGCCGGCGCGTTCCATGGCCGCCAGCATTTGGTCGAACACTTTGGCGACGACAAACACTTCCTTCTCGGCGATGCACAGCAGGTTGTTGTCGTACGCGCCTCCCTGGATGATCGCACGGGCCGCTCGGTCGAGATCGGCCGTTTCGTCGACCACCACCGGCGGATTGCCTGGCCCGGCGACGATGGCCCGCTTGCTCGATTGCATTGCGGCGCGAGCGACGGCCGGTCCGCCCGTGACGCAAATCAGTTTCACGCCGCGGTGATTGAAAATGGCATCGGCCGATTCGATGGTCGGTTCGGCGATCACGCAAATCAGGTTGTCGATGCCCAGGTCGCGGTAGATGGCTTCGTTGAAGCGTCGCACGCCCTCGGCCGCCACGCGCTTGCCGCCCGGATGCGGATTGACCACCAGGGTGTTGCCGCCGGCGATCATGCTCACGGCATTGCCGGTAATGGTCGGCAGCGAGTGCGTCACGGGAGTAATGGCGCCGATCACCCCAAACGGCGCATGCTCGATGACGGCCAGTCCGTGGTCGCCGCTGAAAACCTCGCTCCGCATGAACTCGATGCCTGGCGTGCGCTCGCCCAGCGTTTTCAGCTTTTCGATCTTGTGAACCAGGCGGCCGATCTTCGTTTCGTTCATCTCCATCGTGCCCAGTTCGACCGACTGTTCGATGGAAATGCGGCGAATGTGGTCGATGATGCGCTTGCGATCTTCGAGCGATCGCTCGCTAAGCTGCTCGAACGCGTCGGTGGCGGCGGAAACGGCTTCGTCGACGCAATCGAAAATGCCGAAGCGCCCCGTATAACCCCGTCCGTTGACGGGCGCCGGCGCGGCCGTGCCCATCCGCGTGAGCACTTGCTCGACAACGTTGCGAATCAGTTCTTCAGTAGCTTGCATTTCAATTCCCGGCGATGGTCAGGTTGGTGTTGATGAATTTGGCGGAATCAGTCTTCCCCGTGCTGGCGGCTGAAGACGCACTGCTGTTCCACGTGGACGGTATCCACCAGACCGACGATCACCGCGTCGATCGGCAAGTTCTTGGTTTCCGGCGTGAGTCGGGCGCTCGAGCCTTGTGTGATGAGGACGAACTCTCCTTCGCCGGCGCCGACGGAGTCGACCGCCACGAACGTGCGCCCGGTGGACGCCAGCCGGCTACGGTCCCGCGGGTCGACGCGAAACGGTTCGACCAGCAGCAGTTTGTGGCCCACCATCGAAGCGACCTTTTGTGTCGAGACCAGCGAGCCGGTGACTTTGGCAAGGAACATGGGGTTTAGCCTTGGGCTTCCAACAGTTGTTTGGTTTGGCGGGCCACGATGAGTTCTTCGTTGGTGGGCACGATCCAGATTTGCATGCGGCTCTCGGGCGTGCTGATCTTTGCTTCGCCGCTGGCCGTGGCGTTGGCATTCTCGTCGAGCACGATTCCCAGTTCGCTCAGCCCGGCGGTTACGCCCGTGCGGATGTGGTTGCCGTTTTCGCCGATGCCGCCGGTGAAGACGATGCAATCGGCGCCGCTTAGTTCCACGAGCATGGCGCCCAGCGAATGGCGAATGTCCGAGACGAACACGTCGAGCGCCAGCCGTGCTCGCTCATTTCCCTTCGCGGCGGCTTCCTCCAAGTCACGCACGTCGCCGCTGATGCCGCTTAGGCCCAGCAAGCCGCTCCGTTCGGCCAGTTCCGCTAGCACTTGTTCGAGCGTTTGCCCCGTGTGCTGCATGATCACGGGAATGGCGAACGGATCGAAGTCGCCGGCGCGATTGTTGTGCGAAATGCCGGACTGTGG
Source organism: uncultured Planctomycetaceae bacterium (assembly GCA_963779015.1). Lineage (GTDB taxonomy): Bacteria > Planctomycetota > Planctomycetia > Pirellulales > PALSA-1355 > JTS-RE94. Next base: position 89,733 of record CAVZWY010000019.1, on the reverse strand, counting down.
ACTCATGCCCATCGAGGTGGCAACGCTCTTGCCACCCCGCATGGCGCATAACGAGTTGGATCCGCCCAAGTGACAGGAGATCACGCGCAGGTCGTCTCGTCCGAGGATCTCGGCGATCCGCGTGCCGATGTAGCGATGGCTGGCGCCGTGGAAACCCCAGCGCTTGATATGAAACGTCTCCGCCCACTCGAACGGCGCCGGATAGTAGCGATTGCGATCTGGCACGGTTTCGTGAAAGCCCGTTTCGAAGGCGGCCACCAGAGGAATCTCTGGCAGCTTCTCGCTCAACAATCGCATGGCCGCGATGTAGGGCGGATTGTGTGCCGGCGCCACTTGGCTCATCGCTTCCATGTCGGCCAACAGCTCTGGCGTCACGCGTTGCACGCCCGTGGTGCGTCCGCCGTGAACCGCCTTGAAGCCGATGGCAGTCACCTCCGCGGCGTCTTGCAGACATCCCGTGCCGGGCTCGGTCAGTTGGTCGAGGCAGCGCCGCACGGCAGCCGCATGGTCGGGCACGTGCGCGGTGAGCTCGCGTTGCGTGCCGCCGATTTCCACCGTGCAGCGGCTGTCGGCCGAGCCGATTCGCTCGATGCCTCCGCGCAAGCTGACGCTCGTCGCCCATCTCGAACAGCCGGTATTTGAAGCTCGTCGAGCCCAAATTGGCCACCAACACCTTCATGGCAGGGCATCCCTGGTTTGCTATCGCGCGCTTGGGCCGGGCGACGACGAGCCGCCCTTCCGTTCCAACGCGCAGTCCATTACTACGACAAAAACGCGGCCACGAGGCCTTCCGACGGGCGAGGAATCACGTGGCTGGCCACGAGTTCGCCGACCTGATTGGCGGCCGCTGCGCCGGCTTCCACCGCAGCACGCACGCTACCCACGTCGCCGCGTACGACGGCCGTGACGTAGGCGCCGCCGATGCTGACGCGCTTGACGATTTCGACGTTGGCCGCTTTGGCCATGGCGTCGGTGGCTTCGACCAGTGCGATCAAGCCCTTGGTTTCGACGAGTCCGATTGCAGATGAGCTCATTGTAAAAACGTTCCTTGGTTAGTTGCTTCAAGTGATGGGTCTAAAAGTGGTTGATAGTGAGACTAGCCGCGTTCGGGAATCACGATGCCCAAATCGTCGTGGGGGCGGGGAATCACTTGCACGGCCACCACTTCGCCGACTCGGCCGGCCGCGGCGGCGCCGGCATCGGTGGCGGCTTTTACGGCGGCTACGTCACCGGTGACGAAGGCCGTAACCAGACCGCTGCCCACCTTGTCCCACCCTAGGAATTGGACATTGGCCGCTTTCATCATTGCGTCGCTGGCTTCGACCAGGGACACGAATCCCTTGGTTTCAATCATGCCCAGCGCATCGACTGTCTTTGCCATGGAAGGCTCTCCGGAGAAAAAGGAAACGGGTTGTCTTGGTTGTTCGTCGGTTGTTCAAGTTCACTACGGCTTGAAAAGTTCGATCCGTGTCGCGTGGTCCAGGTCGGCGGCGTTGCCTTCGTCGGTGTCGAGATGCACTTCGAGCTTGCTCGTGGCGTCGGCCCGCACCAGCAGGTCTTCCAGCACCAGCGAGCACGTTCCCTCGATCCGCAGGCTCATGCGGTCTTTGTCTTTGACGCCAAAGTAGGCCGCGTCCTGGTTGCTCATGTGTACGTGACGTTCGGCGCGAATCACGCCCTGGGCAAGCTCGACCACGCCCTTGGGCCCGACCAGCACGCAGCCCGGCGCTGCGGTCGATGTTGCCGCTGGCGCGAACCGGCGCGTCGATGCCTAGCGAAATCGCGTCGGTGAAAGCCAGCTCCACCTGGCTATACGGCCGCGTCGGCCCCAGCACGCGCACGCTCGGCAACATTCGCCGTCGCGGTCCGACAACCATCACGGTCTCTTCCGCCGCGTAAAAGCCGTCCTGGTACAGAGGCTTCATCTCCGTCAGCGTGCGGCCCGGGCCAAACAGTGTTTCGACGTGCTCGTCGGTCAGATGCACGTGCCGGGCCGAGATGCTCACCACCAGCTCGGGAGCATGCGGCAGGCCGTTGCTTGTCGCTCGGCTGGCGAACTGTCCCGCCACCACGTCGCGCACGATGCGTTCAATCGTCGATCGGTCCAATACGGCAGGCATATTTACTCGAAGGTCGGTTGCAGAGGTCGGTTTCGTTTTGTCAGTTGCTGGCCGCGGCGATGTGCAGTTCGGTGCCGGCGCTGGCGATGCGCTTGCGCCACTCGGTCGGTATGCCGTCGTCGACGACCAGATGTTGCACTTCCTCCAAGCCGCACAAGTGCGCCAGGCTCTGTCGGCCGAACTTCGAACTATCGGCCACCACGATCACTTCGTCGGCAGCCCGCATCATGGCCCGTTCGGTTTCGACCAGTAGCAGGTTGCTGTTGAAGAAGCCGCGTTCGTTGACGCCGGCCACGCTCATGATGGTGCGCCGCACGTTCAGTTTTTCGAGCATGTCGTTGGTATACGGCCCCAGCGCCACGCCAGTACGCGGATAGACATAGCCACCCAACAGCACCAGGTCGTGATCGGCGTTCGAGGCGAACAAGTTGGCTACCGGCAAGGAGTTTGTCACGATCTGCAGCGGGCGTCCTACCAATAGTTGCGCCACTTCGTAGGTCGTACTGCCACCATCCAAGAGCACCGTGTCGCCGTCGTCGATCAGCTTGACGGCCTCGCGGGCAATGCGTCGTTTGTTGTCCCATTGCGCCGGCTGTCGCTCATCGAAGTGCGGCAACTTGGGCGACGGACCGGTATAAAACACGCCGCCGTGCGTGCGCTTGGCGGTGCCAACCTCTTCCAGGTAGTCGAGATCCCGACGGATCGTGGACTCCGAAACACTCAATTGCTCAGCCAGATCGGGCAGCGAGGCAAAACCCCGCGTGCGAACCAACTCCAGCAATTGGCTGCGACGTTCTTCGACGAGCACCGGCAGAGCGCCTTGCGGCGAGTGGAACTGTGTGCAACAACTCTAGCGATTATGAGCATGCGAGTGACAAAAAACAATCACTCATGGAGATGCGGTGAAAGAATTCTATCATAATTCTCCAAGCACGGTCGGTGGGATCGCACAAGAGATCGTGCAAGTTGTTCCATGGAAATAGTTTATATGGCGCGAGTCTCGTCACTCCGAGGATGTGTTCTTGGCTGCCGACTAGCCGCCGCAGGCAGGAAATGGCACTATTTGCCCGTATGACGCCCATCGTGCAACTCACTCACCGGCTGGCCGAGCCCCCGATAATGCCAGAAATCGCGCACGTGCGGCTGCGGAACTTCGCGGGGCCGGAGGACATTCCGGTGTGGCTTGACCTAAGCGCCGGGCGTTTGCCAGACAGCGTGTGGGAGTCGGTGACTGGGACGCGCGGGACTTTGCCCGGGAGTTTCTGCAAAAGCCGTGGTGGCGGCACGAAGCAATGTGGTTCGCCGAGTTGCAGCGGCACCCCGGCGGACACTATGAGCCGGTTGGCACCGTCACGCTGGCGCGACGGGGCACGCCGCCGGATGACAGGCCGGTGATCCATTGGCTGGCGGTTGCGCCTGGGTTTCGCCGCCGTGGCTTGGGACGGTTGCTGGTTGCCACGGTAGAGTCCGCCGTGTGGGAAGCGGGCGAGCGGCAAATCTGGCTCGAAACGCACAGCGGCTGGCAGGAGGCGGCGCGGCTGTACGCGGCGCTGGGTTACGATCCGGTCGAATCTTCAGGCTGATTCGTCTTCACGCGGCGGTCTTCCACGACCACGCGGCCGCCGGCCAATCGCCGCAGCGCTTCGGGATAGGCTTCGCACTCCGCCTGAAATACGTGCGCGGCCAGCGTCTCCGGCGTGTCGTCATCCAACACCGGGACCACCTTCTGCAGGATGATGGGGCCATGGTCGTACTGGTTGTCGACGAAGTGTACCGTGCAGCCGCTGATCTTGGCGCCGTATTCGAGCACGGCCTCGTGAACGCGCCCGCCGTAAAACCCCTTGCCGCAGAAGGCCGGAATCAGAGCCGGGTGAATGTTCAGCACGCGATTCTCGAAATCCGCCGGAATGAGCACATGGGTGAGATAGCCGCCCATCACCACCCATTGACAGCCGGAGGCCCGGCACGCGCCGAACACCGCCTCGCTATGGGCCTCGGGCGTGGAGAGCTCGTTGCGGCGAATTACCTGCGTGGGAATGCCGGCCTGCTTGGCGATCGTGAGTCCGCCGGCATTCGAAGTGCTGGAAATCACCAGCGCGATCGCGGCGGATAGCTGCCCGGCCGCGATCTTCTCCAGCAGGTTCTTGAGCGTGGTGCCCCCACCCGAGATGAGCACGACCAATCGCATCGGTGGCGCGCCTTGAGATTGCGAAACGCTCACGCGGACACCACTTGAATAGAGATATTCGCTGTCGCGCCGCCCAGCTTCACTTCCACCGGCTCGACGCCTGCCAGCGGACCGAACTCGATACGCACCGCCAGCGTTTCACTCTGCACGTAGTCTCTGAACTGAGTCACTGCTTCGCGCAAGGCCGCGTCGTCGGTGTCAATACCGACGGCGATCCGGTCGGTGTACTCGCAGTTTAATTCTTTCCGCAAGGTCTGGATTCCGTGGACGACCTCGCGGGCAAGACCCTCGGCCAGAAGCTGGTCGTCCAACTCGGTGGACAGCACCACCACGCAGGCAGCGCCTTGCGCAGCGGCCCAGCCTTCCTTCGCCTGCAAGCGCACTTGCAGGTCGAGTGCGTCCAACAACACCGTGCCCGGCTTGAGTTCCAGCGTCACCTGCTTATCGGCTTCCATGCGCGCCAACAGCGCCGTGGCATCGGCCTTGGCCAGCGCCTGTTTCACTTCCGGCAACTGCTTGCCCAAGCGTGGTCCTAGCCGCTTGAGATCCGGCAGCACGGTGTACGAAATGTACCGATCGGCCTTTTCCGCGTATTCGACCGCCTTGACGTTCAGTTCTTCGGCGATCAGCGCGGCATGCTCTTGCAGCCAAGGGCGATGATCTTGCGCTGCCAGAATCACTTCGACTTTGGCCAATGGCTGTCGCACTTTGAGCTTGGCGCCCATCCGCGCAGCGCGCCCAGCGAGACGATCTCGCGCACCAGGCTCATGCGTTCCGAAAGCGCCTCGTCGATCACGGCCGCGTCCGGCTCCGGAAAATCGCACAGGTGAACGCTTTGCCGCACCGCCTTGCCGGCGCCGGCCACTGCCAGGTTCCGCCAGATCTCTTCCGAAATGAAAGGCACGAACGGCGCCGCCATCTTGGCGGTCGTCAGCAGACACTCGTACAGCGTCCAATACGCGTCCAGCTTGTCGGGCGACGTCTTGTCTTCGCTCCAAAAACGGTCGCGGCTGCGGCGGACGTACCAGTTGCTCAGCGCATCGACGAACGTCGTGATCCGCCCACACGCGGCGAAGTTGTCGTAGGCGTCCATGTGCTCGATCACCGCGGCGAGCGTGGCGTTCAACTCGCCCAGAATCCAGCGATCGAGTTCCGCGCGTTCGGCCACCGGGCGATAGGTCTTGGCCTGAGCCAGTTCCCGCGGCGCGAACTGATCGAGATTGCCGGAAAGCAGTTCACTCGGATCGAAGCCGTCGATCGAGGCGTAGATCACGAAAAAGCTGTAAACGTTCCACAGCCGCAGCAGGAACTCGGGAATGCTGTCCTTGATCGCCTGCTCGTTGTAACGGATGGTCGTCCACGGCGGCTGCTGAGCGAAGAAAAACCAGCGTAGCGCGTCGGCCCCGTAGCGGTCGAAAATCTCGTTGGGCTCGCGGTAGTTCCGCTTGCTCTTGGACATCTTCTGGCCGTCTTCGCCCAGCATCAGTCCCAGCACGATGCAGTTGCGGAATGGATGGGGAAACGGCTCGAGCGGACGATCGGCATCTTGCGACGACTCGTCGCCGAACAGCAGTGTGCTGACGGCCAACTGGCTGTAGAACCAGCCGCGCGTCTGGTCGATGGCCTCGCTGATGAAGTCGGCCGGGAACAGTTCCTCGAATTTCTCGCGTCCCTGGTGCGGGTAACCCCACTGGGCGAACGGCATCGCGCCGGAATCGAACCAGCCGTCGATCACTTCCGGCACGCGGTGCATCGTGCCGCTGCTGTCGAACGGCGAAGTGTACGTAATCGCGTCGATGTACGGCTTGTGAACTTTCAAGTGGTCGGACAGTTCCGGCTTGGCAGTCTTCGCCTTTTCCCAAACTTCGGTGCCCGTGACGCCCGGCTTGGCCAACAGTTCGTCGTAGCTGGAGACTGCCTCTGCCTGGCCGGTCTTGCTGCACACCCAGATCGGCAGCGGCGTGCCCCAATAGCGCTCGCGCGACAAGGCCCAATCGACGTTCGACTCCAGGAAGTTGCCGAAACGGCCTTCTTTGATGTGCTCGGGCAACCAGTTGATCTGTTGGTTGTTCGCCAGCATCCGGTCTTTGAACTGCGTGGTGCGGATGAACCAACTCTGCCGCGGGTATTGGATCAATGGATCCTCGTCAGCCCGCCAGCAGAACGGATACTCGTGCAGGTATTGATCGAGGTGGAACAACAGTCCCCGGCGACGCAGTTCGCGGGCGATGTCCTTGTCGGCCTCTTTCACCCAGCGGCCGGCATAGTCGGGCGCTTCGGTGGTGAACTTGCCATCGGGACCGACGGCGCAAATCAACTCCGGTCCTTCGGCGGGGGCGAACCGCGTTTGTTCCTGGATTAGCACGTCGTAGTCCACTTCGCCGAAGGCCGGCGCCTGGTGTACCACGCCGGTGCCGCTGTCGGTGGTGACGAACCGTGCCGGTACCACGCGCCAGGCAATGTGTTGCGTGCCACCGTCTCGCAGTGTGCCGGTTTTTTCACCCAGCGATTTGTAGTAGTAGTCGAATGGCGGCACGTAGCGTTTGCCGATCAATTCCGTGCCTTGCATTGTCGCCACGACCGTCGCTGGCGCTTCGCCGCCTTGCTTGGCAGCCACTTGCTCTACCAACGCCGAGGCGACAATCAGCCTGTTGCCATCCTCTTCTTTGAATACCGAGTACTCCAGGTCCGGGTGTACCGCGGCGAACTGGTTGCTCGGCAGGGTCCAGGGCGTCGTGGTCCAGACCAACAGCGCGGTGTTCGGTTCGTCGACCAGAGGAAAGCGGACGAAGACGCTGGGATCGGCCACTTCGCGATAACCTTGGCCGACTTCGCCCGAACTCAAGGCCGTTCCGCCCTGGGCCCACCACCACACGATCTTATAGCCCTGGTAGAGCAGCCCCCGATCGAACAAGTTTTTCAGCGCCCACCAGACACTTTCGATGTAGCTCTGGTGATAGGTCACGTAGGCGTCGTCCAGATCGATCCAGAACGCCAGCCGCTCGGTGACCCGCTCCCATTGTTTGGTATAGCGGAACACGCTTTCCAGGCATTGGTGGATGAACGGCTCGACGCCGTAGCTTTCGATTTCCTCCTTGGAGTGGATGCCCAGTTCCTTGGAGACTTCCACTTCGACCGGCAGCCCGTGCGTGTCCCAGCCGGCCTTCCGCTGGCACAGATAGCCGCGCATGGTTTTGTAGCGCGGGAACAGGTCTTTGATTGCTCGCGTCAGACAGTGCCCGGGATGCGGCAGGCCGTTGGCCGTGGGCGGACCCTCGTAGAACACGAAGCGGCGTGCGCCTTCGCGTTGGGCGAGCGACTTCTGGTAGATCTGTTTCTGCTTCCAGAACTCGGAAACGCGCGCTTCCAGGGCGGGAAACTTGATCGAGGAATCAACGGGTCGAAACGCCATAAGTCCTGATAAACCATCGAGTCGCGGTGACGGCGAAACTCAGAGTAGACCACTTGAGGGCCGCCTTTTCAAATGGGTGTAACTCGCATTCCTCGCGTGGTAGCAGGTGGATTCACAAGGAGTTGCGGCAAGTGCTAGCGTGAAGGTGAAGAAGAGGGCCTCCGCGGGTAGAACGGATTGTGATTGCAGTCCTTCCCACCCATCCAGGAGGCCCGGCCATGATCGTCGCACGGGAGCAAGCGTTTCTCAAGGCGCAACGGCAATTCCAGGCGTTGGAAATGTACGTCGAACGCGCGGCCGACGGCGGCCAGCGGATCGATCAAGTGGAACGTGAACTGTTCGGCCGGCTGCTGGCGCTGGGACACACGCTGCTGTCGGCCTTCGTGGCCGCCGCGGGGGATGGCGACGCGGGCGCGACACTGGAAACCACCCAAGGCCGCACGGTCCGCCGTTTGCAAGGCCGGCACGTGCGCCGCTACCTGTCGATCTTCGGCGAACTGTTGATCGGCCGCTACGTCTACGCGGCGCGGGAAGGGCAGAAAGTCGAGCGGGCGCCCTTGGACGAGCGGCTGGGGCTGCCGGCCGGCGAGTTCTCCTACGTCCTGGAAGACTGGCTCGAGCGGCTGTGCGTCAAGGAGTCGTTTCACGAAGCGGTGTCCGATCTGCACGCGTGGTTGGGTGTCGCGCCGAGTGAACGGGCGGCCGAGCAGATGAACCAGCAGATGGCCCAGCACGTCGAAGCCTTCCAGTTCGAGCGCGCCGCGCCGCCGGCCGACGAAGAGGCCGAGATCCTGGTAGCCACGGCCGACGGCAAAGGGGTGCCGATGCGCCGCCCGCTGGAAGAGCGGGTCCGCCGCGGACCGCGTCGCGGCAAAGGCGAAAAAGCGAACAAGAAACAGATGGCCTACGTGGGCGCGGTGTATACGATCGACCCCTTTCGCCGCACGGCCGACGACGTGCTCGACGAACTGGACCGGAAAGAAGCGCGCTGCCGAGCGGCCCGCGCCGCAACACAAGCAGGTTTGGGCCGAGATGACCCGCGTGCGGGAAGGAGAATCGTGTACGGGACGCGAACGTCTGTTTGTCGAGATGGCGGTGGCCTGTCACGAGCGCGACCCACAGTGCGCGAAGACACTGGTCTGCCTGATGGACGGCGAGAAGGCGCTGTGGGAGGTGCAGCGCGAGTGGCTGCCGCGGGCGGTCTGCATCCTGGACTTGTTCCACGTGCTGGAGCGGTTGTGGCAGGTGGCCCACGTGTTCCACCGCGAAGGCAGCCGTGAGGCGGCTCAGTTTGTCACGCGGCACTTGCGGCTGTTGCTGGAAGGCAAGGTGGGTTATGTCATCGGTCGCTTCAAACGACTCCGCGACGAACACGCGCTACATGGCTCGCGGCGGCGCATCGTCTCGGCGGCCATCGGCTACTACGCAAACAACCGCCGGCACATGCGCTACGACGAGTACCTGGCGGCCGGCTACCCCATCGGCAGCGGCGTGGCCGAAGGCGCTTGCCGCCACGTGGTCAAGGATCGCCTGGAACAAACCGGCATGCGCTGGACGGTCGCCGGCGCAAGCGATGCTCCACCTGCGCACCACCTACCTCAACGGACAATGGAACGACTTCCTGAACTACCGCATTGAAACTGAACAAACCAAGCTATACCGGCGCTCCGCGGCATAGAGATCTGCGAGTTACACCCTTTTCAATTCCAGTCGGCTCACCGGAATGCAGCTCGGCAGCAGCGCGGTCCGCACGATGCCCCATCGGTCAGGAGATGCGACTGGCGACACGGGTTCGGCGGAATGGGCGGGGCGCTGTTGCATCGGGGAAATGCAGAGCCAACCGCAAACCAGCGGGCTGGGGTCGTGTCCTACATGCCGTATTGCCGCTCCAGGAATTCCTTGGCATCTTTCAGGCCCACACCAGACTGCATCCGATACAGCCTGATGGCCTCGATCTTCTGGCCGGACTTCAAGAGCTGCTGGATTTGATCGTCGAGTCCTTCGTTGGGATCGACTCCTAGTTGTTTCAATAGCAGATCCAACTTCCGATCCAACATGCGCAGACCGGTGGAATCGCCGTTGCCCCGCGCAAACAGCGAGAAGACTACGACCACGAGGATCGACACAAGCAGAATCGTCGTCGAGTCCACGATTTGTCCCCTCGGAATGAGAGTTCGGCCAACAAGTACCCCGCGGTGCCTGCGAAATCATAGCTTATGCGGGCACGTGGGGCTGCCGACGAAGAGCAGGCCAAACCGCCCGTTTTTTCGTGTCCGGGCTTGCCTCGACACATTCATGCGCATGCGATAGGGTTGAACCGCTGTCATCGGGGTATGCGCCATTCCGGCAGAACGGATTCACGTCGATGTCGACCGAACCTGCGGACCATGTTACGAGCACCGGCGCGAGCCCGACGGAGTTCCGCGCAAAGATCGACCTGTTGACCGCGCTGGGACGATCCTTGCATCAGGTCGGCTTGCCGGCGCATTCGCTCGAGGACGCGCTCGAGGAAACGGCCCAGCAGTGCGGCGTGCCCGTGCAAGTGTTTTCCATGCCGACGGGCATATGGCTGTCGGTCCAGGACGGCGATTCCCTGCCCACCGCGCTTTTGATTCGCAGCGACCCGGGCGTGGTCCACCTGGAACGTCTGACGCGGCTTACGGACATCGCCAGAGAGATCGCCCGGGGCACGCTGACGCCCGCGGACGCCACGCGGCAAATCGACGGGGTCATGCAGGCCTCGCCTCGTTGGGGACGATTGGCCATCGTGCTGGGCTACTTGCTCAGCGCCGCGGCGTTTGCCGTCTTCTTCGGCGGCGGAATCCAAGAAGTCGTCACTGGCATGTGCGTCGGCTTGGCGACCGGACTCTGGGCGCTGGTCTTTCAGCAGCGGCGGGCTTCACGGCGACTGTTCGAGTTGACGTCGGCCGCGACTGCAGCGGTGATTGCCAATGTCGTCTACACCTTGACCGATCACTTCGTGGAATGGATACCCCTGGCCGCCGGATTGATCATTTTGTTGCCGGGATTGTCGCTCGTCGACGCAGTCGAAGAGTTGGCGCATGGCCAGCTAACTGCCGGCGCGGCCCGTCTGGCGGGCGTCAGTGTGGCGCTACTGGCCATGACCTTCGGCGCCGTGCTAGGCCTGGTTCTCGTGCAATCCACCGCCATCGTGCCGGAGGAGGGCGTCAGTAAACCGCTGCCCGAGTGGTTTCTCGTGCCCTCGCTATTGGCTGTTGCGGTGGGGTCGACGATTCGCTTTCGCGCGCGTCCGGAAGATATGGGCATTGCGCTCGTGGCGTCGATCATTGCCCTGATCGGGTCACGCTGGGGCAAGGCTGGACTAGGCGAATATGCCGGTCCGTTCGTGGCAGCACTGGCGCTGGGATTGGCGGCCAATGTCTTTGCGCGATTCTTTCACAAGCCGCCGCAGCTTTTCGCCGTGCCGGGACTGGCGCTGTTGGTGCCCGGTTCGTTTGGCGTGCAGAGCATGTCGGCTTTGCTGGGCGAAGATACGATCGTTGGCGTGGATACGGCGTTTCACATGGTGCTCACCGCCATGGCGCTGGTCGCCGGTCTGCTATTTAGCAACGCGGTGTCCCGAAATCGCGCCTGGTAGCAACGCGCAACCGTTGCTAGAGGATGTGTGTTGCAGCCAACGCTTGCACGACTTCGTCCGCAAGTGGGCCGATTGCATCCGCCCTGTTCGGCGCCGGCAACAAAGTCGGACCTGCATCGGGGGACGCAACGGGCAGCGAATTAACCTGCATCGTGCCAACGTTGCAGACTCCGTAGACTACCTCTAGCGGGCGCTCTTCCGTGGCGAACAATTCTCGCTGCAGGTCGAACGCCGTGATGGCCGCGTTCTGATAGACGGTGGCCTCGATCAGCGCCGCACGATAATTGGGGTGCGTCGCGATGTGTCGCCCATAGTGCCGTTTGATGGCATTGGCCATGCCGCGCACCACGATCATGACGCGATCGACCAGCAATCGCAACGAATGGCTGAAGGCAATGTCCGCGTAGTCCGACGGGCTCAGGTAGGCGTCGACGGCGGCCGTCACGGCGCCACAACAGGTGTGTCCCAGCACGACCACCGTCTGGACGCTCTTGCCCAGATTGCGAACCGCATATTGGAAGCTGCCGATGCAGTCGCCTCCCACGACGTTTCCGGCGATGCGGACCACGAACAAGTCGTTGAAGCCCTGGTCAAAAACCCATTCGATGGGCACGCGCACGTCCGCACATCCCAACACCATGGCATACGGAGAGTGGTCCGGAGTGATCCCCTTGAAGAGCGGCAGGCCCATCGAGCACAAATCGATGGGCACGATGGTTGGCTCCGATTCGTCTTTGCCTGCGATCGTTGCGTCTTGCATGCGCTGGATCGACGCGACCAACCGCGGGTTTCCACTCAACAGGGCCTCGATTGCCGCCGTCGCGTCGCCCGGCCGGCTCACGGAAATCGGCTGGAACGGATCAAATCGATAGATCAGGTCCACATTAAACCTCACGAGGAATTAAGGAGATTGTCGATCGCTTTTGGGCCAGGAAGTTAAAATCCATTAAGGTTTGCTTTGTCGATCTGGCGAAGTTCCGACTCGCAGCCTACGATAGACTCACCCAGGCACGACTCTTGTGGGCAGATGGTTGTTCCGTCGAGGACTCGACGCGACGCAAATCGTATGGACCGCACGACTTCGGGTGGGTCGCACGCCTCGGGGTACGACTTCTGTGAGTGAACGACGGACAAGGAAAGTGGTGTCTGAGTCGATTGGTGTCCCAGGCTGCTCTGGGATATCCGGGTATCGTCAAGTAGCCTGCCAAAACATCCCGCGATTGCTCGCCGGGTGTTTTGAACCCGGCGACAGATCGCCATGTTGTTCACCGCCCGGCGAAAGCAGTGTTGTTGTGCTGCGTGCCGAAGGCTCTGTAGAAAACTTGCTCGTCCGGCGCAATTTGTCATCGACTACCTAACCGAAAGCCCGTGTTTTCAAAGACGAAAGGCACCCGGAAGCTTGAATCAAGATTGCCCCCGTGGCGTAGTTTTCAACAGAGCCCGTGCCGAACGTTTTCGCCAGAGCCCCAATAATCTACCCGCAACTGGCCGCCGCTTGCAGAGCTATTTCTCCACGGTAATGCGGTCGTCGGGCAGGCCCGGCAGGCACAGACACGCACCGTGGGGCCCGCATGATGCATTCTGCCGTGTTTCGCCTGTTCGATCGCACTTTTCTTTTTCGTTAGTGAGCAATCCGTGAGCGACACAGCGGCTCTCGTCTCCTCTGGGCAGAATTTCGATGATTCGCCCCGGCGACACGAAGAGCTTCGGCACACGATCGAGTACCTGACTCATCTGCTGCCATCTCAGCAGCCCATTCAGGTGTTCGTGCACCATAACACGTTGCACGCCTTCGAGCAGCATCGGTTCGATGACGCGATCCGCCTGGCATCCGCCACCTATGGCTGCCATACCTTTCTGCCCGAAGAACGATATCGCGAGAAAATGTCGCGCGGCGCATCTTGCCCCAGGATCTCGCCGATGTGCTGCTGGATGACCTGGGCGAGGAGGCGGACACACGCGCGGCATTCCACTCGACGCGCTACCAGGTTCGCCTGGCGATGCTGCAATATCCGCTGTGCCTGGGACGCGACGCCGAATTGCGATGGCTGGTGGCGGAGGCCGAGGGAGTCAAACGCTTTCTGCCCGATGCGCCGCGCCGGTGCGCGAAAAGCTGATCGAGCAGACCCGTCACTGGGTCATGCGCGACCTGCGCAGCGACAGTGCGCACATCGACAAGCGCATTCGGGAAGTGAGCGACATGTTGATCGGCCGCTTTGGAGCGTCGACCATCGAGCGTTGGCCGGATGCCACCTGGGAGTCCTTCACGCTGAATCTGTTGTGGCAGATTTGTCATCACGGCGTTCACGCGTTGCCGTATTCTGGCGAGGCGCCGTCGCCGGCTGTACGACATCGCGATTTGTTGTTGCAGTTGACCGAGGTCGACACCGACTGGATGGTCAACGAAGTGCTGATCCGCTTCTGCGCGGCATTCGTCGACCAGGGAATCGCACGCTGGGCGCTCCCCGACCGCGATCGCGGGTTCTTCGCAGCCTGGTTTTCGTACTATCGAGAAGCCGCGCCGGTCGATCGTTGGTTGAGAGAATTGCCGGACGAACTGGAACGCATCGAACGCGCGGGCCTCTCGCCGCTGGACGTCATCAGCGAGTCGCTGGATCTTCTCGGAGTGGCCCAGGCCGACCGGGAGAAGTATTTGTCGGCCACGGCCTTGGCCCTGCGCGGTTGGGCCGGCATGTTGTGGCAAATGGAGAGCAACGCCGAATGGACGGCTCATCCGGCGCGGCAAGGCACGTTGGTCGAGTATCTGGCCGTGCGGCTGGTGCTCGAGCGGCTGGCCGTGGTGCACGTCGCGCGCCACTCCCTGGGCGAACGAGGCGATCTATCGAAGCTGGCGGCTCGGCTGCGCAAGGAATTGCCCCGCACGCCGCGTTTGAGCGTCGACCAACGGGCGTTTTTAGTTTTCCAACTGGCACAATACCTGGGCTGGACTCCAGCCGGGTTGCACGCGTTGTCGAAGTCGGAATGGTCCGAACTGTTGAACGAAGTAGAGACTTTTTCCGACTTTCATCGCCGCCGCATCTACCATCTGGCGTACGAACGGCGCTACCGAACGCAAATGCTCGACGCACTAATCGACCACGCAGTGCATGCGCCGCCGGAGATCGAACGCCCCACTTTTCAGGTCGCCTGCTGCATCGACGAGCGCGAGGAATCGTTTCGCCGGCATCTGGAGGAAATCGCCCCCGATTGCGAGACGCTGGGGGTGGCTGGTTTCTTCGGCGTGGCGATGTACTACCGCGGCGTGGCAGATGCTCACTTCGTTCCTCTTTGCCCGGTGGTCGTCAAGCCCACGCATTACGTGCAGGAGGAAGTGGTCTACTCGTTTGGCGAATCGAACCGGCGCCGCTCGGGAACGCGGCGCGCACTGGGGCACACATTTCACTGGCTGCACGTCATCAGTCGATCGGTGTTTGGCGGGGCTGTGACCGCCATTCTGGGAACGCTTGCTTCGATTCCCTTGGTCGCTCGCGTGATGTTTCCGCGGCTCACGGCGCGCACCCGCCGGCTGTTCGGCCGGTTTGTCCAGCCGCCTCCGATTACGCGCTTGCTGCTGGAGCGGCTGGAGCCCACGCCCGGTCCCGAGCCCGGGCATCAGGGATACACCGTCGACGAGATGGTCGGCATCGGTAAGCGCGTCTTGCAAGATATGGGGTTGACCCGCCGGTTCGCGCGGGTGGTGATCATCATGGGGCATGGGTCATCGAGCCTCAACAACCCGCACGAATCGGCCCACGATTGCGGCGCCTGCGGCGGAGGACGGGGCGGTCCCAACGCCCGCGCGTTTGCCAGCATGCTCAGCGACATGCGCGTCCGCGAGCGCTTGCGCGAGAGGGACTGGAGATTCCGCGCGACACGGTCGTCGTCGGCGCCTACCACAATACGTGCGACGACAGCGTGCGATACTACGACTTGGACCGCCTGCCGTCCTCCCACCACGAAGACTTCGAACGGGCCAAAGCCGCGATCGACGAAGCGCGCCGTCGCAACGCGCACGAGCGATGCCGGCGGTTCGAATCGGCGGAACTCGCGCTCACGTTCGAACAGGCCCTGCGCCACGTTGAAGGCCGCGCCGAGGATTTGTCGCAAGTGCGCCCCGAATACGGACACGCGACCAACTCCATGTGCATCGTGGGACGGCGCACGCGAACCAAGGGCCTATTTCTTGATCGTCGGACGTTCCTGACGTCGTACGATCCCACGCAGGATGATGAGGAGCGCTCGATTCTTACTCGCATTCTGCAGGCAGTGATCCCGGTTTGCGCCGGCATCAATCTGGAGTACTACTTTTCCTACGTCGATCCAACCGGCTATGGCTGCGGCACCAAGCTGCCGCACAATATCACCAGTTTGTTGGGAGTGATGGACGGCGCTGCCAGCGATTTGCGTCCCGGCCTGCCGTGGCAAATGGTCGAGATTCACGAGCCGGTGCGCATCTTATTTACGATCGAAACCGAGCCGGCCTCGATGCTGTCCATTCTCAAGCGCAATCCGCCGCTGGACCAACTCGTGCGAAATGAGTGGGTGCAACTCTCCGTGCTCGATCCCCACAGCGATGCGATTCACGTTTTTCGTCACGGAGAATTCGAGCCCTACTCGCCCGAGTCCAACGGGCTGCCCGTCGCCACCTCGTCCATTGATTGGTATCGCGGCTGGCGCGATCACCTGGGCTGCGCGTCCATCGTACCGTCGGATCTATCGACGGCCATCTTGCCGCTGGAGTCGATTCGATGACCATGGATCAAGGGCTCAATGTAGCCGGGGCGCTGACGGTCATCGCGCCCATCGCGCTATTGGCGGTTGTCGGCATTTCCATGCTGGGCGGATGGACATTTAGCGAGCGACTGACCTCGCGGTTGAACTACACGACCATCGTCATCGGGTTCCTGGCCTCGGTCGCCATGCTGGCGCTGATGTTGATTTCCGGCCAACGCAATGTGCTGTTGGAAGTCGGCGATTGGATCGTGATTCCGCAAGAACATTTTCACTTCCATCTGAAATTCATGTTCGACCGGCTCTCCGTGCCGTTCGCAATCCTCTCCTATGTCCTGTTGGGAACCATCGGGGCATTCGCCAGCCAGTACCTTCACCGCGAGCCGGGTTATCATCGCTTTTTTCTCCTGTATGCCGTGTTTCTGGTCGGCATGATCGCGGCATCCCTCGCCGGCACGATCGAGACGTTGTTCTTGGGTTGGGAACTCGTGGGGCTTTCTTCGGCGCTGCTGGTGGCCTACTTCCACGAGCGCACCGCCCCGGTGATCAACGGACAGCGGGTGTGGTCGGTATATCGCGTGGCCGATGCCGCGTTTCTGGTTGCCGCGGTGGCGCTGCACCATTTGACCGGCCAGGGCGACTTCGTCGAGCTGATGGGCCGCGGACCGTGGCCCGAGGGACACGCGGCGCTCAGTTCCAACGACGCGCTGGTGATTGGGCTATTGCTGCTGGTGGCCGTGGCCGGCAAGTCGGCGTTGATCCCGTTTTGCGGCTGGCTGCCGCGGGCCATGGAAGGACCGACGCCTTCGAGTGCCGTGTTCTATGGCGCGTTGTCGGTGCACCTGGGCACGTTCCTGTTGCTGCGAGTCAGCCCGATTCTCGAGCTTTCTATCTGGCTTAGCGTTGCGGTCGTCGTGCTGGGCGTGGCGTCGGCCATGTATGCGGCGCTGGCCGGACGCGTGCAGACCGACGTGAAAAGCGCGCTGGCGTTCGCTTCGCTCACGCAAGTCGGTATTATCACCGCCGAAATCGGACTCGGCTTGCGCTACATTCCCTTGGTGCACATCATCGGCCATGCCACGCTGCGCACGCTGCAACTCGTGCGGGCGCCAACGCTGCTGCACGACTATCATACGCTCGAAAACGCCATCGGCGCGCATCTGCCCGCGGAGCACGCAAGCCGCTGGTTGCCAAGCCGATTTCATCGCCGACTCTATAGCCTGTCGCTCGAGCGCGGGCATCTCGATTCGTTGATCAACGAATACATCATTTGGCCGTTCGTCTGCGTGTTTCGCCAGTGCGATGCCATGGAGCGCAAGTGGACGGACTTGCTGGCCGGCCGAGCTTCTCGTCAATCGGATCGAGTTCGCGAGCCCTTGCCGCCGCTCGAGGAGTATCTATGAGCGAGTTACACCTGCCATGGCTCGAACTGGCGATCGCCGTCCCCTTGATTGGCGCGATTTGGACGTATCGCGCACGCGACCCGGATATCGCGCGCCAAAACAGCCTCGTCGTCTGCGGCTTGACACTGTTCTGCACGCTTTGTGCGTGGGCCGACTACTTCACGCTGGCCGGCGGCGATGCGCGATCCGTGGGACCTCGCCTCGGCTTTGCATGCGCCTCATTTGATCAGCATCGACTCGCTCAGCGCGCCGCTGCTGTCGCTGGGCGCACTGTTGTGCCTGTTGATCGTATTGGCGACGTTGCGCACCAAGACGCGGCGATTTTCGTTTACGCGATTTCTGATCGCCGAGGCCATCTTGATGGCGACGTTTAGCTGCGACGACACTTGGGGGATCGTTGCACTATTGGCCTTGGGCGTCGTCCCCCCATATTTCAATCTTCGGGCACGTCGCAAACCGACGAGGGTCTTCGTTCTTCACATGCTGCTGTTTGTCGTGTTGTTGGTCAGCGGCCAATGGCTCGTCAGTTCGGCCGAAGGTCGCGACGCTTCCGGGCTCGGCATGGCATTGTTGATGGCGGCTGTTCTCGTGCGCAGCGGAATTGTTCCGCTGCACTGTTGGATGACCGATCTCTTCGACAACGCGTCGTTCGGCACGTCGTTGCTCTTCGTCACACCGATGGTCGGCGCGTACGCCGTCATCCGACTCGTGTTGCCGATCGCGCCAGAATGGATTCTCCACGCGATTGTGCTGCTCTCGCTCGTGACGGCCGTGTACGCCGCCGGCATGGCGCTGGTGCAGCACGAAGCCAGGCGCTTCTACTGCTATTTGTTTTTGAGTCACTCGTCGCTCGTGTTCGTCGGCTTGGAGACGGTCACGGCGATCAGCCTGGCCGGAGCCCTATGCATGTGGCTGTCGGTCAGCATTTCGATGGCCGGTTTTGGACTCACGCTACGGAGCGTCGAATCGCGCACCGGCCGGCTTTCGTTGGACGAGTTCCACGGCCTCTACCGCCACACGCCAGCCCTGGCGGTGTTGTTTTTGGTGACGGGGCTGGCGAGTATCGGCTTTCCGGGCACCGCCGGGTTCGTCGGCGCCGAGTTGCTCGTCGATGGCATGGTGCATGCCTATCCGTTCATCGGCGTCATCATTGTCAGCGTTGCAGCCCTGAATGGCCTCGCGGTGATGCACGCCTATTTTCGCGTATTTACCGGAACGCCACACGTCGCCAAGGTTGACCTGCGGATTCGCTTGCCCGAGCGGATCGCGGTATTGATCCTGACGGCGCTCATCTTTGGCGGTGGGCTATATCCTCAGCCGGGCGTTGCATCGCGCTATGAAGTGGCGGCGCGACTCGTCAAGTCTCGCAAACAGCGCTTGGGACCAGGTGCTCCGGTGGCGCACACTGAGACGGCCCAAGCCGCTGTCGTGAAACCGCGCTGATCCGGCGGCAAGGGGGCCGACGAGCAGCGTGCGGTGTCCCTGCGGATCGTCCTGTGTGCCAATGCGCGCGGCCTGGACTCTACCGGGAAATTCGACCATGATAACATTATAATATGGTAAGCTTCGGAGGGACCGGGCACGTCATTTGCACTATTGCCGTCAGGGCACCATGAACACGATCGACTACATCTATCGTTTCGACCCCAACAATCCCTCGGCCAAGCCGCTGCCGAATGATGCCGATGTGGCGCGCCGCATTCTTGAGGACGGCAATCGGATGTTCTCGCGGTGGATGGAAAGCTGCCGCACCGGCGTGCGCAGCGAAGGGGAGCCGCGCTACGTCGTGCCATGCAACGGGCTGGAAGTGGGCATGCTGCGCAGCGCAGGTGAAATGCCCAAGCAGTCCCCATTCGCGGTCGTGGTAGGCTGTTCCGACGCCCGGGTGCCGACGGAGATGTTGTTCGGTCAGGGGTTCAACGACCTGTTTGTCATTCGCGTCGCCGGCAACGTGCTGGGCGACGTGTGCATGGGCAGTGTCGACTTCGCGCTCAACGCGTTGAGCGACAGCGTGCGCGTGGTGGTCGTATTGGGGCACAGCGGCTGCGGCGCCGTCACTGGCTCGGTCGACGCCTATTTGCACCCGCAAAAGTTCTGGTCGAAATCCCTTTCCCCCATGCTTCGCGGACTTTTGCAGCGCATCTTTGTCGCGGTGCGCGAAGCCGCCAATGGATTCAAGGAGGTCTGGGGACCCGATGCGCGCGAAATGCCCGGCTATCGCGAGGCGCTGATCGAATCGGCCGTGTCGATCAATGCCGCGCAGGCGGCATTCGATCTGCGCCAAGAGGTGGAGCGCAACGGCAAGTGGGACATCGAAGTGCTGTATGGCGTGCACAACATTCGCAATCACCAGGTCTGCATGCCCGTCGATCCCCAGGCTGCCCGTAGAGACGAGAACGTACGTATCGCTCGCGCACCAACGAATCCGCACGAGTTCGCCGCTCTGGCCAAGCACATGGCGGAAATCCTGAAAACGGGCAATGAGACCGCCGCCACGCCGTAGATCGACTCGACTATCGGCCGGTGCGGCAAGAAACTCTGTAGCTGGAGAGCGCAAGAATTCAGCCGATGCCCCAACGCCATAGAGCGTTGCCACATTCCTGTCGGCCGGTCGCTTGAATCACGGTGGCGCTTCAGTCACAATCAGGGTTCACGCCGTGGCATGACCGCCGTAGCCGATTTGCCGCCCGCGGGGCCCGTCAAGCGCTGGCCCGTTTCCCTCCCTGCGACCAATCTCGTTCACTCCAAGGAAGCCGTCGCCGTGAAACAATTCTTCTGGTCTATCGGTCTAATCGGTCTGGCAAGTTGGGCCCACGCGGCCGATGCGACCCGGCTGGAATTGGGCCAAGGCGACCACGTCGCCATCATCGGCAACACGCTGGCCGACCGGATGCAGCACTTCGGCCATCTCGAGTCCCTGGTGCAAAGCCGCTTTCCTCGCCACGAGCTGGTGTTTCGCAATTTGGGTTTCTCCGGCGACGAATTGACGCTGCGGCTGCGCTCGGCCGGCTTCGGATCGCCCGATGATCACCTACAAGCCGTCGAGGCCGACGTGGTGCTGGCCTTCTTCGGCTACAACGAATCGTTCGGCGGTCAGGACGGTCTCGACAAGTTCAAGCACGACCTGGATGACTTCATCAAACATACGTTGAGCCAGCAGTACAACGGCCAGAGCGCGCCGCGATTAGTACTTTTCTCTCCAATCGCGCACGAAGACCTGCACGACCGAAACCTGCCCGACGGCGCGGACAACAACGAGCGCATCGAGCTCTATACGGCCGCCATGCGCGAAGTGGCCGCGGCGCATCAAGTGCCGTTCGTCGATCTGTATGCGCCCACCCGCCTGCTGTACGAGCGGAGCGATCCGCCGCTTACGATCAACGGCATCCACCTGAATGAAGGCGGCAATTGGCAAGTCGCGCAAGCGATCGACGCCGCGCTGTTTGGCCCGCGGCGCGGCCTGCCCAACGATCTGGCTTCACTGGAAAAGCTGCGCCAGGCCGTGCTCGACAAGAACTTTGTCTGGTTCGAGAAGTATCGCACCACGGACGGTTACTCCATCTTCGGCGGCCGGGCCGACTTGAAGTTCGTCAACGATCAGACCAATCGCGAAGTCACGCAACGCGAGCTGGAGGTGCTGGTCGCCATGGCGGCCAATCGCGATCAGCGCGTGTGGGCCGTGGCCAAAGGCAGTGACTTGAAGGTCGACGACTCGAACACACCGCCGTTTATTGACGTGATCACCAACAAGCCCGGCCCACTGCCCGGTGGGAAATACGAGTATCTGGACGGCGAGGCGGCGATCGCCAGGATGATGCTTGGCAAGAACCTCAAAGTGAACCTCGTGGCCGACGAGTCCATGTTTCCCGAGCTGGTCAATCCGGTCCAAATGGCGTTCGATCCCAAGGGCCGGTTGTGGGTTGCCGCCTGGGATAGCTACCCGCACTGGAAACCCAAGGACACGCTCGACGACAAGCTGATCATCCTGGAAGACACTGATGGGGACGGCCGAGCCGACACGTGCAAGACGTTCGCCGGCGGCTTGCACAACCCGACCGGTTTCGAGTTCTACAACGGCGGCGTGCTGGTCGCCCAAGCGCCCGATCTGGTGTTCATCAAGGACGTGGACGGCGACGACAAGGCCGATACGCGCGAGCGGGTGATTTCAGGGCTCGACTCGGCCGACACGCACCACACTTCCAACAGCTTTGCTTTCGATCCGGGCGGCGCCCTCTACATGCAGGAGGGAACGTTTCATCATTCGCAGGTCGAAACGCCCTATGGCCCGCCCGTGCGGCTGGCCAACGCCGGCGTGTTTCGCTATGAGCCGCGCGCGCAAAAGTTCGGCGTGTATGTGTCCTACGGATTCGCCAACCCCCACGGCCACGCGTTCGACCACTGGGGGCAAGACATCATCGTGGACGGCACCGGCGCCAATCCGTTTCACGGCGCGCTGTTCTCCGGACACGTGGATTTTCCGAACAAGCATTCGCGGCCGCCGATGGTCTATCAGCCGCGCACCCGACCGTGCCCGGGCATCGAGTATCTGTATAGCAGTCACTTTCCGCCCGAGATGCAGGGAAATCTGCTGGTGGGCAACGTGATCGGTTTCCAGGGGATCCTGCAATACAAAGTGGAGGACAAGGGCGCCAGCTTCACGGCGACCGAGGTGGACCCCATTCTCTCGTCGAGCGATCCCAGCTTTCGACCCGCCGATTTCGAAATCGGCCCCGATGGCGCGTTGTACTTCACCGACTGGCAGAACCCCATCATCGGCCACATGCAACACAATCTGCGCGATCCCAGCCGCGATCGCACGCACGGCCGGGTCTATCGTGTGACGTACGAGGGGCGTCCGTTGATGCAGCCGGCCAAAGTCGCCAGTCAGCCGATCCCCTCGCTGCTTGAGTTGCTCAAAGAGCCGGAGCCCAGAGTTCGGTATCGCGCGAAACTCGAACTGGGAGCGCGCAACAGCGACGAGGTGGTCTCCGCGGTCGATCGCTGGGTGGCGGGATTGGACACGGCCGACTCCCAATTCGAGCACAATCTGCTCGAAGCATTGTGGCTCAAACAGCAACACAACCGTGTCGATGAGGCGCTCTTGGAGCGCGTGCTGGCAGCCAAGGAATTCCGCGCTCGCGCGGCGGCGACTCGCGTGCTGTGCTATTGGCGCGATCGCATCAGCGATCCGCTGGGCCGGCTGCGCAAGCTGGCGGCCGATCCGGCGCCGCGCGTGCGGCTCGAAGCGGTCCGCGCCGCAAGCTTCCTGAGCGTGCCCGAGGCCGTGGAGATTCCCGTCATCGCCGCCGAACAACCCGGCGACGAGTATCTGGATTTCGTGCGAAACGAAACGCTGAAGACCCTGGAACCGGTCTGGAAGCGCGCCTTGGCCGATGGCGGCAATGTCGCTTTCACAACCGACGCCGGGCGGCGGTTTTTGTTGGGCGCGATCGACAACAGCCAACTGGTGCAGCGCGAGCGCACTCGCCCCGTGTGCGTCGAAATGTTGCGCCGGCCCGGACTGCTCGACGAAGATCGACGCGATGCGGTACGCGTGTTGGCCGGTCTCGATCACAAGTCCCAGATCGCGATTGTCATGGACGCGATCGGTGCCTTGGACGCCGACGCAGGGCGAGCGGACACCAGCCTGCTGTTTGACCTGGCCCGTTTGCTCAGTGGCCGCAGCGCAGACGAGTTGGCGCCGGCGCGTGCGGAGCTCGAGCGGCTGGCACTTTCGGCAAAACAGCCGGTGTTGCGCCAGGTCGGCCTGGTCTCGTTGATGAATATCGACGGCACGCCGGACAAGGCCTGGCAATTGGCGCTCGAGTCGCCCAAGAGTTTGCGAGACTTTGTCGAAGCCATGCCTTTGGTTTCCGACGCCAGCGTGCGGGCCAGCCTCTATGAGCGCATCGTGCCGCTGGTGGATGGCCTGCCCGATTCGTTGACCTCGGCCGCGACGGCGCCGCAAAGCACATTGGGACGCTATGTCCGGATCGAGTTGCCCGCCCGCGGCACGCTCACGCTGGCCGAAGTGGAAGTGCAAAGCGAAGGCGTCAACGTCGCCCGCTCTGGCAAGGCCAAGCAAAAGAGTACCTCAAACGGCGGCGACGCGTCGCGAGCCATCGATGGAAACAACAGTGGCGAATTTTCGGCCGGCGGTCAAACGCACACGGCCGAGAATGAAGGCCGCCCTTGGTGGGAACTCGATCTGGGACACGAGTTGCCTATCGAATCGGTCACCGTTTACAACCGCACCGATGGTACGTTGGGCCGGCGGCTGGAAGGTTTCACGTTGTCGGTGCTCGACGGGCAGCACAAACCAGTCGTCGTGCGAGAAAACAACGCGGCGCCCAATCCCAAAACGACTCTGCGAGTTGGCGAGGCCGATCCTGCCGGCGCGGTGCGTCGCGCCGCCATGGTGGCGCTGACCTACGTGCGCGGCCAGGAAGCCAAAACCTTCGAATTGTTGGCGCCTCGCATCAACGACGCGTCCGACCGAGCGGCGGCGATCACGGCACTGCAACGCATCCCGCATGCCGATTGGCCGAAAGATCAGGCCCGGCCATTGTTCGATAGCATCGTGAGCTACCTGGGCAGCGTGCCGGTGGCACAGCGGACGACGAGCGAGGCCCTGGCCGCCATGGAGTTTGGCCACGCCTTGGCAACGCTCTTGCCCGGCGACGAGGCGAAGCAGGCCCGCGCCGAGCTGAACGAATTGGGCGTGCGTGTCATTCGACTGGGTACGCTGTTCGAGCGCATGTCGTACGACAAGGACGTGATTACCGTCCGCGCGGGCAAGCCGGTCGAGTTCGTCTTTGAAAACGGCGACATGATGCCGCACAATTTCGTGATCGCACAGCCTGGATCACTGGAGGAGATCGGCCTCGAGGCGGAAGCGACCGCACAACAACCGGGCGCTGCCGAGCGCAGCTATGTGCCGCGTTCGTCCAAGATTCTGTTGGCGAGCACGCTATTGCAACCGCGGGGTAGAGAAAAGCTGAGCTTCAATGCTCCCAGCGAACCCGGCGTCTATCCGTACGTGTGCACGTATCCTGGCCATTGGCGGCGGATGTATGGCGCGCTCTATGTGGTTGACGATCTCGACGCGTACCTGGAAAACCCCCAGAGCTATCTCGCGGCTCATCCGTTGGAAATCAAGGATGCGCTGCTGGCCGATCGCCGCCCGCGCACGGAGTGGAAATTCGACGATCTGGCTTCCGCCGTAGGTGGATTGAAGCATGGCCGCTCGTATGGCAACGGCAAACAGATGTTCACCGTGGCCAACTGCATTGCCTGCCACAAGCTGGACAACGTCGGCACGCAGATTGGCCCTGACTTGACGCAACTCGACGCGAAAATGCAATCGCTCGACGTGCTCAAGGAATTGCTCGATCCGTCGGGCGCATCAACGAAAAGTACCAGTCGTACGTCTTTGAACTCGAAAGCGGCAAGGTGCTCACGGGGCTGGTGCTCGACGAAACGCCCGAGCGGGTGCGGGTCATCGAAAACCCGCTGGCCAAAGCCGATGCCGTGGAGCTCAAGCCGTCGGAGATCGCCGCGCGGCACAAGTCGCCCTCATCGATCATGCCCAAGGGGCTGCTCGACAAGCTGTCGCGCGATGAGATTCTGGATCTCATTGCCTACGTCGTCGCCCGCGGGAATTCCAAGCTGCCGTTGTTTCAATCCGCTGGCCAACACGGGCACGCCGGCCACTAGCATTCCGCAGGCATTGAGATTGGGCAGCGATCCAGCAGCAGACTAGCCTGCCGCCGGACCGAACAGTGCGATGCTGGCCGTAAACCCGTGCAAGAAGTTCTTGCGGCCTACTGGACCGATTTCACCTTGAGCGAAGAAGCCCGCGGCTGGCAAGTTGGGCCAATGTTGCGCCAGTGCGGCAGCGTCGTGATGGGGTTGGTCGAACAATCGCGTACCGCGGCCATTGCAGGTGAACAGCAACGCGCCTGCGGCATGCGACGCGGAATCCTGTCGCGCCGCCGACAGCAGGGTATCCAAATCTTCGTCGGCGGTCGCAGCGTCGCGCACGTGAAACTGCACGGTCTGACCCACTCGCACCCAGTCGCCAATGGCAATCGCGCCGCTTTCGGGATCCGCGCCTTGCACGTTGCGCACCAGAAAGTCACCGCGTCCAAACGCATCGCGATACTCGTCGATTACCTGGCCAACGTGCAGCCCTTGCCGAGCCAGTTGTTGCTCCTCACTGGATAGCTTGTCGAACAGCTCTTGCAATTGCACCAGCGCCGGCCGTCCGCCCAACTCGGCGATGACGTTCCGTTCGGCCTTGGTCACGACGAATGGTTGGCCGATGGGGCGACATCCCTGGCTGACGACCGATGTGACACTGGCCGCGCCGTGCACGAGCACTGCCACGGCGCCACTTTCTATTTCGGTGTCACCAAGCAACAGGCGATTCTCGCCCGGCGACGAGCCACCACTGGCCATGCCGCCGATGACGGGCACACCCGGCTGGCTTTCGTTCAGTTGCGCAAGCAGAACGTCGGCCGGGAAGCTGAACGGCTCGCCCAGCAACAACAGCGCGGCTCCGGCAGGCCAGGTGTCGGGAAGTTCGTCCGGCCAGCCTACAAAGGCGCCTCCCTCGGGTGTGGTCGTGAAGCTCAATCGCATAGGCGCAATGTTCGCACCAGGCATTCTTCCAGCCCACAGCGCCACGCCGCCGGGCTCTTCGTACTCTCGTCCGTGGCAAGCCAGCGCCTCGGCCGTGCAACCCAGTACAGTGGTTGTGCCTAGTTGCCGGCACACTTGCGCGGCAATGGCGGACATTTCATCGCGATGCGCGGCCGAGACGAAAGCAAATGCCAGGTCGGCGGGGCCGTTCAACTCTGCGTGGATCGATTCGCAGGCTTGTCGAACATCGTGAGACGGATTGAATGCGGCGGCGATTCGAATGGCGGAGGGGTTCATGCGGTATCCTTACATTGCGCGATGCGCCTCATTCAGCGCAAATGACACGTGCCGGCCTCGGGGCAATCCGCGTTGTCATGCCAGCAGTTCTTTGATTACATGGCCGTGCACGTCGGTCAGCCGGCGGTCGATGCCGTTGTGGCGGAACGTGAGCGTCTCGTGGTCGATTCCCAGCAGGTGCAGCACCGTGGCGTGCAGATCGTAGCAGTAGGTGGGATTCTCTTGTGCCTTGTACGACCACTGGTCGCTCTGGCCGTAACTTACGCCGCCTTGGATGCCGCCGCCGGCCAGCCAACTGGTGAACGTAAACGGATTGTGGTCGCGCCCCTTGCCTCCCTGGCTGCACGGCATGCGTCCGAATTCGGTCGTCCAAATCACGATCGTGTCGTCCAGCATGCCCCGGGCCTTGAGATCTTTGAGCAGTGCCGCCGCGGGCTTGTCCATGCTGGCGCCCATCTCGCCGTGATCGCGGGCGATGTCTTCGTGGCTGTCCCAATTGCGCCGCGGAAAGCCGTTGTCCGCGCCGCTCCAAAGCTGCACGAACCGTACGCCACGCTCCAACAACCGCCGAGCGATCAGGCAGTTGCGGCCAAAGTCCTCCGTCGGCTTCTCGTCGACTCCGTACATCCGACGCATGGCCTCCGTCTCTTGCGAAATATCGAGCACACCCGGGGCGCTCAGTTGCAGCCGCGCCGCCAACTCGTATGAGGCGATACGGGCATCCAGCCGCGAGTCGTTTTCGCGTCCGGCCAGATGCGCTTCGTTCAGATCTTTCAAGAGCGCCAATGCCGCGGTTTCGCTGGCGGGTGTGATGAACTTGGCGTCCGCCGGCGGGAATAGATCAGCGATAGGGTTCTCGGCCGCGGGGCGGATGAGCGTGCCTTGGTGCGCGGCCGGCAGGAAACCCGCACTCCAGTTGCCAGGTCCGTTGGGCGCGAAGCCCCGCGCGTCGGGCAGCACCACGAAGGTGGGCAGCTCGTCCGTCATGCTGCCCAGGCCGTAGGAGATCCACGCCCCCATCGCCGGAAAGCCGGGCAGCACGAAGCCGCTGTTTTGCATGAACGTGGCCGGGCCATGCACGTTCGACTTGGAGATCATCGAATGGATGAACGCCATGTCGTCGACACACGAAGCCAGATGTGGGACCAGATCGCTCATCCACTTGCCGCACTGGCCATACTGTTTCCAACCCCAGGGGCTGGCCATGCAAGCCCCCGGATCGCTCTGAAACAGCTCGACCTTCTCGCCCGGATCGAATGGCTTGCCGTTGAGTTTGATCAGCTCGGGCTTGTAGTCGAACGTGTCGCACTGGCTGGCGGCCCCCGACATGAACATCTGCACGACGCGTTTGGCTTTCGGCGGATGGTGCATGCCGATTGCCGCGCCCGGCGCGTCCGCCGCCAGGGCCTTGGCTAGCATCTGCGCCAGCGCAATGCCGCCCAAACCGCCGCCAAGCTCCCACAGGAACTCCCGTCGCGAGCGTATGTCGCTTCTCAATCGCGAGTTGTTCGTCTCGTGCGTCATACTTCGCTTGCGGTTTCGCCGTGCCTTGGTTTTCGCTCAATCCACGAACACAAACTCGTCGAGGTTAAATATCACCCGGCATGCCGCGGCCAGTCCGAATTGATTGGCATAACCAGCCAGCGCCGCGATCTCACGCGGCGTTGCTTCCCGCGAAAGCGCCAATCGATACGCGGCCGCAATTTGCTCCGGCGTGTCGTCGTGCACGCCGCGCAGCCGCTCGGCAAAATGCTCCGCCTGACGCACGCAGAACGGATTGTTCAATAGCGCCAATGCCTGGATCGACGTTAGCGTCGTATTGCGCTTCGGCGTCAGTATCGATGGATCGGCGCAATCGAGGCAATCCATGAACGGATCGGGTACGCTGCGCACCAGGAACCGATAGACGCTGCGCCGCAGACTACGCGGATCATCGACGTCGAAACGCGCATAGTCGTATACTGGCGAGTGATCGTCCTTGAAGAAGAACTGCCGCACGCTTGGGCCGCCCATGGTCAGGTCCAGCCGGCCGTCGACCGCCAGCAAGGCATCGCGAATGCACTCGGCACCGAGCCGTGCTCGATTCATGCGCCATAAGTAGCGATTGCCCGCGTCGAGCTGAGCGTACTTTGAATTGTCGGCCGACGCTTGTCGATAGACAGCACTTTTCAGCAACAGCCGGTGCAGCTCCTTGAGCGAGTGTCCGTGATCGATAAACCAGCCGGCCAGCCATTCCAACAGCTCCGGGTGCGTCGGCGGTGCGCCCATGCGGCCAAAATCATTGGGCGAGTCCACCAGACCTTGTCCAAAATGATACTGCCACACCCGATTGACGATCGATCGCCGCACCAGGGCGTTGCGCGGATCGGCCAGCCATCGGGCGAGCGCGGCACGACGCTCCCCTTCGTTGGATTCGTCGGCGATGGAAAACGTGCTCGGCAATCCTTGCACGCAAGCAACAGCGGCCGGCGCGATCAGTTCGCCCGGACTGCGCACGTCGCCCCGAGCCAACAGGTAAATGGGCCGGGGATCGGCTGCCGGCTGGAACGATCCAATGGGCTGGAATGTGCTCGCTGCCGCATAAACCTGTTGCTGCTTGGGCAGCGCGGCCAGTTGGGACTCGACGGTTGTGAGGCCTCGTTCGACGGCTGCTGCTTCATCGCGCGTCGGCGCGTCGAGCAACGCATCCACCAATTGACGCCGACGCTCTTCCGCGGCGCTCAACTTGGCTGTCAGCTCGTCACGTCGCAATTTGCTACCGGCCGAAAGCGAGGCGGTGCTGCTGAACCCATCGACCAGATTCACCTTGGCCCAACTCGGCGCCGCTTCGATCGAATCCAAGGCCGTCACGGTCTTGCCCAAAGCGACGTTCTTGGCGCCGGAGCGGACTTGCAACTCGGCCAACGCAAAGATCCAGTCGTCGGTCCGCTCCCACAGGCGCGAAGCGGTGACGCGTACATGGCGGCCCGCAATGCCGGACGTCACGGCGCGGACCGGCGTATCGCCCGGGTGAGGAAACGATTGCTGCGTGTGATCCAGCACCACGTGCGAAACGGCAAAGTCGGGCGTGTCGCTGACTTCGACCTTGAAATTCGGGGGAAATCCGAATCCGGGGCCTGGGTGACCTCCGTAGACGACATGCGCCGGCACGAGCGCCACCTCGTCGATCGGCAACGACTCGCCCAGGTCGACCTGCACCCACTTGGTCTGTTGCTGTCGCGGCATGATCGCGCTGTGATAGCCCAGCGTACGGCTTTTCTCGCTCTTGGGCAGGGCGTCTCGTTCCTTCCGCCAGCCCGAGACTTGTTTGTCTAGGGCGTCGATTTTCGGACTCGTGATGGCATCGATCACTTTGTGCGCGGCAATCCGTCTTGTTTCGAGAGCCGCCTTCTCGGCCAGCAGTTCCGCTCGGCATTGGCCGACCGTCGGGTCCGCATCGTACGAGCGATCAGCCCGATCCACGCCGGCAAACACCGCTTGCAGCGCGTAGTAGTCCCGTTGCCGGATCGGATCGAACTTGTGGTCGTGGCACCGGGCGCAGTGCACGGTCAGGCTGACGAATGTCGACATGGCGCTGGCCACCATGTCATCGCGATCGTTGGAGCGGGCAATGTCCTTGTCGACCGTTCCCTCACGCAACTCGGCATGTCCCACGAAATCCCAAGGGCCGGCCGCGATGAAGCCCGTGGCCACCAGCGCCTGCGGATCGCCGGGATAGAGCACGTCGCCGGCAATCTGCTCGGCCACGAAGCGGTCGTACGGCTTGTCGTCATTGAAACTGTCGATCACGTAGTCGCGATAGGGCCAGGCGTTGGGGCGCGGCTTGTCTTTGTCGTAACCGTGCGATTCGCCGTAGTGCACCACGTCCAGCCAGTGCCGCCCCCAGCGTTCGCCATAGCGGGGCGAAGCCAGCAGCTGATCGACCAGCCGCTCGTAGGCGCCGTCCTGTGGGTCGGTGACGAATACGTCGACCTCCTCGGGCGTCGGCGGCAAGCCGTGCAGATCGTAGGTCAGCCGGCGAACGAGCGTCCGCCGATCCGCTTCCGGCGACGGGGCCATGCCTTCGGATCGATGTTTTGACAAGATGAATACATCGACCGGGGTGCGAATCCAGTCATCGTCCAGCGCTGGCGGATCGACACGCGCCAGCGGCGACAGCGACCACCAATCGCCGTCGATTGCGCGCTTGTCCCTCAGCGTCAAGTCCGCCGGCCAC
The DNA here is from genome assembly GCA_963779015.1 of uncultured Planctomycetaceae bacterium. Taxonomy (GTDB): domain Bacteria; phylum Planctomycetota; class Planctomycetia; order Pirellulales; family PALSA-1355; genus JTS-RE94. The sequence continues at coordinate 59,104 of CAVZWY010000019.1, read as the reverse complement.
ACGGCCCCTGCGGCAATCCAACGACGAATATCGGCCACCTCTTCGGCGGCCAAGGGCGGCGAGTCCTTCGGCATCTCGGGCTGCTCGCCCTGCACGTACTGAAAGAGCAGGCTGTCGTCCGGCGTGCCCGCCACCACGGCGTCGCCGCTCTCGCCACCGGCTAACAGGTTCGTTCCATCGGTCAGCGCGAGCCCGCCCTTCGGCTCCTCGCCCTGGTGACAGCGGACACAGTGCCGCTCGAAGATCGGCGCAATGCGCTCGCGAAACAGCGCGCCATCGTCGGCGCTCGCAGTCGCGACAGCAAGCAGCACTGGCCAGGCGAGCATGAACGTGAGGCGGGGCATGCGTCCCAGTATAACAGCCGTGCATTGGCCGGATAACCGCCACGGCAGACCGGTGCGGCCGCGCCTGGACGCACGCCACACCGTCGGTTATCACATTGTTTGTAAGTGTTCACGGTCCGGGGACTGGCTCATTTTTCGATCAAACCGCGCAAGCCTGCGCTTTTGGTGACGTCCGAAAAATATGCCTGTCCCCTTGCGCGGCGTCATGGCTACTTTCGCACTCACCGCTTGCGCGCCGCGAAAATTGGGACAGTCCCGAATGGCACTTCCTGAATCGGCAAGTGGTTGTGGCGTATTGATATAGGCGCAAAGGCCGTCCGTGCGTAGATGAGGGTTATCGACACTCTCACAATCAGGCACGGAGGCCTTTGCGATGTGGAAGTCTATAGCAGGTTGGGTTTCAGACCAAGTGCGATCGGAACGAGACAAGTTGCAAGCCGCCGGCGGGCTGCCGTTTTCCGAACTGTTGCCAGCGTCGTATGTCCAGCGTGTGCTCGACGACGAGCACGTCGAGTGGCGTGAATGCGTGTATTCCCCACTGGTGACGCTGTGGACGTTTCTCTCGCAGACGTTGTGCGTGGATCACTCGTGCCGGCAAGCCGTCGCGCGGCTGCGCGCGTTTTTGACCGCCGACGGCCAGCAACCCTGCACGCGCCAGACGGGACCCTACTGTAAGGCGCGGCAGAAGCTGCCGGAGAACGTCTGTGCCCGCCTGGCACGCGACGCGGGCCAAGCTCTGCACGAGCGTGTCAGCGACTGCGGGCTGCTAAACGGCCGGCCCGTGAAATTGGTCGACGGCACGACGGTGAGCATGCCGGATACGGCCGCCAACCAGGCCGAGTATCCGCAGTCGCGCTCGCAGAAACCGGGATTGGGATTTCCCATCGCGCGGGTGGTGGCGCTGTTGTCGCTGGCCAGCGGCGCGGCACTGGACCTGGCGATGGGCCGTTACACCGGCAAGAACACGGGCGAAACGGCCCTGTTCCGCCAGTTGTGGCGCAGCCTGTTTCCCGGCGACGTGGTGGTGGGAGATCGGTACTTTGCGTCCTATTGGGACCTGGCCCTGCTGGCGATATGTGGCGTGGACAGCGTGTATCGACAACATCAACTGCGTTTGAGCAAGCGCTTGCACAGTCCGCCGGCTGGGCTCGGGCGATTGGCTGCTGCGGCTGCCCAAACCGCAGCGGCCGTCGTGGATGGATCACGACACTTACCGCAACATTCCCCAGGAGCTCCTGGTGCGTGAGGTGTCGTTCCGTGTGCGGGTTCGCGGCTGGCGCATGCGCGAGCTGACGTTGGTGACGACGTTGTGCGATGCGGAAGTCTATTCGCTGGACGAACTGGCGCGCGTGTATCACGCGCGCTGGCAGGCCGAAGTGGACTTGCGTTCGATCAAGATCACGATGCAAATGGACGTACTGCGTTGCAAGACGCCCGACATGGTGCGCAAGGAAATCTGGCTGCACCTGTTGGCCTACAACCTGATCCGCACCGTGATGGCCGAGGCCGCGGAGCACGCGAATATGCGGCCGCGGGAGGTGAGCTTCAAAGGCGCGCTGCAAACGCTCACCGCGTATCGCGCGATCGTGGAGCAGGCTCCGCCCGGCGCCTTGCCGGCGCTTTACGAGTCATTGTTGGAGGCGATTGCCATGCACCAGGTCGGCAACCGCCCGCATCGCTACGAGCCACGCGCCGTCAAACGCCGCCCCAAACAACACGACCTGCTGACCATCCCACGCCAAGAAGCAAAACGCCGTTTAGCCGCATGACTTACAAACTCAGGAAGTGCCATTCGGGACAGTCCCCTGTGAACGGTTACCATTGTCTTGCGACTCGCTTCTTCAGCCCTCCCCTGGCCATGCCCAAAGTTCTCATCACTGCCGAAGCCGTGCGCAAACGCCCTGGGCCGCATCTGAGCGCGCTGGAGGGGGCCGGCCTCTCTTACGACTATCCACCACGCAACGTGCTGCTGACCGAGGACGACACGCTAGCCGCCATGCAGGGCTGCATCGCGTCGTTGGCGGGCAGCGAGCCTTATACCGATCGCGTGCTGGCCGGCCTGCCCGAGTTGCGCGTCATTTCGCGCAACGGCGTCGGCTACGACCGCATCGACGTGGAAGCGGCCACCCGCCGCGGGGTTGCGGTGACGATCACGCCCGAGGGCAATCATCAAGCCGTTGCCGAACACGCCATGGCGCTGCTGCTGGCTGTGTCGCGCTCGATCGTCTCGTACGCCGTGGCCACGCGGCAGGGGCATTGGCGGCGCAGCAGCATGCACTTGCCCTTGCGCGGCAAGACGCTGGGTATCGTCGGTTTGGGACGCATCGGCCGCAGCGTCGCCCAGCGGGCCGCCGCCTTCGGCATGCGGCTCTTGGCGTGCGAAAAGTATCCCCACGCCGAATTCGTTGCGCAGTACGGCGTGGAGGTTGTCGAACTCGACCGCCTGCTCGCCGAGTCCGACTATGTCACGCTGCACACGCCCATGGGGCCGGACACGCGCGAACTAATCAACGCCCGCACGCTGGCACTCATGAAGCCGGGCAGCGTGCTGATCAATACGGCCCGCGGGGGCCTGGTAAACGAGGACGATCTGCTGGCCGCGCTGCGCTGCGGCCAATTGGCCGGCGCGGGCTTGGACGTGCTGGCCGCCGAGCCGCCACCGGCGGGCCACCCGCTGTTACAGATGGACAATGTGGTCGTCACGCCGCACATCGCTTCGTTCGACATGCAAGGCGTCGAAGACATGTCGGTGGGCGCCGCCCAGAACATCGTCGACATCGTGCAAGGCCGCTGGCCCACCGGCGGCGCCCTGGTCAATCCCGATGTCAAAGCAACGTGGCGGCTATAGATGGCCCGATCGCATGTTGAAAATCGGCAGTTGGTCAGTTTGAAATTGACGCCGATTCGGACGCCAACTGGAACGCGGCAACAAAAATGGCAATATGCTCCCGGAGGATCGCGTCTTCATCCATCCCCTTGGCGCGCATTTGCGGTTCAATGCCTACGCCCCCACCCGCCGGCGCCCACCCGCGAGCAAACTGGGCCTGAAAAATGAAACGCATCAACTCAGGCCAGCCGCAGGGCACGCCACACGCGGTGCAACCAAAGCACAATCCGTAGAGAAAGCTGAACACACTTTCCGAATTTACCGTACGCACATACCGCGTGGGACGTTCTGCAAAGAGTTGCAGCACTTCAAGAACTCGATCGATCGCTTTTTGACCTTCGCTCATGGGGCCATTATACGCGACGTTGACAGGATCGCCGAGCTGCTGCCCCTAAATGTGCCGGGAAAACGCGGTCCCTACAAAAAGCGGTAGAAGCTGAATTCAGACGGACCCACTACCTGCCAATCCCGGGGGCTGTGGTGAGCCGCGTTCGATAACTACAATGAACTAGCCTTCGAAAAGCCCACCGCCGCAACTGCGATCCCACCGTACGGCACGCCCAAGCCAAGAGACAACGCATGCGCTCGATTGCCCTGAGTCTTATTTGTTTGCTTTCAGTCGCCAGCATTTCCTCCGCTGCGGAAAACTGGCCGCAATTTCGGGGGCCGACTGGCGACGGCATGTCCACGGCCAGCAGTTTGCCGGTCACCTGGTCGGAACAGGAACGCGTTGCCTGGAAGACGCCCGTTCACGGCAAGGCCTGGTCGTCGCCCGTGGTTTGGGACGATCAGATCTGGATGACCACGGCCACCGAAAACGGCAAGCAACGCTTCGCCGTGTGCGTCGATCGCGATAGCGGCAAGATCGTGTACGACATCCTGCTGTACGAGATTCCCGAGCCGCAATTCTGCCACCAGTTCAACAGCTATGCCAGTTGCACGCCGGTGATCGAAGCGGGCCGAGTCTACGCGCACTTCGGCAGCGCCGGCACCGCCTGCATCGATACCACGACGGGCAAGGTCCTGTGGAGCCGCGAGGACTTGGAATGCGACCATTTTCGCGGCGCCGCGTCGTCGCCCATTCTGTACGGCAATCTGCTCGTGGTGGCGCTCGACGGCTACGACTATCAGTACGTCGTCGCCCTCGATAAAACGACCGGCAAGACCGTTTGGCGCAAAGATCGCAACATTCAGTACGACTCGGACGAAGGCGACATCAAGAAGGGCTATTGCACGGCCACGGTCATCGAAGTCGACGGCCAGCAGCAACTCGTTTATCCCAGCGCGGGCGATACCATCGCCTATGAACCCACCACCGGTGATGAACTGTGGCGCGTACACCACGGCGGCATGAACGCCGCGGCGCGTCCGCTATTCGGCCACGGCATGGTCTTTATCAACACGGCCGCCGGCGGACTGAAGTTGTTCGCGCTGAAGGTGGGAGGTACCGGCGACGTGACCCGAGACATCGAATGGAAGTGCAGCCAGGGCGTTTCCACGCGCAGTTCGCAACTGTTGATTGGAGATGCCATCTACATGGTCAGCGATGCGGGCATTGCCACCTGTGTCGACGCTCACACGGGCAAGGTCATCTGGCAGAAGCGTCTGGAAGGCGACTTCTCCGCCTCGCCCATCTGCGCCGAGGGGCATATCTACTACTGCAACCAAGACGGCCAGACGTTTGTCGTGGCGGCCCAGCCCGAGTATGAGTTGCTGGCCACGAACACGCTGGACGACGGCTGCATGGCCTCGCCGGCCGTTTACGACAAGGCCATCTATCTGCGCACCAAGACGCACCTCTACCGCATCGAGAAATAGCAATGATCGCGCGGCGTTAGCGATGCAGCCAGCGCACCCGGTGGTTGTTCGTATCACCGATATACAGCGAGCCGTCAGGCGCCAGGCCTATGCCGTGCGGACGATCGAATTTGGCGGCCAATGCCGCGCCGCCATCTCCGCCGTAGCCTCGCGCATCCGGACCGCCGCCGGCGAGGGTCCAGACCCGATCGGCCTTGGTGTCAATCATGCGGATGACCTGATTCTCGGTATCGACGACAAACACTTCCTCGTTGGCGTTGACGGTGATGCCCTTGGGGCCGTTGAATGTTGCCGACACTGCGGGCTCGCCGTCGCCGCCATAGCCCTGTTTGCCCGTGCCGGCCACGTGGTGGACGACCAGCGAGTCGAGATCCATTCGCCACACGCTGTGTCCTTCGCGAAGTGCAATCCAGAGGGTGCGCCCGGTGATGAACAACGCGCGTGGCCCCGCCATCGGCCGGTCCTGGGCGACCGTGCCATCGCACGGCAGTTTGCGCTGGCCGTTGCCGGCGATCGAGTCGATCGTGCCTGTCTGCAAGTTGATCCGTCGAATGCGGTGATTGCCGATATCGGCCACGTAGAGCATTCCACGATCGTCGAGCGCGATGCTGTGCGGCTGGCGAAACTGTGCCTGCGAGGCCGGTCCGCCATCGCCGGCAAAGCCCGCCGTGCCGGTACCGGCGATCGTGGAAATCGTGCCGGTGGCCGCGTCGATTCGCCGCACGAGATGGTTCTGCATCTCGACAAAGTACATGTTGCCGGCGCGGTCGAATCGCACTTCGTATGGCTCGTTGAGCTGGGCGCCGGTCGCCGGTCCGCCGTCGCCCGAATAGCCCTTGGTCCCATTGCCGGCGACGCTGGCCAGCTTGCCCGACGTCCGATCGAGCCGCAGCACACGGTGCTGGCCTACCGCCGTGATATAGAGCGCATTGTCTGGGCCGACCTCCACGCCGAAAGGCTGATCCACGGCAGACTCCAGCGCCGGGCCCTGGCCGCTGAATGAGCCAGCGCTGCCGCTTCCGGCAACGGTTTCCACAACCATGGCCGCCGGCTCGGATCCAACCGCCGCTGTGCCGGCTGCCAGCGCAATCGGCAGGAACGTAATGACGCGATACGCGGCGCCGGATAGCAGCTTCATCGGTGATCTCACGTAGTAGGATTGCTTTGTCAGCCTCGGCGGCGTAGCGCCGACCGACCATTATACTCGCGCATGCCGTGCGCCTCACACCCAACGGGAAGCATATTGCACGCCGCCAGCGCCGTTGCACCAGGCGTTGCCGCGGGCCACAATGGCGGCAAGAGCAGGTCTGCTCCGGCTGTCGACGTTCTTCTCCTCATCCACTTCGAACCGGGGGATGCTATGGGACCGAAGCGATTCGCGCTGTGTTGTTGTGTGCTGTCCGCGTTCCATCTCGGCGGGCGCGCTTGGGCCCAGGAAACGTTCGGCAAAGTGCCGCAGTCGAACATCGTCAGCTTCGCCAACATTGGCGCCGACCAGACCGAAGCGCACAAGGTCAAGGACGCGATCTATCAAGGCATCGGCTTCGCCAATACGTACATGGTCACCACGCCGGATGGCAACGTGATCATCGACACTTCGGCCATCAATCGGGCTCCGCGGCACAAAGAGTTGCTCACCGCCGTCAGCGACGCGCCGGTGCGCTACATCATCCTCACCCACGGCCACGGCGACCACACCGGCGGGGTGTACCTGTGGAAAAGCGACAACACCGAGATCATCACGCAGGAGAACTTTCCAAAGTTTCGCGCCTATCAGGATCGCCTGGCGCCATACTTTGCCCGCAGCAACGCGGCGCAGTTCAACTTTGACGAAAAGCGGCTGGTCGAGCTGGCGCGATCGCCGCGGAGCAAAGTCGAGCCGACGATCACCTTTGACGATCGGTACGACTTCGAGCTGGGCGGCGTCAAATTCGAAGTCTTCGCCACGCCCGGCGAGACGCCCGACGCTTTGAGCGTGTGGGTGCCCAAGTACCGAGCCGCGTTCGTGGGCGATCTGATGTACGATTCGTTTCCGAACATCTACACGCTGCGCGGCACGCCGCCCCGTTGGGCCTTGGACTACATCGAGTCGCTCAACAAGGTGCTGGCGCTGGAGCCGGATATCCTGCTGCCCAGCCACGGCATGCCGATCGTCGGCAAACCGAAGGTCAAAGCGGCCGTCACGAAGTATCGCGACGCGATCCAGTACGTCCACGACGAAACCGTCAGAGGCATGAACGACGGCAAGGACGTCTACACGCTAATGCGCGAGATCGAGCTTCCGCCCGAGCTCGACGTCGGCGAGTCCTACGGCAAGGTGTCGTGGAGCGTGCGCGGCATCTACGACGGCTACGTCGGCTGGTTCGATCGCAATCCGGCCACGATGTACGGCCGCTCCCCCAACGTGGCCGACGCCGAATTGGTCGAACTGGCCGGCGGCGCCGCGGCCGTGGCCAACAAGTCGCGGAGCGTCACCGAAGCGGGCGATCCGGTCAAGGGCCTCCGCATGGCCGACGCCGCGCTGGCGTTCGACCCGGACAATCAGGCCGCCCTCAAAGCCAAATTACTGGCCCTAAAGACGCTGCAATCCAAAACCCGCAACGGCCTGGAGCACGCCTGGCTGGGCTATGGCATTCGCGGCGTGGAGAAGGCGTTGGGTGAATCCTCGGCCGCCAAGGAATCCGCGACTCGGTAGCCCATTCCGCAGCGAGGAGGAGCTGCAGTGAAACTCCATGAAAGTCCATCGGTGCCCAATCGACCTGACCCCGACAACCTCTGGGCGCCGCGCACGCTGGCGTTCTTCGGCGCCGTAGTCGCGGCCAACCTGCTATTGGACGTGGCGGTTCTTGGCGTATTGGTCTGGGCGGATTCCGAAACGTGGGCAGTTGCGCAGAGTAACAGCATATGGCCGGCGCTGCTGACCTATGCCATACCAGTGACCAGCGCCCTGCTCGTGGGCAGCTTGTTTTCGCAGACCGTCATCCTGGGGCTTTGGACGGCGTTGTTTCCGGGTAAGACCACGACGCGTTGGCTGGCCGGCACGCTCGTTCTCATGGCCGCCGCAATTGCCCTCGCCGTCCCAATGAAAATGCAGTTTGCTCTGTCTGGCTATCTCAGCACGGGCATGCTTGAGGTGGATTTGTGGACCATCTGTGCGCAAGCCTTGGAGGCAGCTCCAGTGTGGTTGATGTTGTTCTACTTCGCGCAGATTCCGTTTTGGATCGCGCGGCGCTGGGCTGGGATGCGGGTCACGCGCGACCCCTTGCTGCAGCCAAAACCTGAGCGGTCTTTACGACTGCTGGATATGTTCGGAATCTTGGCGTTTGTGGGCATCGCGATCGCAGCCGGGCGGATTGCGGCGCCCGAGGTGAATGTATTGGTATTCGTCTTGTCGATGACCATCGTGACCGGTGCGATGTGGCTGATGGGAATCTCGCTGCTGGTTGTCGTAATGAGCCGTCGGCGCCGGCTAGTTCGATTCGTGTTCGTCGCGGGAATCTGCGAACTCTTTGCACTGGGCACTAGCACTATCTATTTTCAATTCGAAAATCGAATTCCCTGGGCAATTGTTCTGTGCATCTTTCACGCGGCCGCGCTGGCGATTGCCTTTGCCGCGTTGGCCAATGGCGCAGCCGGTCGCGCCTACGGCTATCGACTGATCTGGGCGTGGCCGCGAAGAAAAACCGTCGCCCTGGCCGAACTTGCCGCTACTTCTTCACCGGCGGCAGCTTCACCACGGCCGTGACTGGGTAGTGGTCCGACGGATAGCGGCCGTCGCGGCTGGTGCGGACGATGTCGGCGTCCGTCACGCGGCACTCGGCGCTGCCGAGGATGAAGTCGATGCGCTTGCCCTGCGTCTGGCCGCGAAAACCGCCGAACGTCGACTCGTCGGGCCGGGCTTCCGGATGAGCCTGCCGATACAAGTCGGCCAACCGCGGCACGAACTCCGCAGCCAGCATGGCCTGCACGCCCGGGTGATCCTCGTTCACGTTCAAGTCGCCGGTCACCAGCACCAGCGCGTCGCCGGCGTGTTCGTCGATAAACTTTCGAATCATCTTGCCGCTCTCGACGCGCGCCTGCCGTCCCCGGTGGTCCCAATGCGTGTTGAGCCAGAGCAGCTCGCGCTGGGGCGATTCTCGATCGCGCAGCCGCACCCAGGTGACGATCCGCGGCAGCAAACTGTCCCAACTCTTGCTGCCGGGCACGTCCGGCGTCTCGCTCAACCAGAATGTGCCGGAGTCGAGCGCATCGAAGCGGCTTTTCTTATAAAGCGCCGCGGAAAATTCGCCTTGTCGCTTGCCGTCGTCGCGCCCCACGCCCACCAACGCGTAATCAGAGAGCTTCTCCTGCAGGAAGTCGGCCTGAGAAGCCAACACTTCCTGCGTGCCCAGCAAGTCAGGATCAAACTCGCGAATCACGTCCACGAGCAGTTTTTTACGCTGGTCCCAGGCGTTCTCCCCGTCGTTGGCCGTTCCATAGCGAACATTGAACGTCATCACGCGCAACGCATCGTCCTTAACCTCGGCCGCCGACAATACGTCGACCACCCCCAGCGCAACGACCACCATCATCGCCACGCCCATGCCACCCAAAGAAAATCGTCTCATATCCGCCCACAATCCAAAATCCAGAATCAAAAATCCAAAACGCCTCGCTCAACCTTCCGCCACGTTCACATACACCTTCAACGCCGTGGGATCGTCAACCAGCGCTTGCATCATCTGCTGGTAATTGTGCAGTCCATCGATGGGCGTGGTCAATATTCGTTCGATCACGCCGGGAAACATCACTTCGCCCAGCGCCATGTCCTTGATGCCCATCTCGAAATGGTCACGATTGGCGTTGACCGAGCCCAGCAAAAGCTTGTTGCCCAGCACCCAGTCGAGGTTCACCTTGTCCGAGGGCACTTCCACGTGCTGGCGGCCGCCGGTGACGCTGGTCCACACCAGCACGCCGTTGTGCCCCAGCAGTTGCATGCAGCCAAAGGCGATCGCACTGGATCCGGTGGCGTCGATGATCAAATCGGCCTTGCCCACGCGCTTGGGCAGTTCGTCGAGCGGCATGTTCTTCGTGCTGACGTAGTGCGCGCCCATCGCTTCGACGATCTCACTTTTCAAAGAGGGCGGTTCGCCGCGTGCCAGCGTATAGACATCCAAGCCGCGCAACCGTAGCGCCAGCGTGCTGAGCAATCCGATCTGGCCGGCGCCCATCACGTAGGCCACGTTCGGCCGCCACACGCGCAAGCGGCGCTGCACTTCGAAGGCTTGTTGCACGGCCTTGGTGGCGCAGCTCATCGGCTCGGCAAGCACGTGCAGGTGTTTCAGACCCTGGGGCATCTTGACGATGAACTCGGCATCGTCGACGTAGTGCTCGGTGAGGAACCCGTGCAACAGGTTGATGCCCCGTTCGTAGTACGTCTCTTCGCTGGTCATGTCCGAGGTGCCGATCTTGTCGTAGATCGATCCTCCGGGCCGGCGCACCGTGGCGGCCACATAGTCGCCCGGCTTGACGTGGGTGACGGCCGGGCCGACTTCCTCCACGATGCCGAACGATTCGTGCCCTAGCACCAGAAAGTCGTAGCCGGGAGGCGCCGCGCCGTACTTGGCCTCGTTGATCTCGCGGTCGGTCGCGTCGACGCCGATCTTCAGCACCCGCACCAGCACGCCGCGGCCATCCGGCATTTCGCCGATCCGCGGCTTGGGCAATTCGGCCAGGTGGACGCTGTTGGGCTTGCCTGGCGTAACGGCAACGGCTCTCATTCGCGGAGATTCCTCGGCGGCGGCGGTCAAAGTGCAGTCGCCCAGCCTAGCGGCCGATGCGCGCCAGTGTCAACGCACGGCCAAGCCTTCCGTGTCGCTGAATTCGCAAGAATTCAGTAGCCACTGCATAGCTGGAGTGGCCAGACTTCGATGTGCAATGGGCTGAATTCTTGGTAATTCAGCTACACATTCTTGCTTGCGAATTTCAGCTACACGGTGCTCTGGGAACCTGTCTCGACACATTGGCCGCTAATGGCTAGCTTCAGCGCCTGTCACGTGCCAACGCATGAGGCACTGCAGGCTCCAGGAGAAAAAACGATGCATCACGTTACCATTGCCACCGGCGTCATCCTGTGCGCCATTGGACTGTTCGGCTATTTCGGCTCGGCCAGCGACAATCCCAGTCCGACCGCGTTGATCCCCGCCGGCTTCGGCGCATTGTTCATCGTGCTGGGCATCGTGGCCCACAAAGCCAGCGCGCGGATGCACGCCATGCACGCCGCCGCGGCGCTGGGTTTGATCGGATTCATTCTGGCCGGCGGACGTGGCTTCATGAAACTCGGTCTGGCCGCGTCCGACGATCTTTCGATTAGCCGCCCGGTGCGACTCGTGATTCTGATGGCACTGGTCTGCCTGATCTACGTCGGCCTGTGCGTCTGGTCGTTCATCTCGGCCCGCCGCCGCCGAGCCCAAACAACCGCGTAGCGCATCGATCTGCTGCTTACGCAACCGCCAAAACCGCCGCCCGCGCGTCCACTCGCTAGCGGCTCCGCAGCGGCAACCAAACCGCGCGCCAACGTCACCCGAGTTCCCCGATCGGCTCGCCCTTCTCGACGTAGTATCGCGGCCGCCCGCGGTGATCCGCATACGTCCCGTCCAGCGGCACGCCCATGTGGCGATAGATCGTCGCCGCCAGATCGCCGGGCGTGACCGGTCGTTCCTTGATCTGTCCGCCGTCGCGCTCCGTCGAGCCAATCACTTGGCCGTGACGCAGCCCGCCGCCGGCCAGGGTCATCGACATCACGGCCGGCCAGTGATCCCGTCCGTCGGTCGATCCTTGCGTGCCGATCTTAGGCGTGCGGCCGAATTCGCCCATGGCGATCACCAGCACGTCGTCGAGCAAGCCGCGCACTTCCAGATCGGTAACCAGCGTGGTGAGCAAGTGATCGAACACCGGCAACAGCGGGCGCAGACCGTTCCAGATGCCGCCGTAGGGCGGAATGTTGTCGCCGTGCGTGTCCCACGTGCCCGAGGCGCCATGGTTCGACAGATCGATCGTCACGAAGCTGACGCCGGTCTCAACGAGCCGCCGGGCGAGCAATGCCTGCTGACACCATTTGTGATCGCCATAGCGCTCTCGCACCTGCGCCGGCTCGCGATCCAGGTCGAACACCTCTTGTGCCTTGCGACCGACCACGATGTCGACCGCCTGCTGTTCGAATCGATCCATGGCGGCCATCGAGCCGGCCAGATCCAAGTCGCGCCGCAGCCGATCGAACTGCTCCACCAGCGATTGCCGCTGGCGGATGCGATCGTGATCGAGCCCGCTCGGCAACTGAAAGAGACTTGCGGCCTGGTTGCCCAGGAACGGATCGTATTGCTTGCCGAGATACCCGCCCCACGCCACGTGCGAACGCGACTGCATGTTGAGCACCACGTTGGGCGGCATCGCCCGATTGGGCAACCCGCGATGCCGGGCAATGATCGAGGCGATGGCCGGAAAATGCTCGGCCTCGCGATTCACCCGCGGCGCGGCCGCCGTGTTACCCGTTTGAAACACCTGATTCGGCTCGTGATTGCTGCCCCGGGCGTCGACCGAGCGAATCACGGTCAGCTTGTCCATCAAGGCCGCCTGCTTGGGCAAGTACTCGCACAGCAACATCCCCGGGAGCTTCGTGCGAATGGCGCCAAACGGCCCACGAATCTCCCGCGGCGCCTCAGGTTTGACGTCCCACGTATCAATGTGGCTCGGCCCGCCCGTCATCCACAGCAGAATGACGGCCTTGTTGTCGCGCGCAGGTTCCCCCGCCTGAACTGCCCGCGCCCGCTGGCGCAGCACATCGGCAAACGACAACCCGGCAAACCCCGCCAGGCTGGCTTTCAACACGCTGCGCCGGCTAACCAAATTGAGCCCATCGCGCACGCGAGCGTTCAAGAACGAAAACGCATGCGACGGCTGGCCAAAGGCGGGAAGCAGGGGGCCGGTGGGATCCATGGCGTGCCATTGTAGCTAAAACTAGGTCCAGCGGGAGTCGGCCACAGCGGAACCTGTGCATAGTGTGCAGCGAATGGCTTGGAACGCGCGCATTGAGCGGAGTGAGGGAACCGAAACATTGGTGAGTAATCTAGTCCATTTTGCGTCCCGCTTTGCGAAGTAGTACGCTCATAACTCAAACTTGGTTGACCTTCATGCTTCGACGCGGTAAGGGGATGTGGATGCGATCAACACTCAAATGCCCGTTTTGTGCGGTACGCCTCAACTACAGGGCCGGCGCACACTAAGTTGGCACTCCGAAAAGAACTTCTGACAGGAATGTCGTGCTCCAGCCGGCGAGGCGTCGTTTCATCACCAGGCTTTTCTTGGTATCGGGATGTTGCTTGAGCAGCGAGAGCGTGAAACGCCGCAGCCACGCCAGGCTCTCGGCCAAGCGGCGATTGCGGACGCGGCTTTCGTCTTCGCGGAAGGTCATGTCCAAGCTCCAATGGCAACTGTTCTCGATGCTCCAATGACCTCGCGACGCGCGGGCGAACTGCTTCGCGTTGCGCTTCATGCTGCTGATGTAGCACTGCACTTCGCCCGTCTCTTGGCCCGCGATTTCACGGGTCCTGATGGCAATTCCCAGGGTGCGAAGTCCAGCCCACTCCTGGCGGCCAGCGAGCGCGAGCGGCACGTTGACTTGCAGGTACGTGCGACGTTCGATGCGGCCGTGCCGTTTCTCTTCGGTCTCGAAGCGGCTCACTTTGACTCGCGCGAAGTCGTCTTCCAGATGCTCGTCGAAGAATGCCTCGACGGCTTGTTCGAGATTCCCTTGATTACCTTTGACGGGCACGACGTAGTCGCCGCCTCGCTCGATAATCTTCTCGGCGATCGCCTTCTGACAGCCCATCGCGTCGATGGTCACGATCGCGCCCTTCACGTCGACCAGGTCCAACACCGCGGGAATCGCCGTGATTTCGTTCGATTTTTCCTCGGTGGCGACTTGGCCCAACGTCAGGCCTTGTTCGCTGGCCCACACGCTGACCAGGTGCAACGGACCCAGCCCGCGTTTGCGATCGTGCGACCGACGCAACGTCTTACCGTCGATGTTCAGCAGCCGCGCCCCTTCGGAATCGGGAATCAGCAGCGACTCGATCCAGGCGGTAAACGAGCGCTGAAACGCTTGCGGATCGACGCGTTCCAAGAACCGCCGGAGCGTGTCGTGCGATGGTATGCCATGCGGCAGTTTCAGATGTCGTCGCAGCCAGTTGCGATTCGCCTTCGCCCAGACTTCAATCGCCACCGGGCCATCGGCGCCGGCCAACACGCCGCACAGCGAAATCACCACCACGTCGACCAGCAGATGCCGACGATTGATCGTAGAACGCGGATCACGAAGCTCCGCAAAATGATGCTTGATGCTCCTGATATCCGGTCTTACTTGCACAGCCATGAGTGACCTCCGTGAACGAACTGCAAACCGCGGCCTTGCCGCCCATACTCACGGACTCTGGTCTAGCAAATCAACGTTTGCCGCGCCAGCCTAAATCCCCCAAAGTGCGCGCCGGCCCTGGCCTCAACTACACCGACAAAATTTTGGGGACGCTAAGTGTGTGTCCGTCGTGCGGAAAGTCGTTCCCTGTCACAACTGACCTTGTCGACGATGAAAGCGCAGGACCAACAATAGTTAACGCGGCGAGCGGATCGCTCTCGCGCGAAAACGATCCGAGTGTGAAGAAGCGTAAGGTTCGCAGTGCGAAGATCAAGATGGTTTCCGGCACTGAGTACATCAGCACTGCCGTTCTGATGTTTGACATCGCAAGAATTCGTGAGGCAGAGAAACTAAAGTCGGAAATCGAGCGAAACTTCTCTGGGTTTCAAAGCGGTCTATTCTTCCTTGGATCATTCACATCCGTCGTAAGCCGTGCACTAATTCTCGGCATGGTCGAGGGGGCCGTCAGTCAGCAAATGGCTAACAAAGCGATGTCCCAACTTGAAGGCTTCTATCAGGCATGCATAGCGCTGAGAAACAGCGGCAGTTTTATCGAATTAGATCGAATTGAGGGCATCAGGGTGCCGATTCCACAACAATGGCGAGTGCTCGCGAACCATGGTCGAAGCGGCTCAAGTGGCTATTTGCTCTATAGCGATCCCTGCATCGCGATTCAAACTACAAGCGGCGTTATTTCGATAATGTGGGACAAGGTAGAAGGCTACGCCGTGCAGGAGGAGTAAAAGGCAGAGCCGCGCGCACGAGCAAGGTGCCGAAATACATGAACGATTCGTGCCACAACTCAATGTGGCACAGCTCAGTTCCGATTTCATACCGAATCGCTCGCGCTCAGCGTCGCGCCGTACTGGCGATCGGCGCTTGTTGGCCGCCGTCGAATGCCAGGGCGCGGGTTTGGCCCACGCCGAGTTGCACGGTTTGCTCTTCGGACACCGGCTGGCCTTCGCGGGTGAATTCGGCGCGCACGTGGTACGTGTAGGTCGCGCCTGGCTTGAGATCGCGCGAAATGTAATTGCGGTTCGCACCCGTGCTCGTCGTGGCGTGGCCGTTGACAAAGACTTTCGCGTCCGCCGGCACGCTCACGGTCAACATGGCGCTATTATCCACGGTGGACGTGGCGACCGCGGTCGCCGGCGACGCGGAGTCTGCCAGATAGCCGGCCGGCGAGCGAACCGCGCCGTAGCCCCAACCTCCGTAACCCCATCCGCCGTAACCCCAACCTCCGTATCCATAGCCACCGTATCCATAGCCGGCATAGCAACCTCCATAGCCGCAGCCGCCGCCCCATCCGCGGCAGCGGTGACCAAAGGCATCGGCCTGTTGAGCGGCCAGGCTGAGTACGACAACGACTGCTCCAATCCGTAGTGCTGTGCGTAGCATCCGTTTTTCTCCTGTTGGCGTTTTGTCGATCGTGGAAATCAGGGCGCGACGTTCTTCGCGCGGGATCGCCGTTGCCCACATTCTAGCGACGTGGACCGCGCGTCAAGGGGCTCACCGCCAGCAGCCAGTCAAAGCGACCGCCGCAACCAGCCGGGATTCAGCTACCGCGATGACAACTTCTTAAGAATTGCAATATCCACTGCCGGCCCGTGCCCGTAAAGGTCCTTTCGAGTTGCTTGGCGATGCGCAGCATTTCCGACATTGGCCTGGCTCCTCAGTGCGGACACTGGAACGGCGAGGTGCGCGATTCTGTCCATTGCCGCGGGCAAACGCAAGCATGGGGAGCGTTTGTTGACCTGACCACATGAGCGAGGATAATCGCGAATGCCAGCTACCACGCAGATTCCGACTGAGCACTAAAATCAAAACTCTGGAACGCGCCATGATCCGCAGCACATCTGCCATGTGTCTAACATTCTTCGTCGCCGTGTCCGCCGTGCCCGCCTGGGCCGGTAAATACAACGACGTGTTGAACATCGGCGATCCGGCGCCGGCTTGGAAAGACTTGGTGGGCGTCGACGGCAAGAAGCACTCGCTGGCCGATCTGGCCGACAAGGAGGTCGTCGTGGTCGTGTTCACCTGCAATAGCTGCCCAGTGGCCACCGATTACGAGGACCGTATCCTGGCGTTTTCGAAAAAGTACGCCGGCGCGGATTCGAAAGTCGCCCTGGTGGCCATCAACGTCAATAAGGTGCCCGAGGACTTGCTCCCCGAGATGCGCGAGCGGGCCGAGTCCAAGGGCTTTGACTTTCCGTACCTGTTCGACGAAACGCAGCAGATCGGCCGTGACTTTGGTGCCAACTTCACGCCCGAGTTCTTCGTGCTGGATAAGGACCGCAAGATCGCCTACATGGGCGGCATGGACGACAGCAGCCTGGAAGACATGGTGAAGATCAACTACCTGGAGCCGGCGGTCAAAGCCGTGCTGGCAGGCAATGCCCCGGAGACAGCCGAGGCGCCGGCGATTGGCTGTCGGGTCCGCTACGAGCGGCAGCGGCGCAAGCGGAAATAAGCGCGCCATCCGGCAATATGAAGCGGATTCTTGGGTCTGCCAAGCCCATAGGGCATGTTGCGGCCCAATTGCCGGTTTGCGGTTTTAGGGGACTTTCCCCCGTCTTCAGCATCTTGCCGTGAACCCCGTTTCCGTAAAAAACCTTGACAGGAGGGGGCACACCACTTATAAAGAGAATCAGAATTCTAGTTCAGGTGACGCCTTTTTCTCGACGAATCAACAGAACGGGAATTCTCGTTCTCTTTATACGCGCGGAGATTCGGTTTGACTGCTGCCCACACACACATCGAATGGGTCCGGCCTATCCATCAGGCGCGGAGCCAGGAAACGCTCGAGCGAATTCTCGAAGCGGCCGAAGAGGTCCTTTCCGAAAAGGGCTTCGACAACGCCACCGTTTCCGAGATCGTGCGGCGCGCCAAATCGTCGGTCGGAGCCCTCTACGCCCGCTTCAACGACAAAGACTCCCTGCTGGTCGTGCTGCACGAGCGTTTCTGCGAGCAGGCCATGGCCACGACCGAGGCCGTGCTCGATCCGGCCCGCTGGGAAGGTTCGTCGATCGCCGAGATCCTTTCCACCGCGTTGCCGTTTCTGGTGCACGTGTACGAACAGAAACGGGGCTTGTTGCGGGCGTTCATGCTACGCGGATGCAACGACGAACAATTTGCCGAACGGGGCATTCGTGTCGGGCGCGAAATCTCCGAACGGTTGATCGCTCTGCTGCTGCCGCGCCGGCACGAAATCAAGCATCCCGACCCCGTGTTGGCCATCGACTTCGGACTGCGGGCCGCATTCGACATTCTCGACCTGACGACGTTTCACGGTGACATGCAGCGCTCCAAGCTCACGCTCACCAGCGAACAATTGAGCGAAGAGCTTACGCGCATGTTCCTGTGCTACCTGGGCATCGAAACACCCGGCACCTGGGCTAGCGAGGAAGACACGCCCCAAGCGGATATGTAACCAGACAACTTGTTTCCCTGCGGCGAGTTCAATTCCAAGGCGATTGACGTGCATTCGACCGTACGACCCTGTGAGATATAGGATCAAGCATCTCCGGCGGACAAGCGTTTCTTGAGCGAGCAACAAAAAGAACGCCGCCGCCACATTGCACTGGAGGTTAAAGGACAAATGGGCAAAACCGTGCTTTCCATGTTGACCCTTGCGGCCATCGTGACCGCCAGCCCCCTCGCCGTCGCGGGGGAAGACGCTTCGCCGGTGGGCAAGAAGATCAATGACTTCACCGCGCAGGACTTCCGTGGGAAGGAGGTTTCGCTTGCGGACTTTGCCGACAGCAAGCAGGTGGTGGTGGCATTCCTGGGCACACAGTGCCCGCTGGCCAAGTTGTACGCCCCGCGCCTGGCCGAGCTGGCCGCCGAGTTCGAAGAGCAGGGAGTGGCGTTCATCGGCATCGACTCGAACCGGCAGGACTCGATCACCGAGTTAGCCCACTTCGCGCGGATCAATGAAATTGAATTTCCGTTGCTGAAAGACGCCGGCAACGTGGTCGCCGACCAGTTCGGCGCCGTCCGCACGCCGGAAGTGTTCCTGCTCGATGGCGACCGTGTGGTTCGCTACTGGGGCCGCATCGACGACCAGTACGGTTTCGGCGAAGGCTTCGTCGGCTATCAGCGCGAGCAGCCAGTGCAGCGCGATCTGGCCGACGCGATTGCCGAGGTTGCGGCCGGCCGGCCGGTGACGCACCCTGTGATGGCCAGCCAAGGCTGTCACATTGGCCGCATCAAAGAGCCGGTCGCCAACAGCGAAATCACTTACTCGAAGCATATCGCCAAGATCTTCAACGACAACTGCGTGTTCTGTCATCGCGAAGGTCAGATCGGTCCCTTCACGCTCACCTCGTACGAAGACGCGGTGGGCTGGGCCGACATGATTCGCGAAGTGACCAACGAACGCCGCATGCCGCCCTGGCACGCCGATCCCGCGATTGGCCACTTCTCCAACGACGCCCGCCTGAGCGATGAAGAACTTGCTCAAATCAACACGTGGGTGGAGAACGGCGCTCCGGAGGGCGATCCGAGCGAGCTGCCGCCGGCGCCGCGGTTCGCCACCGGTTGGCAGATCCCCAAGCCGGACGTCGTCATCAAGATGGCCGACGAGCCCTACCAGGTGCCGGCCACCGGCACGGTCGAGTACCAGCGGTTCGTGGTCGACCCGGGCTTCACCGAGGACAAGTGGGTGCAAGCGATGGAATGCGTGCCCGGCAATACGGCCGTGGTGCATCACATCATCGTCTACCTGGTGCCGCCGGGAGTGACTCCCAGCGGGCAAGCGGGCCGTTTGCGCAGCAACTGGCTCGGCGCGTTCGCGCCGGGATTGCGTCCGCAAGTTCTCGAAGAAGGCTTGGGACGCTACATCCAAGCCGGCTCGAAGCTGCTGTTCGAGATGCACTATACGCCCAACGGCACGGCGCAAACCGATCTTAGCTATGTGGGCTTCAAGTGGGCCGACCCCAAAACCGTGCGGAAAGAAGTCGCCGTGCAGAACGCCGGCAACTTCACGTTCAAGATTCCTCCCGGAGATCCGAACTACGAGGTGGAGTCTGAATTCGTCTTCCGCAAGAACTCGATCCTGCTCACGGTTTCGCCGCACATGCACGTTCGCGGAAAAGACTTTCGCTACGACCTGATCTACCCGGACGGCAAGCGCGAAACCCTGCTGTGGGTGCCGCAATATGACTTTGGCTGGCAGACCACGTATGAATTGGCCGAGCCGAAGCAAGTGCCGCGGGGCAGCAAACTGTACTGCGTCGCGCACTTCGACAACTCCGAAGACAACTACGGCAATCCCGATCCGTCGAAGGAAGTGACCTGGGGCGAGCAGACCTGGGAAGAAATGATGTTCGGCTGGTTCGAGATGTCGCTGGCGGACCAGGATCTGACGCAACCTGCTACCGCCGGCTCATTGCGCGTCAAAGAGTTCCTGGCTGCGGCCGACACCATCAAGATCGACGATCAGATTCGCGAGATGGCCACGACCGCGCTTGACGACCCCAAGGCTTTCGAACGCTTCAGCTATCAACTCTTCGAGTTGGTGCCGCAGGTGGATCGGATATGCTTGACCAGCGTGGAGAAAGATCGCTTGCGGCTGAAGCTGCTGATGGAGCAACTCGGCCTGAAGACTTCGTTCCGCAGCACCTCGACCGTGATGCGCATCAAGGGACAGTCGCTGGCCGACTATGCCCTGGGCGACAAGGTCGTGGTCAACGAGACACTCTCGGGCACACACGGTTCGATCATGGCGGGCATGGCCAGCAAGGACATTCGTTCGAGCATGCACGTGCCCATCACGTACAAAGGACACAAAGCGACGATCAACTTCTGGAGCGCGGAGGCCGGTGGTTTTCCGCCAGAAGCCGAGAAGCTGCTGGAGCAAATTGCTCACCTGATGGCCGGCAACGGCGACGCGGTGGCACGGAAGTGATCTAACGATCCATGAGGAAACCCACCTGGGGGGTGGGGGCAAGTGGAGTGCCGCGAGCGCCCTTAAGACGCTCGCGGCACTCACGTTTTTGGTGCCCCCGTCAGCTCAGTCAGCGACGCGCGATCCATCATCGAGCGCACTGGGCTGCCAGCCCCGGCACGAGCCACCGCTGGGGGCGACGGCTCGTTGGCCGGCCCAGATTGGCCAGCGTAGTCTAGTCGCTCGAATGGCGCGATGCTACTTCGCCGCCGGCTTTTCTTCGGCCTTCTTTTCCGCGGCAGCCGGACTCTTGCCCAGATACATCTTGAACGTCTCGGTCATGTCCTGCGAGATCTCTTGCTGACCGCTGATTTCCTTGACGGCCTTTTGCGTGCCTTCGGACTTCACCAGATGGCCCGCGTCCTTGTCGAAGTAGGCCGTCGTGGTGCTGTCTTGCTCGAGGATCTCCATCTCCATGCGCGGCTCCACGGCCGGCTCGAAGAGCAGCTCGGTCGTGGCCTCGATCTTTACCAGTTTCTTGCCATCGACGGTTTCATCGCCGCCGATTGAAAACGTGGTTTCCGAGAATTCGGTGCCCAGCATGGGCAATTCGTTCTCGAACGCTTGCGTCCAGGTGGTGCCCTCTTCGGCCGACTCGGGCAAGGGCATCACGGCTTGCTCCACCAGTTTCTCGATGGCTTCTTCGCTGAACGCGTTGCCGCCGATGCCCATTCCGCTCCGCCGATTCTGGCCGACTTCCTTCTGTTTGGCGAATTCCTCTTTCAACTTTTCAGGCAGATCGATGTCGCTCACTTCGCCCAGCGGCGAGACGTTCAGCTTGATGGGCTGGTTCAACAGTCCGTTGATCATCGGACCCAGCATGGCGCCCAGTGGCCCGCTCGGCGCGGCGCCGACCGCCGAATCGTATTTGATCTCGCCCGACAGCGGCGAAGCCATCGAGATCTGAATCCGGTCGACCGTTTGCTCCAAAGCGGCCGTGCCGTCGTCCTGCACGCCGGTGCACTTCCAAGTGGTGTCGAACGTCATGCCCATCTTGATGCCGATCGGGTTGCCGGCCAGTTTCATTTGTCCGTCGACGTTGCGTTCGAGGACGTAATTGAGTGTCTCGCCTGTCTTGAACTTCCAGCGCGGCGGTGTATCGGCCTGGGCCAGCGAAACCCCGACCAGCACGATTGCCAACGCGGCAACCAACCCGCGGAAACGCGCGATCACGTCACGGCTGTGCATGTGTGGACCCCTCATAGGTAAGAAACGTGGATGCAGAAGCTTGTCGCGACGCGTTGGGGGGCCGGCCGCAACCGATACCAAGATTGTAGCCCGCGTTCGCACGCCAGGCAAAGCACCGCGCATCCCGTGGGTTTCGGGGATCGTGATGTTTCGACGCGTGGTTGCCGTAACACCAACGAGCCGGACCGCTTTCGATCCCGCGGTTTGCGAGTTACGATGCTGGGCGAGAGTAAAGCTCGCACTGCGGAGGTATTACGAAATGCCGCGACCCTTTGGCGCTTCCATTTCGCTGTTGATGAACGTGTGCGTCGGCGTGCTATCGCTGTGCCCGCCCGTACACGCCGCCGAGACAGCGGGCACTTTGGCGCCTGCCAACCCCGTGGCCACAGACACCGTGCGCGTGGCCGGCATCGTGCTCAAATGGATTCGCACCGACAAGGACGCGAACTACCGACGTGCCGAGCTGATGATCCGCCAGGCCGCCGCCGGCGGCGCCAAGATCGTTTGCACGACCGAATGTTTTCTCGATGGCTACGCCATTGCCGACAAGTCCATTCCGCTCGACGCGTACCGCGCCCTGGGCGAGCGGATTCCGGGTGGGCCGTATTTCAATCGGCTGCTTCAACTGGCCGATGACCTCGACATTCACTTGATTGCCGGCATGCTCGAAGCGGATGGCGACGCCCGCTACAACACGGCCGTCGTACTCGGACCCGACGGCAGGCTGGTGGGCAAATATCGCAAGCAGAAGCTCGGACACGAACGGGTGCGCAACACGCCGGGCAGCCATTCCCGCATCTGGAAAACGCCGTACGGCAATCTGGGCGTGATGATCTGCGCGGATCGCACCGAGCCGGACATCGTGCAGCGATTCTGTGCCGCCGGCGCCGACTTTCTAATTTGTCCGTCGGGCGGCATGTTCGGGCCGCAGAAGAACGACCCGATACTTCAAGCCCGCTCGCGCGAAAACGGTGTCTATATCGTCTTCGTGCATCCGGCCGAGTTCCTGGTGACAAATCCGCAAGGCGGCATCGTGACCGCCGAATTGTTCGGCGATCGGCTGCTGATCGATTCGAGCGACATCGACACGGAAGTCGACAGCCGCGCCATCCGCTACTTCGATCTGCCGCTAGCGTCGAAAACGGCCTCCGCGGCCAGCGCCACGGACGAGCGGCAGCCAGCCGACAGCACGCAAGCGATCGACCCCGACGCCGAGTTCCGCAACGGAGACTTCAGTTCCTGGCCGGGCTATGCCGGTAAAGGCGTCACGACGACCAGCGTCGGCGTGCCGCCCAACAGCATTCCAGAACACTGGTACGGCGGACCCGGCGTCGGCGCCACGGCCACTTACGACGTCGTGCCATTCCCGGCGGATCAAACCGACGTGCCCGGCAATCCAAAGCAGCATCTGCGCGTCACGTGGCACGAGCCGCCGTCCGACGATTGGCCCGGCGAAGCCCACCACGTGCCCGGCTATCGCTGCAGCTTCCTCGAGAACTTCAGCATCAAGGACGTACGCCGCTATGCCAGACAGACACTGATGTTGAGCTTCTATGGGTGCGCGATCGGCGCGCCGGTCGACGTGATTCCCATCATGTGGCACAGCTACGACTCGGAAACTCAGGGCATCGTCGCCGTGAAGGGCAAAGGCTACGAGCTGTTCGAGCCCTCTGGCAAGCCGGGGGTCGTAGCCGTCGCGCAAGGAGCGCCTCGTGCCGAAGCCATCTGCCATCTGAACGGCAAGTGGCAGCGCTTCGAGCGCATGATCACACTGCCTGCGACCGATGGAAGATCCATCACCGCGGGGCACTACACGGGCCTGGGCTTCGACCTGACCGCCCGCTATCAAGGCGCGATCGATTTGGCGAAGATCGAGTTGCATCCCTTGGCGGATGCGAAGGCAAAGAACTCGCCATAAATCACATGGCGATGGTTGCACCGACGCGGCCCGATAGCTTGACCGGGGTTTCCGGAGTCACGACAACGATCCACGTCACTGGGCCGTCTCGGGCGGAAACTTCTTCATCATGGTGTACAGGTTGACCAGCGCCTGGTTCATCATGATTTCGCCGCCGCCGATCTGCACCGGCGAGACCGAGGCGTCGCCTCCGTAGCCACCTTCGCTGGCCGCTTCGATCGTCGGGAAGTACATGTCGTGGCCGTTGCAGTAGCCGAAGAACAGCAGGTTGGGAATGTAGGCACGCTCTTTCAGCCGGTTGGAGTGGTTGCAAAAGAACTCGCCCGATCCGCCCACCAGCGCCAGATCGCCGTTTAGCAACACGGTCGACAACTCGGGCGAGACGCCATTGCGAAACTCCTCCACGAAATTCCGGACCAACTCCGGAAAGAACGCCCGCTCAAACATGGTCGTCACCAGCGGATTGGAAAAGTTGACGCGGCTGATGAAATTGAAGCGGTTGATCTTGGCGTCGATCGATGGCACTTGGGGCACTTTCGTTTCGATCGATTGCGCCAGCGCGACCGCGTGGTCGCCCAGAGTTTCGCCGAAGCCCTTGGTATCGAGGTCGCCCCGGTTGGGGCTCATGTCGCCAGCCGCGCCCTCCATGAAGACGCAGTGCGTCTTGAGCGCCGATTCGACGCGGTCCTGCAGCGGCCCCGGATAATCGCGCGAAAACTTGAGCACCTCGCCCGGCAGGGTTACCGGATGCGCCGCGTAGTTGACGACCACCGCTAGCGGCTTGCCCTCCAGCGTGTCGAAGCGAATGACTGCCAACTCCGGATCGGTCGGCTTGGGCTGCCGCTTGGTGTGCCGGTTGCGATTCAATCCCAGGTCCTTCTTGGCCACACCGATCTTGGCCGGCACGGCGCTGTTTGCCGCTTCAACGATCGCCTCGGTCAACAACACCGGCAGCCGCTTGGCGTATGCCACGGCATCGTCGAACGTGCCCTTGCCAAAGCCTTCACGGTCGGTCAATTCGATCACGGGACCGTGGTGCGTATGGCTTCCGCTGATGAGCACGTAGTCCACGTCGGCCTGTTCGGCCACGTCTTTGCGAATTTGTTCCATCATCGCGCGGGTGGGGCCACGACCGATGTCGAGTCCCACGATCGCCAGTCGCTTGTCGCCCGCTTCGATCACGACCGCCTTGGCCATCAACGGATCGAGCACGCCCTGCGACAACGGCGCATGACGTGCGCCATAGCCCCACATCGGCGTGGGCGCTTGCGGCGTGATATCGCGACTGGCCGTGCCGACTTTGAAGTTAGCGGCTTCGTCGGCCAACGCCAACGTGCAACCGAGCCATGCGCAAAGGAAGAATGCAAACCGCGTCATGATGGGTTGTCCTCGCAAGAAATTGCTACTGTGCGTGCCGCGCGCCGCTGTTTCCTAACATAGTTTTGCGGCCGGTCGATGTAAATCGTGGAGCGTGCATTTGGATAGGGTGTAACTCGCAGATCTCTATGCCGCGGAGCGCCGGTATAGCTTGGTTTGTTCAGTTTCAATGCGGTAGTTCAGGAAGTCGTTCCATTGTCCGTTGAGGTAGGTGGCGCGCAGGTGGAGCATCGCTTGCGCCGGCGACCGTCCAGCGCATGCCGGTTTGTTCCAGGCGATCCTTGACCACGTGGCGGCAAGCGCCTTCGGCCACGCCGCTGCCGATGGGGTAGCCGGCCGCCAGGTACTCGTCGTAGCGCATGTGCCGGCGGTTGTTTGCGTAGTAGCCGATGGCCGCCGAGACGACGCGCCGCCGCGAGCCATGTAGCGCGTGTTCGTCGCGGAGTCGTTTGAAGCGACCGATGACATAACCCACCTTGCCTTCCAGCAACAGCCGCAAGTGCCGCGTGACAAACTGAGCCGCCTCACGGCTGCCTTCGCGGTGGAACACGTGGGCCACCTGCCACAACCGCTCCAGCACGTGGAACAAGTCCAGGATGCAGACCGCCCGCGGCAGCCACTCGCGCTGCACCTCCCACAGCGCCTTCTCGCCGTCCATCAGGCAGACCAGTGTCTTGGCGCGCTGTGGGTCGCGCTCGTGACAGGCCACCGCCATCTCGACAAACAGACGTTCGCGTCCCGTACACGATTCTCCTTCCCGCACGCGGGTCATCTCGGCCCAAACCTGCTTGTGTTGCGGCGCGGGCCGCTCGGCAGCGCGTTCTTTCCGGTCCAGTTCGTCGAGCACGTCGTCGGCCGTGCGGCGAAAGGGGTCGATCGTATACACCGCGCCCACGTAGGCCATCTGTTTCTTGTTCGCTTTTTCGCCTTTGCCGCGACGCGGTCCGCGGCGGACCCGCTCTTCCAGCGGGCGGCGCATCGGCACCCCTTTGCCGTCGGCCGTGGCTACCAGGATCTCGGCCTCTTCGTCGGCCGGCGGCGCGGCGCGCTCGAACTGGAAGGCTTCGACGTGCTGGGCCATCTGCTGGTTCATCTGCTCGGCCGCCCGTTCACTCGGCGCGACACCCAACCACGCGTGCAGATCGGACACCGCTTCGTGAAACGACTCCTTGACGCACAGCCGCTCGAGCCAGTCTTCCAGGACGTAGGAGAACTCGCCGGCCGGCAGCCCCAGCCGCTCGTCCAAGGGCGCCCGCTCGACTTTCTGCCCTTCCCGCGCCGCGTAGACGTAGCGGCCGATCAACAGTTCGCCGAAGATCGACAGGTAGCGGCGCACGTGCCGGCCTTGCAAACGGCGGACCGTGCGGCCTTGGGTGGTTTCCAGTGTCGCGCCCGCGTCGCCATCCCCCGCGGCGGCCACGAAGGCCGACAGCAGCGTGTGTCCCAGCGCCAGCAGCCGGCCGAACAGTTCACGTTCCACTTGATCGATCCGCTGGCCGCCGTCGGCCGCGCGTTCGACGTACATTTCCAACGCCTGGAATTGCCGTTGCGCCTTGAGAAACGCTTGCTCCCGTGCGACGATCATGGCCGGGCCTCCTGGATGGGTGGGAAGGACTGCAATCACAATCCGTTCTACCCGCGGAGGCCCTCTTCTTCACCTTCACGCTAGCACTTGCCGCAACTCCTTGTGAATCCACCTGCTACCACGCGAGGAATGCGAGTTACACCCATTTGGATAAGGCCGGGCGGCTCGGCGGGCAACCATTGCATCCGGCGGGCCACCCCCTTAAGCTCAAGCGATGCGTCCGCTCGCGCGGCCGCGAGCCAAATGACTTTCCAGGCGACACAAGGGCCAGGCGACACAAGGGCCAGGCGACACAAGGGGAAGGCGATGAAATTATTTGGCATTGCCTGTGCTATCTGCCTGCTAACCGCAATTGTGCTGCGAGCCGAAGAGGTGGCCGTGCTCACTCCGGGCGACAACCTGGTTGTCGAGGGCATCCCGCCAATTCCCGCCAGCCTGGCCGAAGCCGCCGATCGCTATACCGAATTCCGCTCTGCCAGCTTGTCGAGTTGGCATCCGACCGAGCGCGAGATGCTCATTTCGACGCGCTTTGGCGACACCAACCAGGTGCACCACGTGGCCGCACCCGGCGCCGCCCGCGAGCAGACCACGTTCTTCGCCGACCGCGTCGGTGGAGCTTCATACCATCCCAGCAAGCCGGACTATTTTCTCTTCTCGAAAGACACCGGCGGCAGCGAGTTCTTTCAATTGTTTCGCTACGACTTGGGCGATGGCCAGGCCACGATGCTCACCGACGGCAAGTCGCGCAACACCGGCGGCACGTGGTCCAACGCCGGCGATCAAATCGTCTACGGCTCGACGAAGCGCACCGGCGCCGACGTGGACTTCTACACGATGAATCCCGCCGATCCTCGGACGAGCAGGCTGCTGGCGGAGAATCCGGGCGGCGGGTGGAGCGCCGTCGATTGGTCGCCCGACGACAAGCAGCTTCTCGCGATCGAGTACGTTTCGATCAACCAGAGCACCATCTGGCTGGTCGACGCGGCCACCGGCAAGAAAACCTTGGTCACTCCCAAGGAGAGCACAGAAAAGATCGCCTATCGCCCCATCGCCTTCGCCGCCGACGCCAAAGGCATCTATGCGGCCACCGACCATGACGCGGAGTTTCTCCGCCTGGTGCACATCGATCTCGATAGCAAGCAGGAAACGGTTCTCTCGGGCGACATTCCCTGGGATGTCGAAAGCGCCGACTTGTCGCACGATCGCAAGTTGCTGGCCTTCGTCACCAACGAAAACGGCATCAGCCGATTGCACGTGCTCAACGTCGAGACGAAGCAGGAATTGCCGCTGCCGAAACTCCCCTCGGCGGTGATCGGCGGCGTCGAATGGCACGACAACAATCGCGATCTCGGCTTTGTGATGACCTCGGCCCGTTCGCCGGCCGATGTCTATTCGTTGGACATCACCACGGGCAAGGTCGATCGCTGGACCAAGAGCGAAACCGGCGGGCTCGACGCCGACAAGTTCTCCGAGCCCGAGCTGATCCAATGGAAATCGTTCGATGGGCGTGAGATCTCCGGGTTTCTTTATCATCCTCCCACCAGGTTCCCCGGCAAGCGCCCTGTAATCGTCGTGATTCACGGCGGACCCGAGGGGCAATCGCGTCCCGGCTTCCTCAGCCGCAACAACTATTTCCTGAACGAGCTGGGCGTCGCGCTCATTTATCCCAACGTGCGCGGATCGGACGGCTATGGCAAATCGTATTTGCAACTCGACAATGGGTTTTTGCGAGAGGGCACCTACAAGGACATTGCCGCGCTGTTCGACTGGATGCAAACCAGCAACGATTTGGACGCCAGTCGCATCATGGTCACCGGCGGCAGCTATGGAGGGCACATGACGCTGGCCGTGGCCACGCGCTACAGCGACCGCATTCGCTGTGCCCTGGACGTGGTGGGGATTTCGAACCTGGTCACGTTTCTGGAGAACACCGAAGACTATCGCCGCGATCTGCGCCGCGCCGAATACGGCGACGAACGCGACCCGAAGATGCGTGCCTTCTTGAACGAGACGGCCCCCTTGAACCACGCAGACAAGATCAAAAAGCCGCTGTTCGTCGTGCAAGGCAAGAACGATCCCCGCGTGCCGTTGAGCGAGTCGGTGCAAATCGTCGAAACCCTGCGCAACAACGACACGCCGGTTTGGTATCTCATGGCCGAAGACGAAGGCCACGGCTTTGCCAAGAAGAAGAACGCGGACTTTCAGTTCCATGCCACGATCCTGTTTGTGAAGAAGTACCTGCTCGAGTAGTCGCCGCCGGCACCCCACCAGCGTTGATTCAACTGTCCAGCGGCTCCATTCCCCACGGCATCATTCCCCCAAACCCGCAAGAGGCCCACCATGTCCCCGCACGATCGCCGAGAGTTCCTCAAACGAAGCGCCGCCAGCACTGCCGCCGCAGCGTCCGTGTTGGCCTGGGCCGAAGCCGCCGACGCAAAAAGTGCCAACGACCGCCTGAAGGTTGCCGTCATCGGCCCCGGTGGCATGGGCAGCCACCACGTCGAGCTATTGGCCAAGAACAAGGGAACCGACCTGGCGTACCTGTGCGACGTCGACGAGACGCGACTGGCCGGCGCCGTCAAACGCGCCGAAGACAACGGCAGCGCCACGCCCAAGGCCGTCAAGGACATGCGGCAGATACTCGACGACAAGTCGGTCGACGCGGTGTGGATTGCCACGCCCGACCACTGGCATGGTCCGGCCACGATTTTGGCTTGCGACGCCGGCAAGCATGTGTATGTCGAAAAGCCCTGCGCGCACAATTTGCGCGAAGGGCGTTTGATGATCGAGGCATCGCGGCGCAACGACAAAGTCGTGCAAGTGGGCACCCAAAGCCGCAGCACGGCCCACGTGATCGAGGGCGTTGGCAAGCTGCGCGAAGGCGTCATCGGCGACGTGCTGGTCTCCAAGGCGTGGAACAGCCAGCGCCGCAGTTCGATCGGCAAGAAGCAGCCCCGCGATCCGCCGTCGACCCTCGATTACGACCTGTGGGTCGGTCCGGCCGAAATGATGCCCTACCAGGAAAACTTGCTGCCCAGCATCTGGCGCTGGTGGTACAACTTCGGCTGCGGCGACATGGGCAACGACGGAGTACACGACATCGACATCGCGCTGTGGGGGTTGGGCACCGAGACGTTGCCCTCCTCGATCGCCGCCCTGGGTGGCAAATACTTCTTCGACGACGATCAGCAGCACGCCGACACGCAGTACGTCGTCTTCGAGTATCCGGGCGACGGCAAGATCGGCCACAAACGACAGCTCATCTTCGAGCAACGCATCTGGTCGCCCTACGTGCAGGAAGGATTCGAGAATGGCGACGCGTTCTACGGCACCCAGGGCATGATGCTCTTGGGCAAGCGGGGCGGCTACAAGATCTTCGGACCCCGCAACAAGCTGATCGAGGAGGTGACCACGGGCGAGCCTGATTTGCAGGCCCACCACGACAACTTCATCACCTGCGTCAAATCGGGCGACCGGCCGAACGCCGATATCGAAGTCAACCACCGTTCGAGCGCCTTGTGCCACTTGGGCAACATCGCCACCCGGGTGAGCGGCGAGTTGGAGTTCGACCCCGCCAGCGAGCGCGTGACCAACAACTCGGACGCCGCCGCCCTGGTGCGCCGCAAATACCGTGACGGCGGCCATTGGGCGACGCCCGCCAACGTATGAAATCGCCACTTCGCCAGATAGAATAAACGGATAGCGCATGTTGGCGTGCGCTCCCACCGCAACTACCATCTGTCAGACCATCGAGGCCTACCTTGAAGAATTCAACAGTCCTGTCGGCTGGTAATGCCGGCTTCGTGTTCGTCATTGCCAGCGTCTTGTTGTGCTCGGCCGCAGCGTCTGACGTTCTTGCTACCGAGGCGCCCGCCGAATACGTCATTCAAATCAGCGTCGACGGTTTAGGGCCGAAGTATCTGGAGGCCGCAATGGCCGACGGCAAGGCTCCTACCTTCGAGCGCTTGCAGAAAGAAGGCGCGTGGACGCACAACGCCCGCACCGATTTCGACTACACGATTACGCTGCCCAACCACACCTGCATGGTCACCGGCCGTCCCGTGCGAGATCGATCGGGCGATCCGGCCGCCATTGCCGGCCATCTGTGGACCATCAATTCCGATCCCGGCGATCGCAATCTGCACAACAATCGTCACGACTACGTCTCCAGTTCGTTCGACGTGGCGCACGACAACGGCCTGCGCACGGCGATGCTTGCCTCCAAGAGCAAGTTCGTGCTCTACGACCAGTCGTTCGACGAGCGAAATGGAGCGCCCGATACCACCGGCGAGGACAACGGCCGCGACAAGATCGACTTGTATGTAAAGGACGGCGACACTACGGCCATGACGGACCGCTTCATCGAAGAGATGAAGGCCAACCCGTTCAACTACACGTTCCTGCACTATGCCGACACCGACGCCGCTGGACACGCCAAGGGCTGGGGCAGTCCCGAATATATGGAAGCACTTAGCCACGTCGATACCCAGCTCGGGCGCATCCTTGACTTTGTGTCCCACGACGGGCGGCTCAAAGGCAAAACGACCATTATCCTTTCAGCCGACCACGGCGGGCTGGGCCTCAACCACGGCATCAACAGCAACGTCCTCAACTACACCATTCCGTTCTATGTCTGGGGTGCCGGCGTAGCGCCCGGCCGCGATCTGTACGAGCTCAACACCTCGTCGCGCGCAACCCGAAAACCAATCGACTCGACTACACCGGCGCGCCCTTGCAGCCGATCCGCAACGGCGACGGCGGCAATCTAGCGCTCAAACTGCTGGGCCTGGGCCCCATCCCCGGCTCGCTCATCAACGCCGCGCAGGACCTGGCGACGCAGTAGCGAGTAGCGGAATCGAGTCAGACACTCGCGAGGGATCTTTCATGACGTCGAAGTTTGCAATCCCGCTGCTGGCGATTGCTTGCATCGCGGCGGCCGAAGCCACCATTGGGCAGCAGGCCAACTACTTTCGCCAGGACCACGGATGCGCCGCCAGCGACCAGCAGCCGTTGCCGGCCGAACTCGATGACGAGCACCTGGCGTGGAAGACGCCGTTGCCCTCGGGCCATTCCACGCCGCTGCTGGTTGATGGACACATCTATTTGACGGGGCATGAAGGCAGAGACCTTTCGACCCTCTGCCTCGACCGTGCGACGGGCGACGTTCTGTGGAAGCAAACGGTCCATGCCGACGAACTCGAGAAGAATCATCCCGAGGGCAGCCCCGCCTCGTCGACGCCGGCCTCCGATGGTCGTCACGTCTACGCATTCTTCGGCAGCTATGGCCTGGTTTGCTATACCGCCGACGGCGACCCGGTTTGGACGCGGCGGATGGGACCGTTTCGCGACGAGTTCGGCTCGTCCAGCTCACCGATTCTCCTCGACGGCAAGATCATTCTCTGCGAAGACCACGATCTCGAAAGCTTCTTGATCGCCATCGACGCCGAAACTGGTGAAACCGTTTGGGAAACACCGCGCGACGGCTTCACGCGCAGCTATGCTACGCCCGTGGTGTGGGAAGTCGGCGGCAAGAAGCAGATTGTCATGGCCGGCGCACTGCAACTCGCGGCCTACGACCCGCGCGACGGCAGCATGCTCTGGTCGCGCGACGGCTTTGCCCGCATCGTGAACCCCACTCCGACGCTCGCCGGCGGAACGCTGTACGTCTGCACGTGGTCGCCCGGCGGCGATACCGACGCCCGCATTGCCATGGAGCCATGGTCGCGAGCGCTTGCCCAGTGGGACGCCGACAACAGCGGCCGGCTGGAGAAGGCGGAGTTGCCGGCCGGCGAGGTCCAGTCGCGCTTTTACCGCATCGATCTGGACGATAGCCAGTCGCTGGACGAAGCAGAATGGAACAAATACGCGCACATCTTCGAGCTGGCTCAGAACACCCTGGCGGTGTTGCAACCGGCTGCAAGCGGTGGACCGCCCGAGTTGGCTTGGGAGTACGAGCGCGGCTTGTCGTACGTGCCCAGCCCGTTGGTCTATCGAGACCATGTGTTCATGGTCAAAGACGGCGGCGTGGTGACGCTGCTCGAAGCGTCGAGCGGCAAGTTGGTGAAACAGATGCGCGCCCGCGGCGGCGGGAACTATTACGCCTCACCCGCTGGCGGAGACGGCAAGATCTACACGGCCAGCAAGGGGGGCGAGGTGACTGTGTTCTCGCTCAGCCCGCCGTTGGAGATCTCCAGCAGTCGCGACTTCGGCGAGCCCATCAGCGCTTCGCCGGTGCTGGCCGACGGGCGCGTCTACATTCGCACCGACAAAGCACTCTACGCATTCACGGATCGCCAGGGAAATCCAGCGAAAGAATAGCCGCCGCCGCGCACAACCCGCTTGCGGCAACGCAGAACATGTCCCACCGCAGTCGTCTTCTCGCCACCGCTCTGATCGCAATTGCCGCGACTCGTGTCACCGCCGCGGAGCCCACCAACTTCCGCCCCCCCACCGGCGACGCCGAGCTGTGCTACTGGCTTTCCAATATGGTCTGGTATCACCACTTCACCATCGACGAGATCCGGGCGGCCACCGGTCTTGCTCCTGCGGAGATCACGGCCGCCATCGAGCGATTCAAGATCACGCCCAATAAGAAACCGGCACGCCGGCCGGGCGACCCTTTGCTCGTGCTGCCCTATCCGGGCGGACGCCACCCGCGGATCGGTTTTTTGGAGGGAGCGATTCGCCCGCGGCGGGAGACCAAGTTCAGCGTCTTCTGCCCCTGGGACGAAGCCAGCTACGTGGTGGCCGACGTCCCCGAGGCGATCTGGTCAAATCTCGGACTTACGTACCTGGCGCACACGCACGTGCCCACCCTATGGACCGAGGCCGGTATCGAGCTAGAGCCCATGGAATGGACGCGTCGCGACGGTGGCGTGCTCGAGTTCGAACGCGAACTGCCGGATGGAATCCACTTCGGCACGAAGGTGATACCCACGCCCAACGAAGTTCGCATGGAGATGTGGCTGTTGAACGACACCTCGGAGACGCTCACCGACCTGCGCGTGCAGAATTGCGTCATGCTCAAAGGGGCGGCAGGTTTCGACCAGCAGACCAACGACAACAAAGTGTTCTCGTCACCTTATGCAGCCTGCCGATCCGCCGATGGGCGCCGCTGGGTGATTACGGCCTGGGTTCCCTGCCATCGCCCATGGGGCAACGAGCGCTGTCCTTGCTTGCACTCCGACCCCAAGTTCCCGGACTGCCCGCCCGGCGAAACGCGGCGCATCAAAGGCTGGCTGTCGTTCTACGAAGGGACGGACATCCGAGGCGAATTCCAGCGCATCGACGCGCTCGGCTGGCGCAACTGATATCGATCTTGCGGTCGCCTGAATAGCGGATGACAGCGTCGGAGTGAGACGTCGGCGAACCCAAACGCGACGGTCTGCGTCCTGTGTCTGATCGCCGCGGCGCAAGGCTTTGCACCGTAGCGAATTGCTGCCCGTTTCTATATACTGTCGCATCCCACTTTTCTGGTCCAAGCCAGCTTGCTCGCATGATTCGAATTGCCATTATCGGCGCGACCGGATACACGGCCCTTGAGCTGATGAAGATCCTGCTCCGGCACCCGGAGGCGGAAGTCACCACGCTCACCAGCCGCAGCGAAGACAATCCGCACGTCGCCAGCGTCCACCCGCAATTGGCCGGTCGGCTCGACTTGCGCATGAGCGATCTACAGCCCAGCGAGATTGCAGCCCGCGCCGACGTGGCGTTCAGTTGCCTGCCGCACGGCGTCACCGCCGCGCTGGTGCCCAAGCTGCTCGACGCCGGCATGCGGGTGGTCGACCTGAGCGCCGACTATCGCCTCAACAGTGCCGAGTCTTACGCCGACTGGTACGGCCAAAAGCACGTCGACCCCGATCGGCTGGGGAAAACCGTGTATGGCCTACCCGAGCTTTTCCGCGAAGCGATTAGCGACGCGAAGCTGGTGGCCAATCCCGGCTGTTATCCGACTTCGGCCATTCTGGCGCTGGCGCCGCTCATCCAGCGTGGCTTGGTGGCGCCGCGAGATCATCATCGATTCCAAAAGCGGCGTCAGCGGCGCCGGACGCACCCCCAAGCTGACGACGCATTTTCCCGAAGTGAACGAAAGCGTGTCGGCCTACAACGTCGGCCGGCATCGCCACACGCCCGAAATCGAGCAGGTGTTGAGCCGGGCCAGCGACAAGGCCGTGGAAGTGATTTTCACGCCGCACCTGATTCCCATGGACCGCGGCATTCTCTCGACCTGCTACACGCAACCGTTGGGAGACCTGACCGAAGAGGAGGCGCTGGCCACGTTGAGAGAATTCTACGCCGACGAACCGTTCATTCGCGTGGTCAACCACTTGCCGGGAACCAAGGACACCAGCGACACCAACTTTTGCGACATTACGGCCCGCATGGTGCGCGGGCGGTTGATTACGATTAGCTGCCTTGACAACTTGATCAAAGGCGCCAGCGGCGCCGCGGTGCAGAACTTCAACCTCATGTACGGATTCCCCGAAACGACGGCGCTTTAGCAAGCTCGTCTGCAGACGGCCATGGGCCGCAAGATTGTTCGCAACCGCGCCTAGCTCGCTCGAGCCACTGTCCACTTGGTTCCTACCGCGTAAACCCAACGGCGTACCGCCTACCCATGAAGATTCCTCAGGGATTTCAACTCGCCGGCGTCCATTGCGGAATCAAACGCAATCCGGCCAAGCCCGATCTGACGCTGGTCGTCTCGGACCGGCCGGCCGTGGCCGCGGGCGTCTATACTCGGAATCTCGTATTCGCGGCGCCCGTCGCTTGGGATCGAGCGATCACGCCGGCGACAAACATTCGCGCCGTCGTTGTCAATTCAGGCAACGCCAACGCCTGCACCGGCGAGCGCGGCTTTGAAGATGCCCGAGACATGGCTCGCGCCGGCGCCGTGGTCTGCGACGCCGAGGAAAAGCAATGCCTGGTGCTCTCCACCGGCATCATTGGCAATTTCATGCCGATGGAAAACATTCGCGCCGGCATTGCAGCGGCCGCCAAACAACTGGGCAGGAGCGACGAGAGCTTGCTGGCTGCCGCGCGAGGCATTCTGACGACCGACTCGGTACACAAGTTGTCAAGCCGGTCGATCTTGATCGGCACGCGCACCGTCCAGATCACGGGCATGGCCAAGGGCGCCGCCATGATCGGCCCCAACATGGCCACCATGCTCGGACTCGTGCTTACCGACGCGCCGCTGGCCGCTAAAGACGCGCAGGCAATGCTCACTCGAGTTGCGGATGTCACCTTCAACTGCATTCACGTGGACGGCCACATGAGCACCAACGACACGGTGCTGCTGTTGGCCAATGGAGCGGCCGGCGGTGCGCCGCTGGCCGGCGGCGAACTCGAGCGATTCGCCGTGGCGCTCCAGGAAGTCTGCACCGAACTGGCGCGCGCGATTCCCGAAGACGGCGAAGGCGCTACCCATCTGATCACGATCGACGTCACCGGCTGCGCCAGCATTGCGGCAGCCCGCCAGATCGCGCGCACCGTAGCCGACAGCCCGCTAGTGAGAACGGCCGTGGCCGGCGCCGATCCGAATTGGGGACGTATCGTTTCGGCGGCAGGCTACGCGGGAGTTGACTTCGATCCGGACGGGGTGGACTTGCGCATCAATGACCATCCACTCTATGAACGCGGTCGGCCGTTGGAGTTCGACGCGGCCAAAGTCTCCGCTTCGATTCGCGACAATCGCGATACGCACGTGGAATTGACGTTTCGCGAGGGAACGGCGAGCGTGCGCTTCTGGACGACCGACCTGACCGCCGAATATGTCCGCCTGAACGCCGACTATCACACATGAAGACCCCGCTTCACCGCATTCGCACCCGCGCGGTTGTGTTGTGTGCCGTGGTGGTCTGCGCCGTGCTCGGATATCGACTGACCGGACGCGACTGGCTCGATGCGTTGTACGTGGTGGTCATTACCGTCTCGACCGGAGCCCACTGCATGGCTTCGATCATCACCAGGCCGTCCACGATCGAACTCTTGGAACTGGTCTCCGGGCAGAGTACGCTCGACGTCGAACTGGACGAAATTGCCTTGCCGCCGACCAGCGCGCTGGCGGGCAAGACGATCGTTGATGCCGAAACACGCCGCCTCCACGGCCTGCTCGTCGTGGCGGTCAAACAAGGCAAAGGCGCCATGGTTTTTAACCCGGGCACCGAAGTGGTTTTCCAGGCGGGAGATACGCTGATCGTCATGGGCCACGTCGAAGATATCGACCGCTTTCGGCGTGATTACAGCGCCTAGCCGCTCGCGCAATTGAAGGCTGGCGGGCGCGTACTTGCCCGTCTTGCTACTGGTCGGGGGTCCTCGCGGCCCCTTGACAGCACCCACCGGCTCAACGGAAATGGGACACCAGAGAAGCGGCCGTCGGGGTTGCTCAAGTTCGTGGCTTGGAGAGCCCGTGATGATTTTGAGTGGAATGAACGGAGCGCGTTGGACTTCAGCGATTTGCAGTGCGGCGTTTTTCAATTTCCTGGTATTTTCGCTGGTCGAGGTCAGCAGAGCCGAAGAGGCGCCCGCGGCCGATACGATTCCCGCCGATCACGCGGTGCAAATGGCCGGCAGCCTTGAGCTGTTCAAGAGCCACGTCCGCGAACTTCTAAAGACCCAATGCCTCAAGTGCCACGGCGGCGCTGAAACGCATGGCGAACTCGATCTGGCCACGCGTGAAGGCTTGATCAAGGGGGGCGAGTCCGGGCCGGCCGTGGTCGTCGGTAAGCCTGACGAAAGCCGGCTGATCACCTTGGTGCGGCACGCCGACGAGCCGTTCATGCCCTCCGAGGCGGAACAATTGCCGCCAGAGTCGGTGGAGTTGCTCTCGAAGTGGATCGCAAGCGGCGCGGCGTACGATGCGCCGCTAGTCGACGTGGCCGAGTCGTTTATCACCAAACAGGTCGATCCGGCGGAGCGACAGTTCTGGTCGATGCGCCCGCTTTCCAATCCTTCCGTGCCAGCAGTGAGCAACGAAGGCTGGTGCCGCACGCCGGTCGATCACTTCGTATTGCAATCGTTGGAAGCGGCCGGCATTGGCCCCAACGGTCCGGCCGATCGGCGGACACTGATTCGTCGCGTCAGCTTCGATCTGACCGGCTTGCCGCCCACGCCCGAGGAAGTCGAGACGTTCTTGGCCGACGAAGCGCCCGATGCCTATGCGCGGCTGATCGATCGCTTGCTGGACAGCCCGCACTACGGCGAGCGTTGGGGGCGCCACTGGCTCGACCTGGCGCGCTTCGCCGAGAGCCACGGCTACGAACAGGACGACGATCGTCCCACGGCCTATCACTATCGCGACTTCGTCATCGAGGCGCTCAACCAGGACATGCCGTACGATCAATTCGTGCGCTGGCAGATCGCGGGTGACGAATACGCGCCGGACAACAACTTGGCGCTGATGGCCACCGGCTTTTTGGCCGCCGGCACGCATGCCACGCAAATCACGGCCAACCAGGTCGAGAAGGAACGCTACGACGAACTCGACGACATGGCCGCCACGGTCGGTACAGCCATGCTGGGGCTCACCATCGGTTGCGCCCGTTGTCACGATCACAAGTTCGATGCAATTCCGCAGGCCGACTACTACCGCTTCGTCGCCACGTTCACATCCACGGTGCGGAGCGAAGTCGACTTGGATTTCCATCCCGAGCGCACGCGCGAGCGTCAGGAAAAATACGAGCGCGAGCATGCGCCGTTGGTCGAGGCGCTCAAACGCTTCGAGTCGGAGCAGTTGCCCAGCCGCTTCGAGGAATGGCTGGCCAAGAACGTGGAGCGTGTCGGCGCCAAGTGGCAAATCGTCGAAGCCACGGCCACCAAGAGCGAAGGTGGCGCCACGTTCACGCTGCAGGATGACGGATCGTATCTGGTGGGCGGAACCAACGCCTCGCACGACGTCTACACGTTCACCGTTCCCACCGCCGCCACGAACATCACGGCAGTGCGCATCGACGCCATGGCCGATCCGTCTTTGCCGAAAAATGGCCCCGGCCGGGCCGCCAACGGCAACTTCGCGCTTTCCGATTTTCAACTCTGGGCCGCGCCCAATGGCTCCGACACGGCCGGCGCGCCGCGCAAGCTTGTGACGGCCAAGGCCACGTTCCAGCAAGAGAAGCTGGCCGTGGCGGGGGCCATCGACGATAACAAAAAATCGGCCTGGGCCATCGATCCCGAGTTCGGCAAGAACAATTCCGCGGCGTTCGATATCGAAACGCCCATCGCCGACGCCAACGGCACGACGCTCACGTTCATTCTGCGGTTTGAGAACAACGATCAGCGCAACCTGGGCCGGGTGCGTCTTTCGATCAGCACTTCGCCCAAGCCGGTCGGCCTCGACGGAGAGCAAGTCGCCGTCACTCGGCTCGACCAGGTGAACCAGGCACTGGCCAAGCCGGCCGACCAGCGCAACGACGACGAGCGCGGCCTGCTGTTGGCGTGGTACCGCGAGCACGACGCCAAGTGGCTGAAGCTTCATGCTGCCGTCGAAGAGCACGCGGCCAACGCCCCGCGGCCGGAGTTGGCCAAGGTGCTGATCGCGACCGAGGGGCTGCCGGCGCTGCGATTGCGCACGCAAGGGGCCGATTTCTTCGAGGAGACCTTTTATCTCAAGCGGGGCGACCTGCAACAGAAAGTGGCTCCCGCCGAGTCCAGCTATTTGCAGGTCATGATGCGTGCTCCCGATGGAGCCGCCCATTGGCACGTCGATCCGCCCGAGGGCTGGCGCACCACGTATCGCCGCCGCGCGCTGGCCGACTGGATCACCGATCCCGAGCAAGGCGCCGGGGAATTGTTGGCGCGCGTGATCGTCAATCGCCTGTGGCAGCATCACTTTGGCCGCGGACTCGTTTCCACGGCCAGCGACTTCGGCCATGCCGGCGAGCCGCCTTCGCACCCCGAGTTGCTCGACTACCTGGCTGGGCAGTTGATTGCCGGCGGCTGGCGGCTCAAGCCGATGCACAAGCTCATGATGACCAGCGCCGTATACGTGCAAAGCGTCGGCGGGGATGACGCTGCGCAGCAAAGTCGATCCGGATAACCGCCTGCTGTGGCATCGTTCGCGCGTGCGGCTCGAGGCCGAAGTGATCCGCGACGCCATGTTGGCCGCCAGCGGCGAGCTCGACCCGAGCTTGTTCGGTCCCGGCACGCTCGACCCGTCTCACAAGCGTCGCAGCATTTATTTCATGGTCAAGCGCAGCCAGTTGGTGCCCAGCATGATGCTGTACGACGCGCCCGACGCGCTGCAGGGCCTCGGACAGCGCGCTTCGACGATCGTTGCTCCGCAGGCCCTGGCGATGCTCAACAATGAGCAAGTGATCGAACGGGCCCGAGCCATGGCCCGGCACTTACTCGAACCCGAGGGCGCTACGCCGGAGCAGGCCGTCCAGCACGGCTATTTCGACAGCGCTGGGTCGTCCGGCCGATGATGAAGAGTTGGCCGAGTCGCTCGAGTTCATACGCGGCGCAACCGAATCGTACGCCGCCGCGGGCAAAGAAAATGCCAGCGAACTGGCCGTGGCCGATTTCTGCCAGGTGCTGTTCAGCCTGAACGAGTTTATCTATATCGACTAGCCGCCGCGGCGCGATCGAGTCATCGAGGGCTTGCGTCATGAATGCTCCCAAGCTTTTCGCACAGCCGCCGTCGACCTACCCTTCGCGCCGCGAGTTCCTGGCCCGGGCCGGATCCGGAGCCGGCCTGTTGGCGCTGGCCGCCATGCTGGAGTCGCAGGGGCTGCTGACAGACTCGGCCGACGCTGCCACGGCGCTGCCGATCAATCCCATGGCGCCCAAAGCCACGCACTTTCCGGCCAAGGCCAAAAGCGTCATCTGGCTGTTCATGAACGGCGGTCAGAGCCAGATCGACACCTGGGACTACAAACCCGAACTGGCCAAGCGCGATGGCCAGGAGCTGGAAGGCTTCGACAAGAACACGGGCTTCTTCACCGAGCAGGTGGGCCCGTTGATGCGGTCTCCCTTCAAGTTCGAGCAGCGCGGGCAATCGGGTGCGTGGGTTTCGGAAATTTTTCCGAAGGTGGGCGAACACGTCGACCGCATGGCGTTCATTCACTCGTGCTTTACCAAAACCAACAACCACTCGCCGGCGCTGTTCGAAATCAACACGGGCTTCAGCCGCATGGGCTTCCCGTGCATGGGCGCATGGGTCAGCTACGGACTGGGCAGCGAGAACCGCAACCTGCCCGGCTTCGTCGTGATGTACGACACGCTGGGCCGCGGACTGCCCAAGGGACACGCGCAAAACTGGGGTACTGGATTTCTGCCCGGCGTGTTTCAGGGCACCGCGCTCAACGCGCAAGGCGCGCCGATCAACAATCTTTATCGCCGCGCCGACATGACCGACCCGCAGCAAGTAGCGCAGCTCGATTTGCTGCGTTCGCTCAACCAACATCACCCGGCGGCCCACGACGCTGATCTGGCCGCGCGGATCGAGAGCTTCGAGCTGGCCTATCGCATGCAGATGGCCGCGCCGAAGCGCTCGATATCGACGCCGAGCCGCGGCATATCCACAAGCTGTACGGTGTGGACGATTCCAGGTGCATGCACTTCGCCAAGCAGGTGCTCACCGCCCGGCGGCTGGTGGAGCGCGGCGTGCGGTTCGTGCAAATCTACTCCGGCGGCATGGAAAACGAGCGCAGTTGGGACGGCCACCAGGACATCAAGAAGAACCACTCGCAGTTTGCGGGCGAAACCGACACGCCCATCGCCGGCTTGCTCACCGACCTGGCGCAACGCGGCCTGCTGGAGTCGACCCTCGTGATCTGCTGTGGCGAGTTCGGTCGGTTGCCCATCGTGCAAAAGGGAGGCACCGGCCGGGATCACAATCCCCACGCGTTCACCACCTGGCTGGCCGGCGGCGGTGCGCAAGGCGGAGTGCACTACGGCCAAACCGACGAAATCGGCCACAAGGCCGTGGTCGACCGAGTGAGCATCAACGATCTGCACGCCACGGTGCTGCACCTGCTGGGTATCAACCACGAGAAGCTCACCTACCGCTACAACGGCCGCGACTTCCGCCTCACCGACGTCGCCGGCAACGTGGTGAAAGCCGTGCTGGCCTAAGACCGCGCCCACTGGAGACGAGATGGCCTCCACGCCGTTGCTCTCACGGATCATCGGTCCCGTGCTGGTGCTGCGTGGCATTTCGATTCTCATCGACCGCCGACACTTCGGCGCCATGCTCGACGGACTCGATCGCGAAGCGACGACCGTCTCGTTCTCCGTGAATCGTGCGGGGTTCGAAGCAACAGCGACTGCATCGCTCGCCCGCCGCAAAACCATGCCCTGGCGGCCTCCAGCAAGGCCTGGCGCCTCGGCGCGGGCGTCTGGATACTCGCCCTCCGGTCAACTAAACTAGCAACCAGAGCCGACCTCCCGCCTCGATCGACATTCCCGCCTTCACAGCGAACCAGGAGCAGCCCCCGATGAGTGAACCCACCGGACACACGACATCGCGTCGCGAATTCTTGCAGAACACCGGCCGGATTGCGGCCGCTACGGCACTGACCAGCATGGTCGTGCCGGCGGTACACGCCGCCGAAGATAGCACGGTGCAGATCGCCCTGGTTGGATGCGGCGGACGCGGCACCGGCGCAACGGCCAATGCCCTGTCGGTCGAACAACAGGGGCTGATCAAGCTGACGGCCATGGCCGACGTGTTCGAGCATCGCCTGGGCGGCAGCTACAACGCGCTGCAGAATGAGTTCGGCGAACGGATGGACGTGCCCAACGACCGCAAGTTCATCGGGTTCGACGCCTACAAGCAGGCCATCGATTGTTTGCGTCCCGGCGACGTGGCCATTTTCGCCACGCCCCCCGCCTTTCGCTGGGTGCACTTCAAATATGCCATCGAGAAGGGCGTCAACGTCTTCATGGAAAAGCCGGTCACGGTCGACGGTCCCACGTCGCGGCGCATGCTCGAATTGGCCGACCAGGCAATCGCCAAGAATCTGAAAGTGGCCGTCGGCCTGATGTGCCGCCACTGCGAAGCGCGTCAGGAGTTGTTCGACCGGATTCAAAACGGCGAGATCGGCGACGTCACGCTGCTGCGGGCCTATCGCATGACCCCGCCGGTCGGTTCGGCATTCTCCGAGCGCAAGCCGGCCGACAAGAACGAACTGATGTGGCAGATCGAACGGTTCCACAGCTTCCTCTGGGCCAGCGGCGGCTGCTATAGCGATTTTCTGATTCACAACATCGACGAGTGCTGCTGGATGAAGAACGCCTGGCCCGTTTCGGCGCAAGCTGTCGGTGGCCGCCATTATCGCGGAGAGAACATCGATCAGAATTTTGATCACTACGCCGTCGAGTACACGTTTGCCGACGGCACGAAGCTGATGCTCGACGGCCGCAATATCGCCGGCTGCTGGGACGAGTTCGCCAGCTATGCCCACGGCACCAAAGGCTCGGCAGTGATTTCCACGTCGGCGCACTCCCCGGCTCGCTGCCGCATTTACAAGGGGCACAAGCAAGACCGCGCCGATCTCACGTGGCGGTTCCGTCAGCCCGAGAAGAGTCCCTACCAGCTCGAGTGGAACGACTTGATCGCGGCCATTCGGCAGGACAAGCCCTACAACGAAGTCAAACGGGGCGTGGAGGCCAGCCTCGTGACGTCGATGGGGCGGATGGCCGCACACACCGGCCGCGTCGTGACGCACGACGAAATGCTCACCTGCGAGCACGAGTTCGCCCCCGACGTCGACAAACTCGTGGTCGACGGCCCCGCGCCGATTCAAGCCGATTCGGACGGCCGCTACCCGGTGCCATTGCCGGGCATCGTCACCGACCGCGAGTACGGCATGGCGTAACGGCGCGCTTGCGTGCGCTTTTTTGCGTTTAGCCCGCGGCACTGCCGGGGGATCGCCATTCACGTTCGCTCCGAGAACTACTATGACTCTCACTTTCTGGCGTGCGACCCGAGTTGCGCTGCTCGTGGCATCGTGTGTGGTTTGTTGTATTACGGATCGCGCATTAGTTGCCGCGGAAACGCGTCCCAATCGCCCGAATATTCTGTTCGTCTTTACCGATGATCAACGGTGGGACACGGTCGGTGCCCTGGGCAATCCGGAAATCCACACGCCCCACACCGACGGACTGGTGAAGCGCGGCTTTCATTTCACCAATGCCTATTGCATGGGTTCGATGGTTGGCGCGGTGTGCCTGCCCAGCCGCACCATGCTCATTACGGGCCGATCGCTGTGGCACATTCCGGAACACCCACGCGCGAAAAAGGCGCCGCCGAACGTGCCGACGCTGCCGGCGCTATTGAACGACGCCGGCTATGCCACGTTCCACTGCGGCAAGGCCGGCAACTC
Source organism: uncultured Planctomycetaceae bacterium (assembly GCA_963779015.1). Classification (GTDB taxonomy): domain Bacteria; phylum Planctomycetota; class Planctomycetia; order Pirellulales; family PALSA-1355; genus JTS-RE94. Next base: position 15,265 of record CAVZWY010000019.1, on the reverse strand, counting down.
CTGCACGTTCGCCAACGCAACCTTCCAGACCGACATTTCCACGCACGGCCGTACGCCCACCTCCGCCACGGAGCACGCTGATGAGGTGCTGAAGTTTTTGCGCTCGCACGACGGCAAGCAGCCGTTCTTCGTGTATCTCGCGCCGCCCGTGCCGCACGATCCGCGCACGGCGCCGGCCGAGTTCATGGAGATGTACGATCCGGACAAGCTCACACTGTCGGCCAATTTCATGCCCGAGCACCCGTTCGACAACGGCGAGCTCAAGATCCGCGACGAGATGCTGGCCCCGATCCCGCGCACCAAGGACGTCATGCGGCGGCATCTGGCCGATTACTACGCCACGATTTCGCATCAGGACCACGGAGTCGGACGCATCCTCAAGGAACTGGACGAGCGCGGCTTTGCCGACAATACGATCGTCATTTTCTCCAGCGATCAAGGGCTTGCGGTGGGCGGCCGGCATGGCCTGATGGGCAAGCAAAACCTCTACGAGCACGTCAAACCACCGCTGGTATTCGCCGGACCGGGCATTCCACATGGCCAGTCCGATGCGCTGGTGTATTTATACGATCTGTTTCCCACGATCTGTGATCTGGCCGGCGTTCCCACGCCGTCGGTCGTCGAAGGCAAAAGCCTGCTGGGCATCATCGATGGCCGCCAGACCAAAGTGCGCGACAAGCTGTTTGGCGCCTACAAAGACGTCCAGCGCATGGTCCGCGACGAGCGGTGGAAGCTGATCAAGTACAACGCTCACGGCGTGCGAAACGCCCAGTTGTTCGATCTGCGGTCGGATCCCGACGAGCTGCACAATCTGGCCGACGATCCGGCATTTGCCGCCCAGCGGCAGCGCCTGGAGAAGATGTTGAGAAAAGCCCGCCAGGAATTCGACGATCCCGTGGACTTCGAGGGCGCTGGGAAAACCGGCGCGTCGTCTGGCAGGTCGACACGCCGTGTCGCAGGCCGTTAGAATGCCCGCTTGAGCCGCGCGCAAACAGCAACCAGGACTTCGGCACGGAGACCACCATGAGCATGCAGAATCCAACGCGCCAATTCACCTGCCAGATCGTTGCCATCGTGCTAACGCTGGTCGCCGTCAATCGAGTGTTTTTCGCCACGGCGCAGGCCGCCGACGCCAAGCGGCCCAACATCCTGTTTATCTTCTCCGACGATCACGCCTGGCAAGCGATCAGCGCCTACGGAGAGCAGCGCAGGCTGCTCGCTACTCCGCACATGGACCGCCTGGCCAACGAAGGCATGCGTTTCGATCGCTGTCTGGTGCCCAATTCGATTTGCGGACCCAGCCGGGCCACGATTCTGACCGGCAAGTATTCGCACCTGAACGGCTTTTACAACAACTCGAACAGCCGGTTTGACGGCTCGCAAACCACCTATCCCAAACTGCTGCAAGCGGCCGGCTATCAAACGGCCATCTTCGGCAAGTGGCATTTGCACACCGATCCCACCGGTTTCGACTATTGGCACATCCTGCCGGGCCAGGGCGTCTACTACAACCCGCCCATGATCAAAAACGGCCAACAGGTCAAGCACGAGGGCTACACCACCGACCTGATCACCGATTTCACGCTCGACTGGCTGAAGAATCGCGACAGTTCCAAGCCGTTCATGGTGATGTGTCAGCACAAAGCGCCGCATCGCGAGTGGGAGCCGGCGCTTCGTCACTTGGGGCACGACGGCGATCGCAAGTATCCCGAACCGGAAACGCTGTTCGACGACTACGCCGGCCGCGGGCTCGCTGAGCGCGATCAGGACATGACCATCGAAAAGACCATGACCCCGCGCGACGTCAAGCTGGTCACGCCCGGACAACTCTCGCCCGAGCAGCGCAAAGCCTGGGACGCCTATTACGAGCCGCGCAACAAGGAGTTCCTCGCGGCCAATCTCTCCGGTAAGGATCTGGTGTGCTGGCGATACCAGCGCTACATGCACGACTACTTGGGCTGCATCAAAGCCGTCGATGAAAGCGTCGGACGCCTGCTGAAGTTCCTGGACGATGAAGGATTGGCCGACAACACGATCGTCGTTTACACTTCCGACCAAGGATTCTATCTGGGCGAGCACGGCTGGTTCGACAAACGCTGGATCTTCGAAGAGTCCTTGCGAACGCCGCTGTTGGTTCGCTGGCCGGGCGTCACCAAGCCGGGCAGCGTCAACGACGATCTCGTGTCGAATCTCGATTTCGCTGAAACGTTTCTCGACGCGGCCGGCCTGCCCAAGCCCGACGAAATGCAAGGCGCCAGCCTGGTTCCCTTGCTCAAAGGCCAAACGCCCAGCGACTGGCGACAGGCGTTTTACTATCACTACTACGAATATCCCCGGCCACACCACGTGCGTCCCCATTACGGCGTCGTCACCGATCGCTACAAGCTGGTGCGCTTTTACGGGCCGGACTGCGACTACTGGGAACTGTTCGATCGCCGGCAAGACCCGCTCGAACAGACCAGCGTCTACGGCGCCGACACGTATGCCAACGTGCGTAAAGATCTGGAGTCGCAACTCACGCGGCTGCGCGCTGAACTGAAGGTGCCGGAGCAGGACGCGCCCGAAGCCTCGGGCCAGCGCCGCCAACCCCCGCGGGCCAAAGCGGCGAAACAGTCAACCTAGCCAGCGACGACCCTATGTCCCAGCGTTTCACTCGGCGCGATTTCGTGCGCTCCGGCGCCACACTCACCACCGCTTTGGCAATGGCGCCGCGAAGTGCCGCTGGGGCCGGCGAATCGGCCGCTAGCGAATTCGCCAGCCAATGGCAGGCGATGCCGGACCGCGTCTGGGTAGGCCAGGAGTTTTGGGCCAATCCCTTGCAAGATTGGCGCATCGGCAACGGACGGCTGGAGTGCATCAAAGCGGCCGCCGATCGCAACGTCCATCTGCTGACGCGGCAGTTGGGCGAGCAACAGGGCGACTTGCGCATGTCGGTCCGACTGGGGCGACTGAGCGGGACGTCACTGGCAGACGGGCCGGGCTCGGTCGGTTTTCGCGTCGGCATACGCGGGCCGCTCGGAGACTACCGCAATAGCCTGATCTTCGGCAGCGGACTGGATGCCGGCATCGCCGCCGGCGGCCAGCTTTTCCTGGGCTCGCCGGCTGACGCAACAGGACCAGGCATTTCCCCAAGCGAAGTCGAACTGCGGCTGGTGGTCGAACCGCAGGGAACCGGCTACGCGCTCACGCTGTCCGCCCACGATCCTGCCAACGGCGAAACGCTCGCCGAACTGACGAAACAAAACCTGCGTCCCGATCGCTTCCGCGGCAACTTGGCGCTGGTTGCCAATTTCGGTCCGGCCCAGCGCCGCGGCCGCAAGCGCGGCAACGCCGACGATCCCGGCATGGATAAGTTCTGGTTCGCCGATTGGCGTGTTGGCGGCAGCAAGGTGATCGCCCGCGAGGACCGAGCCTTCGGCCCCATTTTGTTCAATCAATACACGCTCTCCGGCGGCATTCTAAAAATGACCGCCCAAATGCCCCCATTGGGAGCCGACGACACGCACGAAGTCCACCTGGAAGTCCAACAAGACGGCAAATGGAGTGAGATCGCCCTGGCGACAATTCATCTCGAAGCTCGCACGGCCACGTTTCGTGTCTCCGATTGGAACGACAAACAGGACGTAGCTTACCGGCTGGCGTACCGTCTCAAGACGGCCGACGGCGCCGCCAGCGAGCACTATTGGCCCGGCACGATCCGCCGGGATCCGGTGAGCGACGACGTGCTCACGGTGGCCGACATTTCGTGCAATTGGCACTCGGCGTTTCCCAACACCTGGTGCGTCGAGAGCATGACGCAGCTCGATCCCGACCTGCTGGCCTTCACGGGCGATCAGTTCTATGAGGGGAGTGGCGGCTACGGCGTGCAACGTGCGCCGGTCGACATGGCGATTCTCGATCTGCTGCGCAAATGGTATTTGCACGGGTGGACCTGGCGCGAACTGATGCGCGATCGGCCCAGCATTTCGATTCCCGACGACCACGACGTCTACCAGGGCAACGTTTGGGGAGAAGCGGGCGCTGCGCGGCATGGCACGCAGGAGATGGGCGGCTATGACATGCCGGCCGAGTGGGTCAACGTCGTGCATCGCACGCAAACGTCCCATCATCCCGACCCGTTCGATCCGACGCCGGTCGAGCGCGGCATCAGCGTTTACTACGGACCGCTAACCTATGGACGAGTCAGCTTTGCCATTGTTGCCGACCGACAGTTCAAAAGCGGGCCGCAAGGCAAAGTGCCGCCGACCGGCGACCGCGGCGATCATGTGGTCGACCCCAACTTCGATCCCAAAACGGCCGACGTGCCGGGATTGGAGCTCCTGGGCGAGCGGCAACTCGACTTCCTCCGCGAGTGGGCCACCGACTGGCGCGGCGCCGATATGAAGTCCGTCATCTCACAAACCATCTTCACCGCCATGGCCACCACCCACGGCGCCGAGAGGCAACGGCTGCAGGCCGACTATGACGCCAACGGCTGGCCGCAAACGCCCCGCAACGCCGCGTTGCGCGAAATTCGCAAAGCCTTCGCCTTCCACATTGCCGGCGATCAGCACTTGCCCGCTGTAGTCCACTACGGAATCGACGAACACCGCGACGCCGGCGTGGCGTTTGCCGGTCCGGCGATCAACTGCGTCTATCCACGCTGGTTCGAGCCCGAACAATCCGGCGACCGGCGCGAGCCAGGAGCGCCTGAGAACACCGGCGACTTCCGCGATCACTTCGACCATCCACTGACGGTCCTGGCAGTGGCCAACCCCGCCAAACAGTTTCGCAACACGCCGCTAGAGAACGCGCTGGATCGGTCTTCCGGCATCGGTCTGGTGCATTTCGACAAGCCACGGCGCACGATCACGATCGATTGCTGGCCGCTCTTGGCCGACGTCCGCCAGGCAGGATCGCAGTTTCCCGGCTGGCCGGTCACGGTCGAAGTCAACGCAAACTACGCCCGCGCCGGCAGCGCCCAGTTGCCCACGTTAGTATTTCAAGGCGTCGCAAGCCCGTTGGTTCGTGTCATCGACGAGTCCACCGGCGAGATGGTTTACAATTTGCGCATTCGTGGCGACAAGTATCAACCGCGGGTGTTCGCCGCCGGCAACTACACCGTCGAGGTGAGCGACCCCGAGACGGAGCGAGTTGTCCGGCTGGAGCATCTCATGGCGCGGGCGGACAACCACGAGCAACAGGAGGTGAGGCTATGATTCGTCACGCCAGCACGTGGTTGGCCGTTTTCGCGGCGTCCTTGCTGTGCCTGTCGCCGCTGTGTGTAGCAAACGCAGCGAATGGCGCTGCCCGCCCCAACATTCTCTGGCTCTCCAGCGAAGACCACGGCCCGCACATGGGCTGCTATGGCGATACGTACGCGACGACCCCCAACGTCGATGCTCTGGCCGCCCGCGGCATGATCTACCTGCACTGCTGGTCGAATGCGCCGGTCTGTGCTCCGGCGCGCACCACGCTCATCTCGGGCATGTACGCCCCTTCGCTCGGCGGCGAAAACATGCGCAGCATGGTCGCCTATCCGACTGGCAAGCAAATGTTCCCACAATTGCTGCGCGCCGCCGGCTACTACTGCACGAACAATGCCAAAGAGGACTACAACGTTGCGGAGCCCGGCCAGGTGTGGGACGTTTCCAATCGCAACGCTCATTGGCGCAATCGCGAGACCGCTCAGCCGTTTTTCTCCGTGTTCAACTCGGGCAAGAGCCACGAAAGCCAGTTGCGCAAGCGACCACACAAGCAGATCCACGATCCGGCCAAGGTGCGCGTGCCGGCCTACCATCCCGACACGCCCGAGGTGCGACAAGACTGGGCCCAATACTACGACACCATCTCCGAGGCCGACGCCGATGCCGGCGCCCGCCTCGACGAACTGGCAGCCGACGGATTGAACGATGACACGATCGTGTTCTATTTCGCCGATCACGGCTCAGGCATGCCGCGCAACAAGCGCTGGCCCTACAATTCCGGCCTGCAAGTGCCGCTGGTGGTCTACATTCCCGAGAAGTTTCGCGACTTGCGTCCGGCCGAGTATGTTCCCGGCGGCAAGAGCGATCGGCTGGTGAGCTTTGTCGACTTTGCGCCGACAGTACTCAGCCTCGCCGGGATCGAGCCGCCGGAATGGATGCAGGGGTTCGCGTTCCTGGGCGAGCACGCCTCCGCGCCGCAGCCGTTTTTGCACGGCTTTCGCGGCCGCATGGACGAGCGCATCGACCTGGTGCGCAGCGCCACCGACGGCCGCTATGTCTACGTGCGCAACTACATGCCGCATCGCATTTACGGCCAGTACCTCAACTACATGTTCCAAACGCCAACCACACAGGTATGGCACAAGCTGCATCAGGAGGGAAAGCTCAACCCGGCGCAGGACGCCTTTTGGAATCCCAAACCGCCCGAGGAGCTGTACGACCTGGCCAATGATCCCGACGAGGTGGTCAATCTGGCGAACGAGCCCGAGCACGCGCCAACGCTTGCCCCGCTACGCAAGGCGCAGCACGACCATGCCCTGCGAATTCGCGACGTAGGCTTTCTGCCGGAGGGCGAAATGCACGCTCGATCGGCAGGCTCCACACCGTACGATCTGGGCCACGACGACACGAAATACCCGCTGGAGCGCATCCTGGCAGCAGCCGAATTGGCCGCCGGCGCCAGCGCCGAGGACACCTCGTTGCTGGTGGAACGATTGAACGACTCGGACAGCGCGGTCCGCTATTGGGCGGCCACCGGCCTGGTCATCCGAGGCCCCGAGGGCGCCGGAAAAGCGCAACCGGCGCTGGCCAATGCGCTGGACGATGCATCACCGTACGTGCGCATTGCCGCCGCCGAGGGCTTGTGTCGCTATGGAGATGCAGGTAGTCAAAGCAAAGCGCTCGACCTGTTGACCCGGCTGTGCAATTGGCGGGAGAACGGCATTTTCGTTTCGCTGGCGGCGCTGAATGCGGTGGACGCGTGCGGCGACAACGCGGCGTCTGCCCGCGCAGCGATCGGCCGTCTGCCCAGCAAGGGCCCGGCGCCGCACGCGCGCTACCAGTCCTACGTGCCACGATTGCTGGAAACAGCCCACTAAGAACCGATGTTCGCCGCGCATGACGCGCATTCACATAACAGAGCAAATCGATCCATGGCCCCCGACCAACATTCTCCGCGCGACGAAGAGACACTGGAAGTCCTGGCGATCCTGGGGCTCAAGCCACCGGTTTCGGTCGAAGACGTCAAACAGGCCTACTTGGAAAAAGCCAAGACGGCTCATCCCGACCGAGGCGGCGACCCGCAAGCATTCGTTCGCCTGCACGTTGCGTTCGAGCAGGCGACAGAATACGCCCGCTTCAAGGCCGGCCGCATGCAATGGCTCAGCGGATGGGTCGAGCAATACGCCGAGCAGCAGGAGCTGATCGAAGAAATCAAAGCGCTGGGCGGCCAAGCCGACGTCGAGAGCGTCGAATGGCTCGGCCAGACCATCGGCGGCGACTTCGCCACGGTCATGGACCGCCTGGCGTCGGTGCAACTCTCCGGGCCGAACGTGGACGATGGTGCGCTATTGTCCATTTCTCCGAAGCTTCGCCGCCAGGCCGGGCTGCATCGTTTGGCGCTGGTGAATACCGCGGTCACGTCGGTCGGGCTGCGCGAGTTGCATCGCTGTGGGAGCTTGCGCGAAATCGACTTGAGCGGAACCAAGGTCACCAGCGACGCCGTCGACGCGTTGCTCGGCGCGCACGACCGTCTCGAACGCTTGGTGCTGAAAGACTCAGGCATTGGCTGGGCGGCGCCTCAAACTGCGCATGGCATACCGCAATGTCGAAATCACCACGTAGCAGCGCCTTCGATTTGCACCGCGGTTGGCCTACAACCAAGCCCGCAACGTCTCGCCCACGGCCAGGCCCACGGCGGTGCCGATCGCATAGCCCCAGATGCCGACGAGCAGGGCCGGCAGCACGAGCTTCGACCAGCCCATGGCAATGGCCATCGCGGCGGCGGACGTCGGCCCACCCAGCGAGGCGTTGACCGCCAGCGCCACGTCCTCCAGGTTCAGCCGCGGCAGTTTCCCCAGGGCGAAGGTCACGACCAGGTTCACCACGGCCATGACCAGGCAAAAAACGAACAACAGCGGCACCTGCACGATCACTTGCCGCACCATCGTCGAAGCGAGTGCCGGAAACACCGTATCATAGTGGCCCGAAGCCCGGATGACAGCGACGTTCGCTACAAACGGGCTAGCGATTCGGCCCCCGAGCGAACAAAACCAGATCGCAGTCGTAGGGACGGTAGTGGTCGCGCGTGAGCGATTTACGGCAGTTGCTCGGCAGGTGACTGTCATCGCCCCATCTCGTGATGCACGCTATACTTTGCGCACGGATTGGCCTGGAATTTCCCCAGTTTTTCACCCACAGTCGAGTTGCAGCCGCGGCGCCCGGAATGTTCGGGATCTTGCCGCGAGACTCCGCAAAGTTTTTCGAGGGCGTGCATGGCGGCCACGAACCATCCCGAGCAAACGCCCGGTGGCGCCGATCCGCGGCCGGATCGCGCGGCCGAAGCTTCGCCCGATGTCCAGCCCGGCGAAGACACACTGGGCGAAACGCAGTTCATGTTCAACGAAACGTCGTCGCGGGCTTCCAGCGGCTCCCGACAAGCGTCGATCGACGCCTGGGTTGGCCGTCGCATGGGACGCTACGAGATTCGCGGCGTGCTCGGCATAGGCGGCATGGGGGTGGTCTATCGCGGGTACGATGAACTGATCGACCGCGAAGTCGCCATTAAGATGTTGCCCGAAGAGGTTTCGGAAAACTCCGTCAACTTGCAACGCTTTCTCTCGGAAGCCAAGGCAGTAGGCAAGCTCAATCATCCCAATACCGTGGCCATCTACGAAGTCGGCCAGGAGGGAAATCACTACTACCTCGTGATGGAGTTCGTCACCGGCGGTAGTGTCGCCGATCAGATGGAACGCGTCGGCGCGCTGTCCGTCTACGATGCCACACGCGTCACGGCCGATGCGTGCCGCGGGCTTGCCGCGGCCAATGCCGCCGGCATGGTCCATCGCGACATCAAGCCGGCTAATCTTCTCTATGCCCACGACGGCAACGTGAAGATTGCCGACTTCGGGCTTGCCAAACGAGCGCTCGATCAATCGCGCCAGGTGACGCAAGACGGCAAGATCGTCGGCACGCCTTACTTCATGAGCCCCGAGCAATGCGAGTCGAACCCCATCGACCATCGCAGCGACATTTACTCGCTCGGCGCCACGTACTATTGCATGCTCACGGGCATCAATCCCTACGACAACATGGGCAGCGTCGTGCAGGTGATGTATGCGCACTGCAATGGGTCGATTCCTGATCCGCGCGTGATCAATTCGCGCATCCCGGTGGCGTGCAGCCATATCGTGGCGCAGTGCCATGGCCAAGCGCCCGAAGACCGCTATCAGCATCCGACAGAAATGTTGGCCGACTTGGAGGCACTGTCGGCCACCATTTCCGGCGCCAACGTCACCCTTCCCAGCCTGTCGGGTACGCATGCACAGGTTTCCCCCAGCGGGCCTTCGCAGGGCTACACGGCCCTTGGGTCGAAGTCCATGCGCAGTCCTGATGGCCGCCGCGTCCGCAGGCGCTGGTCCTGGCCGCGATTGCGCTGTTCTTCGTCGCTCGCCGCCCGCCCGGTGATCCGGCAGCCATTCCTGCAGCCAGCGTTGCCAGCGCAGCGCCTGCCGCGGCGATCGTTCCCACGGGCGAACCCATCCGTGTCGGCGTCCTGCATTCGACCAGTGGCAGCATGGCCGAAAGCGAGTCGCCGGTAGTGGACGCCACGCTATTGGCCATTCGAGAACTAAACGAAGCCGGAGGTGTACTCGGACGCCCCGTCGAGGCGGTGTTGCGCGACGGACGGTCCGATCCGGAAGTGTTTGCCAAAGAAGCCCGCCAATTGCTCACCGAGGACAAGATCAGCACGGTCTTTGGCTGCTGGACCTCGGCCAGTCGCAAAACCGTCGAGCCGATCTTCGAACGGCACGACGGCTTGCTCTTCTATCCCGTGCAGTACGAGGGCTTGGAAGAATCGCCCAACGTCGTGTACCTGGGTGCGACCCCCAATCAACAGATCATTCCCGCCGTGCGCTGGGCCTTTGCCTTTCTGGGCAAACGGCGGTTCTTTTTGGTCGGATCGGACTACGTGTTTCCACGGGCCGCCAACGCCATTATTGGCGACACGCTGGACGACATGAGCGCCGAAGCGGTCGGCGAGGCCTACCTGCCCATGGGCAGTTACGACGTCAAACCGGTCATCGAACAGATTCTCTCCAGCCGGGCCGATGTCATCCTCAACACGATCAATGGCAGCACGAACACCGCGTTCTTCAAAGAGTTGCGCGCCGCCGGCGTCACACCCGAGCAATTGCCCACCATCTCCTTCAGCGTCGGCGAGCAGGAACTGCGGCTGATGAACGTCGATCAAATGAAGGGGGACTATGCGGCATGGAACTACTTCCAATCGATCGACACGCCGGAGAACCTCGGTTTCGTCGACCGATTTCAAACCGCCTACAGTCCCCAGCGCGTGGTGACCGATCCGATGGAAGCGGCCTATATCGGCGTCAAGCTGTGGGCCAAGGCCGTGGAGCAGGCAAAAACCGACGATGCCAAAGTAATCCGCGAGGCAATCCTCGGTCAAAAGATGTTGGCGCGCCGAGGGAGAAGTTCAGATCGATGACGCCACGCGGCACACCTACAAGACGCCTCGCATCGGACAAATCAAGGACGGCGGGCAATTCGAACTCGTCTCCCAGGCGGTTCGGCCCGAGGCGCCGCAGCCGTTTCCTCCTTCGCGCACGAAAGAAGCCTGGCAGCAATTCCTGGCCGATCTGTACGCCGGCTGGGGCGATCGCTGGAGCGCACCCGAGGAATAGTGTGGTTCGTGCGCGCCTCGGCGCGTTCGGCCATCCGCTCGACCACTTCCATGCCGCCGGGCCAACGGTCATTTCGATCGTAGCGATTGGGCGACGCCTTGTGCCGTTGCGCGAAAAGATGACCAAACTGCACGCGTCGCTCAAGAAGCTGGATATCCAGTTGGCCTACGACGACTTCGGGGCCGGCCAGGCCCGGTTGGTCGATCTGATCGAAGTTCCGCCCGACTATCTGAAGTTCGACATCGCGCTGGTGCGCGACATTCATCACGGCTCGTCGCAACGCATCCAGATGCTGGAGACCCTGGTCCGCATGGCGCACGACCTGGGCGTGGCCGTCTTGGCAGAGGGCATCGAATGTCAGGCCGAAGGCGAGGCCTGCACGCAACTCGGATTCGATCTTGCGCAAGGCTATCACTATGGCAAGCCCGCGCCGGCCGCTCAGTTGGCCGCCGTCTAGTGCGCCCTGCGCGTGACTCGTTTCGCAGCGTGGGCATTTCTCTCGGCCGCTTGTGGCACGGCGCGAGCGATTCGGCTACATTGAGCTACAACCTAGCACCCAGCCGTTTCTGGCGCCTGGCGCGCCCCTCGCCGTCACCCCGGCTAGTTACCTGCCATGAACAAAGTGCTGATCATCGTGGGCGATGCCACGGAAACGGTGGACACGCTGTATCCCTACTTTCGCTTGCAGGAAGATGGCTTCGTGCCCGTGGTCGCGGCCCCGGAAAAGCGCCGCTATCAGATGGTGCTGCACGAGGTGAAGCCGGGCTGGACCATCACCAAAGAGTGGGAGGGCTATACGATCCAGGCCGACGTGTGCTTTGCCGAGATCGATCCGGACGACCATCTAGGCATCTTCTTCAGCGGAGGGCGCACGCCGGAGTACATTCGCGAGGACGAAGATCTGCTGCGCATCACGCGCCATTTTTTCGACGCCGGCAAACCGATTGCCAGCGTGTGCCACGGCGTCGAGATTCCCGCCCGCGCCGGTTGCGTCGAAGGACGCCGCATGGCCACGGTGCTCAAGTGCCAGTTCGATCTGGAAGTCTGCGGCGGCATCTTCGTCAACGAACCGTGCGTCGTCGACGGCAACCTGGTGAGCGGCCGCACCTATCACGATCATGGCCACTATATGGGTGTGTGGATGAAGATGCTCAACGAAGCTCGCCGCCAAGCGGAGGCCAAAGCGTGAGCAAGTCGTGCGCATGCGTGATGGTGCTGTTGTTGGCGTGCGTACCGCCGCCCGCGTCTTTGGCGGCCGACCCGTCCTTGCAATTCGCGCAGCACGAAAACCGCCTGCTGATCAGTGCGGGAAACCAGCCGCTGGCTACCTACGTGTGGCACGATCCGGAAATCCAACGGCCCTACATGGCGCATGTCCGCACGCCGGGCGGCGTGCAAGTGACCCGCAACCATCCGCCGGTCGAGGGGCAAGACCGCACCGATCACGCCACGTTCCATCCCGGGGTGTGGCTGGCGTTTGGTGACATTTCGGGAGCAGACTTCTGGCGCAACAAAGCCGCGGTGGTCCACCAAGACTTTGTCGTGTCGCCCCATAGCGATGCTCGGGGTGGCGGATTCGCGGTCCGCAATGCCTACATTGCCGACGGTCAGACGGTATGCGAAGAGATTTGTCGCATCCGGTTCGATTGGTGCCCTGGCGGCTACGTCATTACGTGGGACTCGACTTTCTCCGGCGATCGGGAGTTTGCTTTCGGAGACCAAGAGGAAATGGGGCTGGGGGTTCGCGTCGCCACGCCCCTGTCCGTGAAGTCGGGTGGGCGCATCGTCGACAGCGAAAATCGCGTGAACGAACCGCAAGTCTGGGGACAGCAGGCCGAGTGGTGCGACGACGCCGGCACGATCGATGGCAAACACGTTGGCGTGGCGCTGTTTGCCGATCCCAAGAACTTTCGCCTGCCGTGGTTTCACGCCCGCGACTACGGGCTATTGGTCGCCAACCCGTTCGGTGAAAACGCGTTCACCAAGGGACCCAAGAGTCGCATCGTGGTGCGCCGGGCGAGACGCTGCGATTGCGGTTTGGCGTGTTCGTGCACGAAGGCGATGTGAAACCTTCGGCGGCGTATGGCCGTTGGGTCGCGAACCTGCCGCCGCGCGAGTGATGTTTGCAATACCCATGTCAGGATTCAACCGTGGCAGCACGTTTCGCAATCGACCGACGCCGTTGGCTGGGCCAGGTGGCCGCCACCAGCGGTTCGATCGCGGGAAGCTGCCTGCTGGGTAACACGACGATGGCAGCCAGCACGCCCCAGCTTCGAATCATTGATCCTCACGTCCACGTCTGGAAGAACGACCCTAAGTTCCCCTGGCCTGCCGATCTACAAAGCCCGCCCGCGACCGACGCCCTGCCCGAGACGCTGCTCGGCCTGATGCAAGCCCACGGCGTCGAGCGCACGGTGATCATGCACGTGATCTACTATCGCTGGGATTGCCGCTATGCCGCGGTGGTGGTGCGCGAGCATCCCGGCAAGTTTGCCGGCGTCTGCCGCATCGATCCTCAGAGTGCCGCGGCCACCAAGGATTTGGACCATTGGACGAGCGCAGGGTTCCACGGCGTGCGACTCAGCCCGGGCTTGGGCCCCGGCGGAGACTGGATCAATGACGTCGACCAGATGGACCGCATCTGGAACCGCGCTGCCGAGTTGCGAGTGCCGATGTGCGTCCTCTGCAACATCGAGCGCATTCCAGATGTCGCGCGCGTTATCGAGCGCCATCAAGACCATCTCGACGTGTGCATCGACCACATGGCGGATTGCCCGATCGACCAGCCGGCGGAACTCAAGAAACTGCTCGCCTTGGCCAGGTACCCGCGTGTGTATGTCAAGTTGAGCCACCTGTGGCTCTTGTCGCGCCAGGAGTATCCTTACCGCGACACACACGACCAGGTGCGCAAGTTGTACGACGCGTTCGGGCCCCAGCGCTTGATGTGGGGCACCGACTGGCCCGCCGTGGAAGACTATTGCGGCTATGCAAACGCCTTGGCCTTGTATCGCGATGAGATCAAATTCTTCAACCATGATGACCACCGCTGGATTCTCGGACAAACGGCGCTCAAACTGTGGCCGTTTGCCGATCGGGGATAGGAAACATTAGCCCGTGGCTCATGAGATGGGAGCACCAGCCATGACACGCGTGAACCGTCGAGTCTTCTTCGGCGCAGCCGCCGCAGGTGTTGCCGCTTCGCCTGGCCTAGGTTGGCTTCGCGCCCAAGCGGACGTATCCACGCCATCCGCGCCGCGCGAGCGCTCCAATATTCTCTATGCATTGTCGACCGGCTGTTGGGGCCCGGTGACACCGCCAGGCATGCCGTTGCCGCTGCTTAAGATTCTCGACGAGACGGCGGCCGGCGGCTTCAACGGCGTGCGCCTCACCGGCTTTCCGGAGATACTCGAGCGCAACGACATGTCGCTCGACCAGTACAGCGAAGAGCTGGCCAAACGCGGCCTGAAATTCTCCACGGTCTCCTTCGGCGGGCAGTACTACGACCCGGCGCAGCACGACGACATTCGCCAGCGAGCCCGCTTTGCGCTGGACGCCCACCGCAAGCACGGCGCCAAGGCAATGGTCTTCTTTCCGCCCGGGCTGGCCGAAGAGACGGCCGCTCTGCGCGACTCGTTCGCGTTCCTCAACGAGCTTGGCAAGATGGCCGTGGAAGAGTTCGGCGTTCGCATGGGACTGCACAACCACACCGATTCGCTCATCGAAAATCAGGAACAGGTCGATCATTTTCTGGAAGGGACCGACCCGCGGTACGTATTCTGCGCGTGGGACTCAGCCCACTTGCTCCTGGGTGGCTGTGACGTCGTGGCCACGTACAAGAAATCGATCGACCGGCTGGTCTATACCGACTTCAAGGATGCCACGCTGACTCCTGTCGGCGACGACTACGTAACGCCCAACGGGCAACGTTACGCCGGCGATTCGCACGCCGGTGAGTTTTACAACTCCATGCTCGAGCTCGGCCGTGGCCAGATCGATTTCCCCGTGCTGATGCGCATGCTGGCCAAGGCCAACTATCGCGGTTGGATCAATCACGATCTGGACACGATTCGCGTTTCGCCGTTGGAGAGCTGGCGAATCTCCATGAACTACATCACGCGCGAACTGGATCCGATCTATCAGTAGGCCGCTTGGCGTTCCAGCCGGCTCGCGTTGCCCGTCATGCCCGATACGTCTCCAACTACCTTGAAATCGCCGCACCCGCATCCGTGGCGGCTCGTGGGGCTATTGGCCGCGATTTGTTTCCTGGGTCATTTCAATCGCGTCAGCATGGCCGTGGCCGCCGATTTGCAGATCATGCCCGAGTACGGTATTAGTCCCACGCAAATGGGGCTCGTCTATTCGGCGTTTTTGTTTGCT
>CAVZWY010000018.1:0-131223 GCA_963779015.1 uncultured Planctomycetaceae bacterium | reverse complement strand
TGCCCAAGGAAGACGAGTCCGTGCAGAACGTGATCGCCGCGCAGCTCGCAGCCGAGGGAATACACTTGCACTTGGGCTGGAGCGTGATGCAAGTGCAGCGCTTGGGCTCGGCCAAGGCGCTGCTGATCGGACGCGGTCAATCGCGGCAGGAACTGATCGGCGACGAGATTCTCGTGACGTCCGGGCGCGTGCCAAACGTCGAGTCGCTCGATCTTCCCGTTGCCGGAGTCGAGTCCGGTACCCACGGCGTGCTGGTCAACGACTATCTGCAAACCACCAACCCACGCGTCTATGCCGCCGGCGATGTCTGCAGCACGCTGCGATACACGCACGCGGCCTATGCCATGGCCCGGATCGTGATTCGCAATGCGCTACTGCTCGGCCGCCAGCGTTTCAGCCGCGTGGTCATCCCGCGCACGACGTTCACCGATCCCGAAGTGGCCCACGTGGGCCTAACCGCGGCCGAGGTTACGCAGCGTGGCATCTTGATCGACACCTACCGCGTTGATCTGTCCGACGTCGACCGCGCGATTATCGACGGCCGCGCCGAGGGCTTCGTGGCCATTCACACGCTGCATGGCAACGGAGAAGTGATCGGCGGCACCATCGTCGCTCCGCACGCCGGCGAAATGATCGGGGAATTGACCATGCTCGTGCAGGAAAAGCACTCGTTGGCGACGCTCGGCCGCACAGTCCACGTTTATCCGACGCTCTCGGAAGCGTTCACGCGCATTGCGCTCGAGTACCAACGTGCGCGTCTCACGCCACGCATGCGCCGGTTCTTGGCGAAGTGGCTGGCGTGGCAGAGGTAGTGCGGTTCGCGCCGGCCAATTCCAGATCGTTCCTATCGCCAGGGGCGCGGCGATGTCAGCGCCATGAATACCGGCGGTGACGCAAGGGTCACCAACGTCGCGACCCGCGGGCGCTACTTTCGCCGAAACACGCGCTTCGTTTCCTCCACCGCGCGGCCCAGCGCATCCACTTCCTCCGGTGTGTTGTAGAGATAAAAGCTCGCCCGCGTGCTGGCACTTATGCCGAGTCGCTTGTGCAGCGGCATGGCGCAATGGTGCCCGGCCCGCACGGCGATGCCGTGGCGATCCAACACTTGCGCGATGTCGTGGGCGTGTACGCGCTCGATGGTGAAGCTCACAATGCCGCCGGTGTGCTCTGCGCCAGGCCCGAGCAATCGCACGCCGGAGATGCTGGAAAGCACCTGGTGCGCCTTGGCGAGCAGCGCTTGCTCGTGTGTGTGGATCGCATCAAGTCCGGCGGCGTTGAGATAATCGATCGCGGCGCCCAGGCCGATGGCCGGCACGATCGGCGGCGTGCCCGCTTCAAATCGCGCGGGCAACTCGGCCGGCTCAAACCGGTCGGTCGTCACGCGGCGGATCATGCTTCCTCCGCCCATGAAGGGCGGCATCGCTTCCAGCAGCTCTCGGCGACCGTACAACACGCCGACACCGCTGGGCCCCAGCATCTTGTGTCCGCTGAATGCGAGAAAGTCCACGCCCGGCGCCGAAACGTCGGTCTTTTGATGCGGCGCGCTTTGGGCCGCATCGACCAGGACCAGCGCGCAACCGCTTGCGCTGCCGCAATGATCGGTTCCAGATGGTTGACCGTGCCCAACACGTTCGAAACGGCCGTCACCGCTACAAGCTTGGTGCGCGGCGAGACAAACGCGTCGAGGCGGTCGAGCTGCAATTGTCCGTCGTCGGTGATCGGCAGCCAGCGAATCTTCGCGCCCGTGCGTTCGGCGGCCTGCTGCCAGGGAACGATATTGGAGTGATGCTCCATCTCGGTGAGCAGGATCTCGTCGCCCGGGCGCAGATTGGCATCGCCCCAGCTTCGGGCCACCAGGTTGATGCTTTCGGTGGTGCCGCGGGTGAAGATGATTTCTTCTTCGGCGGCCGCGCCGATGAAGGTCCGCACCTTGCGTCGCGCCTCTTCATAGCGGTCCGTGCATTGCTCGCTCAGCCAATGGATGCCGCGGTGCACGTTGGCGTAGTAGCGCTCGTAGGTCTCGGCAATCGTCTGGATCACCTGCCGGGGATGTTGCGTGGAAGCGCCGTTGTCGAGATACACCAGCGGCACACCCGGCCGGTCGTCGCGCTGGTGCAACAGCGTGGCGAGAATGGGAAAGTCGGCCCGCAGCCGCGCGACGTCGAGCTTCGTAGCGGCAGCATCGGTCATGGCAACCTCTGCTAGGATTGAGGTTTGTCGGCGCCGCCAAGCGGCGCGTAAAGCGCGGCCTGCACGGTCCGCCAGGGGAGCAGGCAACACTTTTGCCGATTGGGAGTCAACCGAGCCCCAAACAACTCGAGCATATCCTCGGCCGAGAACGACTTGACCTCATCGACCGTGTGTCCGCAAATCTTCTCGACCAGCATCGAAGCCGAGGCCTGGCTGATGCAGCAGCCATCGCCATCGAACCAGGCATCGCGAATGGTGCCGTCGTCGTCGATCGCCAACTCCAGTCGCACCACGTCGCCACACAAGCGGTTTTCCGCTTCGTGCGCATGCGTGGCCCGCGGACACTGACCGCGATGAAACGGCTCCTCGTAGTGATCGAGAATCCGCTCCTGATAGAGTTCGTCGTCAGGGACCATGTCGGCCTTACTGGGGCAGCCGACTGCGGTTGATCTTGGGGAAGTCGCCGGTGCAGGCTTCCATGAACGCGACCAGGTCGGCTTGCTCTTGTTCGGTCAGATTGAGCTTCTTGATCTTGTCGCTCAGATTCTTGTTGGGATGTCCGCCCTTGTCGTACCATTCCACGACTTCCGCCAATGTCTTCACGCTGCCGTCGTGCATGTAAGGCGCCGAGAGCGCCACGTTGCGAACCGTTGGCGTCTTGAACGCCCCGTGGTCTTTCTCGTCCTTGGTCACTTCCTCGCGGCCGATATCCGGCTTCTCCGCGTCCATGCCGACGCCGATGTTGTGGTACTTCTCATCGGTCAGGTTGGCGCCCACGTGACAGGCCGAGCAATTCGCCTTGTCGGTGAAATACAACTCGCGGCCGCGAATGGCGGATTCCGACATCGGATGGGCTAGGGCGCTCGCCTTGGCCTGCTCGTACTTGGCCTTCAAATCTTCGTTGTCTTCCAAGTCCTCGGGCTCCAAGGCCTCGAACGGCTTGAACTGCTCGTGATAGTCGAATGGCGTCGGACCGGTGACCACGGCGCGCTCGAACGAGGCCAACGCCTGGCCCACGGCGTCGATATTCAAGTCGCCAAAGATCTTGTCGAACTGCATCGTGTAGCCGGGAATTCCCTTGAGGCACTCGACGCAGGCATCGTGCGTGTTGCCCATTTCGATCGGATTGGCGATTGGCCCCACGGCTTGCGCTTCGAGCGAATCGGCGCGGCCGTCCCAGAATTGCAGATCGCTGAGAATGCGGTTGTAGCTGACCGGCGAATTGCGCCCGCCTTGCTGACCTTGAATGCCTACGCCAAAACGCGTGTGCCGGGCAAAGCCTTCATCCGGATCGTGGCAACTGGCGCAACTGATGTTCATGTCGGCCGAGAGCCGTGGGTCGAAATAAAGCTGCCGGCCCAGTTCGATCTTGGCCCGGGTGAGCGGGTTCTTGTCGACGCCTTTGACCTGCAAAATGCCGGCCGAAATGCCCAGCGGCAATTCAAAGTCGAGCGTTTCGTGATTCTCGGGATCGTCGAGCCAAGCCTGAATCTGCTCGTCGGTCAAATCGCCGTCGCCCGGAATGCCGGCAAACAACTCGTCGGAGCCGAGCATCACTTTGGCGCTGGCGGACTCGTCAGCTTTTTCTTCGGCTGCTTCTTCCGTGGCGGGCTCTTCGGGCACCGGCGGCGCTTCGTCGTCCGCTTCCTCTTTCATTTCCTTTTTCTCTTCCGCAGCCGGCTCGGGCTTCGCTTCCTCAGCCGCATCACTTTTGGCGGCTGGCAGCGGAGCGCCTTCCATCTTGTCCGCGTGCTTGGCTGCCGCGTCGTCTTTTGCCTCGGGCTCTTTCGTCTTTGTTGGAGCGCAGCCGGACAGAACAGCCAGCAGCACGACCCAGGGAGCGAAACTCCGCGGCATGGAACCGATGTATGTCATGGTTGGTTGTCTCCTACCTATCGTATTTTGCGAACAGACGCCGGACGTACGGCTCCACTACTGGAACGACGTATCGCCCGTCGCCATCAAGTATTCGAAGAGCGTCGCCAATTCCGGTTTCTTGTCCATCGTTCTCGATCGCCCTGAGGGAAAGAAACATCGGGATGCTCGAGGCGCGCACGTCGACATCACGCCGAAAGTATATCAATAATGCCTTGCAAACGTGCAAAAACCCCGTATTGTCCGGGGTTTTCTGACGTTTCAATGTCCCACAAGCGTCTAGTAGGATCGCTCGGGGGTTGTCAGGTTGTCAGCCCTCTTTTGGCCGAAAAAGCCGTCAAGAATGACTATTAAAAAGGATTCTACCGGCATCATTATTGGGCTGCAACTGGCCCTCGACGAAATGAGGCACAATGAGACTCGCAATCCTGATTGCGCTTTTACTCGCGTCTAGCGTCCAAGCTGTTGAGGTTGTCAGCACATCCGACGATTGGGTTTCCCGCGGCCGGGGCGCAGCCGTTGGCCCCGATCTTGTGATTACGGCGGGCCATGTAATCGAAACCAACAGCGAGACCACCGTTGACGGCTTGCCGGCTACGGTCGAACGAATCGACCATGCCCGTGACTTGGCCGCTTTGCGTGTCGAAGGTGCTAGGTTGGAATGGCGCGAGATTGGCCCCGAGCCGCCCATCGGCTCAACGGTGTTCGTCGAGACTGGCCGGGGGCGAATCCCGGCCGTAGTCTCCACTGACGGGCTAGTGACCTCGCAAGAGACTAGCAAGGGCGATAGCGGCTCGGCAGTCATCGACAACCAAGGCCGGGTTGTCGGGATTCACGTTTCGCGTGGTGGCAAGGTGTTGAAGCCGGCTTGGCTCGGGGCTCGCAAATGAACGAAGATGACGATTTCTGGGGAACGTACATAGCCGCCACACCCGATGAAGATTCAGACTTCGCGGGGTGTTGTGGCCCGACGCTGCTTTTGCTGCTGGCGGCCGTCGGCGTCTTGATCTTGCTGGCCGCCATTCTCTGAAAGCGGCATTGGACCTGCTGCTGTCATTTGATAGCCGCCCAGTATTGTTGAATCACGCGGTTGCGGTGCCCTGTCGAATCCAATAGTCGTGCACGAAGTTTAGCTGCTCACTCCAAGTCCTGTCCGGGTCGCTCACGTCCAAGTCTAGTTGCGTTGCGCAGGCGATGAATCCTGGTCCCGGTTTGTGTTCCCCGGTTTTCCGAACAACAATCGCGGAGAGCATCCCCCGGCCCGCTAAGAATTCCTCAGTTGAGATTTCGCCTAAGAACTCCCAAAACACCTTGCTGTCATAGGCAAACTCAATCGTCTGAATCCGGTCGCACAAGTCAGAATAGAAGATTGTGAAGTTGATCGGCTGTGCGGCGCGGTCCGATAGAATCTCGATTGCCTCATCTTTGGCGGCTCGCCACTGTTCATCGCTGAATCCGTAGTGCATGGTGTGACCTCGCAGGGAAAGGACGTGGGACGGGGCGCGGCTCGGATTATATCGCGCCTGTCAAGGACTCCCCTGGTTACTCGACCATTCAAGTGCCTGGCATCGTGGCTCTTACAGATGCTTCGTCGCTCAGATTGTATCGACGCGCGCCCACAGTTTCTTCTCCACCGTCAATGTCGGCGTAATGGATTCTTGACCGCGCGTGACGCATGGTGAATGTAGAGACACGTTCACCCTTTGGAGAATTCAGCAATGACGTTCGATCAAATCCACACAAAGTACGGCGAGCGGCTGAAGCAAGTCATCATGTCTAACTACGGGCTTGATTACGTCGAGGCGAGCGCAGTCGTGGTCAATACATTCGGCACGCTGGCCCGCGAGAATATGGAAGCCTACGCGGCCCGCTATCCGCTCTTTCCGAAGCTAGTGGCCGTAGCGTTCGGCATCACCGATCAATTGAACCGCCGGGCGGCCTAGGCGCAAAAAGAAAGCCCGCCCGATGCCATGCGTCGGGCGGGCAAAGGGATAGACTCATTCCCTTCCAGTTTCTTGGACGTACCGCGCCGCATCTCGCGGCGCAATTGATCGACAATCGTGCGGGCGGTACTCTTGTCGGCCCCGCCATTCACGTTGACCGTAACGTCGCCCATGATGCCGCTCTGATTCGTGACGCCTGGTAGGCGGGAACGATGGCGCGATTCCGGCATTGATGGCTTGCAACTGGGGAAGGAACTTTCCGGCCGACTTGGCATTGATGACGAACTCGCCCGGCGTGAGCATGGCAGGCACGGTATCCGTGCCTTTCCCGCCGGCCGCCATGCAATGCCAAGGGACTGAGCCACCGCCGCAAAAGCGTGAATCGGTCCGCCAAGGGCGCGCTTGGCCGTGCGCTTGAAAACGCGCTTAACAACCGTACGATTTGGGCGTAGCCAGCCAACCGAGTTCGCCGCCTGCAAGGACAATTTCCTCCTCGAAATCGAGCGCCGCAACCGCGCCTTTGGCGAATCGTATGGCGCCATCGCGCGCGCCGACTAGCGCTGCGGCAAGCTCCTCGACGTCGGGCGAGTGCCCCACCCACGCCACTACTGCAACGCCTTGTTGATTCGTCCAGGTAACCAGATCTTCCAGACGGCTGCCCGGCCGTAGCGCATCCAGTTCGACAATCTGATCTTCCAAGTTCAACCGCTCGACGATCACCTCCGCTGTCTGGCGGCAACGAACCAATGGACTGGTGGCAATCAACGTGGCGCGAAATCGCTGCGCGCCAACTTCTTTACCAACCGCGAAAACCGTTTGCGCCCTTTGCCGGTGATCGGTCGCAATTCGTCGTTCGGGTAGCGAGGATCGCCATGTTGTCCGGCGTAAGCGTGACGGACGATGAATAGCTGCATAGTGAATCCCCAAGCGTTTCGCGCCGAACGTCCATCAATACTACCGGGTGCGCCACATGATATGGTCGTCGATGCCAAGCGCCTGCTGCGTCGGACCCACCGCGGTGCGAAACCGATCCGCGTCGGTCGGATAGCCGGCGGTCGGTCGCAGGCCGTTGACGCGGCCGCACCAAAACTCGTTGAACGCCCGCATCGCCAGTTCGCGCAAGTATTTCGACGTCATGGATGCCAACGCCGCCGGCAGAAACGCCTCGCCGCCGGCACGAAAGATGGCCTCCACGCGCCGGTCGCCGGAACCCCAACGATAAACGCTTTCGCCGGCCGACTCGCGAAGCACCTCGATCCACGGATCGGGAAATTGCTCTTGCAGGAGCCGGCCATAGAAGTTGCGGCCACCGTGCTTGTCGCACACCACACGCACCGGTTCGCCTTGGCAATCGGCCAGTACGTCGGCCAGCAGCCCAAGCGTGGTTTTGGAGAGCGTTTCGCTCTTATTGCCCCAACGGTCGTTGGCGCGGTTGAACTCGTCCGGAAACACGGCGCGGCTTGCCAGCGTCACCAACCGCACTCCAGCCTGCTCCAGCCCGCTGGCAAGCGCCGGCACCAGTTGCGCCAGATCGCCCGCCTCGACTGCGACCGGCAACTGCAAATCGTAGTCGACATGCCAAGGCATGGTGGCCAGCCGCTCGATCGCGCCCGGGTCGAGCATCCGCCAAATGTCGAGCCAGTCCGCCGGACAGCGACGCACCAGCCCGAGCGCCGCCAGCACGCCACGTTCCAGGCATGCCAGCCCGGTTGTTGGTGAATACAACGCTTTGGAATCGGCGAACGCTACACGGCGATGCGCGGCACGGCGCGGCGGCTCCTTCGAGACCACGCCTTTCAGCCGGCGATACAAATCGGCGCCATCATCCCATGCGTCCACCCAGAACACGGCGGCCGAAATCACCAGCGGCCCAAGCCGCGGCCCATATCCCGCTTCATCAGTTCCGATCAGGTAGGGCATGCAATCATCTGCAAATCGGGCGTGGGGATCCGGAGGGCCAACGCAAGTTACATTTCCAATCGCTTGCATTGGCCGCGCTGCGGGGCAGTATATCATCTGCTTGCGAGCGCTCAACGCGTGCCGCACGGCATGAGCGATTTGGCCGCCGCGGCTGGTTTTGTTTTCTCCCCGAGCGCGGCGTGGTACGATACGTTTTTGAGATCTGCGTCTTCGGAGTGTCTTCTGGGCCGATCACGGCACGGCGACGATCGCTCCGTACCCCACCCTCACTCGTTGCAACCGGACTCTTCCACATGCACGCGCTGCGCTGTTTGCTGGCTATCTTGTGGTTCGTATGCCTCACGCACAGTGCAGCGGCCGATGCGCTGGAACGTATGCGGCTGGAAAAGTTGCAGGCGACGCACGACCGCATCGAAGCGCTCAAGCACCAGTGGCACGACGTCTCGCTCGACAGCGGTTACCACGACGTTCGCGCTCTACTCCACGTGCATTCCGCCTTCTCGCACGACAGCCGCGGCACGATCGATGAAATCGTTGCCGCCGCCAAGGAGGCCGGCGTGGGTGTGATCATGTTCACCGAGCATCCGGCCAGCCAATACGATTACATCAACGACGGCCACCAAGGCCTCAAAGACGGCGTGCTTATGATCCCAGGCGCCGAAACGGAAGGCTATCTGGCGTATCCCAAGCGCAGTATCCAGGCGGAGCCGCCCACGGACCGGCAAGCTTTCGCCGATCGCGTGCGCAAGGCCGACGGTCTGGTGTTCCTCTGCCACCTGGAAGAACGCATGGACTGGGACATCGAGGGCCTCACCGGCAACGAAATCTACAACACGCATGCCGATTTCAAGGACGAAGCGAAATTCATCGCGGCACTGCGCTCGCCGTTGGGATTGCTCACGTTGGCTTCCACCGTGCGCCGCTATCCGCAGGAAGTGTTCGGCGCGCTACTGGACTATCCGGCAGATTATCTCAAGCGCTGGGACGAGCTGTGCCAACAATCCCGACATACGGGCGTGTCGGCCAACGACTCGCATCACAATCAGGCCTACCGCGGTCGCATTACCGACGACGGCAAGATCCAACTCGAAGACGCCTTGGGGAAAAAACTTGCGAAATTGGATCCGAACGCAATTCCTCCGCTCAAACTGCTCGTGGGCGACAAGCAGCCAGGCGACCTCCTATTCGAACTCGATTTGGACCCTTATGTCCGCAGCTTTCGCCACGTCAGCACACACTTGCTGCTTGAGGAGGTGACCCCGGACGACGTGTGGGATGCACTACAAAACAGCAGGGCCTACCTGGCCTTTGATTGGTTGGCCGATCCTACCGGCTTTGTCTATCAAGCCGTGCAGGGCCAAATGCATTGGCCGCTGGGAAGCGAGACGCCGTTGGGCGAAGAACTGCGGCTGCAAGCCGAGGCCCCTTTGGCCGCCCATTTCAAGGTGATTCGTAACGGCGCCGTCGTGCATGAAGCCGACGCTACGGCAATCGACATGGCGGTCGACCAACCGGGGGTCTACCGAGTCGAGGTCTGGCTGACGTTGGCTGCGGAACCGCGCCCCTGGATTCTCACCAATCCCATTTACGTGCGCACCGCAAAATGACGTGAGGGAGCACCAAAGCGGAGTGTCTTTGTTGTTAATTCCCTGCTAGTAGCGATCCGGTCTGCAAGCGTCGTGTGCAGGTTTGCCGGGGCAAGGCCGGGACTGGACCGGGGCCGTTCACCCTGACTAGGATAGATGCACTGGGACGGAGTCGCGCCGCACGCAGCGGGGGCATTCGCCTCGATTGTGTTCGGCCGTGCTGGCGGTCATGGCCGCGCCGGAAATGCCGACAGACGAGAACCGCGCATGGCGACACAGTTGCAAAACCTCGTAGCCGAGTTGGAAGCCAACATCGGCCAGGTCGTACTCGGCAAAGCCGATGTCGTGCGGATGTGCATCGTGGCGCTTTTGGCCGGCGATCACGTGTTGCTGGAAGACGTTCCGGGGGTCGGCAAGACGCTGATCGGCAAAGCACTGGCCAAGAGCATCTCGGCGTCGTTCTCGCGCATCCAATTCACGTCGGACCTGCTGCCCAGTGACATTACGGGCGGCAACGTGTTCAATCCGCAATCGGGACAATTCGTCTACACGCGCGGGCCGATCTTCGGCAACATCGTGCTAGCCGATGAGATCAATCGCACGCCGCCCCGTACGCAAAGCGCATTGCTCGAAGCGATGAACGACGCCCAGGTGACGATCGACGGCCAGTCGAATCCGTTGCCGCAGCCGTTCATGGTCATCGCCACGCAGAATCCGTTCGAATACGAGGGCACCTATCCGCTGCCGGAAAGCCAGCTCGACCGTTTTCTGCTGCGGGTGGCCGTCGGCTATCCCGAGCGGGAAGACGAGATGCAAGTGCTGGCCAGCCATCGCGCCGGCGAACCGATCGACACGCTGGAGCACGTTCTCGATGCCGAGCAGGTCGTGGCTCTGCAGCATGCCGTGCGCGACATCGCCGTAGACGACAGCATCAACGCGTACCTGCTGGATATCGTCGAGTCCACCCGCAACTCCGACGAATTGCGGGTTGGCGTCAGCACCCGCGGAGCCTTGTGTTTGTATCGCGCCAGCCAGGCGCTGGCGCTGATCGAAAATCGCGATTTCGTGATTCCCGACGACGTGAAACGCCTGGCCATCTCGGTATTGTCGCACCGAGTCATCGCCAAGGGTTATGCTCAAGGAACACAACGTGAAACGATCGAGGCCATCGTCGGCCGACTCGTCGACGACGTGCGCGTGCCGCGTTAGTCCAAGGCCCGCTGCCGCGGATCCAACGATTCGCGCCGCGGGACCGCCAGAAAACCACATCCAGGCTATGATTCGATGGCTCGCCGACGCCAAACTCGCCTGACGCGCGAAGGATTCTTCTATCTGTTGGTGCTGCTCTCGGTGGTGATCGGCGCCGCTCTGCGCCAACTCAACCTGTTGATTCTGCTGGGAACCGTGCTGACGGGTCCGTTGGCATTCAGCTTCTTCTACGGGCGATTCGCGCTTCGCAACGTGCGCGTTGCCCGCAAGCTACCGGCAATGTTGCCGCGGATCAACGTTTGACCGTCGATATCCAATTGACGAACCTCCGCCGTTGGCTGGGCGTTTGGTCAATCGCCGTGGAGGATCGAGTGGTGCGCGACGATGCAACGGCGACACACTTGCCCCAAGAGGTCGGCGTGTTCTTTCCGTCCGTGGGTCGCCACGAAACCCAACGGGGATCGTATCAAGGAATCCTGCCACGTCGGGGGCGTTATCGATTCGGCCCGCTCCGCGCGACAACCAGATTTCCGCTGGGATTGGCGCGGCACTCCGTATCGAGCGAAGACATTTCGACGCTCATCGTGCACCCCCGGCTCGGACATTTGACGCACGATTGGACCCAGGTAGTGCGCCACACCGCCGCCGTGGGCCAGGCCGTGCGGCGACGCGGGCTCCAAGAGGCCGAATTCTACGGACTGCGCGACTGGCGCTCGGGCGATAGCCGGCGCTGGATTCATTGGCGTACGTCCGCGCGCCGCGGATCGCTCGTCGTGAGGCAGTTCGAGGAACAGCGCAGCCGCGACCTGGCCTTGTTGGTCGACCTTTGGCAGCCGCTTGATGCCAACGAATCCGCGCGCCAACGCGTGGAAACTGCGATCAGCTTCGTTGCGACACTTGTTGCCGACGGCTGCCGCCAGCCGGGGCGCCGGCTTTTCTTGAGCCTGGCCGCTAGCACATACGTCGAACGGACCGGGGCGGCGTCGCCGCTGTTCTTCCGCCAGCAAATGGACGAGTTGGCGCTTATCGAACCGCATCACGATTCGCAGTTTCCCACCGAGATCGCGCACGCGTTGGCGCTGGTGCCTCCTGCGACGCCGACGCTGCTTGTCAGCACGCGCCCGATCGATTGGAACACCCTGGCAAACAACGCCTCCCAGCGCAACGCAACCGTGGGCGGGCGCAATTTACAATCGGTTGACGTGTCAAGCGACGATCTTTCACGTTACTTCCAGGGTTGAGTCTGACGGGCCATGCGCAACACCCAGATCGAAGAACTGCTCCGCATCGGCGTCTCGGCCTTGATCGTGTTTGGCACGATCATGCTGGGCGTTGGGGAGCAGTCGGCCGTACTCACATTGTGCACGCTCGTGGCAATCGCCGTGTCGATTTATCTCACCGACGTGCGTAAGTCGTTCGTGCTCAGCCAGAATTTGGCAAATTTCATCGCGGTGGGCGTGATGGTCGTTTCGGCCGCCAACGTGTTGTATTTCGATCGCGCCGGACAGATCGGCGCGGTCGCCAGACTGCAATCGTATATGCAGTACGTTCTGCTGTTTCAGCCCAAGACGCCGCGCGTGTATTGGCAATTGGCGCTGCTCAGCTTGGGCCAGGTGGCGATCGCGGCCACCTTGGTCGCCGGCCCCCTGTTCGGCGGCATGTTGCTCGTCTATCTGCTGCTCGGCGTGGCCACATTCACGATGTTGCTGTTGCACACCGAGGCCGTGCGCTACGCACTTCCATTGGGCGCGGCCAAAAACGGCGCCACGAGTTTGCCGACACTTGGCGACCAGGCGCCGCGGCTATTGGGCAGCGTGGCCGCGACGCCCCAAAGACTGGCAACAGGACTCACTGAACAAGTTGTGGGTGTCCTGGCTGCCACCATCGCCGTGACGATGGTCCTGTTTTTCATCATTCCGCGCTCCGACACCGATAGTCGAGAAGCTGAAATCGATGAGTCGCTTCACACGGTTGGATTCTCCAAAACGATCACGCTCGGCGAGTTGGGCGAAGTAGTGCAGAACCCGGACGTAGTGATGCGGATCGAGTTCTACCACGGTTGGAGCTCCCAGCCTTTCAAGCTGGCCGAAGAGCCGCTGTTTCGCGGATCGGTCGTGACGCGCTACGACAACGGCGCCTGGACGCAAGAGCATACGGGCGGCACGATGCCGCTGCGCGTTCGCCACCCCGGAATCTTCGTGCGCCAACGTATCAGTGTCGAGCCGATGGACGTGTCGGAGTTGTTTTGCGTTGTCCCAGTTTTTGCATTGCAGCCTGATTCTCAACTAAAACTGGATTCCAACATCGGGCAACTGATGCGCCACGAGGAGTATCGCGCGCGGCATCTGGCGTTCGAAGTCGGCACGACCGGCATCGTCGGCGACCGCTGCCGCAAGTTTGTTCCGTCTGAGTCCCTTACTTCCAGCCAACGCGAACGCCTGCTGCAGATGCCCGAGGCCGACAACGACGGCCGAGATCCGTTTGCAGGCTTGAAAGAAACGGCAACCCAAGTGCTCAGCGAGAGGAACATCGAACCTGCCAATGCGTTGGCGGCGGCACGCGCCTTGCACGAATACCTGCGGCACTCCGGGCAATACACCTACAGCTTGGAGTGGCAGCCACGCACGCGGAACATGGATCCGCTGGAAGATTTCGTGACGGCGCATTGCGCCGGCCATTGCGAGTACTTTGCCGGCGCGTTGGTTATGATGCTCCGCAGCCAAGGCATTCCCGCGCGGATGGCCATCGGCTTCAAAGGCGGCGAATGGAACGCCGTCGGCGGTTACTATCAGGTGCAGCAACTTCACGCCCACGCCTGGGTCGAAGCCCACATCGATGGCGAGCACATTGCTCCCGGTTCTTTCAGCGACGCCGATCCATTGCCGTCCGCCGGCTGGTTGGTGCTGGATCCCACGGTCAGCTCGGCCGAGAGCGACGCGGCCAATCAACGGGCGGGGTTATGGGCTCGCTTGCGCCAATCGGTGGACTATGCGCGCGTGCTGTGGAGCAATTACGTCGTGGGCTTGAACTCGAAAAGGCAACAGCAAGGTATCTACGATCCCATTCAAGCCACCGCCCGTTCGGCCTTTGACGCCGTGTTCAGTCGCGATGCGTGGCGGCAGCGTGGTAAGTCCATTGCGCGATCGCCCTTGGGAGCGTTTTGGGAGTGGTATCGCCGGCATTGGTTCAGTTGGCGCGGCGGGATGGTCGCGGCCGGCGCATCGGCCATGTTGGTTGCCGTCTATTTCGCGCTGCGCCGCATGTCGGCCGCCGCGGCTCGTTGGCGACGTGCTTGGAGTCAGCGTCACCGCAACGAACCGCCTCCTCTGGAAATGTACCGCCGACTGGAGGCCGCTTTGGCGCGACGTGGGTTTCAGCGTCCGCCCGGGCAGACTTCGCACGAATTTGCCGTCGCAGTCGGGGGACATCTGGCCGAATCGGTCGAACTGAATCGCGTGTCGCATCTGCCGCGGCGCATCGTCGAGTTCTTCTATCGCGTGCGCTTCGGCCGGCGCACTCTGGACAATCACGAACTCGAAGCATTAGAACATGCGTTGGGCGAGTTGGAACGCACGCTAGGCCGCAAGCCGCGCTGACCGCTCGGCGCTCGTGAATGCTCTTCGAGCAGACATGATGTCGCCGGACACTTGGCCGACACGTCGCGCGAGCGTGCCGAGGCAAATCGCGGCACGGCTTCTTGTTAGCCGTTAACGCGGCGCGGGCTTTCTCTGTGCGCCAGGGCTATTCGCTCGTCGAGACGAGGCAACAAAACGTATGAAAATCGGGTTGGTCGGATATCAGGGATCGGGCAAGAGCACGGTGTTCGAATGGCTAACCGGCGTGAAGCCCGATCCGGCCTTGGCCCACGCCTCGCAAGCTGCTATGGCCGCCGTGCCGGAAGAGCGCGTCGAGGCGCTCTGCGAGATCTACCATCCCAAGAAAATCACGCTGGCGTCGCTCGAATTGGTCGACACTGCCGGCCTCAGCCGAACGCACGAGGGCAACGCCGCCCGGCTGGCCACAATTCGCGAAGCCGGCTGTCTGGTAATGGTGGTGGGCGCTTTCGATCGCGGCGCCGATGCGCTGGCTGACGTGAATCACTTGCAGGAAGACTTTCTGCTAACCGATCTGGAGATTGTCTCCGGCCGGATCGAGCGATTGCGCGAAAGCGTGAAGAAACCCCGTCCAGGACGCGACGCCGAGCTGGCCGAACTGGCCGCGCTGGAGCCCACGCTGCAAGCCCTGGAGTCGGGCACGCCCATGGCGGCTTCTGGCATGAACGAGGAGCAACTCAAGGCCACGCGCTCCTTTCGTTTGTTGACCGAGAAGCCGAAACTGGTGCTGGTCAACACGGCCGACGACGAAACGGATCCCGAGCACTTCGTCCAAGCGCTTGCCGGCCAAGATCCGCCGGCGCGGGCTGTTGCGGCGCCGGTGGGCTTGGAAGTGGAACTATCTCGCATGAGCCCCGAGGACCGCGAGGCATTTCGCGCCGAAATGGGCGTGGGCGCCTTCGATCGCGACACGCTGGTGCGCACCATCCTGGACGCTTCCGGCCAAATGCTCTATTTCACGGCCGGCGAGAAAGAAGTCCGCACGTGGATGTTGCGGCAGGGCGGCACCGCGCTGGAGGCGGCCGACAACATCCACTCCGACCTGGCCCGCGGCTTCATCCGCGCCGAAGTCATGCAGTGCGCCGACTTGATCCGGCTCGGCAGCGAGCGCGAAATCAAAGCCCAGGGTCTGGTTCGCCAGGAGCCCAAAGACTACGTCATCCGCGATGGCGACATCTTGAACATTCGCTTCAGCGTATGACAACTGGCGACATTCAAACCTCGCGATTCGACTGCGGCTACTTTTTTTCCCGCAGGCGAATCCGCACGGGCAATTTCACGTGCTCGCGACTTATGCCGACCTCGACAGGCAAGTCGATCACTGCAATGCTCCCGTCGAGCACGTATTGAAAAGGTTTGCCGCTGGCAGGATCCAAAGGAACTGGAACAACATCGATTTCGTCCAGAGTCGACGGTAACTTTCCCGTCGTGGCGGCGTGCATCCGCACCGCTTCAATCACCTGAAGCCGGGCCCTCGCTACCTCGGGCCGCGCTTGAGCCGCCAACAGATTCCCGCTCAACGGGCTGAGAACGGACAGCAGGGGATATAGTTCCCGCCGGCGCAGTTCTTCAACAAGGTCCTTGCCGCGATCAACAAAAACCGGCAGCGCCTGCGGATACGGCACGAAAAACCACTTGCTCCAGTCGGCGGATGCCTCCGCCCACAAAGACACGGTGAATCGCACCTCGACTTCGGCGTCGGACATAGCCGCGACTTCGTCGCCCGGCAGTTGCATGGCGTCTCGCAGGTACTCACGCGCGGCTGCAAGTTGCTGGGGCGTGGCCGGTTTGATCGATCGAACGATTTCTTCCACGGATCCGCGTAGATCGCTTTCGATCTTCCGCACTTCCGCGCTCCATTCGCGCATTGCAACCGCCAAATCCTGCCATTGTTGTGTCGATCGCAGCCGATTCATATCGGCCAGCTCGGGAAACTTCATGACCAGTAGTCGTTGGTCTGTCTCCGCGCCCTGGGCCAGAGAATTCAGCGGATGCGGTAGTGTAGCCAGTGCCCAATACAAGTTCGGCGCATCCGGTTGGGACACAAAGGCATCTAGTTGTTCGAAAACGCCCGCTTCCAATATCGCTCCGCCGATAAGTTGATTGACCAGGAAGGGCGCTTCAGCCGTATGTCGCGCCAATGCGGTACTGTCCTCAATGGCCGCCAACGCTGCGGAAAGGTTGCCCATGCGCATCTCGTACCGCGTTTTCAGCACGAGCAGTCGCAAGTAGCTGCGCATCGACTGCGCGTCGCTCAACAGAATTTGCAGGGGGTCCTGGTCTTCGGTCACATACTCCCAATTGCAATCGGAGCGCATCGCTGCCGCATGCAACTGCTTGGTCGTGCCCGCAAGATGCTCCAGAGTGTCGCGAACCTTGTCCAACGGAAGCTTATCGACCGGCAAATCGTATAGATCGCCCACGTCGTCGTGAAGGCGGTGCTTCCAGTTGTCGCTTTTTTGGTGCAGGATCCTATTGAGGATCGGTGCGGCATTGCCTGGTATTTGCTGTTCCAGCGGAGGCAACAAGTGGTATTTCAGAGCCGGCAATGGTTCGGCGGCCGGATCGACAACGAGTTCGCGTGAGCTGTTGGAGCCATCGTGGTCTGCGGACTTGGCCGGCTGATCCGCTACGGCGCGTGCCGCCAGAGTGAGAAATACAAACGCCAACAGCCGGTAGTTAGCAAGGACTGCTCGCGTAATTCTCAACAGCAATACCACGTCCTGCGTGCGCATGATCAATTCCCCATGAAAGTTGCGTGGCCCACCTAGTGGCCGGGTCATAGTTGGCCCGACCAATCGACATGTCGCCGTTGCATTACCCGCAAGTCGTTGGACGGTATGCTGCCTGGCCCCGTCGAATTGCCGGTCGTCTCCGAATGTTCGCCGACCCATCGGATGCTCGCGTCCGCCGCCAACTTCTGCCTCAGGCGAAGATTGGTTGGCCCGTCGACGGCAACAAATGGCAAATCGCCATCCATTGAGTGAACCTGTCGCACCGCCTTATCGCGCTGTGCCCGGCCTGCGAACGTCCTGGCATCAATCGCTGCCGCTGGCGGTTGCGATGGCTGTGGTACGATCCAAACCACGGCCAGCGCAGCAGCCAATAGTGCGTTGCCACCGGCCAGCAATCGATGGGCGCGACGCGATTGCGCAATAGCCGCGCGCTCGCCGGCGGCGAACATCAATTGGTCGCGATCGACGCGGGCCACGGGCGTTAGCGCCGCCAACTGCGCCTCGAAGCCCGTCAGTCGCGCATCGGGTGTTGCTGGTTCGTCGTGCATGGCTTCTCCAGTCGGATTTGCAGTTCGCGAACTCCCTGCTCATAGCGGCGCTGCGCCGTGCTGAGCGACGTGCCCACGAGTTCCGCGATCTCGGAATACTTCAAGTTGCCCCAGATGCGCGCGA
This sequence comes from uncultured Planctomycetaceae bacterium, assembly GCA_963779015.1. Lineage (GTDB taxonomy): Bacteria > Planctomycetota > Planctomycetia > Pirellulales > PALSA-1355 > JTS-RE94. The sequence goes on along the minus strand of CAVZWY010000018.1, from coordinate 113,479 downwards.
CAATCACCTCTCGCAGCTCCAACGACAAATTCGCCAGCGCCGCCGTTGCTTCTGCCACGTCAAGCGCGCCGGTGTGCTCCTGAAACCAGGCCTCGGGCACGGCTGCCCGCGCTTCACGCTGTGCGCGCCGCGATTGTCCGCGGGCGGCGCTGATGGCACCGTTGCGCACCACGCAGTACAACCATCCAACCACGTTGTCCGGCCGCTGACGCTGGCTCACCAACTCGAGCAGCGCCTCTTGCACGACATCCTCGGGCGTGGCGCACCACTGACTGCGCATACAACACCAGTGCCGCGCCGTGTTTGTCGAGCAGCCGCGCCAACCGCTGTGGCGCCTGTTCGTCGTTGGCCATGCCGTCGCGCTCCTCCCCGGTCCCGGCGTCGAGCAATGTGTGGCTCCCTGAATAAGACGCCGCCCGTGATCCATTTTCCCACATGAATGGGCAACAAACTCACTGAACTACTACCGGCTGAAGCCGGTAGGTTCGAGGAGAATCGTGGCTACGGACTGAAGTCCTGCGCTCACGATTTGGTAATGCGGAAATTGTCGCCGCCATCGTCAGGCTCAGTGCCTTGTTGTTGGCGGATATATTCTTGGATCACCTCGTCAGTCACGTTGCCGCTGGATGCCACAAAGTAGCCGCGGGCCCACAAATGCCGACCCCAGAACTCTTTTTGCAGATGCTTGAACTCCATCAGCAACTTCCGCGAGCTTTTGCCCTTGATGTACTGCATGGCCTTGCTTGGCGACAGATTCGGCGGACAGGACAGCAGCACATGCACATGGTCGCGAGACACCGAGCCCTCCAAAATCTCGATTTCGTTGGTTCTACACACTTCTCGCACCAGTTCCCGCAGCCGCATTCCGACCGCATCGGCCAAAATGGGCTTCCGATACTTGGTGATCCACACAAAATGGTACTTCAGGTCGAAACGGCTATGCGAACTCGTGCGGTACTTTTCCATCCCCAAATTCTAGCAAACGAAGAACCTAAAGGTTTCGCCTGAAGGCGAGGGTTTTAGACCCATCGCAAGGACAATAAAATATCGAGCGTCGCCTGCTCCCTTCGTGCCGATCTGTTAGCAGTCGTTGAAATCAATCGCCAACGATGGGATCGGCGCCTGGTCGACCGCTATACTACCGCCATCATCGAAGACTCGCACAATCGCTCTTTTCCCATTCGTTCGACGTACGAAGGAGCCGACCATGAAACTTGCCGAATTGCTCTTGCCCGAATTTGATCAAGAAATGGCCAGCACGCGCAAAGTGCTTGAGCGGATTCCCGAGGACAAGCTCGAATGGAAAGCGCATCCCAAGTCGAACACGATCGGCTGGGTGGGAGCTCACCTGGCCGAAATCCCCGGCTGGGTCGAGGGGACGCTCACCCAGGATACGTGGGACATCAATCCGCCGGGCGGCGAACCCTATCAGACGCCCAAGATGGCCAGCCGCCAGCAGATGCTCGACATATTCGACGCCGGCGTCTCCGCGGCGCGCAAAGCGATTGCGGCCACGTCGGATGAAGGCTTCATGAAAGAGTGGTCGCTACTGTCCGCCGGACAGCCGATCATCACCATGCCGCGCTACGGCGTGATCCGTAACTTCGTCATCAACCATACGATTCATCATCGCGGACACTTGTGCGTTTACTTGCGACTGAACGACGTGCCCGTGCCTGGGATGTACGGCCCCTCGGCCGATGAAGGTTGATGGGCTCGCGGTGAGCCTCATCCGGCGAGCTTCGGCCGGGGTGCTCGAGAATCTCGGCCAGCACTCCGATCATCTTGGTCCAACCGTTTTTGGTGCGGCCTGAATGGTCGCTTACTGCGGTCCCAGCGCTCTGGCGCACGTGGCCAGGTCGTTGTACTGCTGGGCGGCGCTGGTCGCCGAGCAGTTCGTGCATGCGGGCCAGATTGCCGTAGGGCACGGCCAACGCCACCTTGTCCAATTGACCGTCGGCCGCGGCGCGCTCCATCAGTTCCATGCCTTGCCTGGTCAAGCGCAGCGCCTCCTGTTTTTGGTCCGCTTCCCAATAGGAGATGGCCATGCTTACGAACGTCTCGCCGTGCCGGGCTTTGTTGACCGTCGAGGAGGAGGGAGTGGGGCTTTCCAACAGCGGCACGGCCTGTTCGAACCAGGCCATGGCCTGTTTGTGGTCGCCCCTTTCAATGGCATGTATGGCGCCCATGCGGTAACACAGCCAGCCGCGCAGATAGTCGTGATTCGGAAAGTTGCGGCCCACGGCTTCGCCTTGCGCGAAGTAGGCCATGGCCATGTTGCCCAGCTTCATGGCTTGCTGCGAGTTTCGCCGCGCGGTTTCGATTTCCGTGGCGTCACCCAAAGCCACGCCCATCCGCCAGGCCAGGTGCGCCTGGTAGTCGGCATCGTCAGCTTGCCGTACCATCATGGCGCCCAATTCGGTCAGACCGCGAACCCAGGTACGCGGCTCCGGCGGCTCGGCGATGCCAGCCAGCGCCGCCAGCGCTCGTTCGTGCACGTGCAATCGCGTGGAGTCCGGCGCACGCTCGTTGCGAATCAGATCATCGGCCACGGCGAGCGCCTGGCTGAGCCACTGCGGCACCACCGTTGCCTGCTGTTGCCAGTGGCCACGTCCGATGTCGTAGGCCACGCCCAGATAGGCGTCCATCAGCGCCTCCTTGGCAGCGCGGCGCACGAGTAGCGATTCGCTTTTGGCCTGTGGCTCGGCCAGTTTGATCGCTTGCAAATGATGTTCGATCGCTTGTTTGAAATCGCGTTCCGGCGCGGCGGCGATGCAATCGCCCCAGCGGCAATAGGCCTTGGCCAACGTGACCGGCTCCCTGGCTCCCGCGTCGATCACGTCGCGCACTTGTTGGATCGCGCCGCGATGATCGCCAGTGGTCACCAACACGTCGGCCAGCGACAACCGGTAATCCAGCTCGTCCGGCTCCAGTTCGATCGCCTTCCGCAGCGACTTGATCGACTGGTCGAAGTCGCCGACGCGGGCAATCACTTCCGCCTCGATCCAAAAGGCACGGCCGCAATCGGGCTCCAGCCGCAGCACCCTTGCCACGTCGTCGAGACACGCGCCATAGCGATTGTTCATCCGCTTTTCGGCCCGGGCCAGAAACGATGGCGCGTTGAGTTCTTCGATCACGATGCGGGAAACGCGCGGCCGAGACAACTGTTTGTCGAAGCCCAGCACCGTGCCGCTCTCGGGATACACATAGCCGAGCAGTCGGCCGCCATCGTCCAGCATTTCCACCGGTTCAATGTCAGCCACGTTCAGGCGCTCGGCCACTTTGTCCACCGGCAGCGATTCGGGCATCGTCAGGCTGATCGATTGCACGACATCTTCCAGCAATGTGACTCGCAACTGATCGAACGCGTCGCTGGGATAGCTTTCGCGCACGCCGCCGGGAATGCGGGAGACCTGCTCCGGCTCGCCCCACGTCTCGTGCAACTGGTCGCGCGTGGTTTCTCCTGGCACGATGCCCAGAAAACCCGAGGCGCTTGGCGGCGCGACTTGCGGCGCCGGTCGCTTCGTGCGTTTGGGAGTCGCTGCAACGGGCAATGGCGCAGGCTGCTCCGCGGGAGCCGGCTCGACTTCATCAGCCACGAGTGGCTCAACAGCTTCAGCTTTGACGGGTGTCTCGAACGGGGAAGGCTCCTGCGCGCCGGCGGCGCAAAGTCCTCTGGCGGCGGCGGCGGCGGCGGCGCGGCGGGCCGCTGGTCTTTGGCCCGCGCAGCTTCCTGGGCGGCGGCCGCCAGAATCTCACTGGCCGAATGAGGCGATTCGTCGTCGCTCGCCGGTTCAAAAGGCTCTTGCGCCGCGACTTGCACGGCAAATAGCGCCACCAGCAACCCTGATTTCACAAAGGGCCAACGCGCATCCATACGCATGGCTGGGTTCCTCCTGAACCACAAGTGCGCCGTCCTCGGCAGTACGGAAGTGCGCGAGCCTGCGGCAACACGCTTGTGGCGTGGCGCATGCCTGGCAAGTCCGGGGGAAATGGGTGGCCGAGTATGACGATCCTCGGCCGTTGCGCCTAGCCCAACGCCGCAAGCTAGCAGCCCGCCGCGATGGCAAAAGGCGGTCGTGCCAGCACTTCGGCGGCCGCCTGCGCCTCTCGCGCACAGCAATGCGTTCACGTTCTCGAGAGCGCGGACGACTTCGTCCACGAAGGGCACGCCCTCGCCCGGGGCGGGAATTGTCGGCACGAGGCGAGTGACGATCGCCTGCGCCAACTCGTCCACACCGTCGCCCCGGGTGGCGCTGGTCCAAATACCTCGCCGCGAGTCATGCTCCGCGGCTTCGTCCGCAAGCATGTCGCACTTGTTGAACACCTGTAGCGCCGCCGGCCAGTCGGACGTCAATTGCATATCTTCTGTCGTCGGAGGGCTGCTAGCGTCGAACACCAATACCGCCAGATCCGCTTCCGATAACCGGGCTCTGGCCAGCTCGATGCCGGCCGATTCCAACGGTTCGGCACGTTCCCGCAGACCGGCCGTATCGGTCAATTGCACTGCCCAGCCCTCCAGTGCACAGTCGGCCGCAACCAGATCGCGCGTGGTGCCCGGCGTAGCATGCACGACGGCGCGCTGATAACCGACCAGCGCATTGACGAGGCTGCTCTTGCCGACGTTCGGCCGTCCGGCGAACACGACGCGCCAAGGCTCCGTCAAATGCAGCCCCAACGGAGCGAGAGCCAGCAGCCGCTGCACGCGCTCGCTTGCCTCCGCGACATTTCCGGTGGCCAATCGTAAGCGAATCTCTTCGATGGCATGACGTAGCGCTCCATTGCGCTGTTCCCATAGGATAGTTGCTGCGCGTTCGGTGGGAGCTTGCCTCAGGGCGATATCGGCCGCTGCGGCCAGCGAATCGCTTGCCGTGGCGCGCAGATGCTGCCGCCAATCGAGCTCGCGGCAGCCGTGAGCGCATAGCGATTCGACAATCGCGGCGACCGCGGCAGCGCCGCCGTGGCAGTGTATTTCCACGCGACCCGGCTCGCGCCGGCAGACGACCACCTCTTCGCCATCGGCTGCCGATTGCCAGCGGCCATAGCAAATTGCATCGTCGCGGGCGTCCGCCAAAGTTCGCCCGTGTCGCCAAGTGCAGCAGTTCGTCAACGACCGACACGGCCCACGGCCCGACCACGCTCAGGCTGGCAATGGCCCCGCGCCCCACGGGCGACAGCCGCACGACGTGCGTCAACGAGTCGCTGCTCACGACGGTCTCTGGGTAAAGAACGCGGCGCCGGCCACGGCCGCTCCGGCCAGCGTCAGGTGCGGAATGAACTGCGGGGGATGGCGATCGTCTTGCGCAAGCAGCGCCGCCAGTGCCCCGCCTCCGCCGCCTGTGACAAACACGTGCGGCGCAACCGGGCCGCCCGAAAGTCGCTCAATCAGTTCGCGCACCGCGCCAACAGCGCCCCATGCCAGCCCGAATCGGATCGCCCCCTCGGTCGAGCGCTCCAACATCTGCGGCATATCGGTCACGCTCACCAGCGGCAGCCCGTCGGTGAATTCGTGCAGCGCGCGGGCGGCCATTGTGGTACCAGGCATGATCGCACCGCCCAGAAAAGTGCGGCCGCTCACCAGGTTTACGGTGATCGCACTGCCGTGATCGACGACGATCGCCGTCTCGTCCGGCCCGCACAGCCGCGATGCAGCCACGACATCGGCCAGCCGGTCGATGCCCACCCGCTCCGGCCGCGCCACGTCGATCGTGATAGGCATGTCGGTATGCGTGAGCAGTCGGACGCCGTCGACGCCCCTCTGACCGAGCCATTCGAGCAGCCGGCTTGCCGCCGGGCGGTTGACGCTGGCAATGGCCCAGGCATAGTCGGCCACATCGCCGGGCAGCGCGGCGGCGAGTTGTTTCTCCTCCCAGTCGAGCGGAAGTCTCGCAATGTGCCGCGGTTGTGCGAACGGCTCGGCCAACGGCAGGGCAAAGTCCCCCAACTTGATGCGGCTGTTGCCAATGTCGACAGCCACGAGCGACGACTCGGTGGAGCTCGCCATGAGATACTTCACTCTCGCGGGCAGAGGGCGAATAGGGCCGGTCTAGGGGCGAACGCGTTCGTCCAGCTCGTTTACGATTGCCCGCAACAACTTGTCCAATCCCTGGCCGGTCACCGCCGAGATGGCCAACACCTCGCGCCCGAACTCGGCGGCCAGTCGATCGCGGACGTCCAGCGCGCCGGGCAGTTCGCACTTGCTGATAGCTACGATTTCCGGCCGCCGGACCAGTTTCTTATCATACTGCTCCACTTCGCCGCGCACGACCTGATAATTCGCCACCGGATCGCTGCCGTCGACCGGCGCCGGCTCGACCAGATGGACCAGAATGCCGGCCCGCTCGATGTGTCGCAGAAATTCGTGTCCCAGCCCGGTGCCGGCATGCGCCCCTTCGATCAAGCCCGGGATGTCGGCCATTACAAACGAGCGGTCGCGGCCCACCGACACTATGCCCAGGTTGGGACGCTTGGTGGTAAACGGATAGTCGGCGATTTCGGGCCGGGCGCACGACAACCGACTGAGCAGCGTGCTCTTGCCGGCATTGGGTTTGCCGAGCAATCCCACGTCGGCGATCACCTTCAACTCCATGATCAGCAGGCGGGACTCGGGGTCTCCGCCGGGAGTCGACTCGCGCGGCGCGCGATTCGTGGCGCTTTTGAAATGCGAATTGCCTTTGCCGCCCCGGCCACCCCGCACAGCGACGACCGAATCGCCCGCTTGTGCCAGATCTTTGAGCACATGTCCGGTGTTCTGGTCGATGACCAGCGTGCCCGGCGGCACGTCGATCACCAGATCCTCGGCGTTGCGCCCGTGGCAATCCGAACTGCCGCCGCGCTGCCCGTTGGCGGCGCGCCAGTGTTTGCGATGGGCCATTGCCGCCAGGCTGTCGACGCCGTGCGCAGGCGCAGGATCACGCTGCCGCCGGCGCCGCCGTCGCCGCCGTCGGGACCGCCGCGCGGGACGAACTTTTCGCGCCGAAAGCTGACGCATCCGTCGCCGCCGCGGCCCGATTCGATTTCGACTGTGACCCGATCGACGAACATGGCGTTGAGTTCAAGTGAGCTTGGTGCGTCAAAACAATTAGCCCCCGGTCGGTGACCGAGGGCTAAGAGAAATGGTTCGTCTTGTCATGCGACGCGCGCTAGCGGCCGGCCGCCAGCTACGCCACGCTTTCCAGCACGTTGATGCGGCGGCCTTCGCGGTCGAACTTCACCACGCCATCGGCCAGGGCAAACAAGGTGTAGTCGCTGCCGGTGCCGACGTTGCGGCCGGCTTGAAACTTGCTGCCCACCTGGCGCACCAGGATGTTGCCGGCGATGACCTTTTCGCCGGCGTATTTCTTCACGCCTCGCCGCTGTCCGTTCGAATCACGACCGTTGCGGCTGGAGCCTTGACCCTTCTTATGTGCCATGTTCGTTCGCTCTGGCCCTTTGCCCCAAGAGGCGGGCCGCCTAGATAGAAGTGCGGTTTACCGGCAAACGCATCAGGCTATCGGTAAATCCAGCGATAGTCAACCTGACCTGGAATGCCGAAACGGATCTGCCGCTTGTCTTCCCGGTACTGATCGCCGGGCCGCCAGAAGTTGAGCACCAGCGTCTTTTGGCGTAATTGACGGCCGGTCGTGGGAGGATCGCCGGCTTTGAAAGCTCCGGGCGGATCTTCCCATTGATAGGCATTGGTCAAACCCGCCACGGACACCGAGAAATAGTCGACACGCGGGTCCACGTCTTCCCAGGTCGCCACGCCCCATACGCTGCGGTCGACCAACCCATGGCTGACCGGAATCTTCTTGCTGCCAACTTCCACCGTGTTGAGCAGCTCGCGGTTGGGATCTTCCTTCTGCTGGATGGCCTGAATGGCCACCGGAATGACGCGATCGAGGTACGTCTTCTTGTACTCGTGCGACTCCAGCACGAAGGTGGGGAAGAACCGCATTTCGCGGTCGATGTTGCTCACGGTGTGCGTCTCGTCGTCCTGCTTCGTGGGACTGAGATGTTCGCCCGTGTTGCGAACGTGATAGATCATGTACCAGATGAGCTTGCGCTCCATCCGACCGTTCGATTGCGGCACGTCGACCCACATCATCCGCACTGGTTTGAAGGTAAACTCCAGGCACCAGATGTCGCGGCGAAACACCGTGCCTGTGGCCATCTGCCGCAGAGTCTGCGATTTGGGGGAAAACTGCGGTTTCCATTCCAAGCCGGGGATGCCCTGCAGAATCTCGACGATGTCGTGCGTGCTAAACGTCTCGTCCTCGTGGCGATCCGGCGGAATCGTGATCTCCACGCCCGGCGCCAACTCGCGAAACGGTCCGCCTCCGCTCACAGTGGGCAGGCTGGCCGTGGCGGCAAGTCGATCCTGCGCCGAAGTGGCACGCAGTACGCCGGCGAATAAAAGTACGGCCAGCACCGCCACCCAGGGCCCGCGTGCGGTTTGTATCTTTGAAACGTGGCGCATGGTGGAGCGATGCTCTCTCTGATTTCCGCGAGTGACGTTGGGCGAAGTGAGCAAATCGGGCTGAATATCTGACGGCCGAGCCAGCCGGCAACCGCCGCTTCGACCCGCTGTCAAATGCCGCATGGAACCATTGAGTATAGTTGGGGTTGCGCCAGAGGTCAACTTTTCGCGCCGGACGGTTCCAGCCGCCAACGCAGGTGCACGCGTTGTGACGGAACTGCGGCCAAATCCGACCGGCCCTGGTAGCGACGCTGCGGGACCTCTCGACCGGCAATTTCGAGATTCAATCCGCCGACCCGGAGCGGCCAGGGCCATATCTCGACCCGTTGCCGCTCGTCGCTCCCGGAGGAACCGGCCAAGGCAAACCGAACGACGGCTCCCGACGGCGTTGGAAACTCCTCAGGCTCGGGGTGCTCGTGACAGCAGAACCACAAGCTCAGGGCGTCGAGCAGTTGCAGTTGCCCCAGCGCCCGCTCCGCCAGCTCCGGCGTGTGCTCGGACGAACCAGTCAGCCAGGATTGCAGGCAATCATGTCGCACTTTGTCATACGTGGTGAGGAATCGCTCGGCCCATTGTTTGGCTGCGGCGTTGTCTCTCCAAGCCGCGTCGAACCGTCGCAGCAAGGCACAAAAATGGCCTGCCACGACATAGCCGGCCAGCGCCCCATGTTTCGTGGCGGCGTTGATCGACCTGCTCCAGATCGCCAAGCTTTCGCGCAACGGCATTTCCGTGAACGAGCGTGGGTGACCGGACTCCGGTTCGACGTCGGGCGTTTGTTCCCACTCGCTCCAGCCATCGTCGTGATGTGCAATCGCCCACAGCAAATCATCCCGCGCCACCAGCGGCGCAAAGGGTGCGGCGCCCCATTGCTCGGCCAGTTGGGCGGCCAACAGCGCGTGGTCGACTTGCGAAATCAAAATCCAGCGGCCAGCGGCGGCTTCCGGCCCGACTGGCTTGCGGCGAATCATCCGATACGGCTCCCGGGTCGGGGCGCCCCGCTAGACAACTTCGGGGGCTCTCGAAAAGCCTATCGCCCGCGCAGGGGGAAAGAAAGGCAGGCCCGGTCGATTTGCCGCTACTGCTGTTGAACCGGCTTGGCGGCCGTGGGTGTGGGCGTGAGGCGAAGTTGTTGCACCATCGCCCGGTCGGCTTGGGCAAAACGCTCCGTCAGCTCTTGCTCGTAGGTGAAGGCCAGGGAAACGCGTCGCCCCTTGAAGTCCTGGATGAGATAGTAAATCCATTCGATGGGCAACTCGGAGACCACGCCCCGGGCCACGACTCTCAGCACCAGGTAGCCCGCCTCGTTCTTGGACTGCGAGGCATGGGTAAATTGCCCGAAGTTCTTGCCCAACGACGCCTCGACGTCGTGCTGGAATTCCTCCAGCGTAACCGGTGATTTCTTCTCGCCCGGCAGCAGCGACACGTTGCACTGGGCCACCAGTTCGCCCTGGTCCATGAGCCGTAGGATGGCGAGTTTCGCGTCGTCGGCCGTCAGGTACCAGCGCCGGTCGTAGGGGAAGCGAAACTGACTGGAGGGAGCCGCATAGTCGAGCGTCGCCAGGTCAGGAGTGAGGGTCCGCGGGACACTGGCAACCACTTCCGGGGTCAGATGCTTCGACGAGGCCAAGGGCGTGATGGACACGATCAACTTGGCGACGGTGTCGAGCCCTGGCCCGATATGCCCCACCGCCCGCTTCTCCTTGATCAACATCGCCAGATAGGCGATCCGCTGACGTGACACGTCGTATCGGCATTTGATCTTCAGTTCGATCTCGGTGCTGACGCCGCCGGCGGCTCCGTTGACCGAGCCGGCTGCGGCAATTTCCGCAAGGCCATCCTTGGTTTCGCCCAACACGCAGGTAACGTCGGTCCAACTGACGGCGTCCAACGAAAGAAGATTGGTCATGCACTGGTCAGAAAGCTTCCAGCTTTCGCCAAAGGCCACCGGATTGGCCGGCAAAAGATCATCGACCAGCAGGCTGCCGCCCGGAACGTCGATCAGGTCCAGCTCTTCGCGGTTCAAGGCCCCAGCGGGGCAGAACAATACCGGGGCTGCGTCCGCCGTCCGCTCCACCGCGATCAGGCGATGGGCATCGGCGAGCTTGGGCTTTTCTCCCCCTTGATCTACTTTGATCACCGCCCGCGTGTCGTCGTAGTAGCGAAGCGACCGTCTGGGACGACCAGCCTCGTCCACCGCCAACAGTCGCTCATCGTATTTCAAATTGGCAATGACGCTCATCGGCAGGGCTTTTGGCTCCTGGTCGACCACGAACTTCAGATCGCCACCAACCTGGAGCGCCACTTCCACGCGAGTCAATTCGCCAGCGTGGTGCCTGCTTTTGAGGCTCTGTTTGGCGGCCAAATCGGCGGCGTCCAGGACACCTGGGGCCAGGATCGACAAAACCATGGCCAAGACGGCGTGGACACTGTGGCTGGAATCCATTCTCGAGCCCTCCCGCAAGAATGCGGCATGTGGTTTGCACGAAGGGATGCCGCAGTTAATGCACGGCAAAAGATGCGGTCTCCTGGTAACATCGACCCAGTTGGGGCACCGAATCTACTCCGAGGCTGGACTGGCTTAAGAAGGTGAAAATACGCGATTTAGGCGGTTACCAACTTGTAATCCACCGATCGGGAACCAACGTGGCCAAATCGGCGTAAGATTTGGTAAAAGAACGAGATGGGTCCAATACCTGGACTCAGGACCGCAGTCGGCCTGTGCGGAATAATCCGACCCAGCGGCGCGAACATTTCAAGACCAAACGTGACTTCTTTACGTATAGAGGGAGTACTCATCAATCAAACTCATCTTGTAAGAACGTAAAGGACCTGACAGCGGATGGGCCGATTCCCATCGGGTCGCCGCGCCGGGTCAAGAGTTGCATGCCCACTGAGGGGCATGAATACCAGGATCTCTCTCGTCGGGCGCGGGAGCCGCAAGGATCACCGCCGGGAGTTGCTGGAGAGGAGAGGTGCTCACCATGCATTCGGACTACCAGAATCCCATCATCCGTCAGCTCCGCGATCAACAAGTCCGCTACGCTCCGCGCAAAAAGAAGATCGAGCAGGTCAACCGCGCGGAAAAGCTGCTCAGCGAATTGGACGAGGGCCGCACGTACACCTACGAGTACCTGTGCTATCGCATCACGGACTACCGGCCCGACTCGTTCCCCAATCTGAAGCTCACTGGAGCCGAAGCAGGGCACGATCTGCGGCTGTTCGTCGAAGATCTTTCGGACGCGGCCGAGTTGCCCGCAAGCCGAGCCGGTGAGCGCGTGCTCACGGTGGAAGAGTTGAGCAAGTTGTTCAAGGTGTCGACTAAGACGATTTCGCGTTGGCGCCAGCAGGGGCTGGTGAGCCGCCGTTTCGTATTCGATGGCCGCAAGCGCGTCGGGTTCCTGCAAAGCTCGGTCGAGCAGTTCGTGGCCAAGAACCAGGAACGCGTTCGCCGCGGCGCCCGCTTCAGCCAACTCACCGACGAGGAGCGGGGTGAGATCGTCGAACGGGCACGTCGCCTGGCCAATGCCGGCGGCGGGCTCTCGGACGTTACCAAGCGAATCGCCAAGCACATGGGGCGCAGCGTCGAGACCGTGCGCTACACGCTCAAGCACTTCGACCGTGAAAACCCCACCTTGGCCATCTTCCCGCATGCGGGCGGTCCGCTCAGCGAGGAGGACAAGAAGAAGATCTACCAGCAGCATCGCCGCGGCGCGCCGATCGAAACGCTCGCTCAACGCTACCACCGCACGAAGACCAGCATGTACCGGGTGATCAACGAAATGCGCGCCCGGCGCGTGATGGAGCTGCCGCTCGACTACATTCCCAACACGGTATTCGGCCGTAGCAGCATGGAAAAGGCCATGTTGGCGGAGATGCCGGCTTTGGAAACGCCGGCCAAGAAGACGCGGCTCCCCTCGGGATTGCCGCCCTATTTGGCCAGCCTGTACGAAGTTCCACTGCTCACGCGCGAGCAGGAAGCCCACTTGTTCCGCAAGTTCAACTTCCTGAAGTACAAGGCTGCCAAGCTCCGCAAGCGGCTGGATCCAGCGCGGGCCAAGAGCAGCCAGATGGACCAGATCGAGGCCCTGTACGAGCAGGCCGTGACGGTCAAGAACCAGATTGTGCGGGCCAACCTGCGGCTGGTGGTTTCGATCGCCAAGCGGCACGTTGGCCAGTGGGACAACTTCTTCGAGCTGGTGAGCGACGGCAACATGTCGCTGATCCGCGCCGTGGAGAAGTTCGACTACGCCCGCGGCAACAAGTTCAGCACCTACGCCAGTTGGGCGATCATGAAGAATTTCGCGCGGACGATTCCCGACGAGCATCGCCAGCACGACCGGTTCCGCACGAGCCATTCGGAGATGTTCGCCGCTACCGAAGAGTACCGATCGGACCAGTACGAGCAGGAATCGGCTCAGCACCAGCGTGAGACGCAGATCGGCAAGATTCTCAATCGGCTTGACGAGCGCGAGCAGAAGATTATCATTAGTCGATTCGGCCTGGATCACAGCCAAGAGCCGCAAACGCTCAAGGAAGTGGGTGCCGTGATGGGCGTCACCAAGGAGCGCGTGCGACAGATCGAAGCCCGAGCACTCGACAAGCTGCGTATTGCGGCCGAGCAGGATAAGGTCGAGGCCCCCGGGCCGATCTAATCCGCGCGGCTGGCTTTTACACTGGCGATCATTGACGACGAAGATTCAACGCACTGGTGGCCCCAATCCGGGGGCCGCCAGCGCGTTTTGTTTGGCGCCCCAAGCCAGGGGATCTTGCCCAAAAGGAGACCGACGACAGGCCGGCGAATTGACAGGTGAGCGCGGCAGCGCGCGCCTGGGTTTCGCCGCCTTCTTACGTCCCTCCCACGCGTCGAGCCGTTTAGCCGCCTACCCGCGCGTAGGACTTGGTTGTGTGCTAGCAGCGTCGATCGGTAGTTCCGCGGTTGATGCGCCCCATGCGTTGCACCGCCGAGCGTCCCCGAACAACGTGGTTTTTGGCCGGCAAACGCGGGCGGGTCGAGGATTCGGGTCTCCATATTGCAAGGAACTGTGGGTTCGTTATATTTAGTGGTTTTCGTGGGGGACTTGCAGGCTAGCGTAGCTCAATTGGCAGAGCAGCTGATTTGTAATCAGCAGGTTGTGGGTTCAAGTCCCTCCGCTAGCTCGTCGGCGCGGACGGGAGCAGCTCGGAGGCGACGCGCGTGCGTCCGCCCTCCAGATGGACGAACGGGAACAGCCCACCCTCGGAGTGTGTGCGCGCTTCAAGGCTCGAACGGTTCAGGGGGGTTTCCCGAGCGGTCAAAGGGGTCAGACTGTAAATCTGATGGCACTGCCTTCACAGGTTCGAATCCTGTACCCCCCAATGCATATGCTGGTCGGTCCGTGGTAGTTCAATCCGGTGCGCCGAACGCCCAACAGCGCAGGTGTAGCTCAATGCGGGGCCGGGTGTAGCTGAATGCGGGTGTAGCTCAATGGTAGAGCCATAGCCTTCCAAGCTAAAGACGAGGGTTCGATTCCCTTCACCCGCTTTCGAGCGCGGCAAGCAACAAACAGTATGAGAAAACGCAGCTAACAGGAACGAGACCAGAAACGGACAATCAGGCGGGGTCCGGCAGCCCGCTTCAACAAACGGACCGAGACGAACGTTTTTTAATACCGGCGTGCTCGATCAAAAGACGACAGAGCTCGCCTGCCAGCGATGAACTCGGGCTGCTGTAGCTCAGTTGGTAGAGCGCGTCCTTGGTAAGGACGAGGTCATGGGTCCGAGTCCCATCAGCAGCTTTTGGACACCAAGTGTTCCGCGGGTATCGAAACATCAATTGACCTAGGGAATAAGACCAGGGAGACAGAATGGCCAAGGACACATTCGAACGCAAGAAGCCGCACGTCAACGTTGGGACGATCGGCCACATCGATCATGGCAAGACCACGCTGACCGGCGCCTTGTTGGCGGTTCAGTCCGCCAAGGGACTGGCCAGCTTCAAGTCGTACGCCGACATCGCCAAGGGCGGTACCGTGCGCGATGAAACCAAGACCGTCACCATCGCCGTCAGCCACGTGGAATACGAGTCGGAAAACCGACACTACGCCCACATCGACTGTCCGGGCCACGCCGACTTCATCAAGAACATGATCACCGGCGCCGCCCAGATGGACGGAGCGATTTTGGTGGTTTCGGCCGTTGATGGTCCGATGCCCCAGACACGCGAGCACATTCTGTTGGCCCGTCAGGTCGGCGTCCCGGCCTTGGTCGTGTTCCTCAACAAGTGCGACCTGGTCGACGATCCGGAATTGCTGGAATTGGTCGAGCTGGAACTGCGCGAGTTGCTGAGCCGTTACGGCTTCCCCGGCGATGATATCCCCATCGTCCGCGGCGCCAGCAAGCCGGCTTACGACAACCCCAAGGATCCGGAAGCCACGAAGTGCATTCAGGAGCTACTGGATGCCATCGACAGCTACATTCCGGAGCCGGTCCGCGAAGTCGACAAGCCGTTCCTGATGGCGGTGGAAGACGTGTTCTCGATCGAAGGTCGCGGCACCGTGGCCACCGGTCGTATCGAACGCGGCATCGTCAAGGTGGGCGACGAAGTCGAGTGCATCGGGCTGACCGAAAAGCCTCGCAAGACCACCTGCACGGGCGTTGAAATGTTCAACAAGACGCTGGACCAGGGTCAGGCGGGCGACAACGTCGGCATCCTGTTGCGCGGCATCAAGCGTGAAGAAATCGAGCGCGGCCAGGTATTGGCCAAGCCCGGCTCCATCACGCCGCACACCAAGTTCGAAGCCGAAGTTTACGTGTTGTCGAAGGAGGAAGGCGGCCGCCATACGCCGTTCTTCTCGGGCTACCGCCCGCAGTTCTACTTCCGCACGACGGACGTGACCGGCTCGGCCAACCTGGTGGGCGACGCGGAAATGTGCATGCCCGGCGACAACGCCAAGCTGAGCGTCGAACTGATCACGCCCATCGCCATGGACGACGGTGTCCGCTTCGCCATTCGCGAAGGCGGCCGCACGGTAGGTTCTGGCGTGGTAACCAAGATCCTCGCCTAAGAGAAAGATTTCGAAACGACGCGTCGTCCAGCCCGCCGGGGCTCAAATCCCGGCGGGTCAAGACGCACGCAAAACGATGCGAACAAGTCGCCCGGTCCATCGCCCTTTTGTGGGGCGCTGGCTCCAACGGCTTGCCGCTCACAGGGGTGTAGCTCAATTGGCAGAGCGCTGGTCTCCAAAACCAGAGGTTGCGAGTTCAATTCCCGCCGCCCCTGCCAATGACCGAGAATCGTGCAGCGCCTGATTCGCTCAAGCGCCTGCGCGAGGCGAAAACTAGACGTGGCCGACGGCCCAAGTCACGAAGACGCGGGTCGAGTGATCAGGACGACGCGCAGGAAGCCCAGCGGTCGGGTGTTCGACGAAATGCGGGGACTGTTCGCCCCGCACGAGCGCTTGGATTCGCAGCAGGAGCACCACAGGCAGAACCAGGTTATGGCCAAAGAAAAAACCGCGACAGCCAACCCGTTCGTGCGGGAGTTGTTTCAATTCAATCTCTACAAGCGCAGTCAGGGTCGCATCGTGCGCCAGGTGACGTTTGCAGCACTCTGGATTGGCGTGGCCCTGGGTGCTTGGCGATTGAGCGTGTTTGGAATCGATTCGGGCCACACCATGCAGTATTACGTGCCGGTTGCCGTTTTTGCGATTGGCACCTGGTTGACATTCCGCCTGGTGAATGTGCCGGCCTTTGCCGATTTCTTGATCGCGGTGGAAGCCGAGATGAACAAGGTCTCCTGGCCCACCCGCGGCGAACTGTTCCGCAGTTCGATGGTCGTTATCTTTTGCATCTTTTTTCTCGCCGCGATCCTCTACGCCTACGACTTGTTTTGGACCATGTTGTTGCAGTTGCTGAAGGTCGTGGGCGTCAATTCCTAGATTCCTAGACCCCTTCCGTCATACCTGTTTCCGCCGCCGCCCGTTGCTTAGGACATCCGAGCGTGATTGAAAACCCGCAAAATTCGAGCCAGCAACTCCCCGAGGAAACCGGGCTGGAGGTGCATTCGAATCCGGCGGCAGACACCGGCGGTTTGAGCGATTCCGCTGCACCCACGCGCCCTGAAGAGGCCACGGCTCCTCAAGAAACCACGGACGAATCCACGACCGCCGAACCCCAGGCCGCTGCGGAAGAGGCAACAGCCGAAGACACCGGTGCAAACGCCAGCGGCAACGAGGCGACCGAGGAGCCCGCCATAGAGACCGAGCCGGTGGCCGCGGACGAGGAGCCCGAGCGCGGGCCGATCGAGGAAACTCCGGTCACCGACGAGCCACCCAAGCTCGACTGGTACATCCTCAAGGTGCAAAGCAATCGCGAGGATTCGATTCGCGAAAGTCTGAAGCGCCGCGTCGCCGTGGCCGGTCTGGAACGCTATTTCGACGAGATCATCGTGCCGGTCGAAATGGTTTCGGAATTCAAGGCGGGCAAGAAGCGCGTGGTGAAACGCAAGCTCTACCCGGGTTATCTCGTCGTCCACATGGAGATCAACGAAGACACCTGGTTCCTGGTGCGCGAGACGCCCGGCATCGGCGACTTTACCGGCTCGGCCGGCAAGCCCACGCCCATGTTGCCGCACGAGGTCTCGAAGATCGTTTCCAAGACGGAAGAGAAGACCGACGAAGCACCCAAGCTGAAGATCAACTTCAACGTGGGCGATCGCGTGAAAATCAACGAAGGCACGTTCGACAATTTCGAAGGCGAGGTCGACTCGATCGACGAAGCCAGCGGCCGCGTGACCGTGATGATCAACATTTTCGGCCGCTCCACGCCAGTGGAACTCGAATACTGGCAAATCGAGAACATATAGAAAAGTGGCTGGTGACTAGTGGCTAGTTGCCAATCAAGAGCCGTTCATTGCAAGACTAGCCACCAGCCACTAACCACCAACCACGACTCATGGCAAAGCAACTCGTCGGCACTGCGAAGTTTCAAGTTCCTGGCGGCCAGGCAACCCCGGCCCCGCCGGTCGGTACTTCGTTGGGCAAATATGGCATCAACCTGGGACAATTCGTATCTCAGTTCAACGATCGCACGAAGGAAGCCGGCGGCATGCCGATTCCGGTGGTGGTCAACGTCTACAACGACCGCAGCTTTGACTTCATCACCAAGAGCCCGCCGGCAGCCGCGCTGCTCAAGCAGGCCGCGCAGATCGCCAAGGGCTCCGGCGTGCCGAACAAGGAAAAAGTCGGCAGCGTGACCCGCGAACAGATCAAAGACATTGTGAAAATGAAGCTCGCCGACCTGAACGCCCGCGACGTCGAGCACGCGGCGCGGATGGTCGAGGGCACCGCCCGCAGCATGGGCCTGAACGTCACGGATTAAACCGCGTAGTCGACTCCAGGGATGGTTCCGCCACCGTCAAGAACACACCGACCAACCGACACATTTCGACCGACACCAGCCGGCCAATCATGACCACTAAAACAAAACTACCCAAACGCTTGCGACCATTGGCCGACAAGCATCCCGGCAAGACTCCGCAAACGGTCGAAGCTGCGGCCGAGCACCTGAAGTCGTACAACAACGTCAAGTTCGACCAGTCGGTCGACATCGCCGTTCGACTGGGGGTCGATGCCAAACAGGCCGACCAGATCGTGCGCGGCTCGATCGTGCTTCCTCACGGAATCGGCAAGACGCTGCGAGTCATCGTGTTCGCCAAGGGGGACCAGGCCGCTGCCGCCACCGAAGCCGGCGCCGACGAAGTAGGCGGCGAAGAGCTGGCCAAGAGAATCAAAGACGGCTGGACCCACTTCGACTCGTGCATCGCCGCCCCGGACATGATGGGCATCGTCGGGCCGCTGGGCCGCGTGCTTGGTCCGCGCGGTTTGATGCCTTCGCCCCGCGCCGGAACCGTCACGCCCGAAATCGCCAAGACCGTCCGCGAATACAAGGCGGGCAAGGTGGAGTTCCGCAATGACGCCACCGGCATCGTGCATGCGGTCGTGGGCAAGCTGAGTTTCGACGTCGCCAAGTTGACTGACAACATCAACGCGTTCATCCACCAAATTCAAGCCCTGAAACCGCATTCCGTGAAAGGGCACTACATCAAGAGCATCAGCATTAGCGCGACGATGAGCCCCTCGGTGTACATCGCCCAGTAAGCCACGGCATTTTGTCGATAGCCGTTCACAAACAACCGCCGAAATTCGGCCCACAATCATGAGCAAACTTGTCAAGGATTTGGTGACGCAACAACTGAAGCGCGAGCTGGAAGGCGTGCAGGATTTGCTGCTGGTCAACGTGATTGGCCTGCCGGCCGACCGTACGACGGCACTGCGCAAATCGCTCCGCGAGAAGAACATCAAGCTGTTGGTCGTCAAGAACAGCCTGGCGCGGCGGGCAACCGAGGGCACTGCATTGGCCCCGGCCTTCGAGGGCTCGGCCGGCACCTTGGCCATGATTTGGGGGGCCACCGACATTGTCTCCCTGGCCAAGGAAGTCGCGCGGCTGGCGGGCGACAAGGATTACGAGGCGTTTCGAGCCCGCGGCGGCGTGATGGACGGCGCGCGGCTGGCGCCGGAAGAAGTGGAAAAGATCAGCAAGTGGCCCACGCGCGAGGAGCAGATCAGCATGCTGGTCGGCCAGATCCTCTCGCCGGGTGCGAAGCTGACGAGCCAGTTGAATTCCATCGGCGGCGCGGTGGTCAGCCAGATCAAGCAAATTGCGGACAAAGAAGAAGGCGAAGCGGCAACCGCTTCTTCCTAGCGGAAACGAAAACCATCCGTGCGGCGCGAGAGCGTCTCGCGGCGTGAATACGATAGATCGACCCAGTTGAAGGCGGCGGCAGCACACCAAGGCCGCGGCACACCAAGCGAGAAAGGAAAGTAATTCGATGGCGACTGATACGGCTGATGCGGCAACCCGCGAGTTTTCGGCTTCTGCCAAGGAGCTCGGCGACAAGATCGTCGGTCTCACTTTGAAGGAGGCCAAGGAATTGAGCGATTACCTCGAAGACATCCACGGCATCAAGGCCGCTAGCGGCGGCGCGGTGATGATGGCGGCTCCCGGTGGCGATGGCGGCGGCGCCGCCGTGGCCGAGGAGAAGTCCGAGTTCGACGTCGTGCTGGAAAGTTTCGGCGACAAGAAGATCGGCGTGATCAAAGTGGTCCGCACGATTACCAGCCTCGGCCTGAAGGAAGCCAAGGACCTTGTGGAAGGCGTGCCCAGCAAGGTGAAAGAAGGCGTCTCGAAGGAAGAGGCCGAAAAGATCAAGAAAGAGCTGGAAGAGGCCGGCGCCACGGTTGCGATCAAGTAGCGATCGCTTGTTCCGATTCCGGACGGCCGTCTCGGCTCCCCCCGGGGCTAAAACGGTCAGGCTGCGCGAGACTGAGAACGACTTGACCCGATTCGTTTTCCGCACCACGACTGGGCAAAAGTTTTGCGCTGGGGCTGCGCGCAAAAGGCCGGCGGTCCAGGTGCTCTCGTTTTCGTTTTGTCCCTCGGCACGGCGTCCAGCACGATTCAAACCCACGTCTCGATTCAACCACCTGCGCGAGCAGATTGAGGAGCCTTGTATGGCCACTTCAGCACAACGACGCCTGGCGCCGAAGGAAGTTCGTCACTTCGGCAGCATTCGCAAGCTGCATCAAATCCCCGATTTGACCGATATCCAGACGCGCAGCTACGAGACGTTCCTGCAATACGACGTGCCCATGAACAAGCGGGAAGATCATGGCATCGAAGGCGTATTGCGCGAGATCTTCCCGATCGAAAGCTATGACAAGACGCTCAAGCTGGAGTACATCGGCTACGAATTGGGCAAGCCCCGCTACGAGCCGCACGAGTGCCGCCAGTTGCGGCTCACCTACGGCCGCCCGTTCCGCGTTTGGCTGCGGCTCACCAAGGAACAGCCGATCGAGGAAGAAGTGTACCTGGGCGACATGCCCATCATGATTGGCGGCGGCGAGTTCATCATCAACGGCGCCGAGCGCGTCGTGGTCAGCCAGTTGCACCGCAGCCCGGGCGTCGACTTCGTCAGCGAAGTGGAATCGAGCGACCGTCGCCTGCACAGTTGCCGCATCATTCCGGAGCGCGGCAGTTGGATCGAGCTGAATACCAGCAAGAAAGACACCCTCAGCGTACGCATCGACCAGAGCGGCAAGTTCTCGGCGATGACGCTCTTGCGGGCCATGGACCCCAAGTACAGCCTCAACGCCGATTTGATCCGCGTGTTCTATCCGACCTCGACCGAAAAGATTGTCGATGGACGCAGCGTCAGCAAGATCGAAGGCAAGATCGCCGTCGACGACGTCGTTTATCCCACCAGCAGCGACCGTGCTGGGGAAGTGATCCTCGAAGGCGGGCAAAAGATAACCAAGAATGTCGCCGAAACGATCTGCACCTCCGGGCTCGGTTCCATCGAGGTGATGGAAGATCCCCAGGTGCCGTTGATTTTCAACAGCCTGGCCGAAGACACCACCTCGAGCCACGAAGAAGCGCTGTTGCGCATCTATCAACGGCTGCGTCCCGGCAATCCGCCGCAGCTCGAAAAGGCCCGCGCGCTGTTCCACGAAAAGTTCTTCGACACCAACCGGTATCGCCTGGGCAAGGTGGGGCGCTTCCGCATCAATCGCAAGCTGAAGCTCAACGTGCCCGAGTCGGAAATGACGCTACGGCCCGACGATCTGATTGCCGCGATTCGCTATCTGCTCATGTTGACGCAGAACGATGAGGACGTGGAAGTCGACGACATCGACCACTTGGGAAATCGTCGCTTGCGGACGATCGACGAGCTGGCTTGCGACGAACTGCGCAAGGGCTTCTTGAAGCTGCGCCGCACCGTGCAGGAGCGGATGAGTCTCAAGGACGTCGAGGACATGACGCCCCGCAGCCTGATTAACCCCAAGAGCATCTCGGCGGCCATCGAGTATTTTTTCGGCCGCGGCGAGCTGTCGCAAGTGGTCGACCAAACCAATCCCTTGTCGATGCTCACCCACGAGCGACGTCTGTCGGCGTTGGGCCCGGGCGGTTTGAATCGCAAGCGAGCCGGTTTCGAAGTTCGCGACGTGCATATTTCGCACTACGGCCGCATCTGTCCGATCGAGACGCCGGAAGGCACGAACATCGGTTTGATTTCGAGCCTGGCCATCTATTCGCGCGTCGACGAGTACGGCTTCTTGGTGACGCCCTATCGAAAAGTGGTCAACGGCAAGCTGGCCGACGACGTTTTGTGGCTGCGTGCCGATGAGGAGAGCGAGGCCTACCTGGCCCCGGCCGACGCGCCAATCGAGAACGGCAAGTTACAAGGCGACACCATCATCGCCCGCTACCATTCCGACTTCGAACTGGTGCCCATCGAAAAG
Source organism: uncultured Planctomycetaceae bacterium (assembly GCA_963779015.1). Classification (GTDB taxonomy): domain Bacteria; phylum Planctomycetota; class Planctomycetia; order Pirellulales; family PALSA-1355; genus JTS-RE94. The sequence continues at coordinate 91,684 of CAVZWY010000018.1, read as the reverse complement.
GTCGAGTTCATCGACGTGGCTCCCAGCCAGATGGTCGGCGTTTCCGCCGGGTTGATCCCCTTCTTGGAACACGACGACGCCAACCGCGCATTGATGGGCTCGAACATGCAGCGGCAAGCCGTGCCGCTGTTGGTCAGCGAGCCGCCCATTGTCGCCACCGGCATGGAGCGCGACGTGGCCATCAACTCGGGCATGATCGTGCGGGCCCGGCGCAAGGGCACCGTCAACTACGTCGATTCGACACGCATCGAGGTCGGCAGCGAAATCTATCCGCTGCGCAAGTTCGTCGGCCTCAATGAGCGCACCTGCCAGAACCAGAAGCCCATCGTCTCGGTTGGCCAGAAAGTCGAAAAGGGCGATGTCCTCGCCGACGGCGCCGCGACGCATCTGGGAGAACTGGCGCTGGGTCGCAACGTGCTGGTCGGCTTCATGGTCTGGGACGGTTTCAATTTCGAAGACGCCATCATCATCAGCGAGCAGTTGGTGAAGGACGACACCTACACCTCGATTCACATCGAGGAATTCGACATCGAAATTCGCGAGACGAAGCTGGGACGCGAGGAATTCACCCGCGACATTCCCAACGTCAGCGAAAAGGCGCTGCGCAACCTGGACGAGAGCGGTATCGTGCGGATTGGCACGTTCGTGCGGCCCGGCGATATCCTCGTCGGCAAAGTCTCGCCCAAGAGCAAGACCGAGCTCACGCCGGAAGAGAAATTGCTGCACGCCATTTTCGGCCGTGCCGGTGAAGACGTGAAGAACGACTCGCTGGAAGTACCCTCGGGCGTGGAAGGCATCGTCATCGATACCCAGAAGTTTTCCCGCCGCTTGAGTCTTTCGGACGACGAGCGCAAGGCGTTCGAGAAGGCGCTGAAGGAAGCCGAGGCCGAAGGCGCCGCCAAGATTGCGGCCGCCTTTTCCGCCATGGTCGGCGAAATGGAGGGCGTATTGCAACGGCCGCTGGTGGACGACGAAGGCACGCCGCTGGTGCGCGACCAAGAGGCCAAGTACATCGCCGACCAGGCGCAGCGTTTCAAGCTCGACGCCATCGACATTCGCAGCCCACAGCGCAAGGCCGACGTCGAAAAGCTCTACAAGACGCATTGGCCCGCCGTGGAAGCCGCGCTCGACGATCGCGACCGGAAGCTCAACTCGATGAAGCGTGGCGACGAATTGCGCAGCGGCGTGCTGCAGATGGTCAAGGTCTACGTGGCCGCCAAGCGCGTGATCTCGGTGGGCGACAAGATGGCCGGCCGCCACGGCAACAAGGGTGTGATCGCGAAGATCCTGCCGCAGGAAGACATGCCATTTTTGGCCGACGGCACGCCTTTGCAAATCCTGCTCAACCCGTTGGGTGTGCCCAGTCGTATGAACGTCGGCCAGATTCTGGAAACGCATTTAGGCTGGGCCGGCGAAAGCTCGGATTCCAGGCCATCACACCCGTGTTCGACGGCGCCACGGAGGAAACCATCCAAAAGGCGCTCGGAGAAGCCGGGCTGCCCGTCCACGGCAAGGCGCAATTGTTCGACGGCCGCACCGGCGAGCCGTTCGAGCAGGAAACGACGGTGGGCTATATCTACATGCTCAAACTGCATCACCTGGTCGACGACAAGGTGCATGCCCGCTCCACCGGCCCTTACTCGCTCATCACGCAACAGCCGTTGGGGGGCAAGGCCCGCTTTGGCGGTCAGCGGTTTGGCGAAATGGAAGTCTGGGCGCTGGAAGCGTACGGCGCCGCGTACATCCTGCAGGAGTTACTCACGGTGAAAAGTGACGACGTGGAAGGACGCACGAAGATTTACGAATCGATGGTCAAGGGTGAAAACACGCTGGAAGCCGGGACCCCGGCCAGCTTCGACGTGCTGACCAACGAAATCCGCGGCCTGGGGCTGAATATGCAACTAGAAAAGCGTCGCGTGTAGCGAGCCGCATCCCAAACGGCGGTCCCGCCGTGCCAAGTACGTTATCAACGCGACATTTAATAGGAGGGGTGAACTGTGAGCACTCTCGGCGAAAGCTCTTACGATCGGATCAACGACTACACGTCGGTGAAGATCAGCCTCGCTCGGCCGCACGACATCCGCAGTTGGTCGTTCGGCGAAGTCAAAAAGCCCGAGACGATCAACTACCGTACCTACCGCCCCGAAAAGGACGGCTTGTTCTGCGAACGCATTTTCGGACCGGAAAAGGACTGGGAGTGCTCCTGCGGCAAGTACCGGGGCATGAAATACAAGGGCATGATCTGCGATCGCTGCGGCGTCAAAGTCACCCACAGCCGCGTGCGCCGCAAGCGCATGGGCCACATCGAGCTGGCCGCGCCGGTCGTACACATCTGGTTCTTCAAAGCCATGCCCAGCCGTCTCGGCAATCTGCTGGCCATGAAGACCACCAGCCTGGAAAAGGTGATCTACTTCCAGGATTACGTCGTCACCAACCCCGGCGACACCGCGCTGAAGAAGCAACAACTGCTCACCGAGGAAGAGTATCGCTCGGCCCGCGAGCAGTATGGCGAAGGCGCCTTCGAAGCCGACATGGGCGCCGAAGCCGTCCGTAAGCTACTGCAGGATCTCGACCTGGTGCAGCTCTCCAAGGATCTGCGCACCGATTTGGCGGAGACCGGCTCCAAACAAAAGGCCAAAGACCTGATCAATCGGCTGAAAATCGTCGAGTCGATTCGGGACTCGGACAACAAGCCGGAGTGGATGGTGCTGGATGTGATTCCGGTCATCCCGCCCGATTTGCGGCCGCTGGTATTGCTCGATTCGGGCAATTTCGCCACCAGCGATTTGAACGACCTGTATCGCCGCATCATCAACCGCAATAACCGCCTCAAGAAGCTGGTCGACCTGAACGCGCCGGAAGTCATCATCCGCAACGAGAAGCGGATGCTGCAGCAGTCGGTCGACGCCCTGTTCGACAACAATCGTTGCAAGCGCCCCGTGTTGGGCAGCAGCAATCGCCCGCTCAAGTCGTTGACCGACATGATCAAGGGCAAGCAGGGCCGCTTCCGCGAAAACCTGCTCGGCAAGCGCGTCGACTACTCGGCCCGCAGCGTGATCGTGGTCGGACCGAACCTGCGTTTGCACCAGTGCGGCCTGCCCAAGAAGATCGCGCTGGAATTGTTTCAGCCGTTCATCATCCGCAGGCTCAAGGATCTGGGCCACGCCGACACGATCAAAAGCGCCAAGAAAATGCTCGAGCGCAAGGACGAGGAAGTGTGGGATATCCTCGAGGAAGTGATTCGCAACCACCCGGTGCTGCTGAATCGCGCTCCTACGTTGCACCGCATGGGCATCCAGGCCTTCGAACCCACGCTGGTGGAAGGCAACGCCATCAAGCTGCATCCGCTGGTGTGCAAAGGATTCAACGCGGATTTCGACGGCGATCAGATGGCCGTGCACTTGCCGCTGTCGATCGAAGCCCAGGTCGAAGCGCACACGCTGATGATGTCGACCAACAACATCTTCAGCCCGTCCAACGGCGCGCCGATCATCAGCCCGTCGCAGGACGTGGTGATGGGCTGCTACTACGTCACGATTTCGCTGCCCGGCCGCAAGGGCGAGGGCATGATCTTCTCGTCGCTCGACGAAGTGCAGTTGGCCTATTCGCTCGGCGCGGTCGATACGCATGCCCGCATCAAAGTGAAGCTGCCCAAGACCCGTCGCTTGAAGACCGAGAACGACACGGCCCAGGCAGGTGCTCTGATCGACACCACCGTCGGCCGCGTACTGTTCAACATGACGCTGCCCGATGGCATGCTCTACTACAACATTCCCATGCGTTCCAGCGAGCTGGCTCGCGTGATCTCCGATTGTTATCAGGTGCTAGGCCGCCGGGCGACGATCGATTTGTTGGACGACATGAATCGCCTGGGCTTCCGCGAAAGCACCCACAGCGGACTGTCGTTCGCCACCGACGACTTGATCACTCCGCCCACCAAGGCCAAGATCATCGCCGACGCCGAAAAGGAAGTTCTCAAGAAGAACAAGCTCTACCAGCGCGGCATCATCACCGAGGGCGAACGCTACAACCAGGTGCTCGACGCCTGGACGCACGCCCGCGAACGCATCACGACCGAGATGATGAGCGAGCTGGAAACCGACTATCGCCGGCCCGGCTACGTCAATCCGATCTACTTGATGGCGCACTCCGGTGCCCGCGGCGGCGTCGAACAGATTCGCCAGTTGGCCGGCATGCGCGGTCTGATGGCCAAGCCCTCGGGCAAGATCATCGAAACGCCGATCAAGGCCAATTTCCGCGAAGGCCTCTCGGTGCTCGAGTACTTCAGCTCCACGCACGGTGCCCGCAAGGGTCTGGCCGACACGGCCTTGAAGACGGCCGACTCGGGTTACCTCACGCGCAAGCTGGCCGACGTTGCACAAAACGTCGTAATCACGATGGAAAACTGCAACACCACGCAGGGCATCACCAAGGGCGTGATCTACCGTGGTGAGAAGGTGGAAGTGCGTCTGGCCGACTCGATTCGTGGCCGCGTCAGCCGCACCAACATCGTCAATCCCATCACCGACGAAGTAATCGTCCGCGAAAACGAGATGATTACCAACGAGATCGCGCGACGTATCGAAGAACTGGGACTGGAAAAAATCCAGGTCCGCAGTCCGATGACGTGCGACGCCACGCTGGGCGTCTGCCGGCGTTGCTACGGCATGGATCTATCGACCGGTTCGATGGTCGAAGAAGGCATGGCCGTGGGCATCATCGCCGCACAGAGTATCGGCGAGCCGGGCACGCAGCTCACCATGCGGACCTTCCACATCGGTGGCACGGCAGCCCGCGCCGTCGAAGAGAGTGAAATTCGCGCCAAGAAGGAAGGCAGCGTGCAGTTCACCCGGCTCAAGGTCGTGCAGAACGACGCCGGACAACAGGTCGTGCTCACCCGCAACGGTGAAATCACGATTCTCGATCCCAAGGGCCGGGAGTTGGAGAAGTACGAGATTCCGGCCGGCTCCATGCTCTTGGTCAACGAGAGCGACGAGGTCAAATCCGGCGCGTTGCTCTGCCAGTGGGACCCGCACAGCATTCCCATTCTCGCCGAGGTCGCCGGTCGCGTCCGTTATGAGGACGTGATCCAAGGCGAAACGATGCGGTTGGAAAAAGACCCCAGCGGTCACGAACGCCGCATGATCATGGAGCACAAGGGCGATCTGCACCCGCAGGTCGTGCTGGAAGACTCCAGCGGCAAGATTCTCGATTTCTACTACTTGCCGGAAAAGGCCCACATCGAAGTCACCGAGGGCTTGCAAGTCTCGGCCGGCACGCTGTTGGCCAAGACCCCGCGCGAAGTCTCCGGCACGCAGGACATCACTGGCGGTCTGCCGCGAGTGACGGAAATCTTTGAAGCTCGCAAGCCCAAAGAGCCGGCCGTGATCGCCGAAATCGACGGCAACGTCGAACTGTTGGGCGAGAAGCGTCGCGGCAAACGAACCATTATCGTCCGCAGCGAAAGTGGCATCGAACGCGAACACCTGGTCGCCCACGGCAAGCACTTGCGCGTGCATGCCGGCGACTTCGTGCGAGCGGGCGAGGCCCTGGTGGACGGACCGCTGGTGCCGCACGATATTCTCCGCATCAGCGGCGAAGAGGCCGTGCAGCAATATCTGGTTCGCGAAATCCAGAACGTCTATCGCAGCCAGCGTGTGGAAATCGACGATAAGCACATCGAGATCATTGTCGCGCAGATGTTGCGCAAGGTGAAAATCGAAACGCCGGGCGATACCAGCCTGCTGCCCGGCAGCGTGCTCGACAAATTCGAGTTCCGCGGGGCCAACCAGAACCTGTCGACCTGTGTGCGCATCACGCACAAGGGAGACAGCGACTTTGCTGACGGAACGATTGTCCCCAAGGAAGCGCTGGAACAGGTGAACGCCCAGATCGAGGCGCTTGGCGGCGAGGCGTCCAAAGGCACTCGGCCCAAGCCCGCCACGGCCAGCACCCAGTTGTTGGGCATTACCAAAGCCTCGGTGCAGAGTTCCAGCTTCATCTCCGCGGCCAGTTTCCAGGAAACCACCAAGGTGCTCACCGAGGCCGCATTGGCCGGTCGCGTCGACAACCTGGTAGGACTGAAGGAGAACGTGATCCTGGGACACCTGGTGCCCGCCGGCACCGGCTTCAAAGTATTCCAGGATTCGGAGGTTCGCATCCGGCCCGAGGCGCTCGAGACACTGCAAGCCGAGAAGGACCGCGTCTTGGAGCGCAGCTTCCCGCTGTTGGAGTCGGCTGGCGACGGCTCGGCAACACCCACCAACGGCGGCGCCGCCACGCCCGAAGTCCCCACGGGCACCAACGCCCTGGAAGCCCTGCTCGGCGGCAGCGGCGAAAGCGAAGAGAGCGAGTAAGTTCCCCCTGGCGCCAAATCGATTGCCACAAGAAGCCGCCTGCGGGCGGCTTCTTGTTTGCGCTTGGCCACTGGCGAGCGCGTCTTGCTAGAATCTAGGGCATGGAGCTCAGTCGCTATCAAACGAGCACGCGTGCGGTCCTGGGGGCGATGTTCTGGCTTGCCGTGGCGCTAGCACTGGGACGTTTGGCAGTGCGCGGCGGCCCATTTGCAATCTTCCTGGGCGCCATGTGTTTCGCAGCGGGACTGATGGCTCTTGGGGCATTCGTGCAAAAGGCATCGACGGCTGCCCAGGCCGTGTTTTGGGTAACGGCGATCTTAATTGGTGCTTTACCTGCCGTATTGATGACCGTGGCCCTGTTTCTCAGTTGGATCTCTGGCTGGTGAGATGCCCCTGTTTTGCACCCGCAAGGCGTCCTTGACACCTCTATTGGTTTCGCTAAATTGAGGGGTTCACTCATCTAACGATGCCTTTGGCCTGTGAAAAGCTCTTCTTATGCCGACAATCAACCAGCTCGTTCGCAAGAAACGCAAGCAACCGCGCAAGTTCAGCAAGTCGCCCGTATTGGACAAGTGTCCGCAACGGCGGGGCGTGTGCCTGCAGGTCAAGACCATGACCCCCAAGAAGCCCAACTCGGCGATGCGCAAGATCGCCCGCGTGCGGCTTTCCAACGGCAAGGAAGTGACCGTTTATATCCCGGGCGAAGGCCACAGCTTGCAAGAACACTCGATCGTGCTGGTGCGCGGCGGACGCGTGCGCGATTTGCCGGGCGTGCGCTACCATGTGGTTCGCGGAGCGCTCGACACCCTGGGCGTCGACGGCCGTAAACAGTCTCGCAGCCTGTACGGCGCCAAGAAATCATAGCCAAAGAATCGCCGTCAAAAACAAACCCTGTTGAGCTATCTCGCAGGCCACCAATCACATTCCACTAGCCACTTGGTTTCTCATGGGCCGAATCACCGCCAGCCGCAAACAGCTCGCTCCCGATCCGAAGTTCGACTCGATGCTGGCCAGCAAGTTCATCAACTACTTGATGCACGACGGCAAAAAGCACACGGCTCAAACCGTGTTTTATGACGCGCTGGATATCGTGAAGGAAAAGATCCCCGACGCCGAACCGATTGAAGTTTTCACCCAGGCCGTCGAGAACGTCAAGCCGGCGATCGAAGTGCGCTCGAAGCGCGTGGGCGGTGCCGCATACCAGGTGCCCATGCAGGTCAATCGCAATCGGCAGCAGTCGCTGGCCATTCGCTGGATTCTGATGGCCGTACGCGAAAAGAAGGGCCGCGCCATGCACGAAAAGCTGGCCGAAGAGCTGATGGCCGCCTACAAGAAGGAAGGCGTCGCCATGGGGCGCCGCGACAACGTCCACCGCATGGCCGACGCCAACCGGGCATTCGCCCACTTCGCCTGGTAGCAGGCGCCCCACGGAATCGCGCACTGCGCCGCAGGCTGCCCCAGCCGGCGCGGCGTTGTCATGCGCGGAGTGTTCGGCAAGAATACCCGCAGCCCACTCGCTCTCCCCACGCCGCCTTGCGACGACTTTCATGGCACCAAAACTCGAACAATTGCGCAATATCGGCGTCATCGCGCATATCGACGCCGGCAAGACCACCGTCACCGAGCGGATGCTCTATTACAGCGGCATCAGCCATCGCATGGGCGAAGTGGACAAGGGAACTACGGTCACGGACTTCGATCCCGAGGAGCAGCAGCGCGGTATCACGATTCGCGCCGCGGCCGTTTCGTTTCCCTGGCGCGATTGCACGATCAACCTGATCGACACGCCGGGGCACGTCGACTTCACGGCCGAAGTCGAACGCAGCCTGCGCGTGCTGGATGGAGGCGTGGTCGTGTTCAGCGCTCGCGAAGGCGTCGAAGCGCAAAGCGAAACGGTTTGGCGCCAAGCTGACAAGTACAACATTCCCCGGCTGGCGTTCATCAACAAGATGGATCGCGAGGGCGCCGATTTCGACGGCACGTTCGAGGAGATCCAGAAACGGCTGGAAGCCAACCCCGTGGCCGTCCAAGTGCCGGCCGGCAGTGGTCCGCCCCACGTGAAGGAAGCCTTTCGCGGCATTGTCGATTTGGTGGAGATGGAGTACCTGACGTTCGATCCCGACAAACTGGGCGCGGAAGTGAAGCGCCAGCCCATTCCCGATGACTTGCAGGATCTGGCCGATTTATGGCGCGGCGACATGCTCGAGCGACTGTTCGAGTTCTCCAACGAGTTGGCCGAGTTGGTGCTGGAAAAAGGGGATATTCCGTCCGAGTTGATCCGCCGCGTGCTGCGCGAGGCCACGCTGATGCACCTGATCGTGCCGGTGCTGTGCGGATCGGCGCTCGACCATATCGGCGTGCAGCCGCTGTTGGACGCGGTCGCGTACTATCTTCCCAGTCCGGCCGATGTGCCGCCGGTCGAAGGCGTCGATCCGAAAAACACGGACAAGAAAGCGCTGCGCAAGCCCAGCCCCGACGAACCGTTTTCGGCCCTGGTCTTCAAAATCGACGCCGACAAGCACGGCGACTTGTTTTACGCCCGGATCTACTCCGGCGAGTTGAAAGCCAATTCGCGCGTACTCAATCCGGGCAAGGACAAGAAGGAGAACGTGCCGCAGCTCTGGCACATCCAGGCCGATCGCCGCGAGCAAGTGCCGTCGGTCTCGACCGGCGACATCGTGGGCATCATCGGGTTGCGTCACACGATCACCGGCGACACGCTTTGCGATCCACAGCATCCGATCCTCTTGGAAACGATTCAATTTCCCGACACGGTCATCTCCATGGCGATCGAGCCGGAAAGCTCGACGGAGCGCAAGAAGCTCTCCGACACGTTGGAAATGATGCGGCGTCAAGATCCGACGTTTCGCGCGCTGGAGAACGAAGAAACCGGCCAGACGCTGATCAGCGGCATGGGCGAGCTACACCTGGAAGTGATCAAGCACCGGTTGCTGCGCGATTTCAATTTGAACGTGCGAGTACACAAGCCGCGCGTCAGCTATCGCGAAACGATCGAGCGCGCCGCGGAAGTTACCGGCGTTTGCCATCGGCAGCAGGGCGGACAGTCGCTGTTTGCCGAAGTGAAGATCAAGATGGAACCCTACGCCGCCGGCGGCCCCGGCGCGCTGGTCGTGCCGGCGCGCGGTGACGTGCTGCCTGAGCCGTATCTATCGACCGCCATCGACGGGCTCGCCGAACAAGGACACGGCGGCGGACTGCTCGGCTGCCCGCTAATGAAAGTCAAAATCACCATCACCGGCGGCCAGGTCCACGAAACGGACTCCAGCGAAATCGCGTTTCGCTACGCCGCGGCCGATGCGTTCAACAAGGGCCTGGTTGCCGCGGGCACGGTCCTCTTGGAACCCATCATGCGATTGCAAATCACGACACCGGAAGACCACCTGGGCGATTTCATCAGTGACTTGCAGCAGCGTCGGGCGATCATCACACACACCGCCCACCGCGGCAAGATCGTGGTCATCGAGGCCGAGGCTCCACTGGCAACTCTGTTCGGTTACTCCAGCGCCATGCGGGGCTTGAGCCAGGGCGCGCGCCACCTGCTCGATGGAACCCGCCGCATACGGCCCAGCGCCGGCCGAAGTTCGGGACAGTTTCGTCTAGAAACGCTCTGTTCAGCGCTATGTGTGCCCGGCAGGCCCTCTGCCATCGGTCGCCCCGAGCGTTCCTTTAAAGACCTGACCTCCTCAAACCATGGGGACATTTCTCTAATGGTGGCTACAACGGGGTCATTTCTAATGGTGGACAACAAATTCGCGATAAGCGACCGTTGACAGGGTTCTGCAAAAGCCTTAGGATTTGTGGTTTGTCCAAGTGGCGATAGCGGCAAGTTAAGTAGTTTCGCTAAGCGGTTTTCGGTCTGCCCGCCTGTGTGCTGAACGTTCACACAGCCTCGCATTGGGCGCGACCGTCCCCAGGAGTCGTTCGTGTCGGGTCATACGCAAGAAATCATCCGCATCCGCATGGAAGCCTACGACCATTCGGTGCTGGATCAAAGCGCCGCCGAGATTGTCGATACGGCCAAGCGGACGAATTCGGAAGTTCATGGTCCGATTCCATTGCCGACGCGCATCGAGCGCTACACCGTGCAGTCGAGTCCGCACGTGGACAAGAAGGCTCGGCAGCAATTTGAAATCCGCACGCACAAGCGATTGATTGATATCGTGCAGGCCACGGCCAAAACGATCGAGGCGCTCAACAAGCTCAGCTTGCCGGCCGGCGTGGACATCAAGATCAAAGCCTCGAGCCGGCATTAGAAAACAGATAGCACTTTAGCCCGGCGATGGTCGCGACGCGGCCTCCGTCAGGCAACCAACACTCTCGGAAGCTCCTATGTACTGGAAGCTGTAGCGGGTAAAGCGAGGCCCTGGGCTTCGTGTTCCCGCTCGGCAACCCGACCACAGGAAACACTGCGATGCCAACCGGACTGCTCGGCCGCAAGGTCGGGATGACACAGATTTTCGACGACGACGGCAATGCCGTTCCCGTCACGGTAATTCAGGCCGGGCCCTGTCACGTGCTGCAGTTGCGCTCGATCGAGCGTGACGGCTACGAGGCGGTGCAACTGGGTTTTGGCGACAAACCCCGGCGTCTGGCCGATCGCAGCCAACGTGGTCACGTTGCCAGGCTCGACAGCAAGCGGGCCAAATCGAAAGCCAAGGCGGGCGTCGAAGCGCTGCCCAAGGCCGATTGCGAGCCCCAGCGATTCATCCGCGAATTCCGCGGCTCGACCGACGGCATCACCGTTGGTCAGGTGCTGGACGTAAATCATTTCGCCGACGTGAAGACCATCGACGTCATCGGCACCAGCAAAGGCCATGGCACGACCGGCGTCATGGTGCGGCACAACTATCACGGCCAGCGCAGCTTCGCACGGCGTGAAAAAGGTGCATCGCCATCCCGGCTCGATCGGCCAGAGCCAGTTTCCCGGTCGCGTGCCCAAGGGACGTCGCATGGCCGGCCGGCACGGCAACTCGCGCACCACGGTCCGCAATCTCAAGCTGGTGCGGATCGACGCCGAAAACAACCTGCTCATTGTCGGCGGCGCCGTGCCCGGCCCCATTGGCGGTTATGTGATGATCCAGCAAACGAACAAGCTATAGGCGGCCCAACCGTGACTCCTGCCGACGCCAAGAAATCCGACGCCAAGAACAAGCCCGCCGTGGCCAAGCTTTCCGTGTTCGATCGCTCGGGCAAGGAGGTCGGGCACTACGAGATCGATACGGCGGAGTTGGCTCCGAGAATCAACAAACAATTGCTGCACGACGCGGTGGTGATGTATCAGTCGAACGTCCGCGCCGGCACGGCCAAAACGAAGAGCCGCGCCGAAGTCGCCGGATCGACCAAGAAGATGTATCGCCAGAAGGGTACCGGCAATGCCCGAGCCGGTTCGCGGCGTAGCGGTATTCGCCGCGGCGGCGGACATATCTTTGCCAAGCGCCGCGCGATTGGTCGTATCGCCTGCCCCGCAAGGCCCTGCAATTGGCCACCCGGATGGCGCTGGCATCGAAGATTCGCGACAACGAAATCACGCTGATCGACGACCTGAAATTCGACGCGCCCAGGACCAAGGACATGGCCGCCATTCTCAAGGCGTTGGGGCTCGACAGCGCCAGCTTGCTGGTGACCACAGCCGAGCATGACAGCAACGTTTACAAAAGCGCCCGCAACATCCACCAGGTGACGGTCTCGCCGGTCGCCGGCCTGAACGCCTGGGTGCTGCTCGCTCCGCGGCGTGTGTTAATGACCAAGGCCGCGTTGGAAGCCGTGCGCAAGCGGGCCAGCGACATGTCACCCAAACAGGAAAAGGCGTAGCCGCAAGCGGACGTACGCCGCTTGAACCAACGCTAGTTCGAGGAAGACCGCGACGATGGCCACCGAAATCAAACCACCGCTGGGCAGCACCCTGGTGCCGCATCAGATCATCCTCCGGCCGCTGGTGACCGAGAAGGGCATGCATCGCTCGAGCCGCTACAACGCCTACGCCTTCGAGGTCCATCGCCAGGCCACCAAGTTGGACGTGCGGCGGGCCGTCGAAGAACTGTTCAACGTTAAAGTGCTCGCCGTGCACACCCAGAATCGCAAGGGCAAGCCACGCCGTACCCGCTTCTCGATCGGCCAAACCAAGGACTGGAAAAAGGCGATCGTCAAGCTGCACCCGGAGCATCGCATCGACTTCTTCTAATCGCCACGCGTCGCCGCCAGCCAGCAGCGCGGACCCGATTACTAGGAAAGACCAACCAGATGGGTATTCGACGATACAAACCTGTGACTCCCGGCCGCCGCGGCGCCACCGTCAGCGATTTCGCCGACGTGACCAAGGGCGCTGCGCCGGAAAAGAGCCTGCTGGTCCCCAAGCGCAAAACGGGCGGCCGCAACAACCAGGGCAAGATCACCAGCCGTCATCGCGGTGGCGGACATAAGCAGCAATATCGCCTGATCGATTTCCGCCGCAACAAAGATGATATTCTGGCGCACGTACACAGCGTGCAGTACGATCCGAACCGCAGTGCGCGAATCGCGCTGTTGCACTACGTCGACGGCGAGAAGCGATATATCCTGGCGCCGTTGGGCCTCAAGGCCGGCGACCAGGTGCAAAGCGGCCCTGACGCTCCGCCGGCGGTGGGCAATTGCCTGCCGCTCAAGAATATGCCGCTCGGCACCACGATTCACAATATCGAGTTGCAGCCCGGTCGCGGTGGTCGCTTGTGCCGCTCGGCCGGCGTCAGCGCCACGCTGGCTGCCCGTGAGGCGGACTGGGCTCAGATCAACCTTCCCAGCGGAGAGATTCGCCGCATTCCCTCGGCTTGCCGCGCCACGATCGGCGCCATCGGCAACCCGGATCACGAGTCGATCGTCATCGGCAAAGCGGGCCGCAATCGTTGGAAGGGTATCCGCCCTCACGTGCGCGGCACGTCGATGAACCCCACCGATCACCCGCACGGCGGTGGCGAAGGACGCACCAAGGGCGGCCGCCATCCGGTCAGCCCCACCGGCAAGAGTGCCAAGGGCGGTAGCACTCGCAAGCGTCGCAAGCCGTCAAACGCGGCCATCGTGCGCCGCCGCCGTTCGCGCCGCTATGGCCAATTGAAAATCAAATAACGAATCCGTCAAACGGCTCGGGCACTAGCCCGCGGCCAACCCACCGCACCGGTAAGACACACACAGGCAAGAGCCAACCATGGGACGATCACTCAAGAAAGGCCCTTTCGTCAATCCGACGCTGTTCGCCAAAGTCGAGCGGATGAGCCACGGTGGGAAAGAGCCGATCAAGACCTGGGCCCGGGCGTGCACGATCGTGCCGGAGTTCGTAGGACATACGTTCATGGTGCACAATGGCAAGATCCACATGAAAGTATTCGTGACCGAGGACATGGTCGGTCACAAGCTGGGCGAGTTCGCTCCCACGCGCACGTTCCGCGGCCACGGCGGCCGCGGCGGAAAGAAGTAGTGGGCGCAGGCAGCGAGCCGTTGGCGACGCGGAAGTACGAAGGAAAGCAATCATGGCCTATCAAGCCGTTCACCGATTCGCCCGCATCAGCGCCCGCAAGGTGCGGCCGCTGGCCGATTTGATTCGCGGCAAGCACGCCGACGAGGCGCTTGACTTGCTGCGCTATCAACCGCAGCGCAGCGCGCGGCTGTTGGAAAAGGTGTTGCGCAGCGCGCTGAGCAATGCCGAGGATCGCCGAGCTTCCTCGATTGGCGATCTGGTGGTTACCGACGTGCGAATCGACGGCGGACCGATGTTCAAGCGAATCCGCCCCCGGGCGCACGGCATGGCCTTCATGATCAAGAAGCGGATGTCGCACATCAGCGTTTCGGTAGACACGCCATAGCCGCACAATAGCCGCACCGCACACGACAGGGTTCAGCCAAAAGGCGAATATAATGGGTCAAAAAGTCAATCCAACCGGCTTTCGCACCGGCATCATGGTCGGCTGGAAGAGCCGCTGGTATGCCTCGAAGCAGGAGTTTTCCAACCTGCTGATCGAAGACCGGAAACTGCGCAGCTTCATCAAGGAAAAATACCGCTTTGCCGGGATTCCCAAGATCGAAATCGAGCGCACCCGCGACGAAGTCAAAGTTATTTTGCACACGGCTCGGCCCGGTATCATCATCGGCCGCAAGGGTCAAGAAGTCGAAAAGTTGCAAGACGAACTCCAAAATCTGGTCGGCCGCCGCATCAACATCAAGATCGAAGAAATCTCGCGGCCCGAAATCCAGGCCCAACTGGTGGCCGAAGACATCGCCGAGCAACTTTCCAAGCGATCGAGCTTTCGCCGCTGCATGAAGCGCGCCATCGAAAGCACGATGGAAGCCGGCGCCAAGGGTATCAAAGTACAATTGGCCGGACGCTTGGGCGGATCGGAAATGGCGCGCTGCGAGAAAGCCGCCTCCGGATCGATCCCGCTTTCCACGTTGCGAGCCAAGATCGACTACGGATTCACCGAAGCAAAAACGGCCCAAGGACACATCGGTGTCCAAGTGTGGGTCAACCAAGGCATGTATCAAGAGGACGAGACCGATGGCGCTGATGCCCAAGAGGGTCAAGCACCGAAAAAGCCAAAGAGGACGTATAAAAGGTGACGCCACTCGTGGCAACCGCGTCGTTTTCGGAGAGTTCGGACTGCAAACTACACAAGGCGGCTGGATCAGCGCGCAAACCATCGAGGCCGGCCGTATTGCCGCCTCGCAAGTGATGCGCAGCGAAGGCCGGCTTTATATTCGTATTTTTCCACACAAGTCCATCACGTCGATTCCGCTGGAAACCCGCATGGGCAAGGGAAAAGGCGAGCCGGAGTATTGGGCGGCCGTGGTTCGGCCGGGCACCGTGTTGTACGAACTGGGCGGCATGACCGAAGAAGCGGCGCGGCTCTGCTTCGCCCGCGTGGCCCACAAGATGCCGGTCCGCGTGCGATTGATCAAACGCCGGGCCACTTGAGCCCCGCTACCAGTAACAAACCAAACGAGAACTCGGACCGAACGGAACCGATCACGACGCAACAAGCGTGCGACGGATCGCGACTGTTGGGGTGAACACGATGACCAACGCCAAAGAGCTCCGCGAGATGAGCGACGAACAACTGGGCCTCACGCTGAAGGAGGCTGCGGAAAACTTGTTCCGGATGCGAATCCAGGCGCAAACCGAGCGGCTCGACGCTCCCAGCGAGCTGCGCAAGCAACGGCGATTGATCGCCCGCGTCAAAACGATTCAATCGGAGCGCACCGCCAAGGCCGCCCTCAGCGAAACCACGAACTAGCACCCAAACGACCACCCGTCCACCGTAGCGAAGCGATTTTCCCATGCCCAAGACCATTGCCATCGGCATCGTCACCAGCGACAAGATGACCCGCACCCGCCGAGTGGAAATCCCGCGGCTCGTGCGACATCCGAAATACGGCAAGATCCTGCGTCGCAAGACGGTGTGCCACGTCCACGACGAGAAGGAGGAATCGCATCTCGGCGACACCGTCGAGATTCGCGAATCCCGGCCGCATTCGAAGACCAAGCATTGGGAACTGGTGCGGGTCGTCGCCAAGAGCCGGGCGGTGGACATCGTCGCGATGCGTGCCGCGCTGAAAGACGAGACCAACGCCTCCGAATAGTTCCGGCAACCTGCGGATTTCGCCGGCCGCCGATAACCGACAACCAAGCAGACGACCAGCAACCGTGAACCGCCGACCGGCGGCGCGGCACCGAGCAAGTACGAGTTCGAACCATGATACAAATGCAGACCAGGTTGAATGTCGCCGATAACACCGGCGCCAAGGAGGTCATGTGCATCAAGGTGCTGGGCGGCACCCACAAGCGCACGGCCGGATTGGGAGACATCGTGGTGTGCAGCGTGAAGAGCGTGATCCCCGGCAGCGACATCAAGAAGAAGAGTGTCGTGCGCGGAGTGATCGTGCGTTGCAAGAAGCCGACCCGCCGCATCGACGGCAGCTACGTCCGCTTCGACAACAACGCGATCGTGATTATCGACAACGACAAGAACCCGCGCGGCACGCGCATCTTCGGCGCCGTGGCTCGCGAATTGCGCGACCGCAGCTTCATGAAGATCGTGAGCCTGGCGTCCGAGGTGGTGTGATGCACATACGAGTTGGCGACATCGTGGAAGTCATTGCGGGCGAAGACCGGCTCCGCGGCAAAGTGCTGAAGGTCTTGCGCGACGAGGGCAAACTCGTCGTCGAGGGCGCCAATCGCGTCTACAAGCACGTCCGCCGCAGCCAGAAGAACCTGCAGGGCGGCCGGCTGTCGATGGAGATGCCGATATCGATCTCCAACGTGATGCTGGTCTGTCCGAGTTGCGGCAAGCCGTCGCGCACCGGCGCTCGCTTCCGGCCCGACGGCACCAAGGATCGTTTTTGCAAGAAGTGCAATGCGGCGATCGGCGTGATCGCGCCGCCACGAGCCTCGCACGCCACGAAATAACATCCGGCCGCCGGCGATGCCCGGCGCCCCTGACGCGTCGCGCAAGCGACCAACGACCAGCAACCGACACGAACCATGGCCAAGAAAACCAAGAAGTCCGACGCGCCGCAGCAACCGGTCGAAGTGCCCACGCCGCGCCTGCTGGAGCGCTACGAAACCGAGATCCGTCCGGCGCTCGCCAAGTCGCTGGGGCGCGCCAACCGGCTCGCGCTGCCGCGCTTGCAAAAGATCGTCATCAGCATGGGCGTGGGCAGCGCCATCACTGAAAAGAAGCACATCGAGGACGCCACCGCCGCCTTGGCGCAGATCAGCGGTCAAAAGCCACTGGTCACCAAGAGCCGAGTGGCCATCGCCAACTTCCGACTCCGCGAGGGCCTGGCCATCGGCTGCAAGGCCACCCTCCGCGGCCCGCGGATGTACGAGTTTCTCGATCGCTTGATTTCGCTGGCCCTGCCACGCGTGCGAGACTTTCGCGGGCTGAATCCCAAGGCGTTCGATGGCCACGGCAACTATAGCCTGGGGCTCTCCGAACAACTTGTGTTTCCCGAGCTCAATCCCGACAAGTTCACGCGAACTCAAGGTATGAACGTGACGATGGTCGTCGTCGGTTCCCATAGCGACGAAGAATCACGCCAGTTGCTGAAGGCTTTTGGCATGCCGTTTCAAATCCCCGAGTCGGCCGCAGGCAAGGCGCCGGCGGCCTGATGCCGCGAACCGCCGAACACCGCATCAACGACGCTTTTTAACACAGGACCGCCCATGGCCAGCAAATCGAAAATTGCCAAGGCTCAACAAAAACCCAAATTCACGACGCGGCAAGTGCGGCGATGCAAGATTTGCGGCCGCCCGCGAGCCGTGTATCGCAAATTCGGTATTTGTCGCATCTGCTTCCGTAAGTTGGCCGACGAAGGGCTGATTCCTGGCGTCAAGAAGGCGAGCTGGTAGAAGAGGACCCACCCAAACATGATGACCGATCCGATCGCCGATATGTTAACACGCATCCGCAACGCGGTGCGCGTGGAGCGGCCCGACGTGGTCATGCCGCTCTCGAAGGTGAAGCGCGGCCTGGCCGAAGTGCTGAAGCGCGAAGGCTACATCTGGGGCTGGGAAGAGCTCGCAGGCGAGCCCGCAGCCAAACTGAAAATCGAATTGAAATACGGCCCCAATGGCGAGCGTGTGATTCGGCACATTCGCCGCGTCAGCAAGCCCGGCAACCGCGTCTATCGCGGCGCCGATGGCCTGCGCCCGTGCTCAATGGCCTGGGCATCTCGATCATCAGTACCAGCCGCGGCGTGATCAGTGATCGCGAAGCGCGGCAGCGGAAACTGGGCGGCGAGGTATTGTGCGAACTGTGGTAGCGACTCGCTCGTCGAGCGACGATACGCAACCGACTGACCGTGTAGGTGAACGAAAATGTCTCGAATTGGCAAACAACCCGTCGCGGTACCCGCTGGCGTGAAAATCGGCGTCGCCGATGGCACGATTACTGTCGAAGGCCCGCTCGGCAAGCTGACGCAGGAGATGCGTCCCGAAGTGTCCGCCAAATACGACGAAGCGGAGAAGCAGGTCGTCGTCACGCGCCGCGACGATTCGCGCCAGGCCCGCGCCCTGCACGGATTGACCCGCGCGCTGGTCGCCAACATGGTCGAGGGCGTGACCAAGGGCTTCGAGAAGAAGCTCGATATCGTCGGCGTCGGCTACCTGGCGGCAGTGCAAAAAGACGTGCTGCAGTTGCGAGTCGGGTTTGCCAACGAGGTCCAACTGAAGATTCCCACTGGCCTGACGGTCACCTGCCCGGATCAGACGCATGTCGTGGTCAAGGGGAGCAACAAACAAATGGTCGGCCAGTTTGCCGCCGAAGCCCGTGCCGTGCGCAAGCCCGAGCCATACAAGGGCAAGGGAGTGCGTTACGATGGCGAGGCCGTGCGTCGCAAGGCCGGCAAGGCGATGACCAAATAAACACGCGCGCGTTGAAACGAAGCGCATCCCAAGTTTTGCCCTAAGTCGGAAGCAGCACCATGAACCACGAACGGACGATTGCCCGTCAGCGTCAACGCCGGCGATTCCGCGTCCGCAAACGCACGCGGGGCACGAGCGAACGGCCTCGGCTGACGGTCTTCCGCAGCCACAAGCACATGTACGTTCAAGTCATCGACGACAGTTGCGGTCGCACGCTGGCCGCCGCCAGCTCGGCCGACAAGGACCTGGCCTCGCAAGTGAAATACGGCGGCAACAAGGAAGCGGCTCAGGCCGTGGGCAAGGCCATTGCCGAGCGCGCCCTGGCCGCCGGCGTCAAAAAAGTTGCCTTCGACCGTGGCGGATGCCAATATCACGGACGCGTCGAGGCGCTGGCCGTCGCCGCCCGTGAAGCCGGATTGGACTTTTAGCAGCAGACAGTTTTTAGTAGCACCAGAAAACTACTCGGCTCGCGCACGCCGCGGGCCACCCGAGGAGCATGCCGTGGCGAACGAATCGAACCGTGGGGAATTGATCGAAAAAGTGATCAAGATCAAGCGCTGCGCCGCTGTGGTCAAAGGCGGTCGCCGCTTCAGCTTCGCCGCGTTGGTCGTGGTGGGCAACGGTCGCGGCAAGGTCGGCTGGGGCTATGGCAAGGCGAATGAAGTGCCCCCCAGCGTGGAAAAGGCATCCAAGGACGGCCAACGCAGCATGGTCGAGGTTTCACTTTATGAAGGCACGATCCCGCACCAGGTCGAAGGCCGCTATGGCGCGGTGCGCGTGGTGATGGTGCCGGCTTCGCCCGGTACCGGCGTGATCGCCGGCAGCGCAGTGCGAGCCGTATGCGAAGCCGCCGGCATCCACAACATCCTGACCAAGAGCTTCGGATCCAATAATCCCACCAATCTGGTGAAGGCCGCGATGCAAGCGCTCGACATGTTGCGGACGCCGCAAGAAGTCGAGCGGCTGCGGGGAGTTACACTGTCATGAATTTGTCCGACGTCAATCGTGGAATCCACAAACATAAGCGCCGCAAGCGCGTCGGTCGCGGCTCGGGTTCGGGGCACGGCAAGACCAGCGGTCGCGGTCACAAGGGCCAGGGTCAATTGGCCGGTTGGTCGGCGCCGGCTATTTTCGAAGGCGGTGCTTCTCCCCTGATCCGCCGCATCCCCAAACGTGGTTTCAACAACTCGTTTGCCAAAACGGTCGTGGCCGTCAACGTCGGCAGACTCGACGAGGCATTTGCCGCCGGAGACGAAGTGACCGTCGACGCGCTGCGGGCGAAAGATCTGGTGAGCGGACGTTTTGACGAGGTGAAAGTTCTCGGCAACGGCGAGCTGACCAAGAAGCTCACCATCTCGGCACACCGTTTCAGTGCCAGCGCCCGCGAGAAGATCGAAAAATCCGGCGGTACGATCGTCGAGTTGCCCGGCAAGATTCCGGCCTCGACGCATTACAAGAAGCACGTCAACGCGAAGAAGTCGTAAACAACCAACGCCGCGGCCTCCGGTGCCAGCCGCACGGCCCACCGTCAGCATCAAGCCCAGGCCCCACTTCGTCGGAAACCTGAATACATGCGACAGCGACCAGCGAGGATTCTTGCAAACATCGCCCACGGACCGGGGCACACCACGATTTCTTCGGCGCGCAACTGTTAGCGCCGCGAAAGGACGGATCGAGCCATGTGGGAAAAACTTCGCGTCATTTTCACGATTCCCGAACTGCGAAAGAAGATTCTTTTTACACTTGGGCTATTGGCCGTGTATCGCGTCGGCTGGCAGATTCCGCTGCCGGTGGTCGATCAGGCCCAGATGGCTGCCTACTTCAAAAGCGCCTCCGGCTTGGGGCAATTGCTGTCGCAGGTGGCCGTTTTCAGTGCCGCCCAGTTGGATCAGATCACGATCTTCGGTTTGGGCATCATGCCCTATATCTCGGCCTCGATCATCTTCCAGCTCTTGGGCAGCGTGTGGGGTCCGCTCGAGCGGCTGCAAAAAGAAGGGGAAAGCGGCCGCAAGAAGATCAACGAATACACCCGCTATGCTACGGTCGTGCTGTGCCTCGGCCAAAGCTGGTTTTACCTGGGATACCTGAGCCGTAGCGGCCTGTTGCTCGATTCGTTCATGGTCGATGGCCACTTGAGCCTCACCTGGCAAATCACCACGGTCATGACCATGACGGCCGGCACTATCTTCTTGATGTGGTTGGGCGAGCAGATCGACGAGTTCGGCATCGGCAACGGGATCAGCTTGATCATCATGGCCGGCATTCTGGCAAACATGCCTGGCGCCGCGGCCCAATTGTTGGATCAATCGAGCTTCGAACTGGGCAGCGGCTCGGGACAACTGGGCGTGGAAGTTCTGATCCTGCTGTTGCTATTGTTCGTGGCGGTCGTGGCCGGCGTGGTGTTCATCACGCTGGGGCAACGGCGCATTCCCACGCAGAGTGCCAAGCACGTTCGCGGGCGCCGCGTGTACGGGGGCAATCGCCAGTATCTGCCGTTACGGGTAAATCAGGCCGGCGTGATGCCGATCATCTTCGCCTCCAGTTTGCTGATGTTCCCCCGCATCGTCTTCACTCAACTGGCGCAAGCATTTCCCAACCCGGTGCTCGAGGCGCTTAGCGACGCCTTTTATGGCGGCACATCGTTTGTCTACAACGCCGTGTACGTCGTGTTGATCTATTTCTTCTGCTACTTCTGGACCGCCATCACCTTCAATCCCAAGGACATGGCGGAAAACCTCAAGAGCTTCGGAACGTTCATACCGGGTTATCGGCCGGGCAAGCGCACCGCCGACTATTTGGAAAAGGTCATGGTGCGAATTACCTACGTCGGAGCCGGCTTCCTGGCCGTCGTGGCGATTACGCCGACGATCATCGCGGGCATCTTTTCGGTGCCGCCCGGAGTTGCCAGCTTCTTTGGCGGTACGGGATTGCTGATCGCCGTGAGCGTGGCGTTCGACCTGGTGCAAAAAATTGACAGCCACTTGGTAATGCGAAACTATCGAGGATTGCTGGAGAAGGGCTAAGGCCACCAGCATCTTGATTCGCTCGGGCGGAGCGCTCGTTTCCAGGGGGGAGACGACCATGCAAATCGTATTTCTCGGACCGCCCGGCGTCGGAAAAGGCACGCAAGCTGTCGAGCTCGCCAAACATCTGGACATCGTCCATTTGTCGACAGGTGAAATGTTGCGGCGAGCGGCGGCCGCCAAAACTCCGGTCGGATTGCAAACCCAGGAGTTTCTAGCTGCCGGACGGCTCGTGCCCGACGAGGTCATGCTCGATCTGGTGCGCGAACGATTGCAACAGGACGATTGTGCGCGGGGCTACGTGCTCGATGGTTTTCCGCGGACCCTCGGACAAGCCCAAGCGCTCGATGCCATGTTGAAGGAAGCAGGCTCGCCGCTGTCGGCCGTGGTCGACATCCAGGCGGACATCGGGGAGCTGAAACGCCGACTGATGGCCCGGGGCCGCGAGGACGACAAGCCCGAGGTCATCCAAGGCCGGCTCGAACTTTACGCCCGCCAGACGGCCCCCGTCTCGGATTACTATCGCCAGCAGGGCCTGTTGCACGAGATCGACGGCTGCGGCAGCCGCGAGGAAGTTTTTCAGCGGATTCTGGCGGCAATCGATCCGATTGCACACAAATAGCACCGCACCGCGACAAGGACTATGATAGTTGTTGGTGCGATTGGCGCATCGAGGCAGGCCACCGTGACGCATTCGAGCTTGGGGAGTTGTTCTTAGCGTGCATACACTTCGCTCACCACGTGAAATCGCGCAAATGCGCAAGGCGGGATTGCTTGTCTGGGAAGCCCATCAGGTGGCCGCCAAGCTCGTGCGCCCTGGCGCCACGACAGGCGAGATCGACGCCGCGGTGGAACAGTTTTTCAATGCCAAAGGCGCCACGCCGCTGTTCAAGGGCGTGCCCGGCAAGGTGCCGTTTCCGGCCGTTACGTGCATCTCGGTCAACGACGAGGTGGTACACGGCATTCCTGGCAAGCGCGTCCTCCGCGAAGGCGATGTGATCAGTATCGACACTGGCTGCCGCTTCGAGGGGTGGTGCGGCGATGCCGCCGTGACCCACCCGGTCGGCCGCATCGACCCCGAGGTCCAGCGATTGCTCGACGTCACCAGCGGTGTGCTCGATCTGGCGATCGACTTGATCGGCAAGAAACAGCGTTGGAGCGAAGTGGCCGCCGAAATGGGCAAATTCGTCCGCAATGCGGGCTTTTCGGTCGTCGAGAGCTTTGTCGGCCACGGTATCGGCCGCGAGATGCACGAAGACCCCCAAGTCCCCAACTTTGTCAGCGCTCAACTCCGCCGCAACGGCGATTTTTCGCTGGAGCCCGGCCTGGTGATCGCTGTGGAGCCGATGGTCAACATGGGCACCAAGCACGTCAAAAGCCTGCCGGACTATTGGACCCAGGCCACGCAAGACGCCCGACCCAGCGCCCATTTCGAGCACACGATCGCCGTCACCGAGAAAGGCCCCTGGGTGCTCACCGGACCTCCCGAAAACGAGGCCGAAAAGGCCGGATGAGCGCTGCCTGGCAGAGTTGGTATAGGCCGTCGCGGCAAAGAAAGCTTGTAGATAGAGCCAGGGGCAACCGCCAGCACGCCGCTGTACCCCCAACCCCAGCAAATTCCGCGCCGAGGGGACTTGAACAGATCGGCCCCTAGGGCTTATATTCAATCGCTTTGGACAAATAGCCAATTTTGTTAGTCGGTAGCTCCCGCCATGAAGGTCCGCGCCAGCGTTAAACGTATTTGCGAAAGCTGTAAGATCGTGCGCCGCCGCGGCGTCGTGTTCGTGGTTTGCAGTAATCCCCGACACAAGCAACGTCAGGGTTAGACGCAATATGCCGCGACTCGGGTCGCGCGCGTACGCCGAAGGGTCGTGCGAGTCGGCCGATTGCGTTGAGTCAAAACGACAAGTCAAGTTTGGGTCGTCCATTGCATGTTGCCCGTGGGTCAGGGCAGTAGCCCACGACGGCCAGTTTGAGTCGCCGCCAAGTACGATCGAGTCACGAATTATTAGGAGTTAAGGTTCGATGCCACGTTTGCTAGGTGTGGACATCCCCAACGACAAGTCGACCGTCATCTCCTTGACGTACTTGTACGGCGTGGGCGATCAGATCGCACGTGAACTGTGCCACAAGGCGGGCATCGATCCGCTGGCCAAAGCCCGCGATTTGCACGAGGACGAGGTCGCTCGCTTGGCCGCGCTTTTGGACAAAGACTATGTCGTCGAGGGACAACTGCGACGCCAGGTCGCGCAAAACGTTTCGCGACTGCGCGATATCGCCTGCTATCGCGGCTTGCGGCACCGTCGCGGGCTGCCCGTACGCGGACAGCGCACGCGCACCAACGCGCGTACCCGCAAAGGTCCCAAGAAAACCGTGGCCGGCAAGAAGGGCGTGAAAGACTTGCGGTAAGCCCATTGCGTCGCTGTCGGCGCCGCGTACCGCGAGCCCAATTGAGATTCATTGACATTGGCGGCCCTGACGGCCGCCTCGCCAAGCCAGGAGTTCGATCGAAGTGTCCAAGAGCAAGCGACGAAAGACACGCCGCAACGTGACCGTGGGCATCGCCCACATCAAGGCCACGTTCAATAACACCAGCGTGACCATCACCGACACCAAGGGCGACACGCTCTGTTGGTCGAGCGCCGGCACGAGCGGATTCAAGGGCAGCCGCAAGAGCACTCCGTTTGCCGGCCAGATGGCCTCGCAACAGTGCGCCGAAAAGGCCGCTAAGTTCGGCGTCAAGGAACTGGAAGTTCGCGTCAAGGGCCCCGGCAGCGGCCGCGAAAGCGCGATCACGGCTCTGCAGGCCGCCGGCATGACGATCAAGTCGATCGAAGACGTGACCCCACTGCCGCACAATGGCTGCCGGCCCCCCAAGAAGCGTCGCGTATAACAACGCCCGGCATCCGAACACCACCGCAATTCTTTTTAACAACCTAACTAGATCTCGAGAATTTTATGGCTCGCATTACGGGGCCCGTTTGCCGGCTTTGCCGACGTGACGGCATGAAACTGTTCCTCAAAGGCACGCGTTGCGACACGCCCAAGTGCGCGATCGAGCGTCGCGACAGCGCCGGGCATGCACCAGTTCCGCCGCGGCAAGCAAACCGACTACGGCAACCACCTGCGCGAAAAGCAAAAGGTGAAACACTACTACGGCGTGCTCGAACGGCAGTTCCGCCGCTATTTCAGCCGCGCGTCGCGTTCCAAGGGCAACACCGGCAGCGCGCTGATGAGCCTGCTCGAACGCCGGCTGGACAATGTCGTGCATCGCCTCGGATTTGGAACCAGCCGCGCCGAAGCGCGCCAGTTGATCAACCACGGCCACATTACCGTCAATGGCCACTACGTCGATATCCCCAGCTACATCGTCCGCGTGGGCGACGTCGTGCGGGTGAAGAATCGCGCCAAGAGCTTGCAGCACGTGCAGGCCAACCTGGCGGAGAATCGCCGCACGCCCCCCGACTTTTTGTCGCTCATCGAAGGCGGCATCCCCGAGGGCCGCGTCGTGCGGTTGCCCGAACCCGAAGATATTTCGATCCCGATCGAAACCCAACTGATCGTCGAGCTTTGCTCCAAATAACGCGCTAGTTCGAACAATCTGTCGTATCCGATTTTTTCAAAAGCTTCGTCCCCGGCGGGTTCAAGCGAACAACAGCGTCTATCATCCGTCCCCAAGTGAGTGCAACCGCGGCTTCGGGGCGATCCTTACACCGGCACCTAGCATTTCCGCGGCTGGCTACGGAGGCTTGTCATGCATATTCGATGGCGTGGGCTGGAACTTCCCAGTCTGGTTACTTGCGATACGAAAACCCTCACCTCGACCTACGGCAAGTTCGTGGCCGAACCGTTCGAGCGCGGCTTCGGCGTCACGATCGGCAATGGACTGCGGCGCATCCTGCTGTCCAGCCTGGAAGGCAGCGCCATCACGCAGATCAAGGTGCAAGGCGCGCAGCACGAGTTCACTACCTTGCCCGGCGTCGTCGAAGACATGACCGACGTGGTGCTGAACGTCAAGTCGCTGGTCGTGAAGAACTACACCGACGCGACCAAGGTCGTGCGCATCGAGAAGACCACGCGGGGCCCGGTGACCGGGGCCGACGTGCAGACCGACGAATCGGTCGAGGTGATCAACAAGGATCACGTGATCGCCACGCTCACCGACGACGTGCCGTTTGTGATCGAAATGGTCGTGGAAAACGGCCGCGGCTACGTGCCCTCGACCGAACACAGCCCCAACGTGCAGGAAATCGGCATCATTCCCATCGACGCCGTTTATAGCCCCGTCGTACGCGTGCGCTACGAAATCGAAGAGACACGCGTCGGCCAGAAGACCAACTACGACAAGCTGACGATCGAGATTTGGACCAACGGCTCGATTCACCCGGAGATGGCGCTGGTGGAATCGGCCAAGATTCTCCGCAAGCATCTCAATCCGTTCGTGCAATACACCGAGTTGGGCTCGCGCGTTCACGCGGCGGCGCGTGGCGTTGCCGGACCGGGTGGCGATGTCGCCTTGGAGAGCAAGCTCAACCTGACGCTGGCCGACCTGAAGCTCTCGGTGCGCGCCAGCAACTGCCTGGAATCGGAAAACATCAACACGGTCCGCGACCTCGTGCGGCGCAACGAAGACCAACTGCTCGAAGTCCGCAACTTCGGCGAAACCACATTGCACGAAGTCCGCGAAAAGCTCAACGAGTTGGGCTTGCGCCTCGGCATGCGGGTGCCCCCCGCGCCGGCCGGCGTGTAGGTTTCCGACCCGTTCGACATTACACCCATACCACTATCACGGCCGGACCCACTGCGGGTCCCTTGCACGGGAACGTCCCTCAGCCATGCGACATCGACGAAAAGGCCGCACGCTCGGCCGCTGCCCCTCGCACCAAAGGGCCTTGCTGCGCAACCTGGCCAGCGCCTTGATCCTGACCGAGCGCGACGCCGAAGACGACGACAACCGCCCCAAGGTCAAGGGTCGGATCATCACCACGCTCGAAAAGGCCAAAGAAGTGCGTCCGTTGGTCGAGCGTTGCGTCACCATCGCTCGCAATGCGTTGCCGGCCGGCCAGGAAGCCGAGAAATTCGGCACCACGGCCGAGCGCAACACGGCCGCCTGGAAGACGTGGCGCACTAGCGACAACTACAGCAAGTGGAACCAGGCCATGGCCCCGGTGGTCACCGCGCGGCGCCGCACATTGCGGCTGTTGGGCGACAAGGAGGCCGTGCGCATCCTGTTCGCCGACGTAGCGCCGAGGTTCGTCGATCGGCCGGGCGGCTACACCCGCGTCCTGCGTTTGGCCAAGCCCCGCTTGGGCGATGCCGGCACCCGAGCCATTCTCGAATTCGTCGGTGTGCGCGACCGTGTCCGCCAGCGATCACAAAAGCCCAGCTTCGAAGCATCCGAGAGCACGGGCTAAGCCACTTTTGACACGTCTCAAGCGTTGCGGCTGCCACGGAGGGCCGGATGACCGACCGCCTTGTGCGCAGCAAAACGCCTCCGCCCGGCTTTCGACTTCACGACGGCGATGCGTCGCCTGTGCGTCGATCTCTGCACGCGGCTCGATGAGCTGACGCACATCGACATCGATTGCGTGGCGATCCGCTTCTGTCAGGCGCACAAATCGGTTAGCCACGGCCTGCAGGCCTCCCTCACTCCGCTGCGCTTTGAAAACGGGCAACGAACGAGCCAGCGGCGCGGCAAAACCTGGACGATCCAACCGCTCTATGACGATCGTGGCCGGGAGATGCTCTATTTGTTGAGCTTCTACCTGCCGCGGTTTCTCGACCGACCCTTCGACGAAAAACTGGCCACCGTGGTTCACGAACTGTGGCACATCAGCCCGCGCTGCGACGGCGACTTGCGCCGGCACCCGGGCCGCTGTTATGCGCACACCCATTCGCAGCGAGAGTACGACGCGCAGATGCAACGGCTGGCCGAACAATGGCTGGCGCTGGCTCCTCCACGCGAAATCCACGAGTTCCTGCAGATGGACTTTCGCCAGCTAGCATCGCGCCACGGCCACATCGTGGGACAGGCGATTCCCACGCCCAAACTGGTCCGTCATAGGCCGTAAGCCAGGGGAAGCTTCAAAGGCAAAAAGCAACAACGACGCCCGCAGTGACCCGCGTGCTAGCGTTCGCGGTGCCCCGCTTTCCCCTCAGAGTACGATTTGCGTTGACATACCTGGCCCATCGCCGCTACTGTTGGCGCCTCACGTCATTGCTCAGTTCTCTCGTCTTGCGGTTTCCGCCCCGGGCAAGGATCGCCCATGTCGTTCGTTCCGCGCAACATCTCGCTATGCATTGCGCTGGTGATAGTGGCCGGCTGTAAGCTGGTCGACGAACAGCCGAAGGGACGCTCGCCGCTTGCGCCCGTGGCGTCCAGTCCCGACCAGGTGACTCTGGAAGTCTTTTCCGCGCCGGCGCCGTTGGACGATCCCCGCTGGCAGGCGCTGTGGAGCGAGGTTGACGAGCAGTCGCTGTCTCCGCAACTGCGAACGCGGCTGGCGCGAAACGGCATGCGAGTTGGCGTCATCGGCGCGCGCATGCCCGATGCGTTGGCCTCTTTGTTGAAAGTCACGGATAAGCGGGTCTCGGAAGAAGATCGCACGAAGGTACCCTTGGACGGCAAACCGAGCGTCGTCATGCGTTTGATGCAGCCCAGTCCGGGCAAGCGGCACGAACTGATTCTTACCGGCGTGCGCGATCAGTTCCAGTTGTTGCGTAATCAAGGCGGTGAAGTCGGCGGCAAGACCTACGCGAAGGCCGAAGGCCGGCTGGCGATGCACGTCTTCCCCGCGACTGCCGGCCAGGTGCGGCTGGAACTTGTGCCTGAACTGCATCATGGCGAACCGAAAACCCAAACCACGCCCTCCGACGGCATGTTCATCTGGACCACGCAGCGCGACAAGGAAGTCTTCTCCGAATTGAAGATCGAAGCAACGCTCGCGCCTGGCGAGGTATTGCTACTCACGAGTCTCGACGGCTGTCCGGGCAGCATCGGCCATCAACTGTTCGTGCGTACCGATGGCGAAACTCCGCTGCGAACGCTCTGGGCGCTGCGTATCGCAAAAGCCGGCGGTGATCGGGCATTTGCCGATTGGGGAGCAACCCATGTGGCAGAGGAATTGCCGACAGCTTCGGCAAACTAGGCGCGACTAAGCCGGCTGTCCCGTCAGCGCCGCCCGCACGCCTTCCAGTTCGCCGGCCGAACCCAGCTTCTGGTTCTTGCGCGTGATGTACTCGGCGTAGGCCGCCATGAACGGCTTGCCGGGCGTGCGCGGATCGAAGTCTTCCGGCTTGTCGCGGAATGTTTCGCGATAGACGCCACACCACACCAGCCGGCCATCGGTGTCGATATTCACTTTCGTCACGCCCAACTTGGCGGCCGGCAAATACTGGTCCTCGGCCACGCCACTGGCATCGCCCAACTTGCCGCCGGCCTTGTTGATGCGCTCGACCCATTCCTTGGGCACGCTACTCGATCCGTGCATCACCAGCGGAAATCCGGGAAGCAGCTTTTGAATCTCCGAGATACGGTCGAAGTGCAGACCTTGGCTGCCCGTGAACTTGTAGGCTCCGTGCGACGTGCCGATGGCCACGGCCAGCGAATCACAACCCGAACGCTCGACGAACTCCACCGCCTGGTCCGGGTCGGTGAGGCAGGCATTCTCGGCATCCACTTCGATGTCTTCTTCCACGCCGCCCAGCATGCCGAGCTCGGCCTCGACCGAAATACCCTTTTCGTGCGCCCGCTCGACCACGCGCCGAGTGATGGTGATATTCTCGTCGAACGACTCGTGCGAGGCATCGATCATTACCGAGGAGTAGAAACCGCTATCGATGCAGTCGTAGCACACTTCTTCCGTGCCATGATCCAGATGCACCGCGAAAATCGCCTTGTCGAAGATCTCTTCGGCGGCGCGGATCATCGCTTCCAGAAACCGCTTGTCGGTATAGCCGCGCGCTCCGCGCGAAAGCTGGATGATGAACGGTGCACTGAGTTTGGGATCGACCGGATCGTCGTTCGAGTTCTTCTGGCCCAGGTTGCCACGAAACAGACCGACGGTCTGCTCGAGATTGTTGATGTTGTAGGCCCCCACGGCATAGCGGCCGTAGGCCTGCTGGAAGAGTTCTTTCGTGGTAACGATCATGCGGATGCTCCTTTCGGCGGCGTGCTAGCGGCCGACTCTCCGCACGGCGGCCATCAATCATTCAATCACATATCCCAAGCTGGCCCATTATAGGCGAAGCCGGCCCGGTCGGTAAGGTACTGGTCCGACAGGCCTTAGCATGCCAGCACGTTCTACATTGCCGGCATCCGCCACCGACGATACAATCCCCCGTCCCATCGCCCGCCCCATGCCTCAGCTCACGGATACGACGGCCCATGAGCGTGCCTCGCCCCGGCAGTGACCAACCGCTGACGCCTTTGGAACAAATCCACTACGCCCGCGAGATTGTCGCACTCGAAGGGCAGGCGCTGACCAGCGTGGCCCGCCGCATTGACGGTGAGTTTCCCCGCGCCGTCGAATTGCTCTATGGCTGCTCCGGCAGTGTCATCACCAGTGGCATGGGCAAGGCCGGTTTGATCGCGCAGAAGATCGCCGCCACGCTCTCCTCCACCGGCACGCGGAGCAATTTTCTGCACCCGGGCGAAGCCGTGCACGGCGACCTGGGACGCGTTCATCGCGACGACGTATTGCTGATGTTTTCGCAAAGCGGCGAGACGGAAGAAGTTGTCCGCATTCTCCCGTCGTTGGCCGACTTTGGCGTGGGCATCGTGGCCGTGTGTGCGCGGCGTTCCAGCACGCTAGGCAAGTCGGCCACCGTCACGATCGAGTTGGGACCGCTGCAGGAAGCTTGCTCATTGGGTCTGGCGCCGAGCACCAGCACCACCGCCATGCTGGCCGTGGGCGACGCGTTGGCGCTGGTGACCAGCCGCATGCGCGAGTTCCGCCGCGAGGACTTCGCCCGCTTCCATCCGGCAGGCAACCTCGGCCGGCAACTCACCAAGGTCGACGACGTGATGCGCCCGCTGGCCGAATGCCGTATCGCCCTCGACTCGCGGTCCGTGCGCCAGGTGTTCGTCGAACACGGTCGCACGGGGCGCCGCACCGGAGCCATCATGCTGGTCGATGCGGCAGGCACGCTGCGAGGCCTGTTCACCGACAGCGATCTGGCCCGGTTGTTCGAACACAAGCGCGACGCCGCGCTCGACCGCCCCATACGCGAAGTGATGACCGCCGAGCCGCTGCGCGTGCCGCAGGGATCGATGGCGCTCGACGCGATCTCGATCCTGGGCGAACGCAAGATCAGCGAATTGCCGGTGGTCGACGAGGGCATGCATCCGGTGGGCATGATCGACGTGACCGACGTCGTGGCGCTGTTTCCCGAGGCCCGGGCCGACGGTCCGGCCGACGAAGCCAATGCGCCGCGCATGGCGAGGTTTCCCGCCGCCACCCGGCGGCCACTTGCTCCGCCCGTCACGGGAGCCCCACCGCGGGAATGCGCATGAAAATCGAACAACGCTGCGGAACCATCGAGCTGATTCTTTCGGACGTCGACGGGGTGCTCACCGGTGGGCAGATCGCGTACGACAACGAGGGCATCGAGACCAAGCAGTTTCACATCCGCGACGGCCTGGGCATCAAAATCTGGCAGCGAGCCGGCTATCGATTCGGGCTGATCACCGGCCGCAGTTCGCACATCGTCAAAATCCGCGCAGCCGAGCTGGGCGTCGAGTTGGTGCGGCAAACTGCCGAAGACAAATTACCGTTTGCGCAGGAGATCCTGCAAAACCTGGGGCTCGAGCCGCATCAGACCTGCTACATCGGCGACGACTTGCCCGATCTGCCGGTGATGCGCAGCGTGGGCCTGGCCGTGGCCGTGGCCGACGCGTGTCCAGAATTGCGCGAAGCGGCTCACTACGTGACGCAACTGGCGGGCGGCCAAGGCGCCGTGCGCGAGACAATCGAAATTATCCTCAAGGCCCAGCGCCGCTGGGACGACCTGATCCAACGATACACGAGCTAAGAGGATCATGACCACGGCCACCGCCTCACCCCCAGCGCCCGGCGGCACTCGGCGACGGCCGCGCACGGTGCGCAGCGGCGAGATTATCGGCTGGTTCGTCGGCGTCTTCTGCACGTACTGGATCTATTGGCTGGTGGCCGTGCCGCTGATTGAGCCCGGCATTGAGCCGGAGACCGTCAGCCGCTATAGCGCCGCGTCGACCGGCGGCGAGGCACCCACGCAAAGCCAGCGCAAGCTGGCGCTGGCGCAGTACTTCGCGCCCGGCTCCTGGGAACTCGACAACCCGGCCATCTGGGAAACCGACCAGAC
The DNA here is from genome assembly GCA_963779015.1 of uncultured Planctomycetaceae bacterium. Lineage (GTDB taxonomy): Bacteria > Planctomycetota > Planctomycetia > Pirellulales > PALSA-1355 > JTS-RE94. The sequence goes on along the minus strand of CAVZWY010000018.1, from coordinate 59,555 downwards.
GTTGCTGCTGTTCAAGAAGCCCGACCCACAGCCGGATGGCACTGTCAAGCTGCAGCATTGCACGCTGTTGTTTTTTCCGCGCGAAGGAGACGGCGCTACGCTGGCCGAGCCTCGCCCGATCATCATGCGGACCGAACATGGCGCCTCACTCAAGTTCGACCAGCCGATCGTGCTCAAAACGGTCGACCTTGCCAAGCGGCAGCTTGTCGGCGGCAAGCTGCACGGACTGATTCGCATCGAGCGCTTGCCCAGTCGCCCGGGCGCCAGTGACGATCTGCTCATCACCACCCGCGACATCGAGTTGGTGGGGGACAAGGCCACCTCGCCGCATCCGGTCCACTTTCGCCTGGGCCGCAGCCAGGGCAGCGGGCGCGATTTGGAAATCCATTTGCAGAACGATGGCCGAGCCGGCGGCGCTTTTCGCACCGGCAAGGTCAAGACACTGTTGCTGAAGCGCGACGTGGTGATGAACCTCGCGCTCGACGATCCCGCCTTCGCGCGCAACCAACCGCCAGGGCCGGCGGGCGACATGGCCGGCTCGACGCTGAAAATCACTTGCCAGGGCGATTTTCGGTACAACCTCGAGTTGCACGCCGCTTCGTTTCACGACCGTGTCGACGTGGCCCGCATCAGCACCGGCCCCAGCGATCTGTTGAATTGTGAACTGCTGAACGTCTTCTTCCGCAACGCCGACACGCCCGCCGATGGTGCGCCAACTCCCGTGGAACAGGCAACCGCCGGTCCGGATGCACAAGCCACCAACGACCAACCGATTCGCCGGATCGAAGCTCGCGGCGACCCGGTGACGCTGCACTCGCCCTCGCGAAACATTTATTTGAAGAGCCATCGTGGGCTCGATTTCGAGCCGATCCCTGGCGACCAGTTGGGACGCATCGCCGGGCTTGGCCAAGGCGTGATGCAGGGCGTCGCTCCTGGCGAGAGCGGCAGCAAGTTCCTCATTCGCTGGACGCGCGAGTTTCGATTCGAACCGGCCGAAGACGGACAGTACGTCGCCTCGCTGCACGGCGGCGCCAACGTGCGGATGCCCGGTTTGGGCGAGATCACCGCCAACGATCGCGTCGATGCCCAGGGCAATCTCGTGCAAGAGGGCGAAATCTTCGCTTGGGCCACGCCGATCAAGGCGCCTCCGACCCGCGAACAAGTGGCGGTCGTGCGGCCCGTCGCCATGCAAAACGGCGGCGCGAATCCCGGCCAGCCGGACGCGGCGCCTGCGGCCGACAAATGGCAAATCGAGCGCGTGCTCGCTCAGGGAAACGTGACAGTCAACACGCCGCAACTCGACGCCACGACCGGCAAGATCGAAGTTTGGGTCGAACGCCCCACGGCAGCTCCCGCAGCGCAAGCGCCGGGCACGGCTGGCGCTCCGCCTGTCGAGACCACTCCCCCACGGCAAACGCCGCCTGCGCCGCAGGGCCCGCCCGGTCAACGCTACTGGGTACAGGCTGCCGGCGTGCAGGTGAAACTCGTGCCCAACGGTGAAGATTTCGCCGTGGCCAGTCTCACGCTGGACAACCAGGCCTTGCTGAAAGAGCTTACTCCCAAACCCGGCGTTAAACCGCTGGTGGTGTCCGGCGATCGTTTGCACGTGGCCGGCGCCAATACCGAGCAAACGCGCGTCACCGTGGCGGGCAATCTCGCGCAGATCGACGCCGGCGGCATGGTGCTCTTCGGCCAGGCCATCGAGCTGGAGAAGCACACCAATCGCCTGTGGGTCGACGGGGCAGGGCGGATGATCATGCCCTTGGAGCAGGACCTCAACGGTCAACGGTTGGCTAAGCCCCAGATGGCCGAGATCACCTGGCAAGGCGGCATGCATTTTCAGACCAACACGGTCACGTTCGAACGCAACGTACGCGTGATGTCGCAGCAACAACTCCTCACCACGCAAAAACTCGTGGGCCAACTCGATCGGCCGATCGATTTTTCAAGTCCACAAGCGGTAGCCCCGCCCGGCAGTCCGGCCGCTGCCCAGAATGCTCCGCAACTAGAGTTCGTTCAGTGCTACGGTGAGGCGATGCTCGATGGCACGCAAACCGACGAAAACGGGCAGCGGACTTCCACGCAGCAAATGCAGGTCTTCGACCTGTCGATCCATCGCCCCTCGGGCGCCGTGCGCGGCAAGGGCCCGGGCTGGGTCCGCTATGTGGGACGCACGCCCGAGGGAGGCGGAGCGGGCCGCATCAACCTGCCCGGGCAACCCTCGGGCGCGCAAGCGGCCAGTCGGGCGCGCTCACCCTACACCTATGTCCATGTCACCTTCCAGCGCGAACTGAAGGGCAACCTCAACAGCCGCACGATGACCTTCGACGAAACCAAAACCGTGTACGCGCCGGTGGACGACTGGAACGCGCGGCTCGATGGCGAAAAGCCCGACACGCTGGGTCCCGAAGGCATGGTGCTCGACGCGCGGCAACTCACCATCCGCCAAATGCCGCCACGCATGCGGGGCGAAGAGGGCTGGTTCGAGCTGGTGGCGCTGGGCAACGTGCTAGCCGAAGGGGCCACGTTCGTCGCCGTGGGACATCGGGCCACCTACAGCCAGGACAAGGATCATCTGGTGCTGGAAGGGGACGGTCGCAGCCCCGCCGAGCTCTCGTATACGCCCGTCCCCGGCGGCCCCCGCTCGAACACCAAGGTGGAGCGATTGATCTACTCGCTGGGCAAGCGGCACATCATCTTCACCGGCACGCATCCGTTCAACTTCGAGGCGCCCGCGGGAGCACGGCCGAACGCCAAGAAGTAGATGGCCCGCGCGCTTCACGCCTCGCCGCTGGCCAGCAATGCTTCGACGGCTTCTCGACCGGTCATGCCCACCTTCACTCCGCGCTTCGGCCGTGCGGCTCACTTCCAGGATCTTGGCATCGAACAGGTCCTCCGGCTCGCACAGCGGCTTGGCAGGCGTGCCCCGCGCAATCGCCACGGCGAGGTCGAATTCGTTGGCGGCGCGGATATCGTAGATGCCACAGCCCACCAGTCCCCGCGACGTGTGAATCGCGCAATACTGTCCTCCCGGCCAGCGATAGCTGGTGCCGATCGCTTCGCCGCCGGCAAAATCCATCGTCTTGTTCTTGGCAACAGGCAAGGTCATGGCCCGGTTCCTCCACGGTTTGCAAACACAATCAAGATCAAGGGCTAGTCATTCCAATGTACCCGCCGCCACCCCCGGCGTGCCACTGCCGCGTACACTGTCATTCCCCGGGTGGCCTGAGTAGGATGCGTTGCTGACCGTGCCAACCCGACATATGGAGACCACGCCATGAGCGCATCGATGGGATCCTGGACCACGGCGATCGACAGCGGATCGAAGACGGCCCTAAGCACGTTCTGGAAGCGCCGCATTGGGCAGTTGCCCGAGCTGGCGCTAACTTCACCGCATGTGTCGCGCAGAACAAGCCTGCTGTTGGCGGTGGCTGGCGTGCTCGCGCTGGGTTGGCCGACGGCACAGCTTCCACGAGTGGCGGCCGCCGACCCGCAACTCAAGGAAACGCCGCAGCCCAAGGCTACGCCGGCCGCGCAGGAACAGCGGCCCGGCAAACCTTTGGTGATTGATCTGGGCGACGGTGCCAGCGCCGAGTTGCTCGGCATGAGCGAGCACCCCAGCAAGGACAAAGCGTGGTGGTCGGCGGACGGCTCGCCCATTGCCGCGCCATATCAACAGTTTGGCGGACGCGTCAACGCCGCCGGATACACTCTGCGCGAGATCGCCGTCCGTTGGCATCTGCCGAAGGAGAGTGATATCACCCATCGCTGGAACATTCCTGGATGCGCTGGCTGGGCTGGCGGCACGCCCAGGGGTGCCCTGGGGAATCCGGTGCCGAACATGTATGCCAGCGGAGTCGCTATTTCACGCGACCAAGAAACCGCGACGGTCTCCATCACAGTTGCTGCCGGCACTTGGACGACCGTCGCGGGAACCGATGGCAAGAACTATCGGTCCGAAGGCAGAATGCAACACGGTTACGCCTATACACCCGCCGTCGAGACCAACCGCGGCGTGAACATCACCATCTCGCACAACGTGCTGCATCGCGATCTGCGGATCGTGGCGGTCGATGGTAACGGAAACATTCTAGCCAACGGTGGTGCCCACGGCGGCGGCGCCAGCGACTTCATCCAGAGCACCGGCACGTTTGACAAACTGAAGCTCAAAGACGTTGCCATGTTCCAACTTCAGGCGCGGCCATATCATCGTTTCGAAGTGCGCAACGTCGCGCTGCATCCAAACCAGCACACCGAGCCGGAGATCGTCGACCTGGGAACGGACGAGGAAATTCTCGAAGCGGTGGACTAAACCGCGCTCGGGAATTCGTATACCAATACCAACCCGAAGCGCCAGCGAGGGAGCCTAGCACAAGGCTGATCCTTGCGCTGCCTCGCTGGCGTTTCGGGTTAGTGTGGAACAATCCCTCGCTGCTCAGAACTCCACCTTCAGTCCGCGGGCCTTGCACAGTTTGTACATGGCGGTGAATACCTTGGTGGTGTCCCACGGGGCGTCATTCGGTTCGCCGCGAAACTCCCGATACGCTCGAGCCACGTTGAAATAGATTCGCGCCGGCGCGTTCCAGCCGGCATACGGCCCCAGGTCGATACGCCGCGCGGCCTCCATCTCCGCCAGCCCGCGCTCGAAGCATTGCTTGGCCTCGTCGTATACGTAGTTCAAATAGGCCTTCAGCTCGCGCACGCCCTCGAGTGAAGACACCGGTCCGTGCCCCGGCACGATCACCGCGGGATTCAGTTCCAAGATCACATCGAGGCTGCGTTGCCAGTCGGCGTACGAGCCAGCCCAGGCCATTGGCGTACACTGGCGAAACAGCACGTCGCCGCTGTAGAGCACGCCTTCGGCCGGCAGATGAATGATCGTATCGCCCCACTGATGCCCGGGCCCCACGTGCAACAGTTGCACTTCCGCGCCGTCGAGATCCAAAGTGTGCCGTACGTCGAACGTCGTGTCGGGCAGCTTCAATTCGATGCCGTCGAAGTCATAGTCCTCGGCCAGTTGATCGGCCAATGCCAGCACGGCCGGCTTGGTGAACCGGAGCACGGCGCGCAAAAAACGGTTGCGGGCCGCATGCTGCAAGTGCTGCAACGAACGCGGATCCGACACGACCGGCAACCGCTCGACGATCTTCCGCTGGGCGATGATCTGGGCGTTGGGAAAGAGCTGGTTGCCCCACACGTGATCCGGATCTTCGTGCGTGATCACCACTCGCTGGGGCATTTCGGACGCAACGGTACCGAACAGCTCGATCATCCGTCGCGCGTGCGGCAGGTCGCACTGCGTGTCGATCACCACGCCGCCGCCCAAATTGATCAAGCCCGAGTTCGAATCGCACAAACGGTTCCGCTCGTTGATCGCCGCGTAACAATGGTCGCTAACCTGCGCGAGTTGCATGCGGGAAAGCATAGCGACTGCCGCAAGCGAAACAAGCAGCCTGAACCGGGCTATTTCTTCGGCTCGCCGATCACCGTTAGCCACAAGTCGCTGGTGCGCGTTTCGTGGTTTGGAATGGCCGCCGTGGCGGTGCGAACTAGCGGGCTATCGCCGGTGGATGCGCCGACGACGCGAATCGGGCCGGAGAATGGGCCTTGGTCCGCGGTGAGGACCAGTTTTACGGTCTTGGCCGAGTCTCCCCCGGCGGCCGACGTTGCCGGCGCCGCCGTGACGAACTCGGGCAAGCCGCGGACCGACAGTTCGATTCCCTCAGCAAAGCCCGCGCGACGCTCGACTGCCACCGTGATCTCCGTCGACTTGCCTGCTGAGAGCACATAGGCGTGGGCGTCCGTGCCGAGCGCAAAGTCCGGCTGCGGAATCGTCGCCCGCATGCGATACACGTGGCGATTGCTACCCTGGCGATTCAAATCGCTCACCACCAGGCGGTACGCTCCGTCGGCCGGCGGCGTGAACGACAGCACGGGATCGCGCGTCTGGCCGACGTCGTCCACGCGGGCGAGCGACTTGCCCGTTTCGTCGAAAACTTCCAATACACCGTCGGTGGGATAGCCGAGCGAGCGGCTGGCCAGTTCGAATGAGATCGCCTGACCCTTCTTGCCGGCGAAGGCGAATGCGTCGCTGTCGCCTGGCGCATCCAACCGGCCGGAGATCGTCAGGGGCAGCTCGATCTGTTGCGGCGCAGCCAGCTCGTTCGGCTCGCTTTCGACCAGCGTGGCGTGCGGCTCGATGGCGACGGCAACCACATTGGCCAAATGCGGATCAGCCAGCACGGCCGTATCGCCCTCGCCGCTGACCGGCAAAAGCCTGGCGGTTTCCGGCACGTTCCAACCGCGGATTTCCACTTGCGCGCCGCTGTCGCGGGCAACTGCCAGTGGCCAAGCGTAGTCGGCAAAGCCGCCGGTCGTGAGCGTCAGACGGTAAACGTAGGCGTCGCTGCCGGCGAAGCCAATGGTGCTGTTCGGCGTGGCCGGAAATCCGAACACGCGCATCGCGTACTTGCCGTCGGCCGGGGCCACCAAGACGATCTGCGGATCGAGCCCGCCGTGGTCGTGGTTGTAGTCGATGACGTTGCCCCCGGGCCCCACGATTTGCAGCACGCCATCGAACTGCGAGCCCAGCGTCTCATGTCCCACGAGCGAAGCGATCAGCGTCTGGCCCTTGGTGAGCGGCACGGCGACGTGATCCACGTCGCCACCGGGTGAAAGCCGCCCGTTGACGACCATCGACGCGTCGATCTGTTGAGCTTGCTGCGCCGCATTGTTCGGTTCGGCCTCATTCACTTCCGGTAGACTACCAACGACGAACGGCTGCGGCGCGGCTGCGGCGGCGTCATCGTACATGCGCAGCCAGTACACACCCAGCGCCGCGTCGGCGGTGGCCGCGATTGACAGCTTGCCTTTTTCGCCCGGCGCGATGGTAAGTCCCGGGCGGTCGACCCATACGCTCACGGGCCAATGCGGAAAGTTGCCGCCCACGGATACTTCAACCGTTGCGCCGCGCTGCACGCCCAACGGAAACCAATGCTTTGGCTCCGGACCGGCGGCGTGCGCGTCAATCGGCAGCAACAGCCGCAGGCAGCACGTGATCCAAGCGCACAAAGAGAGTGGACGAAACAAGTTCATGAAGGCGTTCGGTGGAGAGGGCGGGCAGGGGTTGCGGCACCGCGCCATGGCTCGGTCTGGTTTGCGTGAATCGCGGGGATTGTAGTTGCCGCTGGTCAACTCAGCTCATCAGCTCGCTGATGGGTGTGGCGTCGCTCACCAGGTGGACGGGGCGTCCTTGCGGAGTGTGATAGATCTTGCCGGGATCGATGCCCAGTTTGCGATAGACGGTGGACACGAAGTTCTCGGGCGACAGCACGCGCTCGCACGCCGAGTGACCGTTGCGATCGGTGGCGCCGACCACTTGTCCGCCCGGTGTGCCGCCGCCGGCAAACATGATCGACATGGCGTTGGCCCAATGGTCGCGTCCTGGCGAACTGCGATCGGCCAGTTGCGAAATCTTGGGCGTTCGGCCGAACTCCCCCAGCGCCACCACCAGCGTCGTGTCCAACATGCCGCGGGCTTCCAAATCTTCGATCAGCGCCGCGATCGAATTCTCAAACGGCGCCAGCTTCTTGGGCAGGCCGGTGAAAATGTCGGAGTGATGATCCCAGCCGCCGTCGTAGAGCGTGACGAATGGCACGCCCGCCTCGACCAGTCGCCGCGCCAATAGTGCCCGCTGACCGAACGAGTTCTTGCCGTATGCCTCGCGGATTTTCTCGGGTTCGCTATGAATGTCGAACGCCTTTTGCGCCGCGGTGCTGGTCATCAGGTTGTAGCCTTGGCGGTAGTATTCATCGAGCGCCACGGCAGGATCGGCGGCCACTTTGTCCTCGGTGCGTTGGAAACGATCGACCAACTTTCGCAAGTCGCCACGGGCGTGAAAGCGATCGGCCGTGAGCCCCTCGGGCAATGCCACGTCGCGCACGCGGAAGTCGTCCTTGTTCGGATCGTCTCCCACGACAAACGGCGCAGTACTCTGCGCCCAGGAAGTTCGGCCCGCCGGAGCGCGACATCTGCGGCATCGAGAAATACGCTGGCAAGCCCTCGGGAGCCGAACGCTCATGGGCCGTCACCGAACCCAGACTGGGGTGAAAGCTCACGAATGCACCACAGCCGACCGGAATACGCGGGGGCGAACCGGTCATCATGTAGTGATTTCCTGCCCCGTGGTTGCCCTGGTTATGGCACACCGAGCGGACGATCGCCAGCTTGTCGGCGATGCCCGCCAACCGCGTCATGTGCTGCGAGAAGTACACGCCGGGAATCTTGGTCTTGATGGGCGATAACTCGCCGCGAATCTCCGCCGGCGCGTCGGGTTTCGGATCGAACGTTTCGAAATGCGTCGGGCCGCCATCCATCCAAATCAGGATGCAATTCGTCGGCCGCTTGGCCGGCGAGGCAGCCCGGGCTTGCAACCGCAGCAAGTCGACCAGTCCGCTTCCTGCCAACGCGCCCAGGCCCAGTTGCAAACAATCGCGGCGCGTCATTCCCGCGCAATTTCGATGCGTGGCCATCGCGTACTAATCCTTGAAGATGAACTCGGGAGTATTCATTAAGGCCCACAACAGATCTTCGGTCGCCTCGCGGCGATTGGGATGCCGCTCGACGATGGGCACGACGTCCGCCAGCTCGGCGGGCGCGGGCAAGCGACTGTACGTCGCCAGATACAATGCTTCGACGATCTCGGCCGGCGAGCGCTCGCTGGCCGCCAGTTGCGCGGCGCGACCCTGGTCGCTGGTCACTTTTATGTGCAGGTCCGGCGCGTTCATCAGGTGCAGCGCCTGCACCACCGTGGCGTCGCTGGTGCGCTCATACGGCGGATCCTGATTGGCATCGGGCCGGCCGAACGCGTCGAGAAACAGCGAGCCCACGCGATGTGTCCAGATTTCCATCGAGCGCGTGTTCTTCGGCATGGCCGAGAACTCCTCGCCCACACCCGTCACGTCGCACACCGCGTCCAGCAGCACTTCGGCCCGCAACCGCTGGCGCAAGTGCCGCGAATAGTTGCGCGTGTCGGAAAGGTTGCGCTCGGTCGTCTCGCCCGAGATGCCGTAGGCATAGGACGTCATGATCGTTCGCAACAGCTTCTTGAAGTCGAAACCGTCGGCGGCAAAGCTCTCGCCCAAGGCTTTCAGCAACTCGGGATTGCTGGGCGGATTCGTGGCCCGCAAATCGTCGACCGGGTCGACCAGTCCGCGGCCCATCAGATCGGCCCACACACGATTGACCGCCACCTGGGAAAAGTACGGATTGTCCTTCGAGGCGATCCACTCGGCCACCACCGCTCGCGGGTCTTCGCCTTCGGCAATCGGCCTGGCTTCGCCGAACAGAGGTTGCGGCTCGAGCACTTGGCCCGTGATCGGATGCTTCACCGATCCGCTGGGCGCCACGAACACCACCTCCTCGCCTCCGGAGATGGGCGGCGAGATTCCTTGGCCTTTGTGCGCCACTCGCGAGAAGTAGGCCGCCAGGCCGTAGAAATCCTCCTGTCCCCATGCCTCGAACGGGTGATGATGGCACTTGGCGCATTCCAGCCGAATGCCCAGAAACAACTGGCTCACCACCGGCGTGATTTCGTCCGGCGTGCGGCGATCGCGAAACAGCGTAGCGGCGCCATGGCGCCAGGTGCTGCCTTGGGCGGTGAGCAGCTCGCGCACGAATTGGTCGTAAGGCACGTTGCGGCGGAACTGGTCGCGAATCCAAGCGTCGAATGCCATCGTCGGCTTGATGCCCACGCGATAGGGATTCGGCCGTAGCAGGTCGGCCCATTTGTTGGCCCAGAAATCACCGTACTCCGGCCGATCCAGCAGCGCGTCGATCAGTTCCTCGCGTTTGTTCGGCGCGTCGCTGGTTAGATACGCGCGTGCTTCTTCCGGCGTGGGCAACTTTCCAATGACATCCAAATACGCACGACGCAGAAACGTGCCGTCGCTGGCCGGCGGGCTGGGCTCGATGCCAAGCTTGGCCAGCTTGTCCCACACGAGGCCATCGATGAAGTTATTTCGCGGCAGCTTCGCGTACAGATCCGGATCGACCGAGGTCGCCAGGGGTATGGCCGTGCTCCACGTGGCAATGTGGTTCATATAGCGGGCCATTAGCGTCGATTCGCCGGGCAAGCTGCCCGCGGTCACCAGACCGCTGTCGATGCTAACCACACCGGCCTCGCTCGACTGAAAGTCGGTCAAGCGCGTGACGTCGCGCACCGAGCCATCGGAGTAGTGCGCAAGCACCGCGCAGTTGCTCGCTGGCACCTGGGGCCATGATGTGCTCGGGCGGTTCGACCGAGATGCGGTCCAGCGTGGGCGCGTTGGCGGTGCTGCGCGGCAGGCCGCCGGAAATCCAGCGACGCATGATTTCGTATTCTGGACTATCGGGCGGCAAGCGCAATCCGCCGCCGTGCGGCATCGCCAGCGAAGCTTTGCGCAACAGCAGGCTGTTCTGGGCGCGGCCGGAAAGACTCGCCGGCCGTGCGCTTCTTTCACGATGGCCGAGAAGTCGAACTCCGGGTCGAAGCCCAACAACGAGAGCTGAAAGCCATTTTGTCCCCGCGCCTTGCCATGGCAGGCCCCGGCGTTGCAACCCTTGGCCGTGAGAATGGGCAGCACGTCCAACTCGAAGTTGGCTTCGCCGGTGACCAATGCCCCAACGGGCGCATCAACGCGAGCGATGGCCTGCGGTTCATTCGCGTCCTGCGCCTCATCCGCGCGAATGCTCCGTGCGCACACCGCCAGCGCCAACGTCAGCGCAACGTGCAGCAGCAAGCGGGCATGAAACATGGGCAGGCTGGACGGAAGGACGCAGGGCAGGGACTCTTGCCGGGACCTTCAATGTAGGCGAAATCCAGCCAACAATCAATCGATTTGGATGCGTTGAACGAGGCCAAACCCTAGCTGAATTCGCCAGAATTCAGCCCGCCGTGGCCAGCGCTAGACTCTCTGAAGCCTTGCAACCTTTGCTACCCGCAACGCCACTCCGAACCACCTCGCTCACTTCACCACGGTCACGTTGGGCATCGCTTCCTTGAACTTGGCGATGCCATCGTCGGTGGCCTGGCTTTGCCAAAGGTAGAGCTTTTGCAGCTTGCCGAGACCTTTGAGATGTTCCAAACCGGCGTCGGTCACCGCCGTGCCGTAGAGGTTCAGGTACTCGAGGTTGCCCAGGCTCTTGAGGTGTTCCAATCCGGCGTCGGTCACCTTCGTCTTTTCCAGGTGCAGCCGGACGAGCGTGCCCAACTCTGCCAGTTGCGCCAGGCCCGCGTCGGTGATCTGCGTGTCCTTGAGGTTCAACTCATACACCTTCGGCAGCACCTTCACATGCGCTAGCCCGTCATCGGTCAACGCCGTTCCGCCGAGGTGAAAATCGACCACCAGCGAGTCGTCGTTCATCGCCAACGGCATCACCGTGCCGCCAATCGCTTCGATCGCCGCCACGGCTTCCGGATTAGCCGGCGCCGCGGGAGCGTCCGTCGCAGGGGCCGGCTCAGGTGAATTCGGCTCGGGCATGGGTTCGGGCGCCGGTGTCGAGGCTTGTTCCGTGGGCGCGGCGCCGCTGGCCGGCAATTTGCCTTCGGCAATCAATTCACCAAACGTGGGCGAGTCGTCGCCGCCCGACTTCATGGCCGCCACTTTGTCGAAGGCCTCGTTGATCTCCGCCTTGCACGCGTCGGGCTCTGCTTTCAACCGCGGCGCCTTGAAGTTGTCTTTCTTCAACAGTTCAGACAATTGCGTTCCATAGGCATTGCGCATCTTTTTGCTGTTGCCCATGTGGCAGACGTTGCACTTGACCTTCTTGGTCACCAGCTCGGCAAAGGCTGCGTCCTGCTCGTCGGTCGCGTCGGCCTTGACGTACTTTTCCTGAAACTCTTTGAAGAAAGCGGGAATGGCCAGTGCGGCGGGCAGCTTACCGAACAGCACGCTCAAGGCAAGAAACGCGGCGAGCGCAAAACGTCGTTGCTGGCTCATCGAGGAAGTCTCCGAAAGAGAAACGCGGCAGGATCCAGGCAGGTCAAACAACCATATTATGGGTTAGAAAACCGGGGCGCGTCAAATGCCGGGGTATTGCCGCCAGGACGATTGCAAAGTTGAGTTTTGTATAATGCAGGTGCGATCCTAACCGGGTGATGCGGGTTGGCTTTAGGAGAAGGAGCTAGCCATGCAACTACCATCGTATTTTCCGTCTTTGATGGTGGCCTTTTCGGAGGTGGCCGATCCACGTCAGCGGCGTGGTGTTCGTCATCCGTTTTCGGGGATTTTGGGACTGACGCTCGTGGGGCTGGTCTGCCGCTTGAACGATTTTGCCAGCTTGCAGCGGTGGGCAGCCCGGAACTGGCATCTGCTGCGCAGACCTTTGGGCTTTACGCGTCGCAAGCCGCCGCATCCTACCACGTTAAGTCGGACGCTGGCGAAGTTCTCGTTGGAGGAGTTTCAAGCTGCGTTTTCCCAGTGGTTGCAAGAGGTAATGGCGGATCAGGAGGCTCTGGTCGCGGCGGTGGATGGCAAGACGTCGAAGCAAGGCTTCGATCCGCAGGGCGATCCGATTCAGATGCTGAACGTTTTTGTCCAGGATTTGAAAGCGTGTCTTGGGCAATGGCCCCTGTCGGGCGACAAAAGCACCGAGCCGGAAGTGCTCAAAGCGCACCTGAGCGAACTGTTCGAGAAGTATCCGGCGTTGCGTTTGATCACGGGCGATGCGGGCCTGTAATTCTTTTTGTGTCAGGCGAGCAGGGAACGTCATTTGCTTGCTATGCCGGGCATGCGGCCCTCGTAGAGGATGGCGAAGTGGTTGAGGGCCGCTTTCCAATGATGGATTGGCATGGTCCACTTTTTCGAGGCTTCGTGAATCGCCATGTAGACAATCTTCAAGGCGGACTCCTCGTTGGGATAAATCTTGCGGTTTCGCGTGAACTTGCGAATCACGCTGTTGACGGATTCGATCGCGTTGGTGGTGTAGATCGCTCGACGGATCGGCGCGGGGAAGTCAAACAGCGTGACGATGTCGGTCCATTTAGCGCACCACATCTTCGTGATGGTCGGATACTTTGCGTCCCAGGCTTGAGCAAAAGCGTCGAGAGCGGACTCGGCTTCGAGAAGGGTCGCGGCCTGGTAGATTCTCTTCAGGTCGGCAATCACCGCCTTGCTGTCCTGGGTGCTCACGTAACGAAGCGCCGCGCGCACCAGATGCACGATGCACAGCTGCACCTGGGTTTGAGGATAGGCCGCGTGAATCGCTTCGGCAAAACCCGAGAGGCCGTCGATGCAGGCCACGAAGATATCGGCGAGGCCGCGGTTCTTCAGATCGGTCAGGCAAGCGAGCCAGAACTTGGCCCCTTCGCTCTGGCCGAGCCACAGTCCCAGCAACTCCTTGTGTCCTTCAAGATTCACGCCCAAAGCCACGTAAATCGTGTGCTGCGAGACGCGACCATTCGCGCCGCGCACGTGCACGACGATGCCGTCGAAGTACACGATCGGCCACAGCGCGTCGAGCGGCCGCGTGCGCCAAGCAGTCACTTCGGCGTCGAGGTCGGTGGTGATCTCCGAGATCAGCGTGGCCGAGACTTCCACGTCGTACAGTTCGCGGACGATCTCTTGAATGTCACGCGTGGTCATTCCCTTGGCATACAACGCGAGGATCTTTTCGTCGAAGCCCGGCACGCGTCGCTGGTGCTTGCCGATCAATTGCGGCTCGAAAGTCCCGTCACGATCGCGGGGCGTGGCGATGGTCAGCTCGCCCACGTCGCCTTGCACCGTTTTTTGCGAACGCCCATTGCGACGGTTGGGCTTGGATCGCTTGGCCAAGCTCGCCAGCGGCGGCTCGGCCCCGTTCGACGGCACCGCCCGCGGTTCGCCGCCAGGGGACACCGCCTTGCGCCCCAAATGAACATCCATCTCGCTGTCGAGCATCCGCTCCAACGCCGACTTCATCATCAGTCGCATCAAACCATTTGAGGTCCTCGGCCGTCCTGGCCTGACCCGCAATCTCGCTTGCTAGCTGCTCCGCCCGCGTGCGTAAAGAATCATCCATGTGTCAATCTCCTCATCAGGAAAGGGTGACAAAAACTACCCATTCCTGCTAGCTGACACAAGATTCCTTACAGGCCCGGCGATGCCCTCTATGCTCAGCGCAATCTGGCCGAACTGATTCTGACTTCGGGCCATGACTACTTGTTCCAAATCAAAGCCAACCAGCCCGACATCCTGGATGCGGCGCAGACCTGCTTGCGCAGGCCCAAGACAGCGCGGCGGCCGCTCAGACGCGGGAAAAAAAGGGGGCCGTAGGGAGACTCGTTTTCTTTGGATCGACCTGGCCGACGCCGAATATGTCTGCCAGCGGCTGGGGCTTGCCGGTTGCCGCATGCTCTTGCGAGTCGACCGCGAGACGAAAGACCGAAACGGCAAAACCACGCGCGAAACGCGGTACTTCGTCACCAGCCTCGACCCGGCCACGACTACGCCCAAGCAATTGTTGAAGTACGTACGCGCTCATTGGCAAGTGGAAAACAGCTTGCACTTCGTCAAAGATCGTTGGTGGGACGAAGACCGGCACTGGAGTCGTCGGCCAGGATTGGCCGAACGCCTGGCAAGCCTCACCAACGTAGCCCTGAGCGTGTTGCGACTAACGACCCAAAAATCCAAACAACCGCTTCGAGCCCGAGCCGATGATCTCTGCGCCAATCCCCTCCACGCCCTGAAACTCGTAGGAGCCTTGGATTAACGACTTTGCAATCGTCCTGGTATTGCCGCGCCAAGTCGCGTCGGCGAGCGAATATTACCCGCGGTCAAGCCAATCGATCATCGACGCGAGACAAAGCGATGAACAGCGCCGCAAGGGGCCGGCAATCCTAGCTTGATCATCCACCAATCGAGACGGCCCTTCGAAATTGTGTGGATTTCCTTGTCTCAAAAACCCTAAGATAGATGCCATCCGAGGCAGTCCGCCGTGCGTCATTGGACAGCCATCCCACTCCATGCCGCGCTTCAACTTCCAGGAGCCGAGATATGTTCACCACTCGCACGCGCGCTTTGCGTTCGCACCGCCGGCTGTTGGCCTTCTTCGCTCTGGTTGGTTTGGCCATCGTTGCAGTTGCCGTGGGCGTCAGAGGCTCGCAGGCGGCGGAGACCGACGTGGCCGGGCATTGGCAGGGCTATCTCAAGTCGGGCGTGTTGAGCTTGCGCATCGTTTTCAATATCGCCAAGTCGCCCGAGGGACAACTCTCGGCAACGATGGACAGCCCCGACCAGGGGGCCAAGGGCTTGCCGATGGAAGCGGCCTCGCGCGAAGGGAACCACCTCAAACTTGAAGCCCGACGCATCGGCGGTGTGTACGAAGGCACGATCAGCGACGACGGCCAAAAGATCGAGGGCGAGTGGCGACAGTCGGGCCAGGTGCTGCCGCTGAACCTCGTGCGATTGGAAAAGGAACCCGACTATCGCCGCCCCCAGGAGCCCGACAAGCCGTATCCCTACGACGAGCAGGAAATCATGCTCGAAAATGCCGCGGCGGGCGTCAAGCTGGCCGGCACGCTCACGCTGCCCAAGTTGGCCACGCCCGTGCCGGCCGTGGTGCTGCTGACCGGATCGGGCGCGCAAGATCGCAACGAGAGCATCGTGGGGCACAAGCCGTTTCTGGTGCTGGCCGACTACCTCACCCGACGCGGCATCGCCGTGTTGCGTCTGGACGATCGCGGCGTCGGTGGATCGACCGGCAGCACCAGCAACTCGACGACGACCGACCTGGCGGACGACGCGCTGGCAGCCGTGGCTTATCTCAAGAACATCAAACAAATCAATCCGCGCCAGATCGGACTCGTCGGCCACAGCGAAGGCGGCATGATCGCAGCGTTGGCCGCCAGTCGCACGAGCGACGTCGCCTTCATCGTGATGCTGGCCGGCACCGGCATGCCCGGCGAGCAAATCATTCTCCGCCAAGGAGCGGTGATCGCCCGTGCCCAAAAGGCCGACGAGAAGCTGATCGCCGCGGCCCAGGAATTGCAAAGGAAGTTATTCGCAATTGCCAAACGGGACACGAATCTTGAAGAATCGAAACAGGAAATCATCGAGTTGATGCGTGGCAGCGACTCGTACCGGGCCGCCACCACGCCCGAAGCCAAACAAGCCGTCGAGACCCAAGTGACGTCACAGGCGCAGATGATGTTTACGCCCTGGTTCCGTGCATTCCTTACTTATGATCCGGCGTTGGCGCTGGCCAAAGTGCATTGCCCGGTGCTGGCCCTAAATGGCGAAAAGGACATGCAAGTCGATCCCCAGCAAAACTTGCCACCGATCACCGCCGCGCTCAAGCAGGCCAACAATCGCGATGTCACCATTCGCGAGTTGCCTGGGCTGAACCATCTGTTCCAGCATTGCGAGACGGGTTCGCCGATCGAGTACGCGAAAATCAGCGAGACGTTCGCGCCGGACGCCATGGCGATGATCGCCGATTGGATTCTGGAGCGGGCGAAGTAATCCCCTGGTATGTCTCGCAAGGGACGAGGGAACGCCCGGGGCTGACTTGACGGTGCCGGGGCGTGCTATGATGGCGTAGCTAGCACATCGCCACTCTGCCACATGGCCCACGTCTGCGAGCCCACCGTGAATTCTTCGAGCGAACCGCGAAAACGTGTCATCGTCGTTGGCGGCGGCATCTCTGGCCTGGCGGCGGCCCACCGGCTCGTTGAACTCGATCCCGCGGTCGGCGTCACGCTGCTCGAGGCCGGCGACCGTTTGGGCGGAGTGCTGCAAACCGTCTGCCGCGACGAATTCCTGATCGAACGCAGCGCCGACAACTTCATTACCGATCCTCCCTGGGCGGTCGATCTTTGCGATCGCATCGGACTGGGCGAGCAATTGATTCCCACCCGCACGCAGGAGCGCGGCGCCATGGTCGTCCGCCGGGGCCGCCTGGAGCGTGTGCCGCCGGGGTTCATGCTCATGGCGCCGGCCCGGCTCTGGCCGCTGGTGACCACGCCCATCCTTAGCCCTTGGGGCAAACTGCGATTGCTTGCCGAGGCACTGGTGCCAAGCCGCCCCGTGGCCGACGAGAGCCTCGCTTCGTTCGCTCGGCGACGCCTGGGCCGCGAGGTCTTCGAGCGTATCGTACAGCCGCTGGTCGGCGGCATCTACACGGCCGATCCCGAACGGCTCAGCCTGCAGGCGACATTGCCGCGGTTCCTCGACATGGAGCGCCAGTGGGGCAGCCTGATCCGCGCCGCGCCGCCTGCAGACCAAGTCCGGCACGGTGCCCGACGCCAATGGTGGCGCACGCTACAGCATGTTCGTCGCGCCGCGCGAAGGGATCTCTAGCCTGGTCGACGCCCTGACCGCGCGCTTGCCCAGCGGCGCCGTGCAACTCAATCGGCCGGTCGAGAATGTCTCACGCGCGGACGACGGCACATGGCAGTTGCATACTACAGGCTCGGCCGAGTCAGACACGATCAATTGTGACGGTCTGATCGTGGCGACGCCGGCTCCGGCGGCGGCGCGCCTGCTCGCTTCGCTAGATCACACGTTGTCGGTCGAGTTGTCTCGGATCGAATACGCCGGCACGGCCATCGTTACGTTGGCATACCGGCGCAATCAGATATCGCATGCGCTCGATGGTTTTGGATTCGTCGTGCCGGCTATCGAACGGCGCCGCATCCTGGCCGGCAGCTTTTCGAGCGTGAAGTTTCCCGGCCGCGCGCCGGATGACGCCGTGCTGGTCCGCGTGTTCGTGGGCGGCGCCTGCCAGAGCGAACTGTTGGACCTCTCGGACGACGAACTGCGCGCGCTGGTGCGCGACGAACTCGCGGATTTGATCGGCGCCGCGGGCGAACCGATCTTTGACGACGTTATCCGCTGGCCCAAGGCCATGCCGCAATATCATCTGGGCCACCAGCAACTGGTGGTACGGATCGAACAGGCCGCGGCCGCCTGGCCCCATTTCGCCTTGGCTGGCAACGCCTATCGCGGCGTGGGCATCCCCAATTGCGTCCACAGCGGCGAGCAAGCGGCCGAACGGATCGTCGCAGGGCTTCACGTGATCGCCACCGGACGTTGATCTTGGATTCTTGATTCCTGCTCGATCCAAAATCCATCGGTGCGTGGAAACCTGGAAAAAACATCCGGATTTACGGTTGACATATAGGGGTTGGAGGGCGCAAGCTTACGGTTCGGAAAGGAATTTTCGCCCTTCGCCGCGCTGCTGGCTCGGCCCAAGCCTAATGAATCGCTAGTACGTCGCGCACGCCGCCTCCGTTTCGGAAGATCGCGGCCTCTCTATCGCGACCGTTACCCTCGTTTTCTCGCCGGGCACGCATTCGCGCGTGTGCGGGGAATCGATCGGGCTGCTCGGGGCAATTCATTTCGTGGGACAAGTGACTATGAACATGGCCGTTTTTCGCGTGCTCGTTGGCCTTGCGTCGCTCGCCTTGGTGGCGATCGCCGGCGGGCCGCTGTTGGCGCAGACGCCGGTTCCTCAAACGCTGCAGGTGCCGCTGTTCCCGGAGTTCGACTTGTACGGCAATCAGTTTGAAATCGTGCAGGCTTACGAGAACGGATCGGGCCAAAGAAGCATCACATCCGGAATCTACGACACGGGCGCTTCGGTGGTAAGCTTTTCCGCGCTCGATCAGGGGTTCTTTTTCGATTTCCAAGGACAGCCGCAAATTCCCACTATCCCGGGGGCGGTGGCCACGGCCGATGCGATCGGCGGCTCGCTCCAGGGCGAGGTGTCCGTTGCGGGCAAAATCCTCGCCGCGGGCGCAAGTGCGCTCAACATCGACTTCAACACGTTTTCCTTCGACTACGATCTTACGAACGCCGTTTCGGTAGGCGGCATCCAAGCCATGGTGGGAACCACCGAGGGTTCGCCTTATCTTCCGTCCATAGTCGGAACGCCGATCAACGTGCCCTCGGCAACCAACCCAGGCGGATTGGCCACCGTGATGGACCAGATCGGCTACGCGCTCGACCTGGGCTTTTTGGATCCGTCGTTTGCGGGCATTCCCTACAACTTTCCCGACGTTCGATTCGTGCCGTCGGGGACCGGACTGGTGCCCAAGGCGACCACCTACGAGACGATCAGCATTCCCGTGTCGCTGTTCGGCAGCGACAACCTGAGCAACCCCGGCAACGACATCACGTCGACCCCCAATCCCGTACAGCACAACACGGGAGTGACCTTCACGCCGTCGGCGCCGGGCAGCCCAACGCACTCGTTGGCAGATCAGTCGTTCCTGTTCGACACCGGCGCAAATCAGCATCATCTCGCCGGCGATTGCCGCTCAACTTGGCTTGACCGACGTCGACGGCAATCCGATCGAAACCCCATTCGATACCATCGACGTGCAAGGGGCCGGGGAGCAAGTTCCTGGGCTGCCAGGCTACATCCTCGATACGCTCTCGGTGCCGCGAGTCGACGGCGGGGTGTTGGAATTCACCGATGTGCCAGTCTATGTGCTGGACGTCGGATCCGGCATCGACGGAATCTTGGGCATGAACTTGTTCAATGGGGCGGACTCGTTCGTCTACGACCCATACAACGTCAATGGCCCCCAGGTCAGCGCGCTGTTTCTGAACGATCGCAGCCTGGATCTGGTCAGCGACGAGGCGGGCGCGTTCGGCACGCTGGACGCACAAGAACTGGATTATCTCTCCATGCTGGGGTTGCGCTACGCGACTGCGAGCCCGCTGCTGCCGGGGTTGCACCAGGTGCCAGAGCCATCGACGCTCGCCTTGGCCCTGATCGGACTGATCGGACTCGCCATTCGCTGGCGGTGGAAGCTCGGCTCGCGCTGACGTTCGCGCGGGTCCGGCCAGCCCCACAGGGCAGGATCCCCAGGATGACACGCCGATCAAGGGAATTACGGCGGCGTCCCGCGGAGGCATAATTCGCCCGTCGCCGGCTGGCGAACGGGGAGTGCAAGAACCCGGGAGAGCTCCAGGAAACTCACCCACGGCACGCTCTCGCAAGCAGGACGATTGCAAAGTTGAGTTTTGTATAATGCAGGTGCGATCCTAACCGGGTGATGCGGGTTGGCTTTAGGAGAAGGAGCTAGCCATGCAACTACCATCGTATTTTCCGTCTTTGATGGTGGCCTTTTCGGAGGTGGCCGATCCACGTCAGCGGCGTGGTGTTCGTCATCCGTTTTCGGGGATTTTGGGACTGACGCTCGTGGGGCTGGTCTGCCGCTTGAACGATTTTGCCAGCTTGCAGCGGTGGGCAGCCCGGAACTGGCATCTGCTGCGCAGACCTTTGGGCTTTACGCGTCGCAAGCCGCCGCATCCTACCACGTTAAGTCGGACGCTGGCGAAGTTCTCGTTGGAGGAGTTTCAAGCTGCGTTTTCCCAGTGGTTGCAAGAGGTAATGGCGGATCAGGAGGCTCTGGTCGCGGCGGTGGATGGCAAGACGTCGAAGCAAGGCTTCGATCCGCAGGGCGATCCGATTCAGATGCTGAACGTTTTTGTCCAGGATTTGAAAGCGTGTCTTGGGCAATGGCCCCTGTCGGGCGACAAAAGCACCGAGCCGGAAGTGCTCAAAGCGCACCTGAGCGAACTGTTCGAGAAGTATCCGGCGTTGCGTTTGATCACGGGCGATGCCCTCTATGCTCAGCGCAATCTGGCCGAACTGATTCTGACTTCGGGCCATGACTACTTGTTCCAAATCAAAGCCAACCAGCCCGACATCCTGGATGCGGCGCAGACCTGCTTTGCGCAGGCCCAAGACAGCGCGGCGGCCGCTCAGACGCGGGAAAAAAAGGGGGCCGTAGGGAGACTCGTTTTCTTTGGATCGACCTGGCCGACGCCGAATATGTCTGCCAGCGGCTGGGGCTTGCCGGTTGCCGCATGCTCTTGCGAGTCGACCGCGAGACGAAAGACCGAAACGGCAAAACCACGCGCGAAACGCGGTACTTCGTCACCAGCCTCGACCCGGCCACGACTACGCCCAAGCAATTGTTGAAGTACGTACGCGCTCATTGGCAAGTGGAAAACAGCTTGCACTTCGTCAAAGATCGTTGGTGGGACGAAGACCGGCACTGGAGTCGTCGGCCAGGATTGGCCGAACGCCTGGCAAGCCTCACCAACGTAGCCCTGAGCGTGTTGCGACTAACGACCCAAAAATCCAAACAACCGCTTCGAGCCCGAGCCGATGATCTCTGCGCCAATCCCCTCCACGCCCTGAAACTCGTAGGAGCCTTGGATTAACGACTTTGCAATCGTCCTGCTCTCGCAAGAGGGTCGGTCGCATTCGAGGGTAGCGTGGTGTACGATAGCCGTCTCGCTTCCGAGCGCCCCGCGACGCTGGCATGACGCCCGCGACGCCGACGACCGCTCGAACCCGCATCCCATTTGCAGTCTGTCGATCTATTGGGGAGTCCCACGCGCATGAGTACCCAGTCCACCTGGTGGTTCCAAGAGGTGAACCGTTATCAATGGTTCGTATTGATCGTGGCTGCGCTGGGATGGCTGTTCGACACGATGGATCAACAGCTTTTCACGCTGGCCCGCCAACCGGCCATGATGGAATTGGTGCTGCCCGATCGCAGCCCGGGCGAAGAGCTCACCGAACAGCAAAAGGCCGACGACGCGGCGCTGGTCAATTCCTATGGAAGCTACGCCACTTCAATCTTCTTGATCGGTTGGGCAAGCGGTGGACTGGTTTTCGGCGTGATGGGCGACCGCATCGGCCGCGCCAGAACCATGCTGCTCACGATTCTGCTGTACTCCATCTGCACCGGCCTCAGCGCGCTGTCGGTTGGTTTCTGGGATTTCGCGTTTTATCGATTCCTCACCGGCTTGGGCGTCGGCGGCGAGTTTGCCGTGGGAGTCTCCCTGGTGGCCGAGGTGATGAGCGACCGCGTGCGGCCCTATGCCCTGGGTCTGCTGCAAGCGCTGTCGGCGGTGGGCAATGTCTCCGCCGCGTTCATCAGCATGGGCATTGGTTATATCGTAGCCTTGGGGACGCTCGAAAGCACCTGGGCCTGGCGGACGATGTTCCTCGTGGGCACGGTGCCGGCGCTGTTGGCCTTGTTCATTCGCCGGCGACTGAAGGAACCCGAGCGCTGGCAAGCCGTCGCGTCCGGAGAGATTCACGAGCGACTTGGCTCCTATGCCGAACTCTTCAGCGATCCGCGCTGGCGGCGCCACGCCATCGTGGGCATGTTGCTGGCATTTTCAGGCGTTGTCGGTTTGTGGGGCATCGGCTTCTTCAGTTACGACCTGATCGGCTCGGTGATGACCAAGCGCTTTCAAGCCGAAGGCATGGCAGCGCCCGAAGTGGTTGCCAACGTCGCCTATTTGAAAGGCATCACGTCCATTCTGCAGAACGTGGGCGGCTTCCTCGGTATCTTTGCCTTCAGCTTGATCACGCATCACACCGGCGCCGGCCGGCGTTCGCCGTGTCGTTCATCCTTGCCATGGCAAGCACGGGCCTGGTGTTTGGATATCTTGATGAATTCAGCGAGATCTTCTGGATGATTCCGCTGATGGGCTTCTGCCAGTTGGCGCTGTTCGGCGGCTATGCCATCTACTTTCCCGAACTGTTCCCCACGCGATTGCGCAGCACCGGCACGTCGTTCTGCTACAACGTGGGACGCTTCGTCGCCGCCGCGGGACCGGCCGTCCTGGGCGTGCTGACCGCCTACGTTTACCAGGACAAAGCCGAACCGCTCCGCTACGCGGGTGTCACCATGTGCGGCATCTTCCTGCTGGGGCTGATCGTGCTCCCCTTCGCCCCGGAAACCAATGGCAGGCCGCTGCCGGAATAGCACGACCTTACAGCGATACTCCGTAAAACGGCGCGGCTGCCAGCTTCGTCCGGGTCTTCACCAATTCGACGATCGCGTCAACTTCCGCGTCGGCCAACGGCGCGACGAGGTCTTCGGCGGGCCGCCGGGCTACCGTATAGATTTGCACCAGCTTGAGCTGGCCGGCGGCGGCCGTGATTTCGTTAAGCCGATCGCAAAAAGCGTTCAGCTCGTCGGTCGACGGCGGCTCGCCCTGTACTCGCATAAACAGCGATTGAATCACCAGCGGGCGGGCGCGTGCCGCCGACGTGATGTTGCCGAGTATCTGCCGGAAGGGAATTGGCGTGCGCTCGATGAGCTGGTAGTACGCGTCGGTGCCGGCTTCGAGCTTGGCCCAGATTTCGCCCTGGTTGGCGTCCAGAATCTCCAGCCCTCGCTGGACGTGCGGACGGTGGAACATGCTGGCGTTGGTGATCAACACCATCTTCACCTCGTCGAGCCCCAACCGCCGTTTGATGGCGGCGCACGCTTCGATCAACTCGTCGAAGTTGCGATACGTCGTCGGTTCGCCGTCGCCGCTAAAGGCGATGTCGTTCAAACGCCGCAAGGGCTGGGGCGTGCCGGCAAATCCCGGCGCTTGAAACAGCTCGCCCGAGGCGGCCAGCCGCAGCATGCTTTCCAACTCGTCGACCAGCGCCTGGGTTTCGACGAACTTGGTTTCGCTTTGACGCGTGCGATCGACCTGGCAGTAGATGCAATCGAAGTTGCAGATCTTGTCGGGATTGAGATTCACCCCCACCGAGATGCCGCTCGAGCGACGGCTGAGCACGGGATACACGAAGCGATTGGCGCGAAACGAGCGCTCGTGGTGCGCGTGCAGCATACGGGCGGTAGGCTTGGGGTTGCTCATGATGGCTCGGCGTTCGGACATCGCCGCGACGACGGCGGCACACATCCCCCAATTATACGCAAGGCGCCGGCCGGGAAATGAGCCGGCATTCAGACGCGACGCAGCTCGGTGAATTCGTCCATGGTGATGGTCGTTTGTTCGCCATCGTCGCGTTTGAGCACGATCATGTCCGCAAACACCTTGTCGTCGGGATTGCGGCGAAAGCTCTGCCCCTGGCGGCGCCGCTCGGTGTGCA
The DNA here is from genome assembly GCA_963779015.1 of uncultured Planctomycetaceae bacterium. Lineage (GTDB taxonomy): Bacteria > Planctomycetota > Planctomycetia > Pirellulales > PALSA-1355 > JTS-RE94. The sequence goes on along the minus strand of CAVZWY010000018.1, from coordinate 35,672 downwards.
TCACCGTGCCCACCGTCTTGGTGCTCCAAGTTTTCGAGGAGCCCACTTTCACTTCATGGACGACTTCGATTCGGTCGCCCGGCTTCAGCTCGGTGAACAACTGCCGCGGGTCGATTTTGGTCGGCATCGGGCGGATACCTCCAGGGCAAGACTTAGACTTCCTTCGAATTGATCCAAGGCATCAGCCGGCGCAACTTGCGGCCAACTTCTTCCAGCGGATGCTCGCGCTCGCGGCGGCGGGTGGCCTTGAATGCCGGCGCGTTGGCCTTGTTCTCCAGGATCCACTCGCGGGCAAACTCTCCGGCTTGGATCTCTTCGAGAATTCTCTTCATCTCTTTGCGCGTCTCGTCGGTCACGATCCGCGGGCCGCGCGTGTAGTCGCCGTACTCGGCCGTGTTCGAGACGCTGTAGCGCATGTAGTTCAAACCGCCCTGGTAGAACAAGTCGACGATCAGCTTCAACTCGTGCATGCACTCGAAGAATGCCATCTCGGGCTGATAACCGGCTTCGACCAGCGTTTCGAAGCCTGCCTTCACCAGCGCGCTCACGCCGCCGCACAGCACCACTTGCTCTCCGAACAGGTCGGTTTCGGTCTCTTCGGCAAACGTGGTTTCGATCACGCCGGCCCGACACCCGCCGATGCCTTTGGCGTAGGCGAGTCCCAGTGCTCGCGAGGTTTCGCTGGCCCCGTCGCTCAGGGCGATCAGGCAGGGCACGCCGCCCCCTTTTTCGAACTCGCTGCGGACCAGGTGGCCCGGGCCTTTGGGCGCCACCAGCACCATGTCCACGCCCTCGGGCGCTTCGACCTGGCCGAAGTGGACGTTGAAGCCGTGCGAGCACATCAGAATGTTGCCGGGCTCCAATTGCGGTTTGATCGACTGGCGATAGACGTCGCCTTGCACTTCGTCGGGCAGGAGGATGTTGATCAGATCGCCCTGCTTGGCGGCTTCCTCGGCGCTGACGGGTTCGAAGCCGTGGCTCTTGGCCAAATCGTAGTTGGCGCCGCCCGGCCGCTGGCCCACCACCACCTTGACGCCGCTGTCACGCAGGTTCTGGGCGTGGGCATGACCCTGCGAGCCATAGCCGATGATGGCCACCGTCTTGCCCTTCAAGAGCGACAGGTCGGCATCTTTCTCGTAATACATCTTTGCCATGCGAAGCACTCCTCGGTCGGTTTTGTCGTGTATCTTCGTAGGTGCCGCTGCTTGCTCGTCAAGCAGTGAAGCGACTCGAAAAGGCACTGCTCGGCACGCAAGCAGTGGCACTCGATATCGGACTTGGATCAGCTCTTGCTAGGTCGTTGCTCCCGGCGCCGTCCGCTTGTGTCCGCGCACCATGGCGATTCGCCCTGTGCGTACCAGCTCGACGATGCCGAAGGGTCGCATCAGGTCGATGAACGATTCGATCTTTTGCTCCTGGCCGGAGATTTCGACGATCACCTCGTCGGCGCCCACGTCGACGATCCTGCCGCGGAAGATCTCGGCCAATTCGCGGATTTCGCTGCGCCGTCCGCCCTGCGGGGCCTGAACTTTCAGCAGCATCAAGTCGCGTTCGACGAAGTCCTGCGAGCTGACGTCCACCACGCGCACCACGGTGACGACTTTTTCGAGCTGCTTGCGCACCTGCTCCAACACCGCGTCGTCGCCGACGATGACAAACGTCATTCGCGACAGATCGGGGTTTTCGGTCTCGCCGACAGCCAGGCTATCGATGTTGTAGCCGCGCGAGGCCAGCATGCCCGAGATGTGCGCGAGCACCCCCGGAACGTTTTGCACCACAGCCGAAAGAACATGCCGCATAGCGAACTCCGACCGCGCTTGAGGCGGTCCGGCAGAAAAACTGGAACCCACGAGGTCCGAACAAGTTAAACCCCCGATCATATCCCCGCCCGCACGGCCCCACAAGGGACCCGCGAACGCGGCGAAATCGGCCTGAATCGAGCACCTACATCTGATTTCGCCGGAATTCAGCCGCGACCAATTTCAACGTCCGGCAAGGCAACCGACAAGCGAGCAACAACACGCTCACCCCCTCGCAAGACCGCTCCCAGGCGTTGCAGGTTCGGCGGCGAGTTTCGGCATTGTGCCGCTCAGCCCAGTCGAGGTTGCCGATTGCTTGATGGCGCGACTCGGCGGACGGAAAATCTTCCTCGCGCCGGGTGGCGCACGAATCAGTAGCCAGCAACGAAGAGAAGACGGACACTGCACCTACTTGAATAGCAAAGCATCCGCCCATTTTTTGCCCGTAGCACGGCGCACAGCCGATGATTCAATCAGCCGTGTGGAACGTATACTCCACCGGCGGCAATGGCACGCCCCACTTCGATTGGAAATTGATGTGGCTCAGGCCGTTGAGTCCCAATCGATAATCGTGGTTGGCTTGCAGTCGGACTGGCAGCGTACATGTCAGTCCGTCTTTGGACCATTTGGGCCGCTGGCCGTTGGGAATCTCCGGAAAGTTCTCGCCACCGCCGGTCCATGACATGCCGTCGCCCATCGGCACGTTGAACTTCACGCGGAGCGCTTTGGTTGCCGGGTCGACGTCCTTCGCGCCGTTCTCTGGCGTGAGAGAAACGACCTTCGGCATACGCACCTTCGCGTTCACCGCGGCGCTGGCTCCTCGCGTGGCGAAGAAGATGGCCGACGAGGGAGCGGGCACGCCGTCCGCGCTTTTGAAATTCTGATAGCTGGTCGAGTTGACACCGACGCGATAGAAGCTCCCCGCCTCCAGCTTGACCGGCAACGCGCAAGTGCGCTTGTCGATCCATCGCGCTTGCCGCGATTCGTCCACCGGCGGAAACAGCGGCGGGCCGCCGGTCCAACTCATGCCGCCTTGCATGTCGCGGTCGAACGTTACGGCGATTTCCTCCAGGCCTGCGTTGACGCCGGTGGCGCCCGGCTCTGGCGTCGACTTCACAACTTGCGGATAAGGCGTCTCGGCGGCCGTCGTCGCGGCGACCGCCACGGCAATGGCCTGTTCGTCGGCCGCGCCCTGTTTCGTCGTTCCCGGCGCCATCGGCAGAAACAGCAGGGCAAACACGATCAGGCCCACGCCTGCCGACCAGCCAAATCGTCGTCGCATCGGTTCAAAGTTCATGATTTCCTCCAGGCGATTTTGCAGAAATGCTCCCCGTTCGAATACGCCCACCAGACTGCCGCCGACCAGCGACCGTGCTCGAGCGGCAGTCAACACGCGCACGATCAGTTCGCCATAGTGCCGCGGCGCGACTTGCCCCTGCCGCAGCACGGCCTCGTCGCAGACACATTCGCGCTCGTGACGCAATTGCCGATTCGCCCACCACAAGAACGGGTGAAACCATAGCAGGCCCTGCGCCAACACCTGCAGCCAGCCGACCCACGTATCGCGCCGCTGCCAGTGCACCAGTTCGTGCGTCAGCACGGTTTGCAGATCGTCAGGCGCTAGTTCGGCAGTCGACGATGCCGGCAACACGATGCGCGGACGCACGACGCCCAGCAGAAACGGGCTCGTCGTTACGTCGGTCAGCAACAACTCCGGAACGTTTCGCACGCGAAGTGCCAGCGCCGCCCGCTCCAGGCTCACGCGCAGCGGCCCTTCATCGGCATGGGTCGCCGAGCTCAGCAATCGGTTAATTCGCGCATAGCGGGCCGCGACCGCGCCACAGAACACCAGACAACCAGCGCCCCAGGCGATGGCAAGCATCGTTGGCCACGGCACGGCGCGATCGCTGCCTGCCGGAACACGATTGTCCGATTCACTCGCCGACGCGTTGTCGGCAGTTGGCCCACCCACGTCCGACAACTTTTCCGGCAGCGCAGCCAGCCCTGTCCGCTCGACCAGTGGCGCCACTCCCCAGCGGCCGACGCTCCAAGGAGCGCTCAAGCCCGGCGGCAGAAAGATCTTGACCAGCACCAGCAGCCACAACACGTAGCGCACGCGCGGAGAGAGCCGCACGACGCGAGTGACCACGGCCACCAGGCATACCAGCAGCGCCAATTGCCAACTGGCCGCCACCGCCCAGTCGAGCCACGGTCCGGCAATGCGATCGAGCGTGGTCATGACTCGTTGCTCCGCTTAGCGCGAGGGCCGGTCGCGCTTTTCGTCCAACAGCCGTTTGAGTTGCTTGATCTCTTCGTCCGTGAGATCCGCTTCTTCGATGAACTGTGCCAACACGGGCGACGATGCCTCGCTGATCAGCCGCCGGAACACGCTGCGCACTTCCTGGCGCGTCATCTTTTGCCGCGTCACCGCCGGGCGGTAGAGATAGGAGTTTCCGACCTGGTCGTAGGCCAGCGCTCCTTTGGCCACCAGCCGCGAGAGCAGTGTCTTGACGGTCTTGTAAGCCCAACCGTGCTTCTTGGGCAGCCGGGAAAAAACATCTCGCGCGGCCAGTTCTCCGTGGTCCCACAGCACCTTCATCACCTCCCATTCCGCGGGCGCCAGTTGCGGCGCATCGTTCCGAGCACACATCCCGCGGACCTCCCCAACCAGGAAACGCCGTCACCGCACGGCATTAGACTACATGTGTAGTCGGTTGTCAACATATTGGGGCCCAAAAACTGGGACCGGGAGCATGCCGGAGAATAGCGTGCTGAAACCGCGAGAAACGAAGCTGTTGCGCGCGCCGGCAGGCGTTGAAGAATTCCGCTGGCTCAGCGAGCGGATCGCTATTGCGCCGTCGTATCCACCACTTCCGGACCTTCGGAGTCGGTGTCGATCTCGGCGCGCCGATCGTTGCTGGCGCGCTTGCGCAGATAGAGCTTGATCGGCACCTCGGCGAACGGCAGATGGTCGCGTAGCGCGCCCAAGAGATACCGCCGATACGGTTCGCCAAACGCATTGGGCTCATTGCAGAACATCACGATGGTCGGCGGTTCGCCGCCGACTTGCGTGGCATAGTAGATTTTCGGCCGGCGATTGTGGTGCAGCGGCGGCGGGTTGCCATCCAACGCGCCTCGCACCACTTTGTTCAAGTCGGCCGTGCTCACCCGCTCCCGGGCCTGCTTGTAGAGCATCTGGGCATGATTCAACAGCGCCTTGACGTTCTTGCCCGTCTGGCCCGTGATAAATGCAATCGGCACGTACCACATCGTGCGAAACGTGTCGTGTAGATAGGTGACCCATTTTTCGGTGGGCATACTGCCGGCTTGCAGATCCCACTTGTTCACCACGAACACGCAGGGTTTGTAGTTTTCGGCCACGTAGTCGCAAAGCTGTTTGTCGACCTTGCTGATGCGCTGCGTGGGATCGAAGAACAACAGCACGACGTCCGCCCGGCGAATGCTGCGCTGGGCTCGGTGCGTGCTGTAGAAATCCAGGTCGGTGGAACTGTTGCGGGTGCGTTTGAGTCCGGGAGTGTCGATGGCCATGAACGTTTTGCCATCGAGCTCGAATCGCACGTCCACGCTGTCGCGAGTGGTGCCGGGAACTTCGCTGACGATCATGCGATCGGCCTCGGCCAGCGTGTTCACGAACGTACTCTTGCCGACGTTGCGGCGGCCCACGATGGCCACTTTCATCGTCGTTTCATCGGCATTGTGCCGCGGCGGGCGATCGGCCTTCGGCAATCGTTCGACGATCATGTCGAGCAATCGCTGCCGGTTGCGATTCTGCAGCGTGCTGACGCAAACCAGCTTGCCGCGGCCCAGCTTGTAGAACTCGTCGGCCTGGCTGTCCATCGTGCCTTCGTCGGCCTTGTTGGCCACGCAGATCACCGGCGCGTCGACATAGTACAAGCGCCGCGCCACTTCCTGGTCGAGCGGCAACAACCCGGTCCGCGTATCGACGACAAACAACACGACGTCGGCCGATTCGATGGCGGTGCCGATTTGCTCGTCGATCTTGGAGGTGAGGTTGTCGGGGTCGTCGAAGCCGATGCCGCCCGTGTCGACCAGGTCGAAGTAATGGTCGCCTTCACACATCAGGTAGTTTACGCGGTCGCGCGTCACGCCGGCTTTGTCGTCGACGATGGCCAACCGTTTGTGCGCGAGCCAATTCAAAATGCTCGACTTTCCGACGTTGGGTCGGCCCACGATCACGACTTGTGGCAAGCCCATGACGGTTTCTTAGCGCTCGAAAAGTTGACAGCGGGACACCCAGGGGCGCGCGAAGGGGAGCACGCAATCGGTTAATCATAGGTGGAAGCGCCGCTGGCAGCAAACCGGACGTCGTCGCGTGATGCATCGCCATCGGCGCTTGCCAGTACCATGCGCGGCACTTTGCGCGAATCGCCGGGACCGTCATAATTGAAAAAGTGCGCGATTACACTTTGGTAAGGCCGCCAGTCACCGCAAAAACCAATCAGGGAGAGTCGATTCATGGCCCCGCGAAAGCAAGGACAGCAAAGGCAAGTGGCGGCCACTATCCGACACCTGGAAAGTTTGGAACGCGCCGGCGTGCGGCAATTGCCCAAGCCCAAGCGACGCACGAGCCGCTCTTTCGGCCAAACTCCGGCCTCGGCCGCTGAGAGCAATTCCGCAGTCGCGGCGGCTGCGCGGCAACCTGCCACCCCATTCGTCCCCGCCGCGCCGGTCGGAGACTCGCTAGCCATCGTGCAACAAGAAGTCGCCGGATGCACAGCCTGTCACGAATTGGCCACGACCCGCACGCAAACCGTCTTCGGCGTGGGCAACCCGCATGCCAGGCTGTGTTTCCTGGGCGAAGCGCCCGGCGCCGATGAAGATCGCCAGGGTGAGCCATTCGTCGGTCGCGCCGGCCAACTGCTGACCAAGATCATCGAAGCCTGTACGCTGAAGCGCTCGGACGTGTACATCCTCAACGTGCTGAAGTGTCGTCCGCCGGGCAATCGCAATCCGTTACCGGACGAGGTGGCCAACTGCCGCGGCTTTCTCGACCGGCAACTCGCCCTGATCCAGCCTGAGTTCATCTGCTGCTTGGGCGCCGTGGCGGCGCATACGCTGTTGGAAACCGACACGCCCATCGGCCGCATGCGGGGGAAGATCCTGCTGTATCGCGGCATCAAGGTGGTATGCACGTATCACCCGGCCTACCTGCTGCGCAACCCCGCGGCCAAGAAAGACTGCTGGGACGACATGAAGCTGCTGATGCGCGAGTTGGGAATCCAACTCGGTTGAGACGGTAGCCGGGGGGCATCGCGGGCGAGTGTTACGCGCTCTCGGCATGTTCGCCGTCGGTCGACTCGGGCACGAGCCGGGCCAACGCGGCGCGCAGTTCGCGCAGTTTGATGGGCATCGACATCACGATGCGATGCTTGTTGAGCTTGGCCCGTTTCTTCCAGTCTTCCTGGTTTTCGCCCAACAGCAGCACGGCGGGAATCGGCCGGGTCGACTCGGTTTCGCCAAAGCGATTGAACGCTTCCAGCGCCTTCTCGCCCAGTTCGCTGGTGGAAAAGATCACGCAGTCGGCCGCGCGGCTGCCATCGGCAAAGCGGCTCAGCGCCCGATCGGGATCCTGCGTCACGAGCACGCGATAGCCCTTGTTCTTCAGCCGCTCGCGCAGGACGTTCTGCAGCGGCACGTTCGACTCGACGAACATCAGCGTATGCTTGGGCGGAGCGGGCGCCTCGGCGACCACAGGCTTGGGCGCCTCTTCCACTTCCGCCGGCGGCGTGTATGGTTCGTCGGGCTTTTCCATCGCGGCGCGCAGATCGGCCGCCATCTCGCTGGGCGACTGATAGCGCTCGTCGACATTGAGTTCCATCGCCCGGTTCACGATCGCCGTGAAATAGCGCGGCAGTTCGGGATCGACCTGCGTGATGGGGGCAATATCCTGGAACCGGCTTTTGCTCAACCGCTGGATGCGATCTTTGGTTTCGTACAAGGGGGGCTTGCCGGTGAGCATGTGGTAATAGATGCAGCCCAGGAAGTAGATGTCGCTGCGCGGATCGTCCTTGCGCACGGACGTGGCTCGTTCGAGTCCGGCGTAGTCGATCGTGCGGGGATTGGGCGAGTCGGCGTCGTTTTGTTGGCCTTCGGCCGCCAGACCAAAGTCAACGAGCATCGCCGTGCCTTTGCTCGACACGAGGATGTTCGACATCTTCAAGTCGCGATGGCAAATGCCGCGCACAAAGGCATAGCCCAATCCGGCCGCCACATCGGCCACCAGGCGCGTGGCCTGCCCCGGATCGAACTTCTTGCGAATCTTGATGAACTCGCGCAGATTGCGGCCTTCGACAAACTCCATCACCAGAAAGTGCAGATCCCCGCGCGAACACACTTCCATGATCGGCACGATATTGGGATGCTGCAGCGTGGCGCCCATCTGACCTTCGCGATAGAAGCGGTCGGCCTGCTCCGGGTCTTCGGCGAAGCGGCGGCGCAACACCTTGACCGCCACGATTTCGCCCGTGTCCTTTTGACAAGCCCGATAGACGCGGGCGAACGTGCCGGTGCCAATCAGATACAGCACCTTGTAGTCGCCGTAGAAAAAGCCGTTGCGGTCGCCGTTCAGCAGCTTGTCGGTCTGAAAGTTGGTCAACAGCTCGCGGCGCAGCAGCAACTGCTGGAATTCCTCGCCGGTCAAGTCGCGGCTGGACGCGTTGCGCCAGACATCCTGCAATTGGCGCTCGTTGATCAGGTTCAGGTCGAGCGCGCGCTGAGCGATTTGTTCAGCAGACAATTCGACCATGGCGTGCCGTTCTCCATTTCCTCTGCCCCCGGAAAGGTCGTGCCACTACCAAAGCTGGCTTCCAGGCTGACGTCCCGAGAGGGAATAGTCCGATTCGGCCGCGCAAGTTTCGCGAAATCGGCCCATCAAGGTGCCGACGCCGCGCACCAGAAACCGCTGCCGGGGGGAGGGTGCAAAGGGATTCGTCCCGTAAACCCTATGGTATTCCACGGGCGGCCAACTCGCAACGCTTGACGGCCGCCCCAACGCCTCCCGCGGGGAAACGCAACCCCATACAACCGTTATGCTTCCTCTTCCTTGCGACGGTACTCGTCCCGCTCGCGACGGGTCGCTTCGAGGTCGAACATCAGGTACTTCATGTCCAGGCGCAGTTGCGTCAGCGCGTCCTGAACCAGGCCCAAAATTCGGCGGCGCCGCTTCGTGCTTTCCAACACTCGGGACATGATCGGCGCGATGCGCTGCCGGTCGGCTGCCGGCAGCGTCTCCAGGGCGGCGGCCAGCTCGGCGATGTCGGCGGGAAGTTGTTCGGCCTCGGTTTTTGTCGTGGTGCGGGCGGCGTGGCTCATAAGCGGCATAATCTCCGATGGACGGGTGGCAACGGTCTTTCAACAAAGCAGACCGCGTGCCGGACTTTCTTAACAGCGGCAGCATTTGCCGCAAGCCTTTTCCCCATAGGTGTTTCAGGCAATCCGGCTATCGCTTGCAATGAACCCGCACTGGCGATAAAAGGCAACAGATGATCTGGCCGCGGATCGCAAAGACTGATACAAGCCCGACTTACAAAAAACGACCAGCCTCACGCACCGTGTTGCGTTTTGCCCCCGGATGACTGCCTTGGGCGTCATCTCAGTGGCACGACGTCGGCTCCGCCCTGCCAACGACTCCAACGCGCCCGCGACTCCTACATCGCAGTGACCCCGACCGTTCGGCCACATGATCCAGCGATACGCAACCTGCGTGCGGCGCAACCGCCCATGGCGATGGTTCCCGCTGGCGGTCTGCGTGGCGGTCATGGTCGGCGGCGCGGCAACGTGCCGGGCGCAAGGGGGACTGAGTGACGGGTTCGAGGGGCCCGAGACGAGCCTGGTCGACGACGGCGGCGATGCCCACTACCGCGTCGAAGGCCATGCCCGTGTCTCGCACGGAGCCCATTCCGGAAGTTGGTGCGAGCACGTGACGGTCCGCGGCGCCAACGGCACCTATATCTACATGGCCCACGCAATCGCACCGGCGCGGGTGATCGGCGAATTGGCCCCCAGCGTGTGGGTGAAATCGGATCGGCCCGGGCTGCAACTGATCGTCCGCGTGGTGCTGCCCCGTTCGACGAATCCCGCTAGCGGCCAATCGCTGACGACGCTCATCCGCGGCACGTCGTACGCCAAGGTCGGTTCCTGGGAACAACTGCGCCTGGACAATCTGGTGCAATTGTTGGAACGCCAGGTGCGCGTGCTGCGCGCGGAATTCGGCAGCGCGGTCGACGCCCGCGAGGCCTACGTCGACCGCATCCTGCTCAACGTTTATGGCGGCCCGGGATTGACCAACGTGTTGGTCGACGATCTGGAAGTTGCCGGGGTGGTGTCGCCGCAAGCCACGATCTCGGGCGTTTCGGCCCAGTTGCCGTCGCGCGGCGCGGCGCCGCAGCGCAGAGCCTGCCCATCGCCTGGGCGGGCGGCCAGGGGGTGCCCAAGATCGAGCGTAGCGGGCCGTTGTTGTTGGTGGGGGGCCAGCCGTTCTTTCCGCGGGCCATCGAATACCAGGGCGAGGCCCCGGCGCGTCTCAAGGAGTTGGGCTTCAACGCCACCTGGCTGTCGAGTGCTCCGAGCGCCAATTGCTGCGCGACGCGGCGGCGGTGGGGCTGTGGATCATTGCGCCTCCGCCGGCGCTGGCGGCTCTCGAGACATTGCAGTCCGGCGCAGCGCGCACGCTGGGCAGCGAGCTCGATGGCGTGCTGGCCTGGGACCTGGGGGGAGAACTGGTCGGCGGGCCGCCGTTGGACGCCACGCGCCGCTGGGCGAAGGCGCTGCAAGCGGCCGATCCGCGCCGCCGACCGATGGTGTGCGAAGCCGACGCCGCGTTGAAGGATTACACGCGCCCGCCCATTCACGTGCTCGTCGCCCGCCGCGACGTCTTGGGAACCAGCCTCGAACTGAATCAATACGTCACCTGGCTCCGCCAGCGCTCTGGGTTGGCCATGCCGGGCACCACGCTGTGGGCCACGATTCAAACCCAACCACCCGCCAGCCTGCTCGAACAGCTTGCGGTGTTGTCTGGGCGACGCAGCCCGCCGATCGACGTGCAAGAATCGCAGCTTCGCACGCTGGTACACGCGGCGCTGGCCGGCGGTGCGCGGGGCCTGGTGTTTCAGTCGGACTCTTCGTTGGATCGCGAAGACTCGGCCACGCGGCGGCGGCGGGCCATGTTGCAACTGATGAACATGGAGCTCGACCTGATCGAGCGCTGGCCCGCCACCGGCAACTTCGCCAATACGGCCGACTCTAGCGATCCGGATGCCAAGGGCGCCGTGATCGAAACCGATCGCAGCCGTCTGCTGCTGCCAATGTTCATCCCCGCGCACAGCCAACTGGTGATCGGCGCCAGCTCGGGCGCGGTGGTCAACTACACGGTTCCGGGCGTGCCCGAGGAGGACAACGCGTATGAGCTGTCGTTGGTCAGTTTCCGGCCGTTGGACTCCAAGCGCGTGGCCGGCGGCACGCGCGTGCTGCTCAGCGAGATAGAGCGGGACTCGCTGGTCGTGTTCACGCAGGATCCTCAATTGATTCAGGCGTTGAATGCCCGCTTGAAACAAAGTCGGCCGCGCGCCGCGCGCATTGCCCGGCAACTGGCCGCCGAGGATCAGATCTCGGTGGAGGTGGTTGGCCAGCGCCTCGCTGCGCTGGGGCACGACATCGTTGCCGCGCGCCCTTTGCGCATCACGGCCCAAGAAGACCTGCGCGAGTTCGACGCGCTGCTCGGCAAGAACGACTTGCCGGGCGCCTACTATCGAGCCCGGCATGCGCTGGCCGTGCTGAGAATCATTCAGCGGGCCCACTTCGAAGACGCCATTGCCGGCGTGCCTTGGCCATTGGGCGATCCTTATCTGGCCGGCTATGGCGCACTCGACGAGCACTTCCGGCTGGCTTCCTATCTGGCCAGCGCAGGCGCGGCCCCAACTTGCTGCCCGAGGGCGGCTGCGAAGACCTGCAACGGATGATCGCGGCCGGCTGGAAGCACTTTCGGCCTCAGCAAGAAAATATAACCACGGCGGTCGATCTTTCGCCGCAAGTGGCGCACGCCGGGCAGGGAGGGTTGCGGTTGAAGGCCGTGGCCACGCTCGAGGACAACAAGCCCACGGCCGTCGAGTCCTCGACCATGTGGGTCGTTACGCCGCCGATGCGCGTCGAGGCCGGACAACTGCTGGAAATTCAAGGCTGGGTGCGTATCGCGCGGCCCATCACCGGCAGCGTCGACGGGCTGATGATCGTCGACTCTCTCGCCGGGCCATCGCTCGCGCAGCGCGTCACGCATCCTGGCGACTGGCAGCCGTTCACCATCTATCGCGGCGTGCCGCGATCCGGCACGATGACCGTCAGTTTCGCGCTGGGCGGATTGGGCGAAGCCTGGCTCGACGACGTGCTGGTGCGGACCATCGCACCGCCGGGGCAGCCCCAATTGCAACAGCAAGCCCAACAATTTCAAGCTCCGGCGGCAGCGTTCGGACGGCCGCAATGAAGGCAAGGGGATCGCGACGAGGACGATCGATCACAACGACACGTCACGACGAAGGAAGCCGGTTGTAACGCTATGAGCAGAGCCATCTAGTGGTTCACTTTTCTTGCTCGACGTTGTGCCAGATGGGGCACGAACACAACACAACGAGCACCGAAGGTGCGCCGCCATACCAGGCGCAGGCCAACCGGCTTTGGTAAACGAAACACGATACCAATTCCCTTGAGGGCTGAAGGCCCGATCCAATCAACTTGGCAAAACGGTCCGCCAATCGTGTCGGGCCTTCAGCCCTCAAAACGACTCGATTGCTTATGCTCCTCAGGCCGTTGGCCTGGGCTGGTATGGTGTCGGGCCTTTGGCCCTTGCCATCAGACAACTCGTTGTCTGGGTCGCGATGGCACGGGAGGGGCTGTCGACCGGATGCCGTAGTTCCTGATGTTGACGAGTAGCTCGATGCGGGTTCCCTGAACTTCATTCTCTTCCTCTGAGAAATCTGTGGATGTTTTTCCTCTTCTTGGAATTCTTCGGTGGTCGGTGAGATTCCCTCGCTGGCGCTTCGGGTTCGTGTTGCTTTGATTCGCGCAAAAAACGCCGCTGCGCACTCTGAGTGGCGCAGCGGCGCCTGGGCGAAGCCAGTTTGGTTTGTGCGCTGCCGCCCCGTTCCTAGGGGCCGTGGCGATTTCTTGTGGGTTGTAGGTCGCGTGCCACGGCGTCTTGCGAAGCAGCGGCGCACCGGTGGCCCTCCGCCGTGGGAACGATGGTGATTTCCAAGCGCAGGTCACCAAGACGCTCGGCCCGTCGAACCCGGTCGGTCTGACGCGGCTAATCCGAAACCCGCTTTCTGGAGTCACCGTCGCGCGCGCTTAGGAACTCCAAAACATTTCGGCCGGTGGCTTGGGATGCCGCTTATCGCCGGCTCACTGCTGGTGTTATTCGGCGGCTTACACGACCAGAGGCCCTTTACTGCGCCGCACCAACGGTCAAGCGGACGAGGCCCGCGCGGTTTGTCAGGACAAGCGGCCCGACGCATCGCACGATTCACATCCCATTAACGAGTTCTCCCGAAGTCATGCCTTTGTCCGATCAGGATGCTTTCCCTTATCGCATAGGTGGTGGCCTGATTTCAAGTAGCTTTTTTAGGAAAGTGGTTAGTGGCTGGTGGCTAGTGGTCAGTACAGAATGAGAACTGCGGAGGTCGCAGAGGGAGGAGGAGGAGGGGATTGGGATTAGGGGATCGGGACGAAGAGGAATTTGTCTACCACGACGACGGACACGAAGGACGAATCGACTTGATTCTTTCTCGGTGTTCTCGGTGGCTTGGTCTTCTTCGATGAGCCACCGAGGACGCGGAGAAACTGAGACGATCACTGGGACGAAACGATTCAGAGCCCGTCGTTGTGTCGTGGTGGTTTATTTGAGTTGTTCCCACCAGGGGCGCTACCGGCTCGTGTCTTGGCTTAGTCGTCGAGTACTTGCCACAGGCTGCCGTAGTCGTCGGTCCAGATGAGCGGGGCGGGATCGTCGGCGGTCCAGGGGTCCATGGCCGCTTCGAGCTCGGGGGAATCGAGAAACTTGCGGTTGTTGGTGAGGATCACCCAGGTGGTCGCATCCAGCCCATTGCTGTAGTCGCTGCTGGAGATGACGCGCACGCACTCGACGCCCAGCACTTCGGCCATGCCGTGCGCGACTCCATTGAGATCGAGAAACTGATTCGACAAATGCAGGCACAGCAGCCCATCCGGCGCCAGATGCAGGCGATACAACTCGACGCACTCTTTGGTCAGCAGGTGCATGGGAATCGAGTCGCTGGAAAACGCGTCGACCGCCAGCACGTCGAACTTCTGCGGATGCCCCGCGGCCAGCTCGCGCTCCAGGTTGATGCGCGCGTCGCCCAAGATGATGTCGATCGTGGCTTCCGAGTCTTTGCAATAGGTGAAGTACTCGTTGGCAATTCGCACCACTTCCGGATTGATGTCATAGAAGCGAATGGTATCGCCCGGGCGGCCATAGGCGGCCAGCGTGCCGCAGCCCAGGCCGATCACGCCGATGCGCAGCGTGCCCGGCTGCCGCTGGTCATCCGTTGGCTTGGCATCCGCATCGCCGGGGCTGTAGCTCGCGGCGCGCTTGGGATGATGATCGAGCGCCAACGAAACGCCGCTGCCCTCGCCGTAGTAAGTCACGGGCTGGTGATTCATGGGCTCATCGAGGTATTGCGCCGTGGCGAATTCGTCCGTGAACCAGCTCGACATACGGGCCCTTCGAATCGCCAAGGTTTTCTGATTTGTTGACGCGCAATACGCCGTAGAAGTTGCGCGTCGTTTCCAGGTTGGTTTCATTCATGTCGGCTGCGGCCTGGGTGGTCGCCATGAAGCCGATGATCCCCAAGGCAATCGCCGTCAACAAGCCTGCGCCGGCGATCCACACGGAGATCGGTTTTCGTTGCTCCGGCGCGCCTTCGCGATAGGTCATCCAGAACGCCAGCAGCGCGGAGGCAAACAGCGAAATTTGATATTCCCAATAGTCGGGCAACACCAGCGGCGCGACGACCGCCACCAGCACGCCCCCCAGCGCGCCGCCCGCGGCCACCATCAAGTAAAAGAGCGTGGCATGCCGCGGCGCCGGTTTGCTGCGCACCAGTTCGCCGTGGCACACCATGCAGCAAACCCAGAGCGTGCCGCAGTAGGTGGCCACCTGTTTCCACAGCGCCAGCTTCGTGCCTTCGAACATGGCATACGAAGCGGCGAATAGCGCCGCGATGAGCAACAGCAGAAACGTCGGCCGGTGATACCATCGCTCGTGGTCGAAACAGATGACAAACGTGGTCAGGTATAGCGCCAGCGGCACAACCCACAGGAACGGCACGGTGGTCACTTCCTGGCACAACTGGTTGGTGGTGGCCAACAGCAACACCGATCCGCAGGCCGCCAGCGCCAGCCATTGTGCAATGTCTCGCGAAGTCGGCGGCATCACGCGCGGGCGCCCGGCCGACGCATCGCCGGGCGTCAGCAGCTCGTCGGTGGCGCCGGCGGCATGCCGCATCAATCCCAGCACGCACCAGACCGACAGCGCCGCAAAGGCGATGTACGCCGCCGACCAGCTCCACACCTGCGTGCGCAGCGTCAACCGCGGCTCGAAGACGAACGGATAGGTCAACAGCGCCAACAGCGAGCCCACGTTCGACAGCGCATACAATCGGTAGGGCGGATGGCCCGTCTCGCGGCGAAAGCTCTCCTGCAGCAACGGCCCGGTCGACGAGAGCAGGAAGTACGGCAGCCCGATGGTTACGGCCAGCAGTGCCACGATCCGCGCGACCGGCGCCGACTCGGTGGCCTGTTTCCACACGTCCGCATTCGGCGCAATGGGCAGAAACAAGAGCGAGGCGGCCAGCAGGGCCCAGTGCAGCGACGTGCCCACGCGCGGCGTCATGCGGCTGGCCACCAGATGGGCGTATGCGTAGCCGGCCAGCAGAAACACCTGAAAGAACAGCATGCAAGCGGTCCACACCGCCGGCCCGCCGCCGTACCAGGGCAGGATGACCTTGCCGATCATCGGCTGCACCTGGAACAGCAGAAACGCGCTTAGGAAGATCGTCAGAGCGTAGCGCACCATCGAGTCGCCTCAACAGGAATGCCAACCCCGGTGAGAACAGCGGGGAATAGTGCCAGCGTAACACAAGGGGTGGGCGTTCGGCGAGCGGGCCAAGGCATCGTGTGTGGCAAAGTGTTATGGCAGTGGTAGCTGACGTTGCGAGATTCCAGTTTGGGATCGGCTGAATTCTTGGGAATTCAGCTACGTGCCAGAGATACTTGCCACACAAAAGGCATCACGAGCAAACGATGGCGCGCCATCCGGTGGGATCGAAGCGATGTGAAGAGGCTTCGCTCGGCCATCGCCTCACGGGGGGCGCATACCCACCGGCCCAGATCGGGCTCGACCAGGCCATGGCGCCGTTCGTCTGGCGCACGCGCATGGATAGTGCGGCAGAGGAAAGCCGATAGTGCGATGGCCAAACCCTGCGCCGGACTGCGGAGGCGGAATGTTTGCAGCCGATGTCAGGGGACTGATAGGATTAGGCGTCGCGGCCAGGGCCCCGCTTGGTGGCGCGCGTGGCGGTTTCTCGTTCTTCAGGTTCCTCTAGCCAACGAGTGTTGCGATGGCCATGCGCTTTCTGCTCGCGACGGTCGCAATGATTGCCCTGTGCCACGGAGGCCGGGCGATCGCTCAAGGACCAGCCCGCCCGGAGGAACGTGGGAAGATTGTTTTTCCACCTCTGACGGATGAACAGGCCGCCGAGAAGAAACAAGTGCTGGCCGGCGTCCGCAAGACGGCGCCTGCCGAGCGACGTGCGCCCAACGTCGTGCTGCTGCTGGCCGACGATCTGGGCTATGGGGACATCGGCTGTTACGGATCGAAAGAGATTCCCACTCCGCACATTGACGCGCTGGCCCGCCAGGGTATGCGGTTCACCGATGCGTACGTCAGCGCGGCTTCGTGCAGCCCGTCGCGGGCCGGAATACTGATGGGCCGCTATCAGGAGCGCTTCGGATTCGAATTCAACACCGGGCCGGAACGGATCACCGAGCGACAGGGGCGAGGACTCGATCCGACGGCAATCACGATTGCGGATGTATTGCGAAATGCCGGCTACGCCACGGGCATGGTCGGAAAATGGCATCAAGGCACGCGCGTGCAGTTTCATCCGCAACAGCGCGGCTTCGACGAGTTCTTCGGATTCTTGGGCGGAGCGCATACGTACTTGAATCCAGAGAGCCTTTCAAATGCCCAACGCGCGGTGCAGGGCGAGCGCGGATCGAGCGCGGAGATTCTGCGCGGCGAGCAGCCCGTGGAGGAGCCGGAGTATCTGACCGACGCGTTTGCGCGGGAAGCCGTCTCGTACATCGATCGGCACAAGGACGAACCGTTTTTTCTCTACGTGCCGTTCAACACCGTACACACGCCGCTGCAAGCCACCGAGAACTATCAAGAACGCTTTGCCAGCGTGAAAGACCGCAAGCGGCGGACGTACTATGCGATGACCAGCGCACTGGACGACGCGGTGGGACGGATTCAAGCCGCCCTGGAGAAGAACGGATTGGTCGACGACACGTTGGTGATCTTCTTCAACGACAACGGCGGGCCGACGTACACCGGAGTGCAGAGCAACGGGCCCTTGCGGCTCGGCAAGCTGTTTTTGTTCGAAGGGGGCATTCGCGTGCCGTTGATCGTGCGCTGGCCGGGCGTGGTGGCGCCGGGTAGCGTGCAGCGCGAAGTCACCAGCGCGCTCGATCTGTTTCCCACGATCTGCGCGGCGGCGGGCGCCGCGTTGCCGGACAACTTTGCACTCGACGGCATCGACCTTTCGGGGACGCTCAAGGGGCAGACTTCCGGCCGGTTGCACGACGCGCTGTTCTGGCGCAACGGACCCAACAAGGCCGTCCGCAAGGACAAGTGGAAGCTGGTACAGGCCGGCGATCACGTGTGGTTGTTCGACCTGGCAACCGACATCGGCGAGACCAAGAACGTGGTCAAGAGTCATCCGGAAGTCGTGCGCGAGCTGCAGGGCGCCCTTTCCGAGTGGGAGTCGGAGTTGCCCAAGCCAGCCTGGCCGCCGCGCCCCGATTCGCAGCAAGTCGAAGTCGACGGAGTGCCCTACCAGTTGGCGATTTGAGAGAGTAGCGGGGCTACCACTTGGTCACCAGCGGCAGCACGGGGCGCAATCGAAAGTTTTCCCAGTTTGCTCGTCGTCGAAGCCAGCTTTCCTGGTCGGCCAACGTTGATTCCCCGCAGCAGGGCGACGTACGCGCTCAAATGGCTGGATTGTAGCACGCGACTATGTTTGACGAGCGATATGGTGATGATCGATATGGTAAGGTACCAAGCAGTCGACCGAATGATTCGTAGCATCTCAGAGTTCTATCATGGCAGGCAAGTCCCGGCCCCTCGTTCAATGGTCGTTGCGCGAACTGCTCGTGCTTGTGCTCTTCGCAGGCCTGGCGTTTGCCTCGTTTCCGCTGGCTGGCGGAGTCGTTTGGTCCATCACCGTGATGCTCTCGATCGTCTTGTGCACGGGATTGGCAATCGCTGCTGTTGTCGGCCGCTACCAGATGCAAGCGTTCGCCAGGGGGTTTGTAATCCCAGTCGTCGCCTATGCGTGCGTGTTGCTCGCAATGGGTCAGGGCGAGTTGGATCCTTATTCCGGTAGACTGCTGACGTCAAAAGCGTTGCGTCCAGTATTTGAGTCGGTCGTGACACGCAAATGGGTCAACGTAATAACCGGCAAGGAGGTTCCAAACTACGTTCCTCCAACGAATGCCGTAGGCATGGGTCCCGTGCAGGCATCGGAGAATCTCGATCGCCCGTCGTTCATGGGATTTGGCCACCTGTTGTTCGCACTGGCCTTCGGGTACGTTGGCGGAAAGTTCGCTGTCGCCATCTATCGCCGACAGCAAGACGACGATGCCAGAGCGGACGCGGACGCCTAACACTCTCCATCCCGCAAGCGCGCACCCCGTGCCTCGCTCTACCGCCCAACTCCGCCGCGATGCACTGGCCATCTGGACGGCCGGAGTGGAAGCGGTGCGCTCCGATCGGCTGGTGCGCGACAACGTGCGCGTCGAGGGGAGGCGATTGCACGTTGCCGACGAGGTGGTGGATCTGGACGCCGTTGGCCGCATCGAAGTGGTGGGCGCGGGCAAGGCGGGGGCCGGGATGGCAGCCGGGCTGGAAGCGGCGCTGGGTGAGCAGGTGCTGCGCGACAAGCGGGTCGACGGCTGGATTCACGTGCCGGCCGATTGCGTGCGGAAGCTTTCGCACGTCCACCTGCACGCGGCTCGACCGGCGGGCGTCAATGAGCCCACGGCTGCGGGCGTTGCCGGCTCGCGGGAAATGCTCCGCCGCGTGGCGGCGCTCGGGCCGGGCGACCTGTGCATCGCGCTGGTCTCCGGCGGTGGTTCGGCGCTGTTGCCCGACCCGATCGACGGCGTGACGCTGGAGGACAAGCTGGCGGTCACGCGTTTTCTGAGCGCCGCCGGTGCGCCGATCGACGACTTGAATCGCGTGCGCAGAGCGCTCAGCCGCATCAAAGGCGGCGGACTCGCCCGGGCGTGCGGGGCAGGGCGGTTGATCACGCTGATCATCTCGGATGTGCTGGGCGACCCGCTCGACCTGATCGCTTCGGGCCCCACCGTGGCCGCCGAACCCAACGAGCCGCAGGCCGTGGAGATTCTCAACCGCTACGGAGCAACGCAAGCCGGCATCAGCCCGCGCGTGTTCGAAGCCTTGCAGAAGCGCAGCCAACAGCCGCGCGCCAGCGTCCGCGCGCAGGTGACCAACCGCGTGATCGGCAACAACCGCGTGGCGGTGGACGCGGCCGCGCGCCACGCTCAATCGCTCGGCTACGCGTCAAACACCGAAAGTGCCGCGGCATCGGAAGGCGCCGCCGAAGACGTCGGACGCCGATTGGCCGCCATGGCGCTTGCCATGCGCGACGCGGCGTCCGGTCCGGATTGTTTCATCAGCGGGGGCGAACCGACCGTCACATTGGTCGACACGGCCCAGCGCGGACTTGGCGGCCGCAATCAGCAACTCGTGTTGGCCGCTGGCCAGCAGTTGGACGATCGCGGCGCCGGCGTGCTGATCCTTTCCGGCGGTACCGACGGCGAAGACGGGCCGACTGACGCGGCCGGCGCGTGGATCGACGCCGAGGTCATCGAGGCTGCCAGGCAAAAGCACCTCGACGCCGGCGACTATCTCGCCCGCAACGACGCGTATCACTACTTCGAGGCCGTCGACGCGCTAGTAAAGACCGGTCCGACGGATACCAACGTGTGCGATGTGCGCGTGGTGCTGGTCGAGCGCGATAACGCGTCGTAAGAAGTCCCTCGCCCCAGTGCGCCAGAGGAGTACGCGTGCACTGCAGCGCAAAAAGATTCCCCGGCGGAGCCCGAGGGCCGAGCATGTTTATTGGGCGGTTAGTGCTTCCGTGGGACGAAACTTTTTGATGCTCAATCCCACCACCAGCGATCGGCCGGCAGGTCCTTCAAGTCGATCGACTCGCGGATGTTCGTGATCTTGCCGTCTTCGTCGGCCAGCAGGTTCGGGCCATGCAGCGCGTCCTGCGGGCGAATCGTTACGCCGCCACCGACGGGCGTCATCAACGTGTTGCCCTTGAACACGGCGGTACACACCGTCTCGACGTGCATCGGCGTCTGATACGTCTCGACCGGCAGGGCCTTCTCGTCGTTGAACAAGTCGGCATGCCAATCGGCCTGGGCATAGAAATCCTGTTCGTTGATAAAGGCCGCGGCAATCGACAAGTCGATGGCGTTGCGCATCTCGGCGAATACGGGCAGGCGGGCCGCGATCTCGGCGAACTTGGCCGTAAAGGCGTTGCAGAACAGCTCGCTGGCCTTGTTCACTTTGCCGCCTTTCACGCGACCACCCGTCTGCGATACCAATTGGTTTTCGGAAACCAGCTTCACGCCGTCGCCGACCAACTCCAAGCCCAGGCTGTCGGCGGCGATGCGGGCACACTGGTCGTCGGGAATGAAATACCAGCGTTCCAGCGCGTTGGTGCTGCTGGAGGGGCGGGCACGATCCACGTAGCTGGCCATCTTCACCGGCGGACGCTCGATGCCGATGCCGATCAGCTTCATGCGATAGTCGCATTCCAGCAAGACCTGGGCAAAATGCGTCTCGGGCGAAATGCCGTTGATCCGCACGTTCTGCAAACCCAGGCTGGTGCGCATGCCGTGCATGATCGACTGGGCATCCGACGGCGAAATGTTGCGACCAATGCTCTTCCAAAATTGCTGCATCCGCGCCAAGCCCTCGGGCGTCGGATCGATCGAGCAGGCAATCACGCGAATGCCGCGCTTGCTCGGCGGAAACACTCGCAATGCGACGACCAGATCCTGCAATTGCAAAGTGGGGAGATCGCTGTCGATGCCCAGCACGCGCCCCGCGGCATCGGGCGCCCAGCCCTCGGCCGGGCCGGCCAGCACGATGTCGCGCGTTTCGGGATAGTAGAACACGTAGCGGACGCGCGTCAGTCCGGCCAGAAAGGCCATCTCTTCGGTCGGCGGGCGGCCTTTTTCGGCCTGCGCGCAATGGCGGCCTCCAATCGGTTGAGCGACACCTTGCGCAGCGGGCTGGTCTTCAGCACGTCGGCATTCAACGAGGCGCGTGCTTCGGCAATTCGCTTCTTGGCGAGCTGCCCGCCCGGGTCCGGAAAGTTCCGCAGGTGCAGCACGCCCTGGGCATCGATCATGACGCCATTGGCGCCGCTGACGTTGCCGGTGCCGGTCGTTTGCGCAACGGCGGGCGAGCCGGAAGTTAGGAATGCGACCAGCGCGAGACCAAGCGCCACGTGCGCCCAACGGAATTGACGGCAGAGCATGCCCAGATTCTCCCGAATCGACGAGATATGTTCCGAAAACGCTCCCACCCCGAGAACCCAAAGGGAGCAGAGGTGGAAGCGCTTCATAGAGACAAGGCTAAGTGCCCATCGGCTCCAGGAGGCGACGAACACCCTTGATAATAATTCGCCAAATTGGCCAAAGCAACCAGTTTAGCGCTGCAAAAGGGGCGTTGCAGACGGCGGATGGGGCGAAAAAACACGGCAGTTTTGGGTCAACTGGCCACGGCAATGGGACTACAAGAGCGTCCGCAGCGAGCCCCAGTCCCGCGTGCGCACTGGGGGCTGTATATCAAGAGACATCTGGACCCACGCAGTCGCATGCCCATCTTGGCGCGAATATCAGCGAAATCGCCTTTCTTCATCCCGAAATTCGTCAATTCACTTTTCCTTGCCGAGCTGTATCTTCAGCAGGTCTTTGAGTTTGGCAAGTTCTAGCTTCTCGAAGTCGTAGCCCGTGCACTGGTACACGATTGTGCCGGCGCGGTCGATCAGGTACGTGCGCGGAATACTCTCCGTGGCAAAACGGCCAAATGCCGACCGATCAGGATCGGCAGCCATGGGAAACGTGAAGCCATGTTCAGCGCGGAATGACCGAACAGTTTCGGCGGATTCCTCGCGGCCGATGACAAACATTCTGAACTCATCGTCGGCGTGAACCTCGTTCCAAATGGCTTGTAAGTCGGGAAGCTCCAATTTGCAGGGCCCGCACCAGGTGGCAAAGAAGTTCACCAGGACAACTTGTCCTCGCATATCGTCCAGTTGAATTGCGGTACCATCCAAGGGTGTGATCGTGATGTCGGGAGCCTGTTCGCCAACCGATACAAGGCTGCCTGGTCGATTCGCAAAGTCAGGACGGGGCGGCGCCAGGTCCACCATCACCCGATAGGCTAACGCGTGGTATCCGGCATATCCTCCCACGGAAAGGAGAACTCCGATGAAGGCCGCAAGTAACGCTCGAGTGCATGCACGGCCCGATTTTCGGAATACGGCATAGGTTGCATAGAGAAGCGCTGCCACGAGCACCGCGCGCGACAATCGGAACAGGCCATTCATCCACGGCCAGATTGCCTTTGCGATCGGGTGCCCGTCCAGGCCCTTCGAATCGATGCTCCAGGATCCGACTTCGATTACGATCATTTCGCACACGACGAATGCCGTGCATGCCGCGAGGAGTGCTCGTGCCGCGAAAAGGAACCAGTAACGACGATTCTTGAGGACTTCGCTCATGCGGGTGAGTATACCGGTTTGTGGGGTCGCGCGGAGCGCTCGCAGGGCTCGCGGCGTCCTACCGCCGGGCGAGTGCTCGTTGGGGGGGGCCATTGCTGCGTTGGGGCCTGGCCAGCGTGGGGGGCGCGATCATGCGCCGCGGGTTTGCCGAGCATGATGTGCGCCCGCTGCGCATTTTCCCGATCAGAAGGTGATAGCATCCGGATTACATGCAAGAAATGATCTTGTAGCGCCCTGCCGACCTGTGTCATGTTGCGGTGCGCCGCGGCCGCCGTGGCAGGAAGTCAGGGCCGGATTCATGATTCTGCGTTCGCTCTCAAACGATCAACCGCCGCTCCCGGTGGTTTTGCCTCCGCACGACATACGCGTCGAGATTCAAGCCGGAGCCAGCGGCCACGGTTCTGTCGGCGCGTTGCGCCTGGCAAGCGTTCCAGGCACTGGCGCCTATGCGTATGTCGACGTGATCTATGTGGCTCACAGCGAGCACGGCGGCGAGATCGTATATCGGTGCGATGATTTCTCGCTGGCTGGCCGCGTGCTGCCCGGCGGACGGCGCTCGCATTCGCTGGCCATTCCGCGAGCGGCGCTGGGCCGAAGTCGCACGATCCACTTCACGTCAACCAGTCCGTTGGTAGTGGAATCGGCGGTCGCGCGCAGCGACTTTTACGACTTTATGGGCCTGCGCTCTACTGGCGACGGCGAGTCCGAAATGCTTTCCAATGAGCGGCGCGCAATGAAGCTAGCCAACGGCATTGGCCCGAGCATCCAATGGTTCATCACCTGGAAGTGCAATCTCACCTGCGCCTATTGCTGGCAGGAGGTGGCGGCCGATCGTTATCGACACGGTCGGATCAACCGGATCGAACCCCAAAAGTGGGTCGATAGCTTCCAGCGCCTGCGGCCCCGCGAGTTGCACCTGACCGGCGGTGAACCGAGCCTCTATAAAAAACTGCCGGAACTGATCGCGTTGCTCGACCCCAACATCGAGCTGGTGATGAACTCCAATTTGGGCAAAGCGCTGGTGATCGAGCGGTTTCTAGAACACGTTGGCCGCGACCGTTTTCATAAGCTGATTTTTAGTTTGCACCCGACGCAAGTCCCCGTGGACACCTTCTTCGCCAAACTGGCCCAACTGAAGCGAGCCGGCTATCGCAATCTGGTGACGGAGATGGTGCTCCATCCGCTCAATCTGCCGCTGGCAGGCGAAGTAGTCGACCGCTGTGGCGACCTGGGGGTATCGCTCAGCTTTGACCCGTATGTGCCGGCCGCCACCGACGCCATGCCCCGCGACGAGACAATGTTGGCGCAAATGCGCCATTGGATTGAAGTCGCGGCCGAACACACGGAACGTCTGCGCGAAGTTTCACCGTATTTGTTCGATAAACCGCAATTCTTCGAGATCCCGCGTGATGAGCGGGCACCCGCGGCCAGTGTGCCGAGCGGCCGATTGCCGATTTTCTGTGCCGCCGGGTCGCGTCGCATCAACGTCGATGACGTCGGTGATGTTTACGCTTGTACGAGTGCCGTTGATCGCAGCAAGATGTTCGACCGTCTGGCGTTGCCGCACTATGCACCCTTGGGAAACGTATTTGATCCGGACTTTTCGCTCCTCGATCGCCCCATTCCGTGTTGGGAGTCGTTTCGCTGCTCGGCCTGCGATTTTCGCGTGGTCGACCCGGCCTGGACGCGACTCTCCGAATCGCTTCATGAGCTGCCACTGCCCGAGTAGCCTTGCCGTTTGCAGGCGCCGCGGACAGTAAATTGGCAAAGTTGTCAAAAGAGAGTTCGCCGGAGCGAACACTCATCGAGAGACCGTCGCTGGGCCAGCCATAAATCAGGCTGCCAACTTACCGCCGGGCGAGTGCCCGTTGGGGGGCGCCATTGCCGCGTTGGGGTTTGGCCAGCTTGGGGGGCGCGATCATGAGCCGCAGGTTGCCGGGGCCTAGCAGGTCGTCGACGCGCTGGCGCATCTCGGCGTTGAGGTCGACGCCCATCGCTTCGCTTTTCAGGTAGGCGCGGCCGCCATCGGCCAGACAGACCACGAACTGCAACTCACACTTGCCGGGATAGCCGCGCAGGATCTCGTACAGCGCATTGAGCTCGCGCTCGGCCTCGTCGTGCTCGTGGATGCGGATGACGATGCCGCGGGTGCAGCGGGCGCCCATCTCTTCGAGCGGAATCAACTCGTTGACGATCAGGTTCAGCTCGTCGCTGTCGGGCCGGCGGTCGATCGCGCCGCGCACGATCAGCACGGCGTCGCGCTCGACCAGGTGGCCGTGCTGGGCGAAGTCCTCGGGCCAGAGGATACAGCGGACCATGCCGCCCATGTCCTCGAGATCCCACATTGCGTATTTCGTGTGCGTGCTGCCGGCGCGCGGCTGCTTGGTTTGCGAGAACTTGATCGAGGCGAGCATGCCGCCCAAAATCACTTCGGTCTTGTGCGGCAGCCGCGCCAGGTCGCTGGTGGTGTGCGTGCAATACGTCGTCATGGCCTGCTCGTACTCGGCCAGCGGATGGCTGGAGAGGTAGAAGCCCAGGACTTCTTTCTCGTAGCCGAGCCGCTCGCGATCGTCCCACTCGGGAATGTCGGGCAGGGCGGCGCTACTGCCGGCGGCGCGCTGGTCGGGTTCGTCCAGCTCGTCGAACAGACCTTTTTGCCCACTTTTGCGATCGGCCTGCTTCGAGGCGCCGGCTTGCAGCGCGCGTTCGATCACGGCCATCACCTGGGCCCGCTTGGCGCCGAGCGAATCGAAGGCGCCGGCCTTGATCAGCGTTTCAATGGTGGAGCGGCCGACCTGGGTGGGGTCGATCCGTTCGCAAAAGTCGAACAAGTCGACGAACGGGCCGCCGGAGATGCGCGCCGCGGCAATGGCCTCGGCCGCCGCGCGACCGCAGCCCTTGATCGAGCACAGTCCAACCGCGATCTTGCCGTCGACGACGGTAAAATCGGCGTGCGAGCGGTTCACGTCGGGCGGCAGCACGTCGATGTTCATGCGGCGCGAGTCTTCCAGATGCTCGACCAGCGAGTCTTTCCGCTTGAAGTTCCGCGCGTCGATATCGCCCGAGAGCAGGGCCGCCATGAATTCGACCGAGTAGTGCGCCTTGAGATAGGCCGTCATATAGGCGATGAGCGCGTAGGCGGTCGAATGGCTTTTGTTGAAGCCGTAGCCGGCGAACTTCTCGATCATTTCGAACAGGTCGACGGCTTTGGACTTTTCCAAGCCCTGGCTTACGGCGCCTGCAATGAACTCCTCGCGGTACTTGGCGATCAACGGCAGCTTTTTCTTGCTGATGGCCTTGATGCAGGTGTACGCGTTGGGCAGCGCGATACCGCCCAGCCGATTGAGAATGCGCATCACCTGTTCCTGATAGACCATCACGCCGTGCGTTTCTTCCAGCACGTCTTTCATCACCGGGTGCGGATAGACGGCTGGCTTGCGACCGTGCTTCACCTGCACGTAGTCGTCGACCATGCCGCCTTCGAGCGGGCCGGGACGATACAAGGCATTGGTGGCGATGATGTCGCGAAAGTGGTCGGGCTTCATCCGTTGCAGCAGGTCGCGAATGCCGCCGCTCTCGAGCTGGAAGATGCCCTTCGTCTCGCCGCGGCACAACAGGTCGAACGTTTCTTGATCGTCGAGCGGGAACTTGTGCGGGTCGACCTTCTTGCCGGTGGTCTGCTCGATCAACTCCACGGCCTTGGCCAGCACCGTCAAGTTGCGCAAGCCCAGGAAGTCCATCTTCAGCAATCCCGCGGCTTCGACGTCGCCCATGGCCCATTGCGTGATGATTTCTTCCTTGCCTTGCACGCGACCCAGCGGCACGTACTCGTCGAGCGGCTTGTCGGCGATGACCACGGCCGCGGCGTGCGTGCCCACGTTGCGCGCCAGCCCTTCGATCTTCATCGCCAGGTCCAACAGCTCGTGGGCTTCGGTGTCGTTCTTGTAGGCGTGATTCAGCTCGGCGCTTTGCTCGATGGCTTTCTTGAGCGTGATGTGCAATTCATCGGGCACGCCGGCCACGAGCACGTCGACGCGCGGAATGGGCCAACCCAGCGCGCGGCCGACGTCTCGAATGGCCGCGCGAGCCGCCAGCGTGCCGAAGGTGCCGATTTGCGCCACGTTGGCCTCGCCGTACTTTTGCTTCACATAGTTGATTACCTCGCCGCGGCGATCCTTGCAGAAGTCGATATCGATATCCGGCGCTTCCTTGCGGCTCTCGTCCAGGAATCGCTCGAACAGCAGATCGTACTTCAGCGGGCAGACGTGGCTGAGATAAAGCGCATACGACACCAGCGAGCCGACGCCGCTGCCGCGCGCCGTGGCCGGAATGTCGCGCTCGCGCGAGTCAGCGCACGAAGTCCCACACGATGAGGAAGTAGTTCGGAAAGCCCAGCTTGCCGATCACGGAGAGCTCGAAATCGAGCCGCTCCAGCACGGCGGGGTCCAACTCGCCGCCGGGCAGCATTTCCTCGTTGCCCTCGTAGCGCTCCTTCAGGCCGGTCAGACACAGTTCGCGCAAGTAGTCTTCCGCCGTGCGATCTGGTGGCAGCGTGTAGGTGGGAAAGTGTCGCTGGCCCAGGTCCAACTGGATGTCGACCGAGTCGGCAATCGCCTGGCTTTGCCGCAGCGCTTCTTCCTGCGTCGGCATGGCGGCGAACATTTCGTCCGCGCTGCGCAGAAAGAACTGGTCGCCTTCCATCCGCATGCGGTCGCGATCGGTGCGGAACTTGCCCGTGTTGATGCACAGCAGCACATCCTGCGCTTCGGCGTCCTCGCGATTGACGTAGTGCGCGTCGCTGGTGGCCACCAGGGGCAGGCCCATCCGCCTGGCCACTTCGACGGCGCCGCGCATGGCCAGTTGCTGGATTTCCAGCCCGTTGTCTTGAATCTCGATGAAGTAGCGATCGCCGAACACCTTGTGGAACCAGGCGGCGATTTCCATCGGGCCGGTCAGATCGGGCTCGTCGCCGTGTCCCTTCAGAATGGCGCGGCTGAACTCGCCGGAGACGCACCCGCTTAGGCAGATGATGCCCTCGCTGTGGGCTTCGAGCAGTTCCTTGTCGATGCGCGGCTTGTAGAAGAAGCCTTCGAGATAGGCCCGGCTGGCCATCTTCAGCAGGTTTTTGAAGCCGGTGCGGTTTTGCGCCAGCAAGGTGAGGTGGTAGCTGGCCTCTTTCATGCCGCCGCTGCTGTCGCGTTGAAAGCGGCTGGCCGGGGCGATATAGGCTTCGTAGCCCACGATCGGGTTGATGCCCGCGTCGCGCGAGGTGCGATAGAATTCGAGCGCCCCGTGCAGATTGCCGTGATCGGTCAGTGCCAGGGCGTTCATGCCCAGCGACTTGGCCCGATCGACGAGCCCATCGATGCGGCTGGCGCCGTCCAACAGGCTGAAATGGCTATGACAGTGCAAGTGCACGAACGGCGGTGCGCTCATCGCAGATCCCCAAGCTCGAGAAGTCCATCACTGGAGCAGCAAGAGGTCATTCTAGCGACTCGGCGGCGAATGCCCCAGTAGGCACATTTCCGCGAGAAACGATGGCGTGAGCGAGGCTTTCGTTGAGACGGCGGTGCGAATCGCGGTTCAGGAAGAAGAGAGTCCGCGGATTACTCAGATTTCGCAGATGAGGGGATGGAATGTGACGTTGGATTGCGGGACCCGGATGTTGGATGAACCACGACGGCACACGTCCAGAGCATGTTGATCTACCGCAACGTGCAATCCGCGAATTCGAAATCGGCCGCGCTGGAGCCTGGTTCATGATCTCAAACCAAATTGGCGCCGCGTTTTGGTTGCGATTGTCAGGCTCCTGCTTGAGTGCGCTGGGCATCCTAGCCATCGCCGCGCCACCCGCCGCGGCAACCGGCCAGACGATCATCAACGTCCCTCCCGATCCGGCACCGTCGAACGTGGGCGCTGACACGATTTTGAATCTGTCTGACGGAGGGGTGCTAGGCGACTACTTCTCTGCTTTGGATGGTTCCACGGTGAACATCAGCGGTGGTGCCGTCGGCCGCTGCTTCCATGCACGTGCTGATTCAACGTTGAACATCAGCGGCGGCACCGTCGGCCATGACTTTATTGCGTATTATGGTTCGACTGTGTTTGTTAGCGGCGGCACCATCGGCTATGGCTTTGATCTGGATGGTTCCACGGCGAATATCAGCGGCGGTATGTTCGGCGAAAGTTTCATTGTCAATTATTCGACCGCCACGATCAGCGGTGGCGTGTTTGGCGATGGGTTTTACACTGGATCTGGATCGTCGGTTGAATTCTCCGCTTTGGAGTTTCTGCTCGACGGCACGCCGATTCCGGGTCTTGAGCGCGTTGGCGATTCGATCGTGCTCGCCGAACGCGGCGGTTCGATCCTCTCGGG
The DNA here is from genome assembly GCA_963779015.1 of uncultured Planctomycetaceae bacterium. Classification (GTDB taxonomy): domain Bacteria; phylum Planctomycetota; class Planctomycetia; order Pirellulales; family PALSA-1355; genus JTS-RE94. The sequence continues at coordinate 6,339 of CAVZWY010000018.1, read as the reverse complement.
CACGTTCCTCAATGGAACGCCGTTCGATTTTGTTTTGAACCCTTCCTACGCCACGGGCCAGGATTACTTCAACCCGAATGCGACGCTTCGTCTCACTGTCGTGCCCGAACCAGCCAGCGTAGTGCTTCTCGCCCTCAGTGGCTTGAGCTTGTTGGCTGTTGCCGTTCGCCGCAGATCGTGAACGTCGGCCCTTCCGTTCCGTGAAATCCTGCGCAATCTGCGGATTGCTTCTTCGACCGGCCTGCCGAAGAGATGCGCGACGCTCTACGTCAGCACCGGCGTGAAGCACAGCACGGGGATGGCCAGCGAGGCGTAGCCGATTGCCGTGCGCATCGGGCCGAGTTTCACGTTGTCGTCGCGGGTGGGGGGATGATCGACGCCGAGCAAGATCACCAGCACGAGCATCACGGTCCAGTTGTAGTGCTCGCCGACCACGACGAATAGAATGGCCGCGATCAAGAACGCGCGGGCAACGAGGTGGGACTTGCGGCCGAACAGCCCATAGATGACGTGCCCTCCGTCGAGTTGGCTGATCGGCAGCATGTTCAAGCCGGTGATCAGCATGCCGACCCAACCGGCCATCAGCAGCGGATTGTTCTTGTCCAGCACGCCGGCGGTTCCCAACTCGGGCCGGAGGTAATCGCGCAGGAGTTTGAAGATCAAAGGATCGCCCAATTGAATCTCGCCAGTGATGGGCGCGACTTTGGCCGTTTGGATGCCAAGCCAAATGATGGGCAGCGACACGATCAGCCCGGCAATCGGACCCGACAGCCCGATGTCGAAGAGCTGTTTGCGATTGGCGCGCGAGCCCTCCATGCCGATCACGGCGCCCATGGTGCCGGTGAGGATAATCGGCACGGGGATGAAATACGGCAGGCTGGCGGGCACGCCGTAGCGAACCGTCTGCAAGAAGTGGCCCATTTCGTGCGTCAGCAGAATGCCGATCACGGCGGCCATGTAAATCAGCCCTTCGGTCCAATTGGCCGACACGACGCGGCCGGCCTGCGGATTGTCGAGATAGGCCGTGGGATTCCACCCGAACGCGCCGGCGAAGAATGTCGAGGCGCAGGTGGCAAAGAACAGCGCCACCGGCAAGAAAATGCGGCGGCGCACCGTTTCCAAATCGGCGCCGCGCAATTCGCGCGGCGGCCTTTCGCCGCTGGCAGGCATCTCGGGCTCGTGTTGCCCAGCAGTCCAGCGCAACTCCGCGGGCTGCGATTCACCTGGTGCTTGCGAAACATCATCCGGCAGGCTGGCAGAGTCCATTCCAGTAAGCATACCAAGGCCACCGCGAGGCGCGAAAGTGCAGATGATACTTTGTGCGTGGCAACACTTTGTGACAGCGGTAGCTTGCGCCGCGAAACATCCGAGCGCGGTCGTCTGAATTCTTGCGAATCCAGCTACCCAGAGATACTCGCCCCGCACTGGCACTTTCGGGAATGAAACGCGCCGCGGTGGGGCGGATTGCCCTGACTCAATCCTGAGCCGGCATGGCCTCGGGCGCCAGCCGCTTGTACTGGCCGCTGTGCCAGCGCGGGATGTCGTTCTTGTAGTAGCCCGACATGAGGCTTTCGCTCGGTCCGCCCGGCAGATTCGTCCAGGCTTCGTCGGTGCCCAGATCGGTGACGAAGTGATAGCTGGGGGCGAAGCTCGCTTCGCGCCGTGCAGGCGCAGCAGGTGTCCTTGAAACGGCGTGGCGTAGCAGCCGGGCAGCGCCATTTCGCGGGTGTGCCAGCCGATGGTGCGGCCGACGAAGCGGCTCTCGACGAAGCGGTTGGTGAATTGAAAGCCGTTGGTCACGCTCCAGGGCTGCTGTTTTTCGTCGACCAGTCGTTCGGCGGCGTTGCGGATGAGCTCGGCCTTGTCGCGCCCGCGCCACCACAACGAATCGTCCTTGACCAGCAGCCGGTCGATCGCGGTGAGCACCATGGTGGAGAAACCGACGCGGCTGCAAAGGTACATCATGCGCCGCCAGCCGATGCCCTCCTCGTGGCCGAAGATTTCCAACAGCACGTTGCGGTAAAGCTTCGAGAAGAGCGTGGCTTCGTAGCTTTCCGGCTTGTAGTTGCAGTCCCAGTTGGCGAGCTGTTCCTTGATCGGACCCTCGGGCAAGCAGGGCAGGAACACGGCCAAAAGATCGCGCGCTTGCAGGCTGATCACGTCGTACTGCAACGATTGCATGTCTTCGATCGTGGCCTCGGGCATCTCGCGCAGCCGCTCGACAATGCGGCGCTTGCGATAGTCGGGCACGGGCAACGTGACCAGCATGGGCTGGCCCGGCTTGTTCACGTTTTCGTTCGCCGTGGCGACGAAGCCTTCGGGCGGATCGTACGAGCGCGGCAAGACGCCCGTGCCCAACCGGCCGCGCCAGTGATTGCGCGTATCCCAGGCCGGAATGGGGAGCATGCCGCTTTGATTGTTGGAGCGCCGCGGAAACCAGCCGTTGGCTTGCATGCCGATGTGGCCCTCGCGATCGGCGAACACCCAGCACAACGTGGGCAGCGGGCAATCGCGGGCGATGTCCATTGCCTCGGCGGCGCCTTCGGCGGATACCACGTCGAGCCACGTGGTGATCGAACGTCCCGAGCCGTGCTGGTCGCCGACCCACCGGCTGGAAAGATAGTAGCCGCGCGTGCCGGGCGGCAGCTCGGCGTCGAGCGTGCCCTGCTCGTTGTAATAGACGCGCATCGTTTCGGCCGTGGCGCCCTTGCGGCCCAGCGACGCTTCGCGCACTTGAAAATCGTGCCACGAATCGCCCCGGCGATATTGCAGCGTGCCGTCGGTCGCCGTGCGGCAATCTTCGATGAAATGGTCGGCCGTATCGCCTTTGAGGTACGTAACTCCCCAGGCCACGTGGCGATTGCGGGCCACGGCAAACAGCGGACAGCCCGGCAACGTCGCGCCCATCACGTAGTGCTCGCCGTGGGTGCCCCAGTGCAACTCGGCCTCATACCAGATGGCCGGCAGCCGGTTCACTTCCAGGTGCGGATCCGAGGCCAACAGCGCGCCGCCGGTGGCGCTGCGCTGGGGGCTTACGGCCCAGGCGTTGCTGCCCGCCAGACGCGGCAGGTCGGTGATCATCTCCAGCGCCTCGTCCGACATCTGCCGCGTCATGTTGATCTGCCGCAGCAGATCGAAATCGGCGTCGTCCAGCAGGGGACTGAACAGCTCGCGCAGCTTCTCGGCGCGACGCCGGCCTGGATGAGCTCCAGCAGAATGCGTTCGTTTTCCTGTTGCCCCACCACCAGTCCGCCGTAGGCGAGCAGGTTGCCCATCAGCAATACGGAACGTTGGTTCCACGGCTGGGGGACGAACCCCACGGCCCACATGGGCAACGACCGGCCGGAGTCTTTCATGCCGTCGTTGACTCCTTCGCAATAGGCGGTCAACTGGTCGAACGTCTCGTCGTCGAGATCGGCCACTTCGGCGTCAAGATGTTGATACAGCCCGACGCGGTGGAACAAGCGGTCCATTTCGAGCAGCTCGGGCTTGGCGGCGATCAGTTCGGCCGACTGTCCGCTGGCCACGGCCCGGGCAAAGAGCATTTGCGTGGGGCGATCGATGGCATGCATGTAGCCCAGGCCGTAGAGCGCCTCGCGCCAGGTGCCCGCGGCAATGTGCGGCACGCCTTGGACGTCGCGTCCGACCGTGAAACGCCGCCGTGCGCTCTTGGTGGCCAATAGTTTCATGCACAAACCGAGGAGATTTTAGGGGAGCATCATGCCCCCGGTTCGTCGCATCGGCGCCCGTTGCAGCCAATAGGTTGGCGCCAGGTTGTGTGGATTGCGACGGCTGGGGACGATCAAGTGTAGCACGCAGTGGACGAATTCGCGGAGGCCGAAATACTGCCCGCTGTGCGGACTTGCACGCTCACGCCGCCCCGTGCGGCTCGCTTCGGTTGGTTGGCCGACTACAATGTCTGCCGACGCACCGTGGCCCGCCACATCAACGGGCTGCGGCGCCAGTAATAGCTCGCCCCGCGGCCTATGACCCATTTGTAATGTCAGCACACAAGAAGCGCACCACCTTCACGGCCCTGCTCTTTATATCGCCGTGGCTGCTGGGTTTGTTCGTGCTGGTGATTTATCCGTTCGCCGCGTCGCTGTACTGGAGCTTCCAGCGCTACGACATGCTGCGTTCGCCGGTCTACGTGGGCACGGCCAACTACGAGCGCCTGGCGGAAGAGCTGTGGAGGGGTGGGCGGTTTGGCCAGGCGGTGTGGAACACGGCCTACTACGCGCTGGTGAGCGTGCCGCTGTCGATTGCCCTGGGCGTGCTGCTGGCGGTGATGCTGGCATGGAACGTGCGCGGCCGCGCCGTCTATCGAACGATCTTCTTTCTACCCTCGGTGGTGCCCGCCGTGGCCAGCTCGATGCTGTGGCTGTGGCTGTTGGATCCGCAAGCCGGCCTGGTCAACTACCTGCTTTCACGGGTCGGTTTGCCAACGCCCGGCTGGTTCAACAGCACGGCCGAGGCGGCCTGGCTGCCCGGCTGGTTCACCGGCAACGGCGGGTTCGGCTCGAAAGACGCGCTGGTGCTGATGAGCCTGTGGGGCGTAGGCAACTTCATGATCATCTATCTGGCGGCGCTGGGAGACATTCCGCCACAGTTGTACGAAGCGGCCGAGCTGGACGGCGCCGGTCCGCTGCGCCGATTCTGGCACATCACGCTGCCCATGCTCTCGCCGGTCATCTTCTTCAACCTGGTGATGGGTCTGATCCAGGCCGTGCAGGCGTTCACGCAAATCTACATCGTCAGCGAAGGCCAAGGCGCGCCGGCCGGTTCGAGCCTGGTGCTGTCGCTCTATGTTTTTCTGTCGGCGTTCAAGTATCTGGAGATGGGCTATGCCTCGGCCATTGCCTGGATGATGTTCGTGGCGATCGTGGTGGTAACGCTGGGATTGTTTCGCAGCGCGCGGCATTGGGTGCACTATCAAGGAGCCGGCCGATGAGCTCGATCATTTCCACAACCATGAGCACCGGACATCGCGCGTTCAGCCCTCGGCTCCGCCGGGGGATTGTTGGCGCAACAATGCGGCATGTGAAACTCAACGCAGCCCATATCCCCCGGCAAAGCCGAGGGCTGATCGGACGAATGGACGAATTGAACGAAATACAATCCACGACGCCGGACGCGCGAACTCTTCGCAACAGCGCCAAATGGCTGGCCGGCGCCATCCTGTTGGTCGCTGTCGTGGCCTTGGCGTTTCGCGATGATCAGGATCCGCGGCAGCAGGTGCCGGCCGGCCGCCGCGAGGTGGTGTTCTGGCACTTCTGGGGCGGCAAGGATCGCGCCGTCGTCGAACAGGTCGTCGACCGCTTCAACGCCAGCCAGCAGCAGCACTTCGTTCGCGCGATTGCCATGCCGGGCAACAATCTCGATCTGAAGTTTTTTCTCAGCGTAGCCGGCGAAGACCCGCCCGACGTCGTCAACCAGGACGATCCGATCGTGGCCGATTGGGCCCACCGCGAGGCGCTCGTGCCACTGGACGAGCTGGCGTCGAGCGAAGAAGTGGCGCGGCTGGACGAGTGGCTGTTTCCCGCGGCCCGCGAAATCGGCGGCTTCCAGGGGCGACAGTACGCGCTGTGCAACGGCTTGGACATTCGCGCGCTGTACTACAACGCCGACGTGCTGGACAAGTTCGGATTGGCGCCGCCCGCGACCATCGAGGAACTGACCTCGGCGGCACTGACGATCGCGCCGCCCGATGCACCCTTGCCGCGGGAGCGATTCGGTTACTTGCCTGACCCGCGGCGGCTGTGGTCGTGGGGCATCGTGTTTGGCGGCGAGTTCTACGATCCCGCGACCGAGCACGTGACGGCCGACAGCCCGCGGATCGTGGCGGCGCTCGATTGGATGGCCTCCTTCAGTCGCGCGTACGGAGCCGACCAGGTCGCACGCTTTCGCAAAGGGGATCAGTCGCTTCCCGGCGTGGCGTTCCCGCTGTTGGAAGGACGCTATGCCATGATCATGGATGGGCAGTGGCGCGTGGCGGAGATTGCCGCCGTGCAAGAGGCGGCCCGGCGGCGCGGCGAGCGCGAGCCGCGCTATGGTGTCGTGCCGTTGCCGGTTCCGCCCGGCGGACGCGAGAACGCCGGCTGGGTGAACGGCAATTTCTTCATCGTGCCGCGCGGCGCGCGAAATGCCGCCGGCGCGTGGGAGTTCATGAAGTTTTGGAGCGGCTTCGACGGGCACGAGGCCGAGGCCGCGCGGGCCTGCGCCGCCGGCGGTTGGATACCCGCTTCGCGGCAGGTGGTCGAGCATCTTACGTTCCAAGATTTCTTGCGCGAACATCCGCTGTTCGCCACGTTCGTCGAACTGGCCGGCAGCCCCAACCAA